>NZ_JOFH01000009.1 GCF_000721235.1 Streptomyces olivaceus
AACTCGGCCGCCACGGAGAACCAGGTCACCGGCACGGCACCGGCCTGGATCATGCGCTGCACCGCAGCGTTGTGGGCCTCCGGCGAGGGGCTCCCGGAGGCGTCGACGACGACGTGCACGCGGTAACCCTCCCGCAGGCCGCCGAGCACGGTCTGCAGCACGCACCCGTCGGTGGCGACGCCGCCGATCACCAGGTTCGGCCGGCCCTCCGCCCGGACCGCCCGGGCGAACGACGCGTCGAGGAAGGAGTTGAAGTCGACCGCCCTCTCGATCACCGGCTGGTCGCCAAGGGCCTCCAGCAGCTCCGGGTAGAGCGGACCGGACGGCTTGCCGGACTCGCCGTTGGTCACGACCAGGCCGCTCCCGTACCACTTCGCCGTCTTGGCCAGTCCGACGACGTTGTTGAGGTGCTCGGCAAGGGGATGGGACCGCAGCAGATTGGCGAAACCGACGGCGTAGTCGACCAGGACGACGGTGGTGTTGTCGGGACTGAGGGGTTCAGGGGTCATGGCGGAACTGCCTTCTCAAGGAGGGAGGTTGGACCTGGCGCGAGGCCGCGCACTTCTTAGTGACCACTTGGACACTAGTGAGGTTACGGCGATTGCCGACTAATGTCCATGTGGTTACTTAGCGACAAGCGCCGACCCGCTCACCATCGCGTGTCCCGTGGCGGCGTCCGAGCACCTGAGAGTGCCGCCCCCTCCCCCCCTGACAGTCAGGGCCTCACCCTCCGGGCGCGGAGGCCCCGTCGGCCGGGTGGACGATCGGGCGCAGCAACTCGGCCAGATGCCGGGCCAGTTCCGCCGGTTCCATCGCGGCGAGCGCTCCGGCGCGGACCACGTACCGGCTGAACGTGACGCCCAGCAGCACCGAGCCGAGCAGATCGACCCGCTCCTCGACGTCCGGTCCGGTCAGCACCACGCGATAGGCGCGCGCACTCTGCGCCTGCATCGTCAGGTACAGGTCGGTCGCGAGAGGATCGTCCGCCGCCGCGCTGCGGATCAGGGCCACCATCGGATCGGAGCTCCTCGCCGCCTCCATCCGCTCGACGAACGCCGTCGCGATGCGCTCCGGCAGCCCCTCCGCATCACCGGCCAGGACCGCGTCGAGCTCGCCCGGCCCCTGGACCGACGCGCGGAGCAACCCCTCCTTCGAGCCGAAGTGACGCATGACGAGTCCGTGCGTCACACCGGCACGGGCGGCCACACCGCGGATCGTCATACGGCTGTAGCCGCGCTCGTACAGCTCACGGCGGGCGGCATCGAGGATCGCCCGCCGACTCGCCTCGGGATCGCGCCGCCGACGGGCAGCCGACGGTTCATCCGGCGACTCCGCCGCGCGGCCGGGAGCCCGCCCGCCTTCCTCTGAGGGGTTCATCCTCGAAGTATACGACTGGTCATCAATGCGGACGCCGCGTACGCTCCTAATGACCATTTGGTCATTAGCGACTCGCCATCATGCGTTCACCCAGCTCACCGCGCTGATCCTCCATCGCGTACCGGCAGTTGTGACCACCACGGCATCTGAGAGAAACGGAGCATCGTCATGGCACAGGGGCACTCCTCGCCCGTCCTCCACCCGGCAGTTCACCGCCTCACCGGCATGGACCGCCACACGGTCACGGTCGACGGGCACCGGCTGAACGTCTTCACCGCGGGGACCGGCCCGGAGACCATCGTTCTGGTCCCCGGCATCCCCGACTCGTCGGCGGTCTACCGCGGCCAGATCCCCGGGCTTCTGGAAGCCGGGTACCGGGTCGTCGCCCCCGACCTCCTCGGGCAGGGGGACTCGGACCTGCCGGCCGAGGCGGCGAACTACACGATCGCGAAGGACCAGGAACGCCTGTGGGCGATCGTCGACGAACTCGGCGCGGAGACCTTCCATCTCGTGGGTCATGACCGCGGGGCGGCGTCGACATGGGCCATGGCCGCCCACCGCCCCGACCGGGTCAGGTCCTACGTGGCGCTGAGCATCGGCCACCCCGGCGCGCGGAGGTACGCGGCGTACGAGCAGAAGCAGTTGTCGTGGTACATGCTGCGGCTGCTGTTCTCCGACGCCGAGGACTGGTTGCGCAGCGAGGCAGAGGGCGAGGGCGGCCCCTGGTCGACGTTCCGCTGGTGGGTGGGCAACCACCCCGAGGCCGACGCCTGGATCGCCGATCTGGAGAGGCCCGGCGCGGTGCGGGCGATGCTGAACTTCTATCGGGCCAACGTCCACCCCGTGCACGCGAAGATCAGCCCGGTCCCCCGGGTTCAGGTGCCGACGCTCGGAATCTGGCCGGAGGGAGACGTCTACAGCAGCCTCGAACAGATCGCGCGCTCGGGCGAGTGGGTCGACGGCCCCTGGCGCTTCGAGCGGCTGCGGGGCGCCGGCCACTTCCTCCAGCTCGACCGCCCCGCCGCGCTGACCCGCCTGATCCTGAGCCACACCGAGGCGTACCGCGCCGAGTAGTGCTCCGGGCGCTGAGCGCTAGCCGAGGGCCCGACCCGGACGGTCCTCGTCGTGCTGCCCACTCCAGCCGTGGGCGAGGCCGTGGGCCAGGGGGTGGGCCGCGTAGGTGATGCGGATGACACCGTCGGCGTGCCGTTCGGTGCCGGCGCTGACGCCGAAGACGGCGGCGAGGAGATCCGGGGTCAGCACCTCCAGAACGGGGCCGGCCGCCGCCACCGTCCCCTCGCTCAGGACGACCAGGTGGTCGCAGAGCCGGGCGGCGAGGTCGAGGTCGTGCAGGACGGCGAGGGTGGTGACACCGGTGGCGCGGATGAGGTCGAGGAGCTCGAACCGGGCACGGATGTCGAGGTGGTTGGTGAGTTCGTCCAGCACGAGGAGTCCGGGCTCCTGGGCCAGCGCGCGGGCCAGCAGCACGCGTTGGCGTTCACCGCCGGACAGGGAGGCGTAGTCGCGGTCGGCGAAGGGCCGCACTCCGCAGCGGTCGATGGCGTCGGACACGGCCGCGTGGTCCGCCGGCCCGTCCCGGCCGAGCAGACCGTGGTGGGGGGCGCGGCCGAGGGCCACGATCTCGGCGACGGTCAGGCCGGCGGTGCTGCCGCCCGCGTCCTGGAGGACGGCGGCCGTTCGGCGGGCCGCGGCGCGGGGCGGCAGTTCCCATACGTCGTCGTCCCCCACTCTGACGGCTCCGTCCGCCGGGCGCAGCGAGCGGTAGACGGTGCGCAGCAGGGTGGACTTGCCGCTGCCGTTGGGGCCGACGAGGCCGACGATGTCGCCCTTGCGGGCCTCGAGAGTCACGCCACGCAGGACCGGGGTGCGGTCCAGCGTGACGTGGAGCCGGTCGACGACGAGTTTCATGCGGTCAGTCCAAACCCTTGTTGCGGCGCAGCAGCCACAGGAAGAAGGGGGCGCCGAGGAGAGCGGTGAGGATGCCCAGCGGCAGTTCGTTGGGGCGGTTGACGGTGCGCGAGAGCAGGTCCACGAGGACCAGGTAGAGGGCTCCCAGCAGGGCGGTCAGAGGCAGCAGGCGGCGGTGGTCGGCGCCGGTGGTGAGCCGGACCAGGTGGGGGATCATCAGGCCGACGAAGCCGATGCTGCCCGCGACGGCGATGACCGTGCCGGTCAGCAGTGCGCTGAGGACGAGCAGGACGGCCCGCAGCCGGTTGACGTCGACCCCGAGCGCGGTCGCCGACTCGTCCCCGGCCAGCAGGACGTTGAGGCGTCGGCCGAAGAGGGCCAGCAGGGTGGTCGTGACGAGCACGACCACGGTGACCGTGGGGATCTGGTCCCACTTGGCCCCGGCCACGCTGCCCAGCATCCAGAACATGACCGTGCGCAGTTCGGTCGGCGTCGCCCGCAGTTGGACGAAGCTGGTCGCGGAGAGGAAGACGTAGCCGATGGCGACGCCCGCCAGTACGAGGCGGACCGGGGCCAGCCGTCCCCGCCGCTGCCCGAGGGCGAAGACCAGCGCACCCGCCGCGACCGCGCCGAGAAAGGCCGCCGCGGACACTCCGAGGCCCGCGAGTACGGCGCCGCCGCCGAGGGTGATGACGAGGACGGCGCCCAGCGTCGCGCCGTAGGAGAAGCCCAGCACGATGGGGTCGGCGAGCGGGTTGGACACCACGGTCTGCAGTACTGCCCCGGTCACCGCCAGGCCCGCGCCGACCAGGGCCGCCAGGACCACCCGCGGCGTGCGGAAGTTCCAGACGATCTGGTCGAGCGCGGGGTCGGAGGGCGCCGTACCCGCGCCGGTGACGTGGTGGAGGACGACTCCCCACACGTCACCGAGGGGGACGTTGACCGCGCCGATGCTGATCGCCACGATCATGGTGGCGGCCAGTGCGACGGGGAGGAGGACGAACGCCAGTGCGCCTTTGAGACGGCTCAGAGGGCGTCGGGGTGCAGCATCTTCGCGATCTTCTCCACCGCCAGGTCGTTGCTGGGGCCGAGGTACATCGAGTCGGAGAGCGTCACGTACGTGCTGTTCCTGGCGGCCGGCCACTGGGGGAACTCCTTGAGCAGCTTCTCGGCGTAGGCCGCCGGGTCCGGGTCGTTGTAGCCGATGACGACGAGGGCGTCGACGTCGGTGGCGGCCACCTTCTCCTTGCTCAGGTCGGCGAAGGAGCCCTCGGAGGCGTTCTCGAAGGCGTTGGCGCCGCCGGCCTCGGCGAGGATGTCGTTGTAGATGCCCTTGGCGACGACCGAGCTGAAGTCGTTGCCGCCCATGGACATGTTGGAGAACAGCACCATGACCTTGGGCTTCTTCTCGCCCTTCGCCTTGTCCTTCACCTTGTCCGCGACGGCAGCGATCTTCTTCTCGGAGGCGGCGATCAGCTCCTCCGCCTTGTCGCTCACGTTGAAGACGTTGCCCATGTCGCGCAGCAGCCGGTAGCTGTCGGCAATGGTCATCTTCGAGGTGTCCTGGTCGCAGCCCTGCGGGGACACGTAGCTGCGGGCGCCGACGTCCTTCAGCTGGTCGCGGGTGGCGAAACCGTTCTTCTCGTCGAAGCCGTACGCGGTGGTGGACAGCACCAGGTCGGGGCGCAGGCCGATCATGGTCTCGCGCGGTACGTCGAAGGCGTCGTTCTGCTTGACGCCGCCGTCGGGGAGCTTCTCTATGGCCTCGGCGCGGCCGGGGACCTCGGAGTTCCCGTAGGTCTGCTGGTTGGCGACGATCCTGTCTCCCAGGCCCAGCGCGAGGAGCGTGGAGACCTCGGCGACGGAGGCGCCGTTCATGACGACGACGCGGCCGGGGGCCTTGTCGAAGGTCTCCTTCTGTCCGCAGTTGTCGAGGGTGACCGGGTAGCCGGTCTTCGACGCGGCAGCCTCGGCCGTCGCGTCACCCGCCTTGCCGTCGGAGGAGGAGCCGCATGCCGCCGTGAGGAGGCAGAGGGATGCGGCCAGGGCGGTGGCGACCGGCCGGTTCATCGGCATGCGGGCTCCTAGTGCGAGGGACGTGCTCTGGGCTGGCGGGTTCCGTTGCAGTAGTCGGGGGGAAGTGGCGGCGGGTTCCTGGCCGTTGCGGACTATTTCGCGGCCGGGGCGGGCAGCACACCCGCCGTCACGCAGTGGTCCAGGTGGCGGAAGAACAGGGCGCGGTCGACGGGCGGGCAGGTGATGCCGCTTCCCGCCAGCCCGGCACGCACTCGGTCCGCTCGGACGTGGCCGAGGCGCAGTTCCGTGGCAGTCGTCCGGTCGTGGGAATCGAGCCCGGTGGAGTCGGGCCCCGCGGCGTTGGGTTCGGCGGCGTCGAAGAAGGCCAGCGTCGTGGCCGCGACGTCCGCCGAGCGGGGCAGTCGCTCCCGCCAGCGCGCCAGCGGCAGGGCGCGTACGGGATACCCGTAGGCGCGTACCCAGTCGTAGACGTCCGCGAGCCGTACCCGGGGCAGGGTGGCGTGGTGGAAGACCGGGCCCGTGGCCGCCGTCTCCGGGGTGAGGGACAGGTGGACGAGGGCACGGGCGACGAAGTCCACGGGGGTCCAGATCTCGTCCTCGAACAACTCCGGGACGATGCCTTCGGGTATGCCCGCGCGCAGCACGCTCCACAGGAAGTCCCGCTCGTTGACGCCTCCCGTGCCGGCCCGTCCGATCACGCGGCCCAGTCGGTGGACGGTCACCGGCAGACCGCGCTCGGCCGCCTGCTGGAGCAGCCGTTCGGCGGCCCACTTGGACTGCTGGTAGCCGTGGCGCAGGCCCTCGTGGGGCGGCAGGAACGCCTCCGGGACCTCCGGAGCACGGCTCGCCGGCGGCGCCACGGACAGGGTGGAGACGTAGTGCAGGGGTGTCGCGTGGACGGCGGCGAGTCGCACCAGCCGCCGGGTCGACTCGACGTTGGCGGCGCGCAGGGTGGCGTAGTCGCGCATGATGCTGACGGTCGCGGCGTTGTGGAAGACGGCGTCGCAGCTCGCGGCGAGGCCGGCCAGGGTGTCCGGGGGCAGGCCGAGGCCGGGGTGGGCGAGGTCGGCGGGCAGGGCCGTCAGGCGGGCCGACGTCCGCTCGTCGAGTGTGATGCCGTGCCGGGCGAGTGCCGCGTGGACGCGGCCGGTCGCCTCGGGTACGTCGGCCGCCCGTACCGTGCACACGATCTCGGCCCCCGTGTCGGACAGCAGTTGGGCCAGCAGGTGCGCGCCCACGAATCCGGTGGCTCCGGTGAGCAGGATGCGCCGGGGTGCGTCGCGGGGAGCGCTCCTGGTGCCGGGCCGGATGTCCGGGTCGAGCCGGGCGTCGGCCAGGAGGGCCGGCGGGAGCCCTGCGGGGCCGGCGGCGCGCGGCTGTTGCCCCTGGGCGAGGAACCGGGCCAGGCCCCCGGCGGTGGGGTGCTGGAAGAGCCAGGCGACCTTCACGTCCCGGCCGAGTTCCGTGCCGAGCCGGTTGGCGGCCTGGATGGCCTGGAGGGACTGGGCGCCCAGGTCGAACACGTCGTCGTCGACCGCGACGGCGTCGATGCCGAGGATCCGGCACCAGACGCCGGTGACGGTCTGCTCCAGCGGACTTCCGGTGGTCGGTGCCCGGCGTGCGGGCGGCGCGGCGAGCGCGGCCCGGTCGATCTTGCCGGAGCCGGTGCGGGGCAGCCGTCCGACGAACTCGACGGCGGACGGGACCATCGCGGCGGGGAGTCTGGCCCGCAGGTGTTCCCGGACGTCGGCGGCGGACGGCGCCGGGCCCTCGGGCACGAGGCGGGCCACCAGGCGCCGGGTGCCGTCCGGCAGGACCTGCCCGGCGACGGCCGCCTCCCGGACCCCGGGATGGAAGAGCAGCGCGCTCTCCACCTCGGCGGGCTGCACCCGTTGCCCGCTGATCTTGAACTCGTCGTCGGCGCGGCCGAGGTGGCGCAGTTGCCCGTCCTCGCCGATGCGGACCAGGTCCCCGGTGCGGTAGGCCCGGGGGCCGTCCGGCAGGGCGGTGAGCGGGGCGAAGCGCGCGCTGTCCGGCACCTCGGGCCGGTATCCGTCGGCGAGGGCGGGGCCCAGCAGGTACAGCTCGCCGTCGAGCACGGCGGCGCGGGTGCCGGGCAGCGGCAGGCCGACGGGGACGTCTCCCGTGCCGAGGCCGGGGTCGTGCAGGCCGGCGACGGTGGCGACCACGGTGGCCTCGGTCGGCCCGTAGGTGTTCAGCAGGGCGACCGAGGTCCCGACGGCCTTCCGCCAGCGCTCGACGCGCTCCGGGAGGGCCGGCTCGCCGCCGACGACGACGGTGCGTACGGCCCGGGGCAGGGCGGCGGCTCCGGTGGAGACCGTGTGGGCGACCTCGTGCCAGTAGGCGGTGGGCAGGTCGAGCACGGTCACCCTCAGCCGGGCGCAGGCGTCGAGGAAACCGGGCACCGACTCGGTCATGTCGTCGGGCCGGATCACCAGGGTGGCGCCGGCGCAGAGGGTCAGGAAGATCTCCTCGACGCTGGCGTCGAAGTGCAGCGGGGCGAACTGCAGGACACGGTCCTCGCGGCGCAGCCCGTAGCGGTGGGTGGCCGCGGCGACGAAGTGCGCCAGGGCGCCGTGGGAGACCTGCACGCCCTTGGGACGCCCGGTGGAACCCGAGGTGTGCAGCACGTACGCGGGGTCCTCGACGGCGGGCGCGGCGAAGTGGCGGGGGCCCGGTCCCTGGGACTCGTGGCCGTCGAGGGGCCCGAGTTCGGACCGGCGCCGCGCGGTGCTGCCGGCCCCGGCGGAATCCCCCTTCGCGGACGACGTGTGGGCACCGGCCGGGGCGGGGTCCGGTTCGTGGAGGGGAAGCACGGTGTGGTCCGCGAAGTCGGCCGCACGGTCGGCGGTGGTCAGGACGAGTGCGGGAGCGGTGTCGGCCAGCAGGCGGGCGGTGCGCTCGGCGGGCGCCTTCGGGTCGAGGGGGCAGTACGCGGCGCCGGACATCAGCACGCCGAGGACGGCGGTGACGGCGTCCGTGCCCCGGGGCAGCGCGACCGCCACCACGTCGCCCCCGCCGACGCCCAGGGCGGTCACCCGGCGGGCGACGTCCCGTGCCGCGCCCAACAGCCGGGCGTAGGTGAGGCGTTCTCCGGCGTGCTCGACGGCGACGGCCCCACCCCCGCGGGTCGCGTGGTCGGCGATCAGGCTCAGCACCGGTCGGGCGGGGGCGGGCAGCGGCCCGCCGTCGAGGACGGCGACGGTCCGGTGCGCCCGCGGTCCGCCGAGCGGCCGGCCGGGGTCGGTGAGCGCCTGTTCCAGCAGGGCGAGCAGACCCTCCTGGAAGGCTGCCGTCTCCGCCTCCGTGTACAGGTCGGGGTTGGCGTCGACCGCGACGCGCAGTCCGGTGCCGTCGCCGCGGTCGTAGACGTTGACCGCGAGGTCGTCGACGGGGCCCGCGGACACGTTGTGGACGGTGCTGGGGTGCCCGGCGAACCTCAGGTCGTACTCGAACGGCATGATGTTCACGCCGGGCCCGGAGAGCCTGCGCCCGCCCCCCACCAGTTTCAGATCGCGCCGCAACCGCTCGTAGCGGTAGCGCTGGTGGGGCAGTCCGGCGCGCAGTTCGCGCGAGACGCGGGGCGCGAGGTCGCGCAGGCCGTCGTCGGGAGCCACGGGGACGCGCAGGGGCAGGATGTTGCGCACCGTCGCGGGCACGCGCAGGGAGACCGAGCCGAGGCGGCCCGTCGCCGGCAGGCTCAGCACGATCTCCGGTGCCCCGGTGAGCCGGTGCAGGTGGGCGGCCGTCACCGCGAGCAGCACCTCGGACCAGGTGACGGACAGCTCGCGGGCGCCGGTGCGCAGCCGGTGTGCCGCGGCCGGGTCGAGGTCGGTGACGTGGCGGTGGAAGGTGTGGGCGGGCAGGGCCGAGCGGTCCGCCGGGGTGGCGACCGGCGGGTGGTCGGCGTAGCGGTCGGTCCAGTAGGTCCGGTCCTGGGTGTGCCGCGCGGAGGCCAGGTAGGCGGCTTCCTCCCCGCGGACGGAGTCCAGGGTGCCGAAGCCGCTCTCCGGTACGGGGTCGCCCGCCATGAGGCAGCTGTACACCTCGGCCACCCTGCGGGCCACGAGGGAGAGGCCGAAGCCGTCGAGGGCTATGTGGTGGACGCGGTGGTACCAGAGGTGCTCCTGAGGTCCGGTGCGCAGCAGGGCGTGGCCGAAGACCGGGCCCCGCGTGAGGTCGACGGCGCGGGCCGTGTCCCGGTCCATCCAGGCCAGGGCCGCGGCGTGCGGATCGGGCTCGGCGGTGAGGTCGGCGATGTGGGTGCGCCAGTCGCCGGCCGGAGTGGGGATCTGCCGGGGGCGGCCGGTGTCGTCGGTGTCGAAGGTGGCGTTCAGGGCCTCGGTCTCGGCGACGACGCGGTGCAGGGCCCGGTCGAAGACGGCCGTGTCGACCGGACCGGCGATGCGCAGGTACTCGGCGGTGTTGTAGGCGGGGCTCTCCGTGTCGAGCTGCTGGCCGGCCCAGATGCCCTCCTGGGCGGCCAGCAACGGACGGTGCGCGGGCGGCGGTGCGGACCGGCGGTCAGGCGTCGGCACGGTTCGCCCCTTGCGTGCGTTCGGTGAGCAGCTGCCACCACTGGGCGAAGGAGGTGCGCTCGGCGAGGTCGACGAAGCTGATGTCGGCGCCCGCCGCCTGCCAGCGCTCCAGCAGGGTGACGATGCGCAGGGAGTCAAGACCCGAGTCCAAAGGGCTGTCCTCCAGGTCGACTTCGCCGGGCTCCAGGAACAGGCACTCCGCGAGGTCCGCGCGGAAGCCGTCCAGGGTGATGGGTTCGGGCATCTTGGCTCTCTCTTCAGTGACTCGTCCGGTGAGGGGCCGCGGCTCGCCGGCCCGCCCGTGTCGTGGCCGAGTCGGGCGGCCGTGCGGACGGGCCGGTCAGTTGACCTTGCGCGCGGAGTCGTTCCAGAAGCGGTCGCGCAGCTCCCGGCGCAGGATCTTGCCGCTGGGGTTGCGCGGGATACGGTCGGTGAACTCGTAGCTCGCGGGCAGTTTGAACGCCGCGAGGCGCGGGACGAGGAACGTGTGCAGGTCCCGGGGGCTGGGCCGCTCGCCTGCCGCGGGTACGACGAAGACGTGCACCTTCTCTCCCCAGCGCGCGTCGGGGACGCCGACGACGACCGCCTCTCCCACCCCGGGGTGGTGTTCCAGCACGTTCTCGATCTCGGCGGGGTAGACGTTCTCACCGGCGACGAGGATCGCGTCCTTGATCCGGTCGCGGATGAAGACGTAGCCCTCCCGGTCGACGTACCCCGCATCACCGGTGTGGACCCAGCCGTCGACGAGCGTCTCGGCCGTCTTCTCGGGCAGTCCCCAGTACTCGACCATCCGGGCGGGCGTGTGCAGGCAGACCTCCCCCACCGCCCCCGGCGGCAGTTCACGTCCCCGGTGGTCGATCACCTTGGCACGCACGCCGGGGTAGGGGCGGCCGGCGGCCTGCATGAGCGGTCCGCCGGGGACGTGGGCGGCCGGTGGCAGGCAGACGGCGGTGTTGCCGGTCTCGGTCAGCCCGTAGATCTGGGCGAACTCGCAGTCCAGGACGGTGAGGCTCTCCTCGAGGAGGGCCTCCGAGATCGGTGAGCCGCCGTAGACCGTCTTGCGCAGGGTGCTGAAGTCCTGCGCGCTCACTCCGGGTTCGTTCAGCATCATGCGGAGCATGGCGGGCACCACGCAGGCGGTGGTGATGCCGAGGTCGCGGATCAGGTCCACGGCCTGCCGGGCGGCGAAGGCCCGCATCGCCACCACGGTCGTACCGGCGTTGAAGTTCTGGGTGGCCCACCACAGCCCTCCGACGTGGAAGCCGGGAATCCCGATCAGCGCGAGGTCGCCCGCCCGCCAGTCGATCCAGTCCAGTCCCTCGCTCGCGAGGCCGTCGCGGATCGCGAAGAAGCTCCGGTGGGCGAGGACGACGCCTTTGGGCAGACCGGTGGTGCCGCTGGTGTAGAGCTGGGCGACCGGCGTGTCGGGAGTGGCCTCGAACTCCGTTTCGCCGTCAGGGTGTTGCGCACGCCAGCTGCGGATCGAGGTCACCGGTACGACGGTCTCCGGCGGCTCGGTCGGCATGCCTTCGACGATCGGGGTGAACTCGTCCTCCAGGAACAGCAGCCGGGTGCCCGAGTCCTGGAGGATGTGGCTCACCTCGGGTGCGGTGAGCCGCCAGTTGACCGGGACCAGCACGGTGCCGGTCTTGGCGCAGGCGAAGAGGACCTCGTAGTAGTGCTCCGACTCCTTGCCCAGGTAGGCCACCCGGTCGCCCTCGCCGAGGCCCGCGGTGCGCAGGGCGTGGGCCATGCGGTTGCTCTCGCGGTGCAGGTCGGCGTACGTCACGGTGCGGCCCTCGCAGATCACCGCCGTGGCCTCGGGCTGCCGTGCGGCGTGGAAGCGCGCCGTGTGGACGAGGGTGCCAGGTTCGGGGTGGTGGACCCTCGCGCTTTGCGGCCGGGGCGCTGTGGATGTCTCCATGAGAGCTCTGCCTCCGGTGTGTTCAGGTGATGTTGACGAACGCGAGGGTCGCCTCGCCGTCGCACCGACCGCCATGGGCGTCCTGGTAGCGGAAGGCGGTCCGGGCGTGGAGGAAGGGGCTGCCGCCGCCGGGGGCGCGCCGGGTCACGGAGCGGAACTCCAACTCCCCGGTGAACGCACGGGGGTCGACGGGCCGCCTGAAGTGGGACGCGAGGCGGGCGATGAGGATGTCCGGGAGCTGGTGGCGCCAGAAGTCGTCGAGGGTCCAGTCCTCGAAGCCGGTCAGCAGTCCTTCCTTCACGGACTTGGCGACCAGGTAGTACATCATCTGGTTGTAGGCGATGTTGGCTTCGACCGAATTCAGGTGGCCGGTGTCGTCGATGTAGCAGGACTCGGCGATCGTGAACGCGCAGCGGGCGGCGGCGAGTCCGCCGGCCGCCGTGGTCTCGGCGGACTTCAGGTACTTGCAGTGCGGTTTGTAGGGCTCCAGGACCCGGGCCAGCAGTTCCTCGTCGGTGGGGTACGACGGGGCGGACGGAGCGTCGGTGCGGTCGGTGGCGGAGGCGTTCACGCGGCGGGCATCCCCTCGTACAGCTTGCACTCGTCGTGGACGGTGACGCGGTGGGAGACGGTCGGTTCCGGGGTCGTGGTGTGGCGGGCGCGGTGGATGAGGCTGCGGTTGTCCCAGACCAGCAGGTCGCCCTTCTCGAAGCTCTGGAGATGGATGCCCTCGTGCTCGAAGGTGTCGTCGAGCTGGCCGGTGGCCTCGAAGAGGCGCTTGAGCAGTTCCTCGTCGAGCGGTGCGCCGTCCGCGTCCTCGATGCCGACGGTGAAGCCCTCGCTGAGGTAGAGGACCGTTTCGCCGGTCATGGGGTGGGTGAAGGCGGTGGGCCGGACGACGGGTGGGGTCCTGGTCTCGACCTCTTCGAGGATCTCGGAGATCGGGCGGTAGACGTCGTGCGGGCGGATCTTGAAGTACTTGCGCACGGAGTGCCGGCAGCGCGTTCCGGCGATCTCCTTCTTCAGCTCCCCGGGCAGCCGTTCGTACGCCCGTCCCATGTCGATGAAGTAGGTGCCGCGGTTCTGCTCCGGAACGACCTGCGGATGGATCAGGGTGATGCCGAAGGGGTCGGGCATGAACTGGTAGTCGGCGTGCCAGAACTTGCCGGTCTTCGGCACTCCGATCTGCTTGCCGTTCTCCGGCACGTTGGAGGAGACGAATATCTCCGGGACGTCCGGGTGCTGGTACATCGGTTCGTAGTAGGTCTCGGGGCGGCCGAGGCGCCGGCCGAGGGCGAGGAACTGCTCCGGGGTGAGGTCCTGGCCCTTCAGGACGGCGATCTTCTTCGTGTAGACGGTCTGCTTGAGCGTCCCGATGTCCGTGTCGGACGCGGTGGTGTGGTCGAAGTCCTCGACGGTGACGCCGAGTACGGCGCCTGGCTGGTCCGTGATCTGCATGACTGCCGGTCCTCTCGTGGAGCTCAGACGTTGGTGGGCGGTGTTCATACGACGGCGTTCGTGGTTCTGCGCAAGGTCAGGGTCAGGGTGAGCGGTACGCCGCAGCACAGGACGGCCGCGACCGCGAACACGGCTCCGCGTATGCCCGCCAACAGGGCTTCGTCCGACGGGCCTTGCCCGACGCCCGACGACAGGGCGATCAGCAGGGCGAGGCCGACCGCGCCGCCCGCCTGGAGGGCCGTGGAGGCCATGCCGGAGGCCACGCCCTGGTCGTCGGCGGCAATTCCCGACGCGGCGACGATCCACATGCCGGTCCAGGCGGCGCCCTGACCCAGTCCCAGCAGCACGATCCCCGGCAGCAGCAGTACGTACGGGCCGTCCCCGGTGAGCGCGAGCCCGAGGGCGGCGGCCCCCGCCCCGCCCAGCGCCATGCCGCCGACCAGCATGGCCCGCACCCCGACGCGGGCCACGGCCCGTGCACCGGCCTGGGTGCCCAGGGCGGTCACCACCGCCGGCACGAGGAACGCCAGGCCGGTCGCCAACGCGCCGTAGCCGCGCACGTTCTGGAAGTACAGGGTCAGGAAGTAGGGCAGCGAACTGAAGGTGGCGCTGTACAGGGCGGTGATCGCCATCGCGGCGACCAGCCTCCGGTGGGCGAAGAGCCGGGCCGGGACCAGGGGGTCGCGCGAGCGGGTCTCGACGAGGACGAAGACGCTCAGCAGCGTGACCGAGAGCGCCGCGCTCAGCAGGGCGGACGGGCCGGCCCAGCCCGCGTCGGGCGCGTGCACCAACAGGAACACGAACAGGGTGATTCCGCCGGTGGCGGCCAGCGCGCCGGTGACGTCGAACCGTCGGGCGCCACCGCGCGGACCGTCCGCGGGGAAGAGCCGCAGCCCCGCCCACGCCAGCCCCGCCGCCACGGGCACGTTGACGAAGAACACCGACGGCCAGCCGAACGCCTCCACGAGCACTCCGCCCAGCAGCGATCCGAAGCAGAGGCCGCCGGCCCCCGCGGCACCCCAGACCGCCAGGGCCCGGTTCCGGGCGGGTCCCTCGGCATAGAGCGTGTTGATCAGGGCGAGGGTGGCCGGGAACAGCAGCGAGCCGCCGACTCCCTGCAGCGCGCGGGCCGCGACCAGCATCCATGCCGACTCCGTCACTCCGCCCAGCAGTGACGACCCGGCGTAGACGAGGGCCGCCGCGACGAAGGTGCGGCGCCGGCCCAGCAGATCGGCCGTCCGGCCGCCCAGCAGCAGGAAGCCGCCCGTCGTCACGACGTAGGCGCTCACCACCCACTGCAGGTTGTGCGGTGAGAAGCCCAGACCGGCGCCGATCTCGGGCAGGGCCACGTAGACGATGTTGTAGTCGAGAGCGATGACCAGCTGGGCCAACGCCAGAACCAGAAGCGACCGTCGTGCCCGCACTGGTCGAGATCCCTCCCCTGCACAGAAAAATACCGGCGGCAAGACGACTGCCGGATGGCGCGCGGTGCCGTTGTCAGGCGGTCAGAGGTCTTCCATGAGTCGCCGGACCTCCGTGATGAGAACCGTGAGGGCCCGGCGCTCCGGAACAGTCGTCTCCGGGTGCCACAGGTCTACGAGCAGGCATGTCCGTGGCCTGTCGCCGCTGTTGCGCGCCTCATGCTCGAAGGAGTAGTCGAAGAGGAGGCACTTCCCCTCTTCCCAGGAACGGGTTTCGCCCGCCACGGTGATACTGCAGCCGTCCGGGATGTCGACGGCGAGATGCAGATTGATGCTGAAGTTCCACAGGTCGCAGTGCGGCGCGATGACCGCCCCCGGCAGCAACGTCGAGAAATGGCATTCCAGCAGAGGACATATCTTCTCGGTGCCGACGGCGAATTCTTCGAGGACCCGGTACGCCGTGGGCACGGTGTCCGCCGACTCCGCGACGAGTCCTCCGCCCCGGTAGAGGTAGAGGGCCTGCCAGTTCTCCTGCCGGGTCAGATAGTGCTCGTAGTCGGCGAACACGTCCCGGCGGCCCGACCAGGCCGCGGTCAGCTCGTCCTTGATCACCGGGTGCGCGGCCTCGAACGCCGCGACGACCGGGGCCAGTTCCGGATGCCCCGTCGGCTCGTGCCAGGGGGTCGGGGAGATTCCGGGCAGGATCCACCTGGCTCCCGCCTGGAGGGGGCGCCGTGCCGGGCCTCCCCCGGGCTCCAGCATCCGCTCCACGCGGCTGAGGGAGTCCGCGCCGTACTCCGCCCTGATCGCCTGGAAGGCGTGCTCCGTCTCGGGTGTCATGCGGCCTCTCCTGTGTCGCGCCCACCGTGGCCGGTTGCCGGGCCGGTGTCGCATCAGTAGTCGGGGGGCGAGGCCGCAGAGTTCCCGCTGCGTCCGGTCGGTTTCTGGCCGGTGCGGATACGGGTGCGGGTCGTTCCGCCGGTGCGGGGTCGTCCGGTGCGCCGTCGGGCTCCCGGCGGCACGGCCGTTGCAGGCAGGCGTGCCGCCGGGAGTTCCTCCGTGGTCAGGCCGCGACGGCGCTCAGCGCCTCGGCCTCCCGCAGCAGCCGCTCCAGACTGACGCGGGCGCGGGACACCCTGGAGCGGACCGTGCCGACGGGACAGCCGACGAAGCCGGCCGTCTCCTCGTACGACAGTCCGACGACCTGGGTCAGCAGAAACGCCTCCCGGCGTTCGCCGGGCAGGCTCTCCAGGAGTTCGAGCAGCGCCACGCCGTCGTCGAAGCCCGGCAGGCCGCGCGGCTGGGCGCGTTCCTGTGCCGCGTGCCAGTCGACGGCGTCCGCGATCCGGGGACGGGCCGAGGCGCGGCGCAGGCTGTCCACCACCGCGCGGCGGGCGATCGACAGCAGCCACGTACGGGCCGAGGACCGGCCCTCGAAGTGGTGCAGGCTGCCGAACGCCCGCACGAAGGTGTCCTGGGTCAGGTCGTGGGCGGCCTGGGGGTCGCCGCTGAGGTAGGTGACGTAGCGCAGCACGTCGCCGTGGAGCGCGCGGACGAAGCGGTCGGCGGCGTCGGGATCGCCTCCCCGGGCAGCCAGTGCCCAGGCGGTCGCCGACGCGTCCGCGGAGGCACGGCCCGCCCCGGAGGCGGGCAGGACGGAGATCATCACGTGATGTCCTTCTCGGGTCTTCCGGCGTCCGGCCGCCAAGGGGCACGGTTCACCGGGTACTTGGGTGCGTCCGTACGCGAGAGGTACGGCGATGCCCGGAGCCCCCAGGGGGCCGACCGCTCGCGGCGGCACAAGAGCGCGGCGAGACGAGGGACGGGGCCGCCGGCCGGGCGCTGCGTGCGCGCGAGGGCGGCGCAGGCTCGTGGCGAGGTGGCTCCGGGTGACTCCTGCTGTCTCAGACGACAGCGGCACCCACGGGTGGCCCGCGGAAGGTAAGGGAGGAGCACAGGAGCAGCCGCACCGTGGCGTCGACGACGGCGGTACGGCGCCTGCGGACGGACGGACGGCCCACGGGGGTCGGCAGAGCCAGCAGCAGTCGCAGCGGCGCCGCCAGCCAGGCCGCCGCCGCCCGCAGGACCCGGAAGACGGCCCGTTCACCGTGGGCCAGCCACAGCCCGCACAGCACCGCGGCCAGCAGGTGCGCGGCGAACATGCCGACCGAGGAGGCCCCGCTCATGGTGTGCACGTGGCCCAGGCCGGGCATGCCGTGGCCCGCGTGGGCGGCGCCGCCCATGTCCATCCCGCCCATGGAGCCCGTGTGCAGGGAGTGGGTGCCCAGGGAACCCGTGTGCATGGAGTGGGTGCCCAGGGACCCCGTGGGCATGGAGTGGGCGTGCGGGGAGCCGGTGCCCGTCGGGGCCGGCGGGTGGGAGAGCGGCGGCGCGGCGAGCGTCTGCGCCTTGGAGAAGGTCTCGTGCAGTACGAGCTGCGCGGCGGTCACGACCGTGACGACGAGCGGGAGTCCGCGTTCCCGCCCGGCGAGCAGCCAGCCCACCGCGCCGGTCGCAGCCGCTCCCGCGGCCAGGGTCCACCAGGGGACGGGTTCGCCCGACATGGTCGCGTGCCCGAGGGCGGCGAGCAGCACGCAGACGGCGGCGAAAACGCCGGCCCGCACCGCGCGGCACCACCCTCGGACAGTCATAGCCCGCCCATCCTCGCACCCGGCATCGGCCCGTCGTCAGGGGGTACGTACGAGCACCCGCCCCGCGACTCACCTCGAGCCGGGTGACTCACCTCACACCCGGTGCGCGGGAACTCGGTGTGCACGGGGGACGACTACTGGAAGGAGACAGCACCGGGTCGGACGACGACGGCCGACGCCTCGACGGGGCCGACGCGCCGGAACTCCAGCGTGAACGTCACGAGATCACCCACCTGCCACGGGGCCGAGGGCACCGGCACCGTCAGGTCCACCCCGTGCGGCGACATGATCAGGTTGCCGCCGGCCGCGACCGAGACGGAGTCGGTCTCCGACCGGTAGGCGGAGTTCCCCTTCCCCATCCGGTGCCGGGAGAGGGCGGCTTCGCCGGAGACGCCCCGCGCCGTGACCCGGACCAGGGTGTCGGCCGAACCGCCCTCGTTGGCGAGGTCGAAGAACGCCGCGGTCTCCGGTACCCCGGCGGACGGCAGGAGGACGAGACCATGGGTGACCTCCATATGCGCCGGGCTCCCGGCCCGGCCGGTGCCGGCCCACGCGGTGAGGCCGGCCAGCGTCAGGCTGCAGGCCGCGACCGGGACCAGGGCCGCCAGCGCCCCGTCCCGCAGCCGTCGCCGGTCGAGACGCCCGAGCGCCGGCATCCTGTCCGTGATCCTCTTCATCGCAGGCCCGCCTTCCCGCCACGCCCGCCCCGGTGTCCGCTGCCCCAGCCCGGCGAGGGCTCCCAGCTGCGCAGCCGCAGGCTGTTGGCCACCACCAACACCGAACTCGTCGACATCGCCGCGGCGGCGACCATCGGATCGAGCAGCCCCACCATCGCCAGCGGCACGGTGACGACGTTGTAGCCGAACGCCCAGACCAGGTTGACCCGGATGGTGCCCAGGGTGCGCCGGGCGAGGCGGACCGCGTCGACGAGCGCCTCGATGTCCCCGCGGGCCAGCGTCAGGTCCGCCGCGCCGATGGCCGCGTCGGTGCCGCTGCCCATGGCGATCCCCAGGTCGGCGGCGGCGAGCGCCGCGGCGTCGTTGACCCCGTCGCCGACCACCGCGACCCGGCCGCCCTCCTCCTTCAACTCCCGTACGAGGGCGGCCTTGCCCTCCGGTGTGCACCGGGCGTGCACCTCGTCGATCCGCAGCGCGGCGGCGACGGCGTCGGCGGGTGCCCTGCGGTCGCCGGTGGCCAGCACGGGACGTACGCCGAGCCTGCGCAGTCGCTCCACGGCCCGGTAGCTGTCGGGGCGCAGGAGATCACCGACGGCGATCAGCGCCTTCGGCCGGCCGTCGACCTTCACCAGGACGGGCGTGTGCGCGGCCTCCTCAGCCGCGGCCAGCGCCTTGGCCAGGGCGCGCGGCAGGCTGCCGTCCGGCGCGCCCACGTCGACCGCGTGGCCGTCGACCCGGCCGCTGACCCCGCGGCCCGGGGTCGCGGTGAAGCCCGAGACGCCGGGCAGCGGTCCGGCGGTCGGCGTGCGGCGGGCGTACGCGACGACCGCCCGTCCGATCGGATGCTCGGATCCCTGCTCGACCGCCGCCGCGAGCCGCACCACGTCGTCCTGCCCGGGCGTGCCCGGCAGCGCGGTCACCCCGGCCACCGTCATGTGTCCGGTCGTCAGCGTGCCGGTCTTGTCGAGGACGACGGTGTCCACGTGCTGGAGCGCCTCCAGTGTCTGCGGTCCGCTCACCAGCACGCCCAGCTGGGCTCCGCGGCCGGTGGCGGCCATCAGGGCGGTCGGCGTCGCCAGACCGAGGGCGCAGGGGCAGGCCACGACCAGGACGGCCACGCAGGCCGTGAGGGCCGCCTGCGGGTCGGCGCCGGCGCCCAGCCAGAATCCGAGGACGGTCACGGCGACGGCCAGGACGACGGGGACGAACACCCCGGCGACGGCGTCGGCGAGCCGCTGCGCCCGCGCCTTGCCGGCCTGGGCCTCGGTCACGAGCCGGGTGATCCGGGCCAGCCGGGTGTCCGCGCCGACCGCGGTGGCCGTGACGAGCAGCAGGCCGCCCTCGTTGACGGCGCCGCCGACCAGAGCCGAGCCGGGGGACACCTCCACGGGCTTGCTCTCGCCGGTGACCAGGGACAGGTCCACGGCCGAACTGCCCTCCGCCACCCGCCCGTCGGTCGCGACCCGTTCGCCGGGCCGCACCAGGAAGAGCTGTCCCACCCGCAACTGCTCGACGGGGATCGACCGTTCACCGTATTCGTCCCGTACCGAGACGCGCTTGGCCGCGAGTTCGGCCAGGGAGCGCAGTGCCGCGCCGGTCCCCCGCTTGGCGCGCGCCTCCAGGAAGCGCCCGGTCAGCACGAACAGCGGCACGCTCACGGCGACTTCGAGGTACAGGTGGGTCATGCCCTCGGAGGCCGAGGGCACCAGGGTGAACGACATCCGCATCCCGGGCTCGCCGGCTCCGCCGAGGAACAGGGCGTACACCGACCAGGCGAAGGAGGCCACGACCCCGAGCGAGACCAGCGTGTCCATGGTGGCCGAGGAGTGCCGCAGCCCTCGCAGCGCCCTGATGTGGAACGGCGAGGCGCTCCACACGACGACCGGGGCGGCGAGCACGAAGCACAGCCACTGCCAGTTGGGGAACTGCAGGGCCGGAACCATGGAGAGCACCAGCACCGGCACCGCCAGCAGTGCGGTGACCAGCAGCCGTTCCCGGTCACGGCGCGTCTCGGTGTCCTCCTGGTCCGTCCCTTCGGTGTCCGCGCCCCCGTCGGGCGGTACGGGCAGTTCTGCCCGGTATCCGGCCTGCTCGACCGCGGTGACGAGATCGCCGGGGGCGACGCCGGCCGGGTGGCTCACCCGGGCGAGTCCCGTGGCGAGGTTGACCGTGGCCGTGACGCCCTCCAGTCTGGCGAGTTTCTTCTCCACCCGGCGTACACAGGCCGCGCAGGTCATGCCGCCCACGGTGATGTCCGTGACCACGGGGCTCGCCGTCGTTTCGCCCGCCATCACTCGCCGCTCCCGTGCCGCATGCCCGGCATGTCCTCCATGCCTCCGCCCGTGCCGGACGGGTCGTCACCGCCTCCTCCTCCGCCGCCGGACCCGCTGGTGCCGTGCATGCCGGGCGCCACGGGACCGGCCGCCGAGCCGGCGGCGTAGGACAGCGCGAACACCAGCACGAGCAGCAGCACGAAGCCGCAGAGCGCGGAAGGGGGAAGAAGACTGCGGGCGGTCACCCCGGAGGGGCGGGGTACCTGCGGAGCGTCGGCCATGTCCGGCCTTTCCTGGTCGCTTCCTGGTCGCTTCGAACCGGCCGTACGGCGATGACTGCCGTGGCCGTGTCGCTCCAGTAGTCGGACGGACGGAGCGCCGAGTTCCGCCGGCCCGGACGTGACACCCGTCTCACCGAACCGCAGGCGGCCGACGGCCGACAGGCGACAGGCGGCGGGCAGCGGGCAGCGGGCGCTTACCGCGGGGTCGGCCGGGCGGCGGGCCGGAGGCCGTCCATGAGCAGGTTCAGCAGGCGATCGGCCCTGGCCTCCTGCTCCGGCCGGGGGAACACCGTGAAGATGCCGATGAGGGAGGCGGCGATGTCCTCGGCCGTGATGTCGGAACGGAGGTCGCCCGCCGTGCGGCCCGCGTCGAGGATCGTGGTGATGGCCGTCAGCAGCTCGGTCCGGGTCTGCGCGTGGGCGATCTCACCCGATTCGATCATCGCGCGCAGTGTGCCGAGCATGCCGTTCTTGGCCGCCGTCCAGTCCCCGAACAGGTCCATCCAGCGCCGCATCGACTCCGCCGGGGGCAGGTGGGCGAGCAGTTCGCGGGCGCCGCTCGTCAGCCGCACGATCTGGTCCTGGTAGACCGCGTCGACCAGCGACTCCCGGGTCGGGAAGTGCCGGTAGAGCGTCGCGATACCGACCCCGGCCTCACGGGCGATCGCACGCATGGACGGTTCGCCGTCCGCCGACATGAACACGCGGGTCGCCACCGCGAGCAGCTGGTCGCGGTTGCGCGCCGCGTCCGCCCGTGGTGCGCGGACACCCGTGTCACCAGAAACGGAACGCGCTCCGTTTGTGTTACGGTCACTCATGTAAACGGAGCATAGTCCGTTTCGAGGCTCCCTTCGCCCGCGAGGAGACAGGCGCACATGCAGACGCAGAGCGAACAAGCACGCACCGCCGCCGGCAGGGCGGTCCGGATGGAGTCCTTCGGCGGCCCCGAAGCCCTGGACGTCCGGGAGGTCACGGAACCGCCGCAGGCCGGCCCGGGGCAGATCCGGGTACGGGTCACCGCTGCGGGTCTGAACCCGATGGACTGGTTCATGACCGCCGACGCGGACACCGCCGCCCGGTTCGGCCTGACCCTGCCGGTCGGGTTCGGGACCGACTACGCGGGTGTGGTCGACCAGGTCGGCGACGGGGTGAGCGGTTTCGCGCCCGGTGACCGGGTGTTCGGCGGTGCCCTCTCCCGCGCGGTAGCCGACTCCGTGGTGGTCGACGCGTCCGGGACGACCGCGGCGAACGAGGCCCACCACACGCCGGACGGCGTCGACGACCGCACCGCCGCCACCCTCACGATCGCGGGCCGCACGGCAGCCGCCGCCCTCGACGCGATCGGCCCTGGCCCGGGCGACACGGTCCTGATCGGCGGCTCCGGGGGCGGCGTCGGCGTCTTCGCCGTCCAACTGGCCCGCATCGCGGGAGCGCGCGTGATCGGGACGGGTTCGGCGGCGTCGGCCGACCACTTGCGTGACCTCGGAGCCGAACCGGTCACCTACGGCGACGGCCTGGCCGAGCGGGTCCGGGCCCTTGCTCCCCACGGAGTCACCGCCGCCCTCGACCTCCACGGAACAGACACCGTGCGCGTCGCACGGGACCTCGGCGTCCCCGACAGCCGCATCTGCACCATCGCCGCACAGGTCGACGGAGTGGTCGCCGCCAACGGCGCGAACGCCGCCCCCGGCGCCCTGGAGGAGATCGCCGGCCTGATCGCGGCGGGCCTGCTGAGGGTGCCGCTCGCAGCGAGCTTCCCGATCGAGCAGATCCGCGCCGCGGTCGAGCTCCAGGCAGGTCGCCACGTGAAGGGCAAGGTGGTCATCGACCTCTGAACACCGGCCGCGGTCACCGTCCTTGGCGTACGAGGCGGGCGGCGGTGGCGGACGTGATCGAGACACGGGCGCCACGTCCGGGGTCCCCCCTCCGCCCCTCCCCCCTCCAGCTCTCCTCCCTCCGACGGTCCCGCCGTACGGTCAGGGGGCGTTGCGCCGTCGCGGCGGCGTGATGACGTACAGGTCGAGTATGTCCGGCAGAGGCGCCACGCCCGGTCCGCCCGCGCGCGCCCAGGCCGCGATGTCCTCGGTCGCGTCCGGGTCGTTGACCAGTCCGAGCCAGACCGGCCGGCCACCGGCGGCGCGGCCTGCAGCGGACGGCTGCACGACGACGACGTTGGCCTGGTCGCAGACGTCGAGGCAGTCGGAGACGCGAACCGGTGCCGCGGCGCGCAGCCGTTCCGTCTGGGCCGCGTGGTCGACGCCGGTCACCTTGGGACTGCCACAGCAGCAGTCGCGGCAGACGACGATGCGGCACGGCGCGGGGCCGGCCGCCGTTCCGGGCCTCGTTGCGGGCCTCGTGCCGGGGGCCGTGCGTCCGGTCGGCGTTGCGGGCATGCGGTGCCGTCCCTCTCTCCGGGGAGATCCGCCCCGGTGGTCCGTCGAGGTGGCGACCGCGTGAGTCTCCTGGCTCTCGGGTCGATGCTCGTCCCGGCCTTCCCGCCCGCTGCCGGGCAGTGGCCTGTCGGGATCCGCTCGCCGATCACAGTGGCGGGACCGCGCCGGATTCACACCGGCTTCCTCGTTCCGCCGTCGCCCTGTCGGCGGACATCATCCCATCGCACGGTCTTGCCCGGCAGACCCTCCCGCACGGGCCGGATCAGGACAGGCCACGTCGTAATGACATCCATTTCCATGTAGAGTCGGAGCCGCTCACCGTCACACCGGAGGTCCCCATGGCCGTGCCCAAGCGCAAGATGTCCCGCAGCAACACCCGTCACCGTCGCGCCCAGTGGAAGGCCACGACAGCCCAGTTGGTGACCGTCACGGTCGACGGGGTCGCCCACCGGGTGCCCCAGCGGCTCGCCAAGGCCTACGAGCGCGGCCTGCTCCGCCCCGAGGGCTGACACCGCATGGACCACGCCTCTTCGCCGCGCCTGCCCGTCACCGTTCTGTCGGGGTTCCTCGGCGCCGGCAAGACCACTTTGCTCAATCACGTCCTCGCCAACCGCGAGGGCCTGCGCGTCGCCGTCGTCGTCAACGACATGAGCGAGGTCAACATCGACGCCGCCCTGGTGCGCGGCGGCGACGCCGCCCTGTCGCGCACCGAGGAACGCCTGGTCGAGCTGACCAACGGATGCATCTGCTGCACCCTGCGGGACGACCTGCTGGACGAGGTGGACCGGCTGGCACGCGAGGGGCGGTTCGACTACCTCCTCATCGAGTCCTCCGGCATCTCCGAGCCCATGCCGGTGGCCGCCACCTTCGCCTTCGCCCGCGACGACGGCGCCACCCTCGGTGAACTGGCCCGGCTGGACACGATGGTCACCGTGGTCGACGCGGCCAACTTCCTGCCGGAACTGGCCGGGGGCGACGAGCTGACCGACCGGGGCCTGGACCAGTACGAGAACGACGAACGCACGGTCAGCGACCTGCTGATGGACCAGATCGAGTTCGCCGACGTCATCGTCCTGAACAAGCTCGATCTCGTCGACGCCGCCTCCGCCGAACGGCTGCGGGCCACCCTGACGCGACTCAACCCCGCCGCCCGCGTGGTGACCGCCGTGCGGGGCCGCGTACCGGTCGGCGAGGTCATGGGCACCGGCCGCTTCGATCTGGAGCGGGCGCAGCAGGCACCGGGCTGGGTCAGGGAACTCAACGGCGACCATGTGCCCGAGACGGAGGAGTACGGCATCTCCTCGACCGTCTTCCGCTCCGGCACGCCTTTCCACCCCGGACGGCTGTGGGCGTTCGTGACCGAGTCACTGGACAGCGGCGTCCACGGACAGGTCCTCAGGTCCAAGGGCTTCTTCACGCTCGCCAACCGCCCGCGGGTGACGGGGCTGTGGTCCCAGGCCGGCTCGGTGGCACGCTTCGAGCCCTCCTCGGCGCGTGACGCCGACAGCCCGTTCGCGCAGGAGCTCGTGTTCATCGGCACCCACCTGGACGCCGGGTCCCTGCGGGCGGCGCTGACCGACTGCCTCGTACGGGAGGGCGAGCGGCTCCCTCGCTCCGACCCATTCCCCGCCTGGGACACCTACGGCTTCGACGAGGCCTGCGCGCACGAACACGAGCCCCTCACCGCCGCCACGGGCCACTGAGGAACCCCGCCCCCCCCCGGCCCGACGGCAGGACCGCTCAGTGGTCGTCCCAGTGGCCGTCGTGTGCCGCGTGGCGGTGACCGTCGTGCACGTAGTCCATGTGGTCGCCGTGCGGCACCGCCACATGCCCGCAGCCCTCCCCGTGCGCATGGTCGTGACCGTCGTGCGCCCGGTGCTCGCCGGCCTCGCACTCGTCCGTGTGCCCCTGGTGGTCTCGGTGCAGGTGACCGTCGTGCACGTAGTCCACGTGATCGCCGTGCGGCACCGCCACATGCCCGCAGCCCTCCCCGTGCGCATGGTCGTGTCCGGGGTGCGGCCGGTGTTCCAAGGCTGTCGCCACGCTGATCATCTCCGCATGTTCGTGCCGCCGCGCACTACGCACGGCGCGTCCGGAACTCCTTACTATCCGTGCGCACCACGTTTCCACAGCAGACACGCTCCTGGGCAACGGCGTGACACTCGACTTCTACGAGAAGTGTGACGAGCCGATCCAGTCGCAGCACTACGCGTTCCTCGTGCCCGACGACCGGTTCGACACCGTGATCGCTCGCCTGGACGCGGTCGCGGTCACCTGCTACGCCGAGCCCGGCCGGATCAACCGCCTCTTCGGCGGCCGCGGCGCCTACTTCTGCGCGGGTACGAGAAGGTCCGGGCACTCGCACGAGTGAACTCCGGGAGACCCCTCGGCCTCGGCGCACGCGGCTCGTTACGTTGGCGTACGAGCCCAATGCGCAGTGAGGATGCACCACCATGACGCTCGCAGTACCGCCCTCCTTCCTCGTCGGTCTGGTCGCCGCGCCGCTCGCCAAGCGCGTCCTCAAGCCCTTGTTGCGCGGCGTCGTCAGGGCGTCCGTCGGTGTCGCGTACGAGATCAGGAGGGCGACCGCCGAGGCCGAGGCGCACATGCACGGCCTCGCGGCCGAGGTGGCCGCCGAGACGGCGGCCGCCTCGGCCGGCGACCGGAGTGCGGCCAGGGTGCCCAAGGCCCGCGCGGACACGGGCGCCGGAAACCAGCCCTGAGGCACGCCTCAGGCTCCGTCGGCGTCCGGACGGGCACCGTACGCGGGGTCCGCGCCGTCTCCTGCGGGATACGGGAAGTGGCAGGCGACGCGGGCTGACTCGTGCCAAGGGTCCTGTACGGCGCAGACGTCCCGGCCCGGGCGCCGGCTCGGCCCGACGGGGCACCGCGGATGGAAGCGGCATCCGGTCGGCGGCGACGCGGGGTCGGGTGCCTCTCCCGACAGCGGAAGCGGCTCCCCCGCCGGCCGGCGTCCGCCGTGCAGGCTCGGCACCGCGGACAGCAGGGTCCGGGTGTACGGGTGCCGGGTGCCGTCGGGCAGTGCGTCGGCGGGGACGGTCTCGACGATCCGGCCGAGGTACATCACGGCGACGGTGTCCGACACCCGGCGCACGGCGGCGAGGTCGTGGCTGATGAAGAGCATGGCGAAGCCCATGCGTCGCTGCAGGTCGCGGAGCATGCCGAGGAGCGCCGCCCGGACCGACCCGTCGAGGGCCGAGGTGACCTCGTCGGCGACGAGAACGGCCGGGTCCACGGCGAGCGCGCGGGCGACGGCCACGCGTTGGCGCTGGCCCCCCGAGAGCTGCCCCGGCAGCCGGCCGGCGCAGCCGGCGTCGAGACCGACCAGCTCCAGCAGTTGGGCGATGCGCCGTTCACGGCCGCGGCGGTCCAGCCGGGTGAAGGCCCCCGCCGCCTCCGCGAGCGACTGGCGCACCGTCATGCGGGGGTCCAGGGCCGTGTCCGGGTCCTGGAAGACCAGTTGGACCTGTCGCCCCCATCGGCGCCGCTCGGCCGCCCGGCGCGCCGGGTACTCCCGTCCGCCGACCGTGATCCGCCCGCCGCTCGGGCGGTCGAGGCCGACGATCGCACGGGCCAGGGTGGACTTGCCCGAACCGGACTCGCCGACCAGGCCGACCGTCCCGCCCGGGGCGACCTCCAGTGACACCCCGTCCACCGCCGTGATCGGCCCGTACGGGCCGTGGTGGCGGACCGTCACGTCGTACAGCGCCAGTCCCGCCCCTCGGCTCCCCTCGTGGGTCCGGCGCACTTCGCCCGCTGCGCTCACGTCTCGGCCTCCTCGGTCTCGGGCTGTCCGGGAGGCGCCGCCAGGGGCAGCGGTCGCCAGCAGGCGACCTCGTGCCCCGGAGCGAGCAGGGTCGGCACGGGGCCCTCCACGGCACACCGGTCCAGCCGCTGCGGGCAGCGGTCCAGGAAGGGACAGCCCGGGTCCGTGCCGACGGCGTCGGGCGGGGGTCCCTCCACGGTGGGCGGAGTGCCGTCGCGCTCGGCGGTCAGGTCGAGGACCGAGGCGACGAGCATCCGCGTGTACGGATGCCGCGCGCCGTCCGCCAGTCGGCGCGCGGGGAGGCTCTCGACGATCGTTCCGCCGTACATGACCAGGACCCGGTCGCAGGTGTCGGCCACGAGGGCGATGTCGTGGCTGATGAAGAGGATCGCGGTGGCGTCGTCGCGGCGGAGCCGGCGCAGCAGGTCCATGATCTGCCGCTGCACGGTGACGTCCAGGGCCGTCGTCGGCTCGTCCGCGATGACGAGGTCGGGGCGCAGCATCGAGGCGGCGGCGATCGCCACCCGCTGGCGCTGGCCTCCGGAGAGCTGGAAGGGGCGGGAGCGCAGCAGGCGGCGCTCGCCGGGCAGCGCGACCCGGCGGAGCTGGACCAGGGCCTGTTCGACGGCCTGGTCCCGAGGGGTTCCGTGGTGTGCGCGCACGGCCTCCGTCAGCTGCGTCTCGATCCGGAGCGCCGGGTTGAAGGCGGAGGCGGGGTTCTGGAAGACCATCGCCATTCCGGTCGCCAGCTGCCGGTGCCGTTCCCCGCGCGTCAGCGACCCGACGTCCGCGCCGAGGAACCAGTGGGCGTTCCAGGTCGCGCGGGCGCCGTCGGGCAGCAGGTCGGCGAGGGCGAGCGCGGTCAGGGACTTGCCGGAACCGGACTCGCCGACCAGGCCGACCATCTCACCGCGCCGCAGCGCGAGGCTGACGCCGCGCACGGGCCGGATCGTCCGGTCCCCTGCGGGCAGGGCGACCCGCAGGTCCTCCACCTCCAGTACGTGGTCCGGGGAGGCCGGCCGGCGGCCGGCGGGTGCCGGGGGCGGCGCGGGTCCTTCCGCGTGCCGGGGAGCGGCGTGCCGGGTGGCGGTCTTCGCCAGTACCTCGCCCAGCAGTTGGAAGGCGACCCCGGCGTAGACGATGGCGATGCCGGGTGCCACGGCGGGCAGCGGTTCGGTGTAGACGCGCTCAAGGCCCTGGCTCAGCAGCAGTCCCCAGTCGTACGAGGGGGATTGTGCGCCCAGTCCCAGGAAGCTCAGCCCCGACAGGGCCACGAGTGCCGAGCCCACGGCGACGGTGACGTTGAGCAGCAGCGGTTCGGCGACGTGGGGCAGGACGTGGCGCAGCAGGAGCCGGTGGCGGCGCAGGCCGAGCACCCGCGCGGCCGCCATGAAGTCGGTCCCCGCCACCCCGGCGGCGAGGGTCTGCGTGAGGCGCGCGAAGCCCGGTGCGCAGGCGACGGCGAGCGCGAACACCGCCCCGCGTGCTCCCGCGCCGAAGAGGGCCGCGAAGAACATCGCGATGAGCAGCGCGGGGAAGGCCAGCAGGAGGTTGACGAAGGCACCCAGCAGGCGGCGGGCGCGGCCTCCGACCACGGCGGTGAGCGCGCCGAGGGTGATGCCGGCCGCCGCCCCGAGAAGCGTGGCCGCGACCGCGGGCAGCAGGGACGGCCAGGTGGAGGCGAGCAGCCTGGCGAGCAGGTCGCGCCCGAGGTGGTCGGTGCCGAGCGGATGACGTCCGGTGGGTCCCTGCAGTACCGCCGACGGGTCCGGACGGTCGGCCGCGTGGCCCCACCACAGCGGCCCCGCGACGGCCAGTACGGCCAGCGACCCGAGCATCGCCAGGACGACCACTCCCATGGGCGTGGCCCAGCACGAGCGGGACGGGCGGGACGGGCGCGACCCGCCGTCGCCGTCGCCGCCGCGCGACGGGCGCCGGAGGGAGCGGGACGAGGGGGACGAGGGGGACGGTGCCATCGGATCACGTCTCCCGGATGACCGATCGGGGGTCGAGCAGTGCCAGGGCCAGATCGACGAGGAAGTTCGCCACGAGGACGGCCGAGCCCAGCACCAGGACCGACGCCTCGACGACCGCGTAGTCCTGGGCGACCACGGACTGCGCCATCGCCGAGCCGATGCCCGGCCAGGCGAACACCTTCTCGACCAGCACGGTCCCCGCGATCAGGGCGGGCAGGAGGCTCCCGGCGATCGTCAGCGACGCGGTCAGCGCGTTCGGCGCCACATGGCGGAGGTAGAGGGTGGCGGCGGGCAGCCGTTTCGCGCGGGCGGCCCGCACATGGTCCGCGGTCAGGACCCGCAGGGTCTCCACCCGTACGATCCGCAGGAGGACCGCGGTCGGCGCGAGCGCCAGTGCGAGCACGGGCAGCACGTAGGACTGGGGGCCGAGGTCGCCGGCCACCGGGAAGGCGCGCAGGCCGACCGCCAGGCCCGCGGTGAGCCCGGCCGCCAGCACGAAGTCCGGTACGCCCGCCACGACGGAGGTGGTGGCGGTGAGGGTCAGCTCGGTCCGGGGCCGCCGCCCGCCGCGGGTCAGGACGCCGGCGAGCATCCCGCCGGGAATGGCCACGGTGAGGACGCAGGCGAAGGCCAGGACGGCCAGCCGCAGGGTGGCCGGCAACCGCGACCTGATCAGCTCGGCCACCGGCTCGCCGGTCACCAGCGACACCCCGAGGTCCCCGTGGGCCAGCCGGCGCAGGTACCACCAGTACTGGGCCGTCAGTTCGCGGTCCAGGCCGAGCTCCCTCCGTTTCGCCGCGACGAGGTCCGGCGGGGCGTCCACGCCCAGTGCGGCCCGGACGGGATCGCCGGGCACCAGTCGGATCATCGCGAAGGAGGCGGTGACGACCAGGAGGAGCAGGACCGTCAGCCGCACCGCCCGCCGGCCGCAGAACACCGCCCACGGATGGCGCCGGGCCAGGTCGCCGAAGCGCGCGGACAGGGTCGGCATGGGGAACCTCCTTCGCTCTTCGGTCCCGGGTACGGACAGCGCCGGCCGCGTCATTCGTGCAGGCGGATGCTGGTCGGCACGATCTGGCCGCCTGGCGCGACGGCGAAGGTCGTCCGGTTGCCGTACACCGTGCTCGTGCCGTCGGCGACGGGGAGCGCGTCCGCCGAGCGGAACAGCGCGGCGGCGGCCCGGTTCCAGTCGGCGCAGCTGTCCTCGCCCGGTGCGCGCAGGGCGATGCCGACGTACCGGTCGTAGGCGCTGTTGGTGACACGGGCGAAGTTCAGCCCTCGGGACGGCGCGGGCCCGGAGAAGTACCCGACGAGCTGCGCGGGCAGCGGCGGGCCCGGCGAGCTGCCGACCACGGCGTCGAAGTCGCCGCTCTGGTACATGGCCTGCACCACCGCGTTGCCGCTCTCGCCGACGAGGTCGACGTCGGCGCCCAGCGCCCGCCAGGAGACGGCCATCAGCTCGGCGACCGACGGGAGGGTGGAGCCGAAGTCGGCGCTGCTGAGCAGCCGCAGCCGCAGCGGCCGTCCGTCCTTGGCCAGTCTGCCCCGGGCGTCCTTCGTCCAGCCCGCCGCGTCGAGGGCCGCCACCGGGTCGCCCGAGGGCAGGTTCGCGGCGGCCACGTCGGCGTGGCAGACGGAGTCCCGGGCGGTCAGGTGGCTCGCGGGCGTTCCCTTCCCGCCCATCGCCACGTTGGCGAGGCCCTCGCGGTCCAGGGCGCCCACCAGCGCCCTGCGCAGCGCCGGATCGCTCAGGGGGCGGCCGGGCCGTTCGTTGAAGAAGGTCAGCCCCACCACCGTCGGAACCTCGGCTTCGGCCAGCCCGCGGCCGGTCAGCCGCGCGCGGTCCGGGCCGCTCACCATCGCGATGTTCACTCCGCCCGTGAGCAGCAGGTTCGCCGCCGTGGACTCCTGCGGCACCACCGACACCACGATCCGCTCGGGCTGCCCGGCCGTCGCGTTGGTCGCTCCGCGCGGCCCCCACGCGTACCCCTCACGGCGGGTGAAGGTGTACGGACCACCCGAGGAGTAGCCGCTGAGGACGTACGGCCCGGTGCCCTGCGTCCTCCGGTCCAGCGCGCCGGGATCCGCCAGCCCGGCGGGACAGACGATCGGCACCAAACCGACAGTGCGCAGGACGAAGCTGTACGGCGCCGCCATCCGGACCGACACCGTCCGGGCCGCATCGTCGGCCGACACCGTGAACGGCACACCGGGCAGCACGGTTCGGACGCCGACGAGTCGGTTGCCCGGATCGCTCGCGTACCTCAGTGACCGGGCCGCCGCGGACGCGGTGAGGGCCGAACCGTCGGAGCAGGTCACGCCCTCGCGCAGGGTGAAGCTCGCCGAAGTGGAGTCGGCCTCCCACTTCTCGGCCAGGCCCGACACCGTGCGGCCGTCCGGCGCCGTGCCGACCAACGAGTCGTAGGCGTAACGCGCCAGGCCGGAGCCGAACTGCGAGTACGGGTGGAAGCTCGACGTCTCGGAGGCGGTGGCGATCGTGACGGTGCCCTCCTCGACGACGGGAGTACGGGTCGACGACACGGCGCCGCCCTCGCAACCGGCCGTCAGGGCCGACGCGGCGACGGCTGCCGCCACGGCGACCGACCGGGCCCCGGGAAACGACACGGTTCGGCGGTGCATGGCGCTCATCGTGTCACCGGACGCCGGGGCGCCGGCCGGCATTACCCGGGCCTGCCACGATCGGGCGGAATGTGTCGCTCGTGCGAGTGAGAGAACACGGAAACCGGGTTTGCCCGGGTGTTCCGGGTGTCCTGCCGTGCCCCGGGAAACGGGAGAGAGACTACGAGGAGGCGGTGCAGGGGAGTTGTCGGATTCCGGCCGCCGTGTGTCCTGAACAGAACGACACCGTAGGGCTGTTGTACTCGAATGGGTGAAGGACGCAGCAGAGTATGTACGTGTCTCGTCGCCCTCGGATACCGTCCGTGATGAAGGATTCGAGCAAGGGATCTCAAGGGATCTTCAGGGATCTTGAGTGAAGGATCCTCGAGCAAGAATGACGAGCAAGAGGTTTCCGGCGGACGAGAAGCCGGCAGAGAAATCGGCGGAAGAGAAGGACGTAACGCCATGCCGCCTGTAGTACCCCCCTTCCTGATCGGCCTGGTCGCCGCATCCCTGGTCAAGCGCCTGGGCAAACCCGTGGTCCGAGGGCTCGTGAAGACCACGGTCAGTATCGGAATCGAAGCCAAGAGGGCCGTGACCGAGGCCGGCGAGGGAATTCACGACCTGGCGGCCGAGGCGACCGCCGAGGCCCTCGCCGCCCAGATGTCCCACGGAGCAGAGCCCGCGACCGCCGCCGCCGGCGCACCGCAGGGCGCGAGCCGGACCAAGCCCGCCGGAAAGGCGCGCAGCACCGGTTCGACCCCGGCCAAGGCGCGCTGAACGCGCCGACCGGCGGACGGAATGACGGAAGAAGAAGGCACGTTGACGGAGGCAGGCCAGCAAGCGGTGACCGGAACACCTCTGTATTCCGCCGAACTTGTTCAAGAAGGCGGTACTTACAAACTCGTCGTGACCGATCGCCTGCATCACACGGTGCAGACCGCATACGTGCCCAGAAGAGTGGTGGAGCAGCTGCCCACCTTCCTCGCCAAGCTCAAGTCCCTGCAGCCGGGCGGTCTGCGACAGCGATGACGGCACCCGACGCGACGCCGACGCGCGACGCGAACCCCTGGTTCCGCGTCCGCCGGCGCACGGTGGACCCCCGGCTCCGCCTCCTGTGCCTCCCCCACGCCGGCGGGACGGCACAGCTGTTCCACGGCTGGCCCGCGCTGCTTCCGGAGGACATCGAGGTTCTCGCCGTGCGGTATCCCGGCCGGCAGGACCGGCTCGCGGAACCCTGTATCGAGGACATGGACACGATGGCCGACGCCGTCGACGGCGCACTGCGCCCCTGGCTCGACCGGCCACTGGCGCTCTTCGGCCACAGCATGGGTGCCTGCCTCGCCTACGAGCTGGCGTTGCGGCTGGAGGGCCGGGGCATCGTCCCCGAACACCTGCTGGTCTCCGCACACGCGGCCCCTCACCGGGCCGGGCGCGGCGCGGCACCGCACACGGCGGGCGACGAGGGCCTGGTCGCCCACGTCCGGAGCCTCGGAGACCTCCACTCCGACGCCTACGACATCCCGGAGCTGCGAGACCTGCTGCTGCCCGCCCTCCGCGCGGACTACCGGCTCGTCGAGGGCTACCGCCCCCGGGACCCGGCTCCGGTGAAGGCACCGATCACCGTGTACGCGGGCCGGGACGACGCGAGTTGCCCACTCGACGACGTCCTCGCGTGGTCCGACCTCACCGCTCCCGGCTCCTTCGGAACCGCCCTGTTCCCCGGGGACCACTTCTACCTCGTGGACCGGGAGGCGGACGTGGCCGCCGACGTGGCGGCGCGGCTCGCCCACGCGTCCGCGGGTCAGCCGGCCGCGCCGTCGAGCAGCCGGCTGTAGCGCAGGCGCAGGGCCCGCTCGGTGCTGGCCACCGCCGTCACCACGCCGAGCGCGGTGTTCGCCCAGCCGGAGAGGTCGACCGGCGAGGTGAAGCTCCCGACGTACTGGGCGATCTCCTCCGGCCGGGTGAGCTGCTCCGCGAGCTGGACGAGGAGGAGGAGCAGGGCCACGACGAGGACGACCGCCGAGACGGCGCCGGTCCAGCGGCTCAGCGCGGGGTGGCTGCGGTCGAAGTGGGCGCGGCGCCCTTCGGCCGAGTCACGGTCCGGGACGAGCTGGTTCTCGGTGCCTTCGTCGGTGACGTAGTGGCACCGTTTGAGCCCGAAACCGCTCGCGCGCACCTCGACGGCACCGCCCGGGACGGGGAAGACGGCGGGCAGCCGGGACTTCGCGTGGTGCCTGCCGTCCAGGTACAGGTCGGCGCGGACGTGGCCGTTGGAGTCCTGTCGGCCGTGCCTGACGTCGACCGCGTAGACCGACTGCCGGCCGTCGTCGGCCGCCAGCCGGAGATAGAACAGGGCGCGGGACAACGACTGCCACCAGCGGAACGGCTTCAGCGCCCGCCCGTCCCCCGGCGTGACCCGCTTGAGCGCCCGTTGCCGCCTGAGATCCTTGAACATGCCTCGCACTTCCTCCGGTCGTCCGTCCGGACTTCGCGGTCGTCCGTCCGGACTTGTCGGTCACTCTCCGGACTTGTCAGTCGCTCGTCCGGACTTCTCGGCCGTCCGGACATGTCGACGAGTCTGCGGGGCGCTGCGCGGCCGGCACATCGGCCCAGCGGCCCGGCCTGCCCCCGACCGCGGGCGGGCCGGCGGTTCGACCTGGGTCCAGGGCCCCTCCGACCTCGGTATGACCCGGCGGCCACGCGGTTTCGCGATACTGGCCCGGTGAACATCGACACTGGCCGCGGGAACACCGACGTCGCGCCGCGGCTCGGGTGGTGGCAGCAGACCTGGCGGCTGGCCGCGGCCGCGGCGGTGGGCGCGTCGGGCTGGTTCTCCACCGGCGTGGTACTGGGCCGGGAGAACGGGACCGGCGGCGCGGGCACCTGGTTCCTCGTCGGCGATCCGCTGGTGGCGCTCGGCTGCCTGGCGCTCCTGCTGTGGCGGCGGCGGTTCCCGGTGACGGTCGCCCTGATCCTCACCGCCGCCTCGATCCCTTCGGCCATGGCCGCGGGCCCCGCCCTGTTCGCGCTGGGCTCGGTCGCCGCCCGCCGCCGTCCGGTGGAGATCGGTGTGGTGGCGGCGGTGCATGTGGTCACCTCGCAGTTCGCGCTCTCGTTCTACCCGATCGAGAGCACGCCGGACTCGTGGTGGCTCCAGATCTCCTTGCCGGTGCTGACGGCGGGCATGGCGGTGGCGCTGGGCATGGCCGTCGGCGCGCGGCGGGTCGAGGTCCGTTCGCTGCGGGACCGTGCCGAGAGCGCGGAGCGGGAACAGACGGCGCGGGCCGCGCAGGCGCGGGCCACGGAACGCAACCGCATCGCCCGCGAGATGCACGACGTGCTCGCACACCGGATCTCCCTCGTCGCCATGCAGGCCGGGGTCCTCGACCACCGCGACAACCTCGGCGCCGAGGAGAGCCGGGTGCTGGTCCGCGGCATCGCCGAGGGCTCCCACCAGGCCCTGGAGGAACTGCGGGACGTGCTCGGCGTGCTGCGCGCCGACCCCGGCCGGCCCGAGGCGCCGCAGCCCTCCCTCGACGGGATCCCCGGCCTGGTGTCCGAGACCCGCGCGTCGGGACTGGACGTCACCCTGACCACCACCGTGACGGAGACGCCGCCCGACCTCGTCGGACGGACCTGCTACCGGGTCGTCCAGGAGGGTCTGACCAACGCCGCCAAGCACGCCCCCGGCGCCCGCGTGCGGGTCACCCTCGACGGGGCGGCGGGCGACGGGCTGGAGGTCGGCGTGCACAACTCCCCGACCGCCTACTCCTCACTCACCGCGAAGCTCGCGCCGCCACCGGCGTCGGGCTTCGGCCTGCTCGGTCTCGGCGAACGGGTCGCACTGGCCGGCGGAGAACTCAGCCACCACCCCACGCCCGGCAGCGGGTACGTCCTCACCGCCCGGCTGCCCTGGCCCCACCCCACCCACGAAAAGAGAGCATGAGTGGACACCGAGCGGGAGCCGGTACGTGTCGTCGTCGTCGACGACGAACAGCTGGTACGCATGGCCCTGCGGCTCGTCATCGACGGCGAGCCGGACCTGAGCGTCGTCGGCGAGGCGGCGGACGGGGACGCGGCGCTCACCGCGGTGGACGAGCTGCGGCCGGACGTGGTCCTGATGGACGTGCGGATGCCCGGCCGCGACGGTCTCAGCGCGACCCGGGAACTGCTCGCCCGGCCGACGCCGCCGCGGGTGCTGATCCTCACCACCTTCGACTCCGACGATCTCGTGCTCGAGGCGCTGCGCACCGGGGCGCTCGGCTTCGTCCTCAAGGACACCCCGCCGCCGCAGCTCCTCGACGCGGTGCGGACGGTCGCCGACGGCAACCCCGTGCTGTCCCCGGCGGCGACGGCCCGGGTGATCGCGGCGGCCACCGGGCCGCAGTCCTCCCACGCCCGTGACTCCTCGCGCGAGGCGGCACGCAGGCGGCTGGCCGCGCTGACCGACCGGGAACTGGAGACCGCCCGGGCCGTCGCGGACGGGCTGGGCAACCCGGAGATCGCCAAGCGGCTGCGGATCAGCGTGGCGACCGTCAAGGCGCACACGGGCAGCCTGTTCGCCAAGCTGGCGGTCGACAACCGGGTGCAGATCGCGCTCCTGGTCCGCGACGCCGACGCCTGACGCCCCGCGCCGTCGCGGGCCGCGTGCGGGGAGGGGCGTGCCTCGTCGGCGGGGCGGGGGGTCATACGTCGCCGGGGCCGCCCAGACCGGTGAGGGCGCCGACCGGGTCCGGGTCGGGGGTGCCGCGCGGCCACCAGTCCTCGCGGCCGGGCTCGGACTCGTAGGCGTACCAGAGTCCCGTCCGGCCGAGTCGGAGCTGGACGTGGCCCCGGGGGTGCGTGAGGTGGTTGCGCCAGGGGCGGAAGGCGGGGAGGTCGGCGGCGAGCAGCAGGGGGCGGGCGCGGTCGAAGCGGCCGGCCGGCGGGTCCCAGGGTTCCTCAAGGACGTCGAGACCGTCCGGGCCGCCCTGGCGCCAGGCGGCCACGGCACGCGCCAGCTCCGCCGGATCGCGGCCGGTCGCCCCGGCCAGGGACGCGTAGAGCGCGCGGGTGCCGGCGGTGAGACCGGAGCCGGGCCGGGCGGCGGCGAGACGGACGGCGTCCTGCCAGAGCGTCAGGCTCCCGACCGGGTCGCGTCCCGTGGCGAGCAGGGCGTGGGCGCGGGCGGCGGCGTCGGTGGCCAGCTGGTCCAGGGCGAAGGGGTCGGGGCCGCCCGGCGCCGCCGGGTACGAGGGGGGCTGCTCGGGGTGGGGAGGCGTGGGCAGGGGCGCCGGGAGCGGAGGCAGGGCGCGCCCTGTCAGTGCGGCACCGGCACGGACGCCGGGCAGCGGCGCGGGTCCGCGCTCCTGGGCGGCGCGGGCGGCCCGGGCCGCGTTCAGCCGGGAGAGGGCGTCGAGCAGTTCCCGTTCGCCGCGGCCGCGCAGCAGGAGGAGGACGAAGGGGTCGGCGTCCAGCAGCCGCGCCGTCTGGTAGCAGAGGGCCGCTGCGTGCTTGCAGGGGTGCCCGGAGTCGGGGCAGCTGCACTGCGGCGCCAGGTCGCCGGGGCCCGGGAGCAGGGGGACGCCGCAGTCGGCCAGAGAGTGGGGCAGCTCCTTGTCGAGCAGCGCCGCGATGTGTCCGGGGCGCTCGACGGCCGCGTCCAGGAAGCGCCGCCAGTCGTCGTCGCCGAGGGTGCGCAGGCGCACCTGCACGCGGTACGGCCGCGGGCGGCTGCCCTGTACGTAGGCGAGGACCAGGCCGGGCGTGACGGTGACGGCGTCGACGTGCCCCCGCTCGGCGTAGCCGCGCCCCCGCGCCAGTCGGGCGGCGTCCAGGGCGCCCTCCTCCAGCGCGGTCACCCACGCGTTCCCCCACCAGGTCCCGGCGAGTCCCGCGTCCGCCGGCCGGGGCGGCAGCGCGGGGAAGGTGCGCCGGTGTTCGCCATCACGGCCGGGGGCGGCCATCGTGCGGGGGGTGCGCGGGGACGCGGCCGGGGCGCTCGGCGCGGACGGAGACGGGTACGGGGACGGTGTATGCGGTGCGTGCGGGGTGCTCGGCGCGTGCGACGGGCTCGGTGCATGCGGGGCGGCGGCGTCACGGTGCGCCGCTGCGGGGTCCGGGTCCGGTGCCTTCGGGGTCCGGGTCCGGGGCGAACGCGGCTCACGCGGCAGTACGGAGTCCGGAACCCCACGCGGCGGTACGGGGTCGGGCCGCTCGCGCGGCTGTGCGGGATCCGGAGCCTCGCGGCGGGGCGTCGGGTCGTGGTCCTCCGCTTCCGCCCCGTGGCCCTCCGCTTCCGGCTCGTATTCCTCTGTTTCCGGCCCCAGCTCGTCCCACGGCCTCTTACCCGCCGGGCCGGTGTCGGGCGTGTCCCCGGGCGGGAGGGTCTTCCGCACCCGGGCACTCGCCGGTGCGTGCGTGTCCGTCGCGTCCTGGCCCGCCTCCACCGCGTCCGTCGCTCCGGCGTCCGGTTCCCCGGCACCTGAGTCCCCGGCACCCGGTTTTCCGGCCTCTGGTCTTCCGGCCGCTGGTCTTCCGGCGTCCGACTCCCCGGCGTCCGACTCCGGCGGCAGCCGGAACGCGTCCGCGGCGAAGGCGCGTACCGCGCGGGCGCGGGTTTCGGCGGTGCGGGAGTCGGACGCGACCTGCGGGCGACGGGGTGTGCCGGGGTCGCGCCGTACGCCCGCCGCCGCGTCCGCCCCGGCCCGGCGGCGCGCCGCCCGCAGTGCCTCGCGGGCCACGTCCGCCGGCCGGCTGTCGTCGCCGTGCACGGGGCGGGGGCCGCCGGGGTCGTCCTCCGCCTTCGCCGCGTCGGCACCACCGGTGTCCGTCTCCCCGTGCCGCTGTGCGGTGCGGGTACCGCGCAGTGCCGCGCGGGCGACGTCACCGGGGCGCGGCTGCCGCTCCTGGACGTGGCGCTGCGACGGCTCCGGGTCCGCGGTGCCGGTGTCTGTGCCAGTGTCGGTGTCGGTGTCGGCGGGGGCCTCCTCCGCAGGGTCGTCCAGGCGAGGCGCCGCGTCGGTGTCCGTGTCGCCGCGCAGGCGGGCCTCGCGCAGGGCGCGGCGCGCCTCGTCGGCGGGGCGGGGGGTCATGACGGCCTCCGCAGGGACACCAGGTCGGTCAGTTCACGGGAGGTCAGCTCGGTGAGGGCCGCCTCGCCGGAGCCGAGGACGGCGTCGGCCAGGGCCCGCTTGGACCCGAGCATCTCGGCGATGCGGTCCTCGACGGTGCCCTCGGTGACGAGGCGGTGGACCTGGACCGGCTGGGTCTGTCCGATGCGGTAGGCGCGGTCGGTGGCCTGTTCCTCCACGGCCGGGTTCCACCAGCGGTCGAAGTGCACGACGTGGCCCGCACGGGTGAGGTTCAGGCCGGTGCCCGCGGCCTTCAGGGACAGGATGAGGACGGGGGTCGCCCCGCTCTGGAAGCGGTCCACCATCCGCTCGCGCTCCGGCACCGGTGTACCGCCGTGGAGCAGGTCGACGGGGACGGCGCGGGCGGCGAGGTGGGAGGCGAGGAGGCGGGCCATGCCCACGTACTGCGTGAAGACGAGCGCCGAGCCGTCCTCCGCCAGCACCGTGTCGAGCAACTCGTCCAGCAGGGCGAGCTTGCCCGAGCGGGCGGCCGTCCGGTCGGCCCCGCCCGGCGGGTGCTCCTCCTTCAGGAACAGCGCGGGGTGGTCGCAGATCTGCTTCAGCGAGGTCAGGAGCTTGAGGACGAGACCCCGGCGGCCCATGCCCTCGGCCGACTCGATGGCGAGCATCGACTCCCGCACCACCGCCTCGTACAACGCGGCCTGTTCGCGGGTGAGCGGGACGGGGTGGTCCGTCTCGGTCTTCGGCGGCAGCTCGGGGACGATGCCCGGGTCGGACTTGCGGCGGCGCAGCAGGAAGGGGCGGATCAGCCGGGCCAGGCGCTCCGCGGCCTCGTCGTCCTCGCCGTTCTCCACCGCGCGCGCGTGCCGGGCGCGGAAGGACTTCAGGGGGCCGAGGAGCCCGGGGGTGGTCCAGTCGAGCAGGGCCCACAGCTCGGAGAGGTTGTTCTCCACCGGGGTGCCGGTCAGTGCCACGCGGGCCGGGGAGCCGATGGTGCGCAGGGCCTTCGCGGTCGCCGAGTACGGGTTCTTGACGTGCTGCGCCTCGTCGGCGACGACCATCCCCCAGCGCTGCCCGGCCAGTGTCCCGGCGGCGGACCGCATCGTGCCGTACGTGGTGAGGACGAAACCCGCGGTCAGGTCGTCCAGGGTGCGCTCGGCGCCGTGGAAGCGGCGGACCGGCACGCCGGGGGCGAAGCGGGTGATCTCCCGCTGCCAGTTGCCCAGCAGGGAGGCCGGGCAGACCACCAGGGTCGGTTCGGTGCGGGCCCGCCTGAGGTGCAGCGCGATCACGGTGACCGTCTTGCCGAGACCCATGTCGTCGGCGAGGCAGCCGCCCAGGCCGAGCGAGGTCATGAGGTCGAGCCAGGCCAGGCCCCGGAGTTGGTAGTCGCGGAGGGTGGCGTCCAGGCCCGGCGGCGATTCGGCGGGGCGCACTCCGGCGGTGAGCCGGTCGCGCAGGGCGGCCAGGGCTCCGACCGGCACCACGTCGACGGTCTCGCCGTCCGCCTCGGCGCTGCCGGTGAGGGCCGCGGACAGGGCGTCGACCGGGTCGAGCAGGCCGAGGTCGCGCTTGCGCGCCCGGTGGACGAGTACGGGGTCGACCAGTACCCACCGGTCGCGGAGCCGGACGACCGGGCGGTGCGCCTCCGCGAGGGTGTCCATCTCGGCTTCGGTGAGCGGATCGCCCCCGATCGCCAGCTGCCAGCGGAACTGGAGGAGGTCCTCGCTCTCGAAGAAGCCGGTGCCGTCGGTCGCGGAGCCGGGCGCGGACCGGACCACCGCGGTCGCGGTGAGGTCCTGGGCCAGGTCGCGGGGCCAGTGCACGGCGACCCCGGCGGCGGCGAGCCGGGTGGCCGCCACGCCGAGCAGGTCGGTGACCTCGTCCTCGGTGAGGGCGAGGACGTCGGGCACATCCTGCTCGGTGAGCCGGTCGAGCGGCGGCCAGATCCGCGCCGCGCGCCGCACCGCGAGGGCGGCGTCCACGCGGGCGCGGGTGCCGAACGCCGCGTCGGCCTCTCCCGACCACAGGTCCGCGGCGTCGGCCACGAGGGTGGGGTCGGCGAGGCTGTGCACCTGCACGATCGCCGCGCCCGCGCTGCGGACGCCGCCCGGAGCGGCGTCCGCGTCGAACAGGTCGTACGCCGACAGGTCCAGGCGGAGCGAGATCCGCACGCCCGCGTCCATCCCGGCGGCGACCTCCGCGGCCCACTCGTGCGCACCGGGCAGGTGCTGGGCCGCGCGGGCGGCGAACGGACGCCCCGAGACGTGCGGCGCGGCCGGGCTGCGCGGCAGGGTGTCGGCGACCGCGTCCAGGAAGGCCCGGATCAGCGCCTCCGGCTCGGGCAGCCGGATCGGGCCGGGGCTGTCCAGCGGAACCGCGTGGCCCTCCGGGGGCAGGGCCGCGGCCACGGCGCGCAGGTGCGCGACGTCGTCGGGGTCGAGCGGGCCCGCGCGCCAGGCGTCGTGACCGGTGGGGGTCAGGCCGGGCAGCAGTCGGCCGCGCGCGGTGAGCCGCAGGGCGTGCAGGGCGGCCGCGCCCCAGCAGGCGGTGGCCGGGTGGGCGGCGGGGTCGTGCCGGGCGCGGACCAGGTGCGGCAGCGCCTCGCCGATCGGCAACGACACCGCGGGCGTCGTCCGGCGCCGCGCGCCCGCGCCGTGCCGCCGTACGACGGTGAGCTCGGTGAATTCGGTGAGCTCGGTGGATTCGGTGGGATCGGCCGGCAGGGCGTGCAGGGTGTCCGCCGCGGCCCCGTGGCCGGTGGGGACCGGGCCGTCCTCGGGGTCCCAGAAGGCGACGCGGCCGTCGCGCGGGAGAGGGGCGGGCAGGAAGACGGCCGCGAGCCTGACCGGCACGTCCCCGCCCGAGGCCCCCGGCGCCGCCCGGGGCCGCTCCCCCGCCCGCGCGGCGGCCGTCGTGTCCGCCGCGGCACCGTCGCTCATACGTCCTGTCACCTCCCGCCCGTCCACCGGATCAGATGTCTTCGACTCTACGGGCGGGGTCTGACAATCGGCTCCGGCGGCCTGCCGGAGCCCGGCCGGTGCGGGTCCTGCAGGTCCTGCGGGTCAGGGAACCGTGTGCGAGACGAGGTACACCATCGGATAGTCCGGGTTGTCCAGGTCCACCACGATGTCCTGGGTCGGCGCCGGGTCCGACTGCTCGTTGACGACGCCCCACCAGGTGCTGGACTCGCGGAACTTCCAGCCGGTGACCCGCTGGGCCCGGTCGCTGATGGTGACCTTGTCCTTCTGCAGCGCGTCCCGGTCGAGGTCCAGACCGGCCAGGAAGACGTCCAGTCCGGCGGCGGTGGTCTCGAACTGGACGTAGAGCCGGCTGGTCTTCCAGTTGTTGGTCTCGTAGTACGCGATCTTGTCGGCGGGCACCGGGACCGGCACCTCGTAGATGCGGCGCTGGAGTTTGGACGGCCAGCCCCTGGTCATGCCGGTCGCCGCGTACTTCGCCTCCTTGTCCCGGCCGCTGTCGCGGCTCTGGCCCGCGGAGATCGCGAGGTAGCCGGCGGGGACGCCGATGAGCAGCACGATGGTGATCAGGGTGAGCGCGCGCCGGCGGATCATGTGCCGGCGGTCCTCGCCCGGGGGCCCGGACTCCTCCGGGGACGGCGCCTGGTGCGGCAGGATCTCCGTCACAGCGACTCCCCGGGCGTGCGGCGGGCCTCGGCGTACCGCTCGTACCGCTCGTAGCGCTCCACCCGGCGCCGCTTGGCCCGGCGGAACCGGCGGGCGACCAGCCGGGCCAGGTCGGCGGCGCCCACCATGCCGGCGTCGGGGCCGAGCTGGGCGCGGACGATGCGGGCCTCGGGACGGTAGCCGCGGCCGGTGAGCTGGCGCTTGAAGGCGTCGCGCGCGGGGCCGATCAGCAGGTCGTCGGCGGCGCTGACCCCGCCGCCGATGACGAAGCAGGACGGGTCGAGGGCCGCGGCGAGGTTGGCGATGCCGACGCCGAGCCACTGGCCGATGTCCTGGAGCAGCTCGACGCACATGGCGTCGCCCTCGCGGGCCAGCTCGGTGATCATCGGTCCGGTGATGTCGCCGATGCTGCCCTTGACGTGCTCGATGATGCCGTACGCCACCGGCGAGTCGGCGGCGGCCAGCTCGCGGGCCTCCCTGACCAGGGCGTTGCCGGAGCTGTACTGCTCCCAGCAGCCGCGGTTGCCGCAGGGGCAGCGGTGGCCGCCGGGCACCACCTGCATGTGCCCGAACTCGCCGGCGACCCCGTACTTGCCCCGCTTGACCTGGCCGCCCTCCAGGATGGCGCCGCCGATGCCGGTGCCCAGCGTGATCATGACGAGGTGGTCCTCGTCGCGGCCGGCGCCGAAGCGCCACTCGGCCCAGGCGGCGGAGTTGGCGTCGTTGTCCACCAGGACCGGGACGGCGAGGCGGCCGGCGAGGCGGTCGCGCAGCGGTTCGTTGCGCCAGGACAGGTGGGGGGCGAACAGCACGCGGTTGCGGTCGGCGTCGACCCAGCCGGCCGCGCCGATGCCGACGGCGTGCACGTCGTGCCGGTCGGAGAGGTCCAGGACCAGCTCGACGATGGTGTCCTCGACGACCTTGGGGCTCTTGGACTTGTCCGGGGTCTCGGTGCGGAGCCGTTCCAGGATGTTCCCGTCGGCGTCCACGACTCCCGCCATGACTTTCGTGCCGCCGATGTCGATGCCGACCGTCGGCACGCGGGGTGCCGTCAGGTGCGAGCGGCGTTCCCTCGTGCCCACGGTGCGCAGGACCGGGGCACGGCGGGATCCGATGGGGGCGGTGAAGTCGCGGTAGGTGCTCATCGGGTGCGATTGTGCCGCACGGCTCCGCCGGGTGCCGAATGGGACAGGGGGTGGTGTGACCGGTTCGTTGCCGGGCGCGGGTGCGCCGTGGTTACGCGCACCGTTCCCCGCGCCCCTTATCGGCGCCGCAGTTCATGGCGTAGATCGTCCAGCTCGTTCCCGCCCGCCATCTGCCCGGTGAGCTCGTCCAGCGTGATGCCCTCGCGGGTGTAGGCGCCCGTCATGGTGCCGCGTTTCAGCAGGACGAACCGGTCGCCCACCAGGTACGCGTGGTGGGGGTTGTGGGTGATGAGGACGACGCCCAGACCCTGGTCGCGGGCGGCCGCGACGTACTTCAGGACGACTCCCGACTGCTTCACACCCAGGGCCGCCGTCGGCTCGTCGAGCACCAGGACCTTCGCGCCGAAGTGCACCGCGCGGGCGATGGCCACGCACTGGCGCTCGCCGCCGGAGAGGGTGCCGATGGGCTGGTCGACGTCGCGCAGGTCGATGCCCATGCGCAGGAGTTCCGCGTGGGTGGTGCGGCGCATGTGCTCGACGTCCATGCGCCGGAACGGCCCCCTGCCCTTGCGCGGCTCGGAGCCGAGGAAGAAGTTGCGCCAGACCGGCATGAGCGGGACGACGGCGAGATCCTGGTAGACGGTGGCGATGCCGCGGTCCAGGGCCTCGCGCGGGGAGGAGAGGCGGGTCTCCTCGCCGCCCAGGGCGAGGGTGCCGCCGTCGTGCTGGTGCAGACCCGCGATGATCTTGATGAGCGTCGACTTGCCCGCACCGTTGTCGCCCAGCACGCAGGTGACGTCGCCGGCGTACACCTCCAGGGACACGCCTTCGAGGGCGCGGACGTTGCCGTAGTTCTTGCTGACGCCGGACAGCTCGACGAGCGGCGTACGGCTGCCCCCGCGCGGTGCGGCGTTCTCGGGCTGCGTCACTTGGTGGCCTCCGCGCGCTTGCGGACCCAGGCATTCAGCAGGGTCGCGAGGAGCAGCATCGCTCCGAGGAAGAACTTGAACCAGTCGGGGTTCCACTCGGCGAAGACGATGCCCTTGCTGGTCATGCCGAAGATGAGGGCGCCGACCGCCGAGCCGACGGCGCTGCCGTAGCCGCCGGTGATCAGGCAGCCGCCGATGACGGCGGCGATGATGTAGATCAGCTCGTTGCCGACGCCCTCGCCGGACTGGACGACGTCGTAGGAGAAGAGCAGGTGCTGGCCGGAGATCCAGGCGCCGAGAGCCACTCCCATGTAGAGGCCGATCTTGGTTCTGGTGACCGGGACGCCCACCGCGCGGGCGGCGTCCTTGTTGCCGCCGACCGCGAGGATCCAGTTGCCGGCGCGGGTGCGCAGCAGGATCCAGCTGGCGACGGCGACCAGGGCGAGCCACCACAGGATGGTGACCTTGAAGCCGACGCCGCCGACGGTGATCGTGGAGGCGAAGACGTCGCGGGCGGACGGGAAGCCCTCCATGTCGGCGATCGACTTGGTGGAGACGGTGCCGCCCACGAGCTTGGTGAAGCCGAGGTTCAGGCCGGTCAGCATCAGGAAGGTGCCCAGCGTGATGATGAAGCTGGGGAGTTTCGTGCGGGTGAGCATGAAGCCGTTGAAGGCGCCGATCGCCAGGGTGACCAGCAGCGACACGCCGACGCCGACCCAGACGTTCGCGGTCGCCTGATAGCTGAACATCGACGACACCAGGGCCGACGACGTCACCATGACGCCCGCGGACAGGTCGAACTCGCCGCCGATCATCAGCAGTGCCACCGGGACCGCCATGATGCCGATCGTGGAGGCGGCGTAGAGCACCGTGCTGAGGCTGGAGGCCCGCAGGAAGCTGTCGGCGAAGAAGACGAAGAACACGAAGACCGCGATCGCGCCGACGACGGAGCCCAGCTCGGGGCGGCCCATGAGTTTCCGCAGCGGAGAGGCCTGCAGAATCCTTTCGTCAGCGTCTCTCGCCCGCGTGGCGCTCATCGCGTGCCCCGCTTGGTGTAGTCGGCCAGCGCGTCGGCGTCGTCCTTGGTGACGATCTCGGGTCCGGTGAGCACCGGCCGGCCGCCGCCGAGGACGTCGGCGTTGTACTTGTTCAGCCACAGCAGGTCCACGGCCTCGTACCCCTGGAGGTAGGGCTGCTGGTCGACGGCGAAGCCGAGGGTGCCGTCCGCCAGTCCGGCGGCCACCTTGGCGTTGAGGTCGAAGGTGTCGACCTCGGCCTCGCTGCCCGCGCCCTGCTTGGCCTTGACCGCGGTGTCGGCGTAGGGGGCGCCGAGGGTGACCACGGCGTCGACGGACTTGTCGGTCTGGAGCTTGGCCTCGATGGCGGACTGCACGTCCGGCATGCTGGTGCCGTTGACGTAGAGCCGCTGGACCTTGCCGTCGAAGGACTTCTCGACCCCGTCGCAGCGCTGCTCGTGGCCGACGTTGCCCTGCTCGTGCAGGACGCACAGGGCCTGCTTGCGGCCTCGCTGGTTCAGCTCGTCGCCGACCGCCTCGCCCGCGATCGACTCGTCCTGGCCGACGTGGGTGAGGGCGCCGAACGCCTTGGACTCCTCGGACCCGGAGTTCACGGTGATCACCGGGATACCGGCCTTCCGCGCGCGGGCCAGCGCGGACTTCATCGCGTCGGGCTTGGCGAGCGTGACCACGATGCCGTCGACCCTCTTGTCGATGGCCGCGTCCACGAGCTGGGCCTGCTGCTGGGCCTCGTCGTCGTGGGAGTAGAGGAAGTTGATGTTGTCCTTGACGGCGGCCTGCTCGGCACCGCTCTGGACGATGTCCCAGAAGGTGTCTCCGTCACCCGAGTGAGTGATCATCGCGAAGGTCCAGCGCGGCGTGTTCACCGCCGCCTTCCCCTGGGCCGACGCGGCCTTGCGGGCGTCCTCGGCGCGCTTGCCGCCGGTACTGCTGCAGCCGGCCAGGGACACCGACAGTGCCCCTGCCAGTGCGATGCCCACCCATGTCCGAAACCGTGCCACGAGGCCGTGCCCTTCTTGCTGTGCCGTGCTGTGCGCGCCGGGCGCCCGGCGCCCGGCCGGGATCCGCGGATCCCAAACGCCCCATTGTCCGACACACAAGCGGAGCGCGTGCTTCCGGGGACCGGTCACGGGTCACATTGTCCGGACATGGCGAGAAACCCGCACGGCGCGGGCGACCACTCGGCTGAGCCGCAGACACCGGCCGGCCTGGCCGAGCACCTCACCAGTACGGACGCCGGTCGGTGCGGGCCGAGCCCGTCAGGACCGTACGAGCAGCTGGAACTCGAAGGAGTAGCGGGACGGCCGGTAGGTGTGCGTCCCGAACTCGACGGCGCGTCCCGTGTCGTCGAACGTCGCGCGCTCCATGGTGAGCAGCGGGGCGCCCTCGTCCTCGCCGAGCCGGTCGGCCTCGTCGGCGGTGGCGGCGCGGGCGCCGATGGTCTGGCGGGCGCTGTGCAGGGTGATGCCGACGGCACGCATGAGCCGGTACAGGCCGGTGGCCTCCAGTTGCCCGGTGTCCAGGTCGAGGAGGCCGGGCGGCAGGTAGTTGCACATGTACGCCATCGGTTCGCCGTGCGTCAGCCGCAGCCGTTCGACGCGGTGCACGTCGCTGTCCTCGGCCACCGAGAGCGCGGCGGCGACCTCCGCGGTGGCCGGGACGACGGTGTTGACCAGGACCTTCGTGGCCGGACGCTGCCCTGCCGCCTCCAGGTCGTCGAAGAGGCTGCTGAGTTCCAGCGGGCGCCTGACCTTGCTGTGCACGACCTGGGTGCCCACGCCCCGGCGGCGCACCAGGAGGCCCTTGTCGACCAGTGACTGGATGGCCTGCCGGACGGTGGGCCGGGACAGACCGAGCCGCGCGGCCAGCTCGATCTCGTTGCCCAGAAGGCTGCCGGGTGTCAGTGCGCCGTGCTCGATCGCGACCTCCAGTTGCTGCGACAGCTGGAAGTACAGCGGCACGGGGCTGCCGCGATCCACGCTGAGGTCCAGCGACACGGTCGGGTCCACTTCTGGTTTCGGCACGCGCCGAGCGTAGCTCCGCGCACTGACGACGGGAAGTTGCGCGGTCCGATTGTCCGGACATACGGATTGACAGTGCGCGGGCTGTGAGCCCACTTTGATTCCATGCGCATCGGGGTCATCGGTACGGGCCGCATCGGCACCGTTCACGCCAACACGCTCAGCCGCCATCGCGACGTCGGATCACTGATCCTCACGGACGCCGACCTCTCCCGGGCCCAGGACCTGGCCCACCGTCTGGGCGAGACCGCGGCGCCCGGAGTGGACGAGATCTTCCAGTGGGGAGTGGACGCGGTGGTGATCACCACGGCGACGCCGGCCCACGCCGAGCTGATCGGCCGGGCGGCGCGCTCGGGGCTGCCCGTGTTCTGCGAGAAGCCGATAGCTCTCGATCTGCCCGGGACCTTACAGGCGATCGCCGAGGTGGAGAGCGCGGGCACGATCCTGCAGATGGGGTTCCAGCGCCGCTTCGACACCGGCTACACGGGCGCGCGGGAGGCGGTGCGGTCCGGGCGGCTGGGCCGGCTGCACACCGTCCGCGCGGTGACCAGTGACCAGACGCCGCCACCGGCCGAGTACCTGCCGCAGTCCGGCGGCCTCTACCGGGACACGCTCATCCACGACTTCGACGTCCTGCGCTGGGTGACCGGCCGGGAGGTCGTCGACGTGTACGCCGCCGGGTCCGACGCCGGGCCGCCGATGTTCCGGGCGGCGGACGACGTGGACACCGGCACGGCCCTGCTCACCCTGGACGACGGCACGCTGGCCACGGTGACGGGGACGCGGCTGAACGGGGCGGGGTACGACGTGCGCATGGAGCTGGCCGGGGAGCTGGACCAGATCGTCGTGGGCCTGGACGACCGTACGCCGATCGCGTCGACCGAACCGACCGGGCCGCCGGCCGCGGACAAGCCGTGGACGGGCTTCGTGGAACGCTTCGGGCCCGCCTACGAGGCGGAGCTGGCCACGTTCGTACAGGTCGTACGGGGCGAGCGGCCCAACCCGTGCGACGGGCGCGAGGCGCTGCAGGCCCTGCGGATCGCCGAGGCCTGCGACCTCTCCCGCCGCGAGCGCAGGCCCGTACGGCCCGCCGAGCTTCCCGGCGCCCCCACCGGCCGGCATCCGGCCGGCGTCCACTGAGGGCACCGGCCTCACCCGGGTCGGCGATCCCGCACCGACGGGCCCCGGACCGGCGAATTCCGGTCCGACGCCCCCCGGCCCAGCACCCCCGGCCCGCCGCCTCTCCCCCCTTACTGATCCCTGTCAGGCGTCGGCGCCGGTCCGGCCGGTGGCGAGCAGCTGCGTCTCCCAGGCGAAGGCGACACCGGTGGCGCCCCCGTGCTCCGCCAGCACCTCGGCCAGGGCCGGGATGGTCTCCTCGCGGGCGTAGTCGCGCTGCCACTCACTCATCACGGCCAGCCAGGTGATGGGCACGACGCCCGCCTGGATCATGCGCCGCACGGCCATGTCGTGGCTCTCCTCCGAGGCACCGCCCGAGGCGTCGGTGACGACGTAGACGTCGAAGCCCTCGCCCGCCGCCTGTATCGCGGGCATCGCGACGCAGACCTCCGTCCAGAGACCGGCGATGATCAGCTTCTTGCGGCCGGTCGCCTTGACGGCGTCGACGACGCGCTCGTCCTGCCAGGTGTTGACGAGCGTGCGGTTGATCGGCTTCTGGTCCGGAAACACGTCCTGCAGCCCCTTGATGAGGTAGCCGCCGCGTTCCTCCAGCACGGTCGTCAGGATGGTCGGCACACCGAACCCCTTGGCGGCCTTGGCGAGGCCGACGGCGTTGTTCACGATCATCGTGGGCTCGTGGCTGTTCAGGTTGGCGAACTGGAACGGCTGGTGGTCGATCAGGACGACGACGCTCTGCTCGGGCGTCAGCAGCGCCTGCAGTCCGGACTTCGTTCCGTTGCTCATGGTGATCCCTCTCCCGGTATGCGTATCCGCTGTGACCGCGATGCTCAGAGACATCGGCAACGGGCCGCTCAGTCACTCAAGTTGATGACGTGTCACCTATATTAGCGACACTGGTTGATACGTCAACCAATCGGTCGCGAGGCTGCTCCAAAGGGCGGGGAAGGATCATTGACGGCCAGGCGCACGCCCCCCGAACGGGACGCTCAGTCGAGCTGCGCCTTCAGCCAGCGCAGCACCTCGGGCGTGACGGGGTCGGTGATGTCCGCGAACTCGTCGTGCCGCTTGAGGAACTTGGCGACGTAGGGGCAGACCGGGACGATCCGCATGCCGGACGCACGCACGTCGGCGAGCGCCTGCTGGACCAGCTGCGGGGCCAGCCCCCGGCCGGCGAACGCCTCGTCGACCTCCGTGTGGAAGAAGACCCGCTGCGCGCCCAGATCGCGGTAGGCGGTCAGTCCGGCGCGTTCTCCGTCGACCAGGATCTCGTACCGGCGCTCGGCGTCCACCCGTTCGACGACCGTGGTGCTGGAGGACTCGCTCATGGTGTGCCTTTCGTCGGGGGGTTCAGCGGGTCGGCGGGTTGCGGCGCGGCGTGAGGACGGCGTTCGGCAGAGCCGGGGCGGGAAGGCGGCCTCCGGGGTGGTCCCCGATGACGCCGAAGCGGTCGGTGGAGGCTTCCCAGTCCTCGCGGGCCCGCACGATGTCCTCGTGACTGCGGCCGACGAAGTTCCACCACATGACGATCTCCTCACCGAAGGGCGGCCCTCCGAGGAGGACGAGCCGCGCCGGGGCGTCGGTCTCGTTGGCGACCGTCAGGACGTCCGCGCCGCGGGGGACGTAGCCGAGTTCGGCGGGCCGCAGCACGGTGTCGAGCAGGCGGACGTCCCCCCTGTCCACGAGGAGGCCGTGCTCGAACGTCGCGTCCACGGGAAGGGCGAGCGTCCCGTGCGGTTCGACGACGATCTCGGCGCCGAGCAGCGGCGTGAAGCCCCGGACCGGGGAGGTCCGGCCGGCGAGGGAACCCAGGAACACCCTGATCTCGGCCCCGTCGACCCGCGCGGGTTCGGGCACGTAGTGCTGGAAGTCCCGGGCGGCGCCGCGGTGTTCCTCGGGCAGCGCGACCCACAGCTGGACGCCGTGGATGACGGTGGTGTCCGGGGTGGAGACCTCCGAGTGGGCGATGCCGTGTCCGCCGGTCATGAGGTTCATCTCGCCGGGCCGGATCAGGGCGTGGGTGCCGAGGGTGTCGCGATGCTCGATCTCTCCGCTGAACAGCCAGCTCACCGTCTGCAGTCCGGTGTGCGGATGCGGGGGCATGTTCATTCCGCCCAGTGCGGCGACCTCGTGCGGGCCGTAGTGGTCGGCGAAGCACCAGGCACCGATGAGCGAGCGCAACCGCTGGGGCAGCGTCCGCCGCACGCGCATCGCCCGCGGGCCGCCCAGGGGGACCTCACGCGCCGACAGGACGTCGACCCGGGCGGCCCCGGGCGGCCGGTCGCCCTCTACGGGCGCACCGCAGCGCAGAGCCGCGGCACCGGTTTCCGTGTTGCTCACCGAGAGCACCTCCCGCTCGATCTGGTTGTCGCATCAACTAGGATGCCACGAGGGCAGGCCGATGGCCACAGCACCCGCACGGACACAGGAGGCCACCGCGAGCGTGGCCCGAAGGAGGCCCCGACGTGAACGACCACCTCGACAGTCCCCCATCCCGCAGGGTCTTCATCGACAAGCAGAGCCCCAAGGCCTTCCACGCGCTGGTGCAGGTCTCGGAGGCGGTCCGGACGACGGCCGCCGAGGCCGGACTCGACCGGACCGCGGTGGAGCTGATCAACCTCCGGGTGTCGCAACTCAACGGCTGCGCCTACTGCCTGGACGTGCACACCGGGGCGGCCCTGCGCGCCGGTGAATCACCGCGGAGACTCGGCGTCCTGCACGCATGGCGGGACACCGGCCTGTTCACTCCCGAGGAGCGTGCGGCCCTGGCGCTCGCGGAGGCCACGACCGAGCCGGCGGACGCCGCGGCCCAGACGTCCGCCTACGAGGAGGCCCGGCGGGTCCTCTCCGAGGCGCAGATATCGGCCGCGATCTGGGTGGCGATCACCATCAACGCGTTCAACCGCGTGTCGGTCATGAGCAAGCACCCGGTACGGCCGTCCCCCGCCGCGCAAGGGAACTGAACCCCCTGGAGCCTTCAGTCGCTGACCTGACTCCGGGACTGGTACAGCAGGTCCTGGTACTCGGGGTGCCTGGCGATCCAGCCCGCGAAGAAGGGGCAGGTGGCCAGCACCCGCAGACGGGCGGCGCGGGCCTCGTCCAGGGCCGTGCGGACCAGCGCCGACCCGACTCCCGCACCCTCGTACTCCGGCCCGACCTCGGTGTGCACGAAGGCGACGAGTTCCGCCGTACGGATGTACTCCGCGACGCCCGCCACCTCGGGCCCTCCGTCGACCCGGGCCTCGTAGCGCTTCGCCTCGGGCACGTCGCTCACTTCGACCGTCATGAGTCCTCCTCGTGGGGTTCGTTCCCGCCCTGCCCGGCGGGATCCGCCGGGGGACGTCAGCCTAGTCCCGCCAAGTTGATGCATCAACTTGATGAAGGCGTGAAGAGTGCGGGTGCACCGCGGGCCTCGGCACCGTCACCACTAGATGAGCTGTCAACGATTTCGTTAGACTGACCCCATGGACGCACAGCCGCGGTGGCTCGACCCGGAGCAGAAGGCCGCCTGGGACAGCTTCATCCGCATGCAGGAGACCCTCATCGGACGGCTGTCCCGACGCATACAGGCCGACTCCTCGATGTCGGCCGCCGACTACATCGTGCTCGTCAGCCTCACCGAACGGGGCGGCGGACGGCTGCGTTTCCTGGATCTGGCCAAGCTCGTGGAGTGGGAGAAGAGCCGCATGTCCCACCAGGTCACGCGGATGGCGAAGCGCGGACTCGTGGCCAGGGAGGAATGCCCCGACGACGGGCGCGGAGCCTTCGTCGTCGCCACCCCGGCCGGCTACAAGGCCATCGAGGAGGCCGCGCCCCAGCACGTCGAGCACGTGCGCCGCCTGTTCGTCGACGCCCTGACCCCCCACCAGCTCAGCACGCTCGGCCGCCTCTCCCAGCGCGTCCTGGACCACATGGAGAAGCAGCCGGACTGACCGGGCGCGACACGACCGGGCCGGAATCTCCCTGCATCACCCGAGTACCCCCGGCGCCATGCCACGATGTTTTAGTTGACATGTAAACCATGGCAGGCAGTGCGGAACACGGCGTGAGGACATCTCCCTCATGGAGGACGAATGCGGCCCATCATTCCCGACTATCTGGCCGAAGTACTGGGAGATGTCGAGTCGGACACCTCCGGAGAGCCGGCGGGGTACATCCCCGAACTGGCGGCGGCGGACCCCGAGCGTCTCGGCGTGGCCCTGGCCATGACGGACGGCGAGGTCTACGGCGTCGGCGACATCGACGTCGAGTTCACCATCCAGTCGGTCTCCAAGCCGTTCGCCTACGCACTGGCCCTGGCCGATCGGGGATTCGACCCCGTACTCGCCAAGGTCGGTGTCGAGCCGTCCGGAGAGGCCTTCAACGAGATCTCCCTGGAGAGCGGTACCGGACGGCCCCTCAATCCCATGATCAACGCCGGCGCGATCACCGTCCACTCGCTGGCCGGCGCCAAGGACCTGGACCCGGGCGAGCGGGTGGAGCACGTGCTCCAGGGCCTCTCGGCGTTCGCGGGCCGTCGGCTGAGAACGGACGAGGCGGTGTGCGCCTCCGAGATGGAGCACGCCCACCGCAACCTCGCCATCGCGCACATGCTCCGCAGCCACGACGTCCTCACCGAGGACGCGGGAGCCGTCGTGGAGGGTTACACCCGCCAGTGCGCCGTGCTCGTCACCACGAGGGATCTGGCCATGATGGCCGCGACGCTGGCCAACCGCGGGAAGAACCCTCTGACGGGTGAGCAGGTGGTGCCGGAACCCGTGGTGCGCCAGGTGCTGAGCGTCATGTTCAGCTGCGGCATGTACGACGCCGCCGGTGACTGGGCGACCCAGGTCGGCATTCCGGCGAAGAGCGGGGTCGCCGGGGGTCTGATCGGCGCGCTCCCCGGGCAGATCGGCATCGCCACGTTCTCCCCGCGCCTGGACGCCCACGGCAACAGCGTCCGCGGCGTGTCCTTGTTCGAACGCCTCTCGTCGGACATGGGGCTGCACGTGATGGAGGTGCCTGCCACGTCGCGTTCCGTCGTGCGCTCCAGCCATGTCCTCGGCAGTGGTCCGCAGGCACTCAGGGTCCTTGAACTGCAGGGCGGCATCGGCTTCGCCGGAGCCGAGAGAGTCGTCAAGGAAGTCGTGGACGCCCCGCCCGCGGAGACCAGGGTGGCTCTGGACCTGACAAGGGTGCACTCGATCGACGACGTGGCACGGCGCATGCTGCTGGAGATCGTCCGGCGACTGACGCTGACCGGCCACGAGGTCTACCTCGTCGACCCCGAATCGGTCGTCCCCGATCCCGATCCCGGCGACGGTGGCCGCGTCGAAGTCGTGGACCATGTGGACCGCGCCGTGGCTCCGCGAACGGCGCCGTGACTGCCCTCTGCACGACCGGCCGCGGCCACCCGCGACCGCCCGCGACCTTCCCCGGGCGGCCGCTCGCCGCGGGGCGCGCCGGTGCTGTCCGGCCGGTGCGCCCCCGCGGAGCCGGCGGGCGGCGGGCGGCGGGTCAGCCGCCCAGTTCCTGGTGGCGGGCGGCGAGCCGGGCGGCGCCGTCCTCCGTCAGGGAGCCGAACAGGCGCAGCCGGGAGATGCCGCCGTCGGGGAAGATGTCCACGCGCGCGTGCGTGCCCTCGGCCGCCTCGGGCAGGACGAAGCGGTGGTTGGTGTCGGGCTGCAGCCGGGTGCGCGGGAGCACCTCGCGCCATGCGCCGCCCTCACCGTCCCTGACGGAGACCGAGGCCCAGCCGGCCGAGTTGCCCTTGAGGTACGCCGTGTCGATCTCGACGGCGCGGATGCGGGAGCGGTCCACCAGGCGGTACTGGATCCAGTCGTTGCCCCGGTCGCGGCGGCGGCGGGTCTCCCAGCCGTCGTCCATCTTGCGGGAGCGGCCCGGCTGGATGGTGTTGGTGGCCGGCGAGTAGAAGAGGTCGGAGGCGTCCTCGACCCGGCCGCCGTTCTCCAGGGCCACCACGTCGAAGGTGCCGAGGGCGGTGAGCCAGGCCGGGTCGGGCACGACCTCGCCGTACACGCGCAGGCGGGCGATGCCGCCGTCGGGGTGCTGCTTCAGGCGCAGGTGGGTGAAGCGCTGCTCGGCCGGGACGGCGAAGCCGTTGGCGGCGTGGCCGCCGACGGCGGTGCGCGGGACGAGGGTCGTCCACTTGACGTCGTCGGCGAGCAGCTCCTCGGGCGACGGGGAGCCGTCGAGCGAGGTGCCCTCGACGGAGACGGCCTGCGGGTAGTTGCCGCGGAAGTGGGCGGTGTCGACGACGATGCCGCGGATCACGCCGGGGGCGCCGAGGCGGATCAGCGCCCAGTCGTGGTCGTCCTCGGTGGGCCAGGGCTCCCCGGCCGAGGCGCCGCGGCGGCGGCGGGTCTCCCAGCCGTCCATGATCTTGCCCTTGTGGCCGAAGTGCTCGGGGTCGAACTCGGCGCGCCCGGGCACCAGCAGGTTCTCGCGCTGGGCGAAGAACTCGTCGTTGGCGGCGACGACACCGGCGCCCAGTCGCCGGTCGGCGAGGTTGGCGTGCTGGGTGAAGGGGAGGTCGGCCGTGCGGTAGTCCGCGTACGGGTCACCGCCTCCGTAGGGGCGCGCGTCGCCGGTGAAGCTGGCCAACGAGGTGTTCTGCTGGGCCGTCACGGTGATCAGGTGTTCCTTTCGGGTCGTTCGGGAGGGACTGGGTTCAGGGGGTCCGGGCGCGTCAGGCCCGGTCGAGGAGCTGTCCCTTCGGTTTGGTGAACGCGCCGTCCGCCACGATGCGCGTGCCGCGCAGCCAGGTGGACTTCACGACGCCGTACAGGGTCTTGCCCGCGTACGCGGTGACGCGGTTGCGGTGCTGGAGGGCGGCCGGGTCGACGGTGAAGGTCTCGTCCGGGGCGAGGACGGCGAAGTCCGCGTCGTGGCCGGGCGCGACGGCGCCCTTGCGGGCGTCGAGCCCCACGAGGCGGGCGGTGCGCGCCGACATCCAGCGCACGACGTCCTCCAGGCCGAGGCCGCGGGCGCGGGCCGCGGTCCACATGGCCGGCAGGCTCAGCTGGAGTCCGGCGATGCCGCCCCAGGCGGTGGCGAAGTCGTCGGTCTTCAGGTCGACGGTGGACGGGGAGTGGTCGGTGACCACGCAGTCGACGGTGCCGTCCGCCAGCGCCTGCCAGAGCAGGTCCTGGTTGGCGGCCTCGCGGATCGGCGGACAGCACTTGAACTCGCTTGCGCCGTCCGGCACTTCCTCGGCGGTGAGGGTGAGGTAGTGCGGGCAGGTCTCGACCGTCACGCGTACGCCGTCGGCGCGGGCCTCGGCGATCAGCGGCAGGGCGTCGCTGGAGGACAGGTGGAGCACGTGCACCCGCGCGTCGAACCGTTTCGCCTGTGCGAGGAGGGCCGCGATGGCGGTGTCCTCGGCGTCGCGCGGACGGCTGGCGAGGAAGTGGCTGTACCGGGGGCCGCCCTGCTGCGGGGCGGCGGCCAGGTGGTGCGGGTCCTCGGCGTGCACGATCAGCAGGCCGTCGAAGGCGGCGATCTCCGCGAGGGACCGGGCGAGCTGCTCCTGGTCGAGGTGCGGGAACTCGTCCACACCGGACGGCGACAGGAACGCCTTGAAGCCGAAGACCCCGGCATCGTGCAGCGGGCGCAGGTCCTTGACGTTGTCCGGCAGGGCGCCGCCCCAGAACCCGACGTCGATGTGGGCCTTGTCGGCGGCGACCGCGCGCTTGGTGCGCAGGTGGTCGACCGTGGTGGTCGGCGGGATGGAGTTGAGCGGCATGTCGACGAGGGTGGTGATGCCGCCGGCCGCCGCGGCGCGGGTGGCGGTCCAGAAGCCCTCCCACTCGGTGCGGCCGGGGTCGTTGACGTGCACGTGGGTGTCGACGAGACCGGGCAGGACCACGTGGTCGCCGACGTCCTCCAGCCGGGCGCCCGCCGGGACGGGGGTGTCGTGGGGCAGCACGGCCGTGATCTTCTCCCCGGTCACCGCGACGGACGCGGCGCGGATCCCGTCGGGTGTGACGACCCGCGTCGAACGCAGCACCAGTTCAGCTTCGGACACCCGCATCCTCTTCTCTGCTCGCTGCCGCCAGATTTCAACGTTCTGTTGAATCCTCCTGTCGAAGGAGTCTTCACTTCCGCTTCCGGACCGTCAAGAGGCACCCTTTGCGGTGGCATGCCCGACGGTCACACTCTGGACGTTTCCACAAAGCGGAATTAGAATTCCAACACGCAGAACGTAGCTACGTACAAGCCGGTAGTCAACCGGCCGCCGGGTACGCTTCTTTCTCCCGCCAGCCCCGAAAGGAACGTGCCGTGCCGTCGTCCAGCGCCAGCACCACCGACCCCGCCAGGTCCGCCACCGGCGGCGTCCAGTCATTGGAGCGCGCCTTCGACCTGCTCGAACGGATGGCGGACGCGGGCGGCGAAGTCGGCCTCAGCGAGCTGTCGGCGAGCAGCGGGCTGCCGCTGCCGACCATCCACCGCCTGATGCGCACCCTCGTCGCCTGCGGATACGTCCGACAGCAGCCCAACCGCCGGTACGCGCTGGGCCCGCGGCTGATCCGGCTCGGCGAGTCCGCCTCCCGCCTGCTGGGCACGTGGGCCCGCCCGCACCTGGCCCGCCTGGTCGAGGAGACCGGCGAGACGGCCAACATGGCCCTGCTCGACGGCGACGAGATCGTGTACGTCGCCCAGGTGCCGTCCAAGCACTCGATGCGCATGTTCACGGAGGTCGGCCGACGCGTCCTGCCGCACTCCACCGGTGTCGGCAAGGCGCTTCTCGCGGACTTCCCGGCGGACGAGGTGCGCGCCCTGCTGGCCCGCACCGGCATGCCGGCCGCGACGGACAAGACGATCACCACGCCGGACGGCTTCGTCGCGGCCCTGGAGGACGTGCGGCGCCAGGGCTACGCGATCGACGACAACGAGCAGGAGCTGGGCGTCCGCTGCCTGGCGGTCTCCGTCCCGGACTCCCCCACCGCGGCGGCCATCTCGATCTCCGGCCCCGCGGGCCGCGTCACTGAGGCGGCGACCGACCGGATCGTGCCGGTGCTCCAGCAGGTGGCGGCGGAGCTGTCCCAGGAACTGCTGGCCTCGAACGGCACGCCGGCCGCCTGAACCGGCGCCCCCGCGGAGGGACCCGGCACCCCCGTGAAGGGACCCGGCACCCCCGCGGAGGGACTCAGCGGCGCGGCGGGTCCCCGAACAGCTCCACGGCGTTGCGCACCTCCGTCAGCCCCGGCTTGAGGGCGCTGACGGAGCCGATCGCGCCGGCCACCAGCAGCAGGGAGCGGCGCAGCCGCGGCACCTCGGGGATTCCGCGCCCCGCCGTCGCCGCGAGGTCGGCCAGCTCGTCCTCGGCGATCGTCCGGTCGGGGAAATCGACGGGCAGCACCGCGAGTTGGCGGCGCAACCGCGACACCGCGATCCGCAGCGCCGTCACCCGCACGTCGTCGTCGCCGACGGCCGCCCGTCCCTGCTGCCTCTGTTCCAAGCTCCGCAACGCAGCCCTCCCCCATCACACCCCGTGGCGCCGGGCGGGCGCCGGGGACGCGGGCCAGTAAACGCCACCCCGCGCACAACGCGCCACCACGCGGACGGAAATTCAGCCTCCTTTCATCGGTGTCTCATCCCGCGCACGCCGGGGCGTTTGGCGGCACGTCAGGTATGCAGGAGGCATGACCGACAACGAAGACCGGGCGAACGACGAGGCGGCGGACCCGGTGGTGGGGCTGCTGCTCGCCGCCGGGGGCGGCCGGCGGCTCGGCGGCCGCCCCAAGGCGCTCCTCGAACACCGTGGACAACCACTCGTCGAACACGCGGTCGCGGCGCTGCGCGCGGCCGGCTGCGCCCGCGTGCACGTCGTACTGGGGGCGCGCGCCGATGACGTACGCGCGCGGGCGGCGCTGGACGGCTGCGTCCTCGTGGACAACCCGGAGTGGGAGCAGGGCATGGGCTCGTCACTGCGGGCCGGGCTCGCCTCGCTGACCGGGACAAGGTCCGGAACGGGGCCCGGAACGAGGACGGGAACGGGGGCGGGGGCCGCGCTGGTCTCGCTGGTGGACCAGCCCGGCATCGGCGCACCGGCGATGGCCCGGGTGCGCTCGGGGTACCGCGACGAGAGGTCGCTCGTCTCGGCGGCGTACGCGGGCGTGCGCGGGCACCCGGTCCTGCTGGGCGCCGCCCACTGGGCGGGGGTCGCGGCGACTGCCACCGGGGACCGGGGGGCACGCGCGTACCTGAGGGAGCACGAGGCGGAGATCGCCCTCGTGGAGTGCGGGGACGTGGCACGGCCGTACGACATCGACACCGAGGCCGACCTGGTCCACCTTGAGCCCTAGGAGGTCCTGAACGCCGGGTTCCACTGCGAGTGAACGGGGTGGCACTCAGCGCCACCTTCGCTCGATCCGGAGAATCTCGACATCAACAAACGATTGAAGTTCCACGATAAGGAAACTACTATCCACTGACCAGAAGCACCCGGCCGCGCACCGGGTGCGCAATGCCCCATACGTGCCCGCTGGCACCCGGTGCCACCGCTGAAGGAAGTGACAGCTCATGTCCGCACCAGCGCCGTCCCCGCTGGCCATCGTCGACGCCGAGCCCCTGCCCCGGCAGGAGGAGGTCCTCACCGACGCGGCGCTCGCCTTCGTGGCGGAGCTGCACCGGCGGTTCACGCCCCGGCGTGACGAGCTCCTCGCCCGCCGCGCCGAGCGCCGCGCCGAGATCGCCCGCACCTCCACGCTCGACTTCCTGCCGGAGACCGCCGCGATCCGCGCGGACGACTCCTGGAAGGTGGCCCCGGCGCCGGACGCGCTGCAGGACCGCCGGGTCGAGATCACCGGTCCCACCGACCGCAAGATGACCATCAACGCCCTCAACTCGGGCGCCAGGGTCTGGCTCGCCGACTTCGAGGACGCCTCCGCCCCGACCTGGGAGAACGTCATCCTCGGTCAGCTCAACCTGATCTCGGCGTACACCCGGACCATCGACTTCACCGACGGGCGCAGCGGCAAGTCGTACGCCCTGCGCCCGGCCGAGGAGCTGGCCACGGCGGTCGTGCGCCCGCGCGGCTGGCACCTCGACGAGCGCCACCTCCAGGTCGACGGCCGCCCGGTCCCCGGTGCCCTGGTCGACTTCGGCCTGTACTTCTTCCACAACGCCCGGCGCCTGCTCGACCTGGGCAAGGGCCCCTACTTCTACCTCCCCAAGACGGAGTCGCACCTGGAGGCCCGCCTCTGGAACGAGGTGTTCGTCTTCGCGCAGGACTACGTCGGCATCCCGCAGGGCACCGTGCGCGCCACCGTCCTGATCGAGACGATCACGGCCGCGTACGAGATGGAGGAGATCCTCTACGAGCTGCGCGACCACGCCTCCGGCCTGAACGCCGGCCGCTGGGACTACCTCTTCTCCATCGTGAAGAACTTCCGCGACGGCGGCGCCAAGTTCGTCCTGCCGGACCGCAACGCGGTGACGATGACCGCCCCGTTCATGCGGGCGTACACCGAACTCCTGGTGCGTACCTGCCACAAGCGCGGCGCGCACGCGATCGGCGGCATGGCGGCGTTCATCCCCTCGCGCCGGGACGCCGAGGTCAACAAGGTCGCCTTCGAGAAGGTCCGCGCCGACAAGGACCGCGAGGCCGGCGACGGCTTCGACGGCTCCTGGGTGGCCCACCCCGACCTGGTCCCGATCGCCCTGGAGTCCTTCGACAAGGTCCTCGGCGACAAGCCGAACCAGAAGGACCGCCTGCGCGAGGACGTCCACGTCACGGCGGCCGACCTGATCGCCGTCGACTCCCTGGACGCCAGCCCGACCTACGCGGGCCTGGTCAACGCGGTCCAGGTCGGCATCCGCTACATCGAGGCGTGGCTGCGCGGCCTCGGCGCGGTCGCCATCTTCAACCTCATGGAGGACGCGGCCACCGCCGAGATCTCCCGCTCGCAGATCTGGCAGTGGATCAACGCGGAGGTCGTCCTCGACAACGGCGAGCAGGTCACCGCCGAACTGGCCCGCAAGGTCGCCGCCGAGGAGCTGGCGAACATCCGCGCGGAGATCGGCGACGAGGCCTTCGCGGCCGGCAACTGGCAGCAGGCCCACGACCTGCTGCTCACGGTGTCGCTCGACGAGGACTACGCCGACTTCCTGACGCTGCCGGCGTACGAGCAGCTCAAGGGCTGACGCCGTACGGACACCTCCCGCGCCCCCGGCACCGGACAACGCCGGGGGCGCGGAGCCGTGTTCAGCCCAGCGGAGCCGTGTTCAGCCCAGGTGGGCGGACCAGTCCTGCTCGGCGGGCGGCCTGCCGTGCAGGTCGGGGACCCGCTTGAGCCAGTCCGGCCGGCCCCGCCGCGTCCGCGCGGCACGGGCGGCGTTCTCGGCGGCCAGTTCGGCGCGGCTCGGGAAGCCGGTGGGCAGCCACTCGGACGACGCCTGCACGCGCGCGTGCAGGTGGCCGACGTACGCGGCCCGTACCTCCTCCGGTGTGCCGAACCCGGCCTCGCAGGTCAGCCATGCCTCCGGCACCCGGCCCACCACCTCCCGCAGCAGCTCCCCGGTCACCTTCGGGGCCAGGTCGGCGTCGGCGGCGCGGACGTCGGGCGCGTAGCCGCCGAGGGCGTGGTGGCGGAAGTCGTACGCCTTCTGCGGTACGGAGCCCTCCCAGCGGTGGTGGAAGACGAGGGCCGCGCCGTGGTCGATCAGCCACAGGCGCGGCGGCACCGTGCCGAGGGTGGGCCAGACCATCAGGTTGGAGCTGTGCACGGTGCGGTCGACGTTCACTGTGAGGGCGTCCAGCCAGACGACGCGCCCGGCCTCCCCGGAGTCCACCGGGAACACCTCGGCGACCTCGGGCGTGAAGTCGGCGCCGCCCGACAGGTAGTCCATGCCGAGGTTGAGCCCCGCGCTGGCGTGCAGCAGGTCCCGCACCTCCTGGTGCGGCTCGCTCTCGGCGATCGCCGGGTCGAAGTGCGCGAGCACCAGCTCCGGCACCCGCAGGCCCAACTCCCGCGCCAGCTCCCCGACGATCACCTCGGCGACGAGCGCCTTGCGCCCCTGCGCGGAACCGGTGAACTTCAGGACGTACGTACCGAGATCGTCGGCCTCGACGACGGCGGGCACGGAGCCGCCGGAGCGCAGGGGCTCGATGTAGCGGGTGGCGGTGACCTCTCTCAACACTCTCCCCTAGGTGATTCGTCTCCCCGGCCTTGCGGTGCCGGGCCGGGGCGCGGCGGAGCGGAGTCGCGAGCCTCGCCCGTCGACGCCCCCGCGGACCCCCGCCGAGCATAGTAATCAGGGTGGCGACCGGGCCCGTGCCGACGGCCTGTCACGTCACGGCGGTGCGTCCCCCCGGGCGCGTTCCTGTCGGCGCACCTCGTCGAGGTCGGCGAGGCGGTCGAGCTGCCGCACGGGCTGGGCGGTGCGGTGGTTGCCGGCGAGCCGGGCCCGGTGCCGGTCGAGGAAGGCCCAGTAGCCCGCGGTGTACGGGCAGGCGTGCTCGCCGGTCCGGTCGCCGGGCCGGTAGGCGCAGGGGCCGCACAGGTCGCTCATCCGGTTCACGTAGGCGCCGCCGGACGTGTAGGGCTTGGTGGTCATCCGGCCCCCGTCGGCGTACTGGGACATGCCGACGACGTTGGGGACCATGACCCAGTCGTAGCCGTCCACGAAGCAGCGGTGGAACCAGTCCGTGACCGCCGCCGGGTCCCAGCCCTGCTGGAGGGCGTGGCTGCCCAGGATCATCAGCCGGGGAATGTGGTGCGTCCCCCCTGTGTCCCGCACCTGCGCGAGGACGGTCTTCAGGCAGCGGGCCTCCACCGCGTCCGCGTCCAGGTCGTTCCACCAGTCGGGCAGCGGGGCGGTGTGCCGCAGCTCGTTGCTGTGCCGGTAGGCGTCACCGAAGTACCAGTAGAGCTGCCACACGTACTCCCGCCAGCCGGCGACCTGCCGGATGTAGCCCTCCACGCTGTTCAGCGGGGCCTTCCCGGCACGCCAGGCGGCTTCGGCCCGTTCGACGCACTCGGCGGGGTCCAGCAGGCCCAGGTTCAGCGCGGCGGACAGCCGGCTGTGGCTCATGACCGGGTCGTCGGCGAGCATGGCGTCCTCGTACGGGCCGAACGTGCCGAGCCGGCGGTCGACGAAGCGCCGCAGAGCCGCGCGGGCCTCGGTGCGGGTCGCCGGGAAGAGGCGCGGTCCGTCCCGCCCGACGAACGACACGTCGCCGTCCCGCTCCCAGCGGTCCAGGTCGTGGCGGACCTCGTCGTCGATCTCGTCCTCGCGGGGCCGGTAGGGGCGGCCCACCGGGAGGCGGTCGGCGTCCCGGGGCGGGGGCTCCCGGTTGTCGTGGTCGAGGTTCCAGCGTCCGCCCGCCGGCCGGTCGCCGTCCATGAGCCAGCCGTGCGCGCCCCGCACCCAGTGGTAGAAGGCCTCCTGCCGCAGGCCCTTCCCGCCGTGCCCGTCCGCCCAGGCCGCGAAGTCCGGCATGGGCACCAGGAAGCCGCGCGCGGGCAGCACCGTCACCCGCGGGAGGGCCTCGACCAGGCGGAGGGCCGCGTACGACGTGGGGTGGTGCACGGTGACCGGGCCGGTCCCCGCCCGCTCCAGGCCCTCGCGGTAGGTGTCGGCGCGCACGTACGTGAGGCGGTCCCCCAGCTCGGCGGCCCGGTGGCGCATGGCGGACAGCACGAGGTGCGCCTTGGCCCGGTGGAAGCGGCGTCTTCGGAAAACCGAACGCGCCTCGATCATGAGCAGCGGGGTGTCCCGGGAGGGGCCCTCCTCGCCGGGGGTGAGGAAGTGCGGGCCGAGCTGATCGCCGAAGAGCCAGTGCACCACGGATGCCTCCTGGGTCGCCGGGCCGGGCGGAGCCGTTCCCGGGTCGTCGTGGGTTGCCGCAGGCCGCGCGTAGCGGGCCGGGTACCCGGCGCCGCCCCGTCCACCGCGGCCCGCCCCGGCCGCCGCTCGGCGTCAGCCTCGTGCGAGGTCGGCGAGCACCTCCCGCGCGGCGCGCGTTCCGGACGCCAGGGCGCCCTGCACCGATCCCGTCGCCCGGTGGTCTCCGCACACGTGGCGGCCCGGGGCGTGGCGGGTGGTGCGGCACAGCGGCCAGGGCGGACGCATCACGGGCAGCGCGCCCTCGACGGTGTACGCGGCCACCTGCCGCCAGTCGCCCGTCGGGGTGCGGTACAGCTCGGCCAGTCGCCGCAGCACCGTACCGGCCGTACCGGGCCGGTCGGCGCCCAGGACGCTCGTGGAGACCAGGGCGGTGCCCGGCGGCGCATAGGTGGGGGCGACCCGGCTCAGGACGCAGGTGTTGAGGACGGTCCCGGCGCTGTCCACCACGAGGGTCGGTTCGGCGAGCGGCGGCCGGTCGGTCGCATGGTAGTACGTGGTGACCGTACGCCCCTCGGGCGCGCTCAGGCCGGGCAGCAGGCGGCCCGCGGTCGCCGCGTCGGTCGCGACGACGACGGACCCGGCCGGCGTCTCGGTGCCGTCCTCCAGGAGTACTCCGGCGGGGGTGATCTCGCGGACCGGCGACTCCAGCCGCAGCACTCCGTCCGGCAGCCCCTCGGCGAGCTGGGCCGGTACCGCCCCGATGCCGTCGGCCGGCAGGCAGAGGGACCCGCGGACCATGCTCCGCCAGACCAGGTGGAAGAAGCGCGCGGAGGTCTCCAGCCGGTCCTCCAGGAACACGCCCGACAGGAACGGCCGCAGGACGTGCGCGACCGCCGCGTCCGACACCCCGGCCCGGCGCAGGGCCGCCGAGGTGGAGCGGTCGGCGCGCCGCTTGAGCACGCCCGCCGGCAGCAGCGCGTCCCCGGCGGTGAGCGCCGCCAGCGCGGCCAGGTCCCGCGCGCCGAAGACCCGCCCCGGCAGCAGCGCCCGGGCCGACTCCGGGCGCCTGGTCGGGTCGGCGACGCGGACGGGCCCGCCCGGCGTGTGCGCGAGAACGCCCGGGGTGAACGGCCGCAGCCTCAGCCTCTTGAGGTCCAGTCGGCGTTTGACCTGCGGATACGAGGTGTTGAACACCTGGAACCCCCGGTCCAGCAGGTATCCGTCGCGCCGGTCCGTGCGCATCCGGCCGCCCACGCCGTCGGAAGCCTCCAAGAGCGCCACGCGCCGCCCGGCCCGGCACAGGTCCAGCGCGCAGGCCAGACCCGCCAGACCCGCACCGACCACGACGACGTCCGGTGTTCCGGGGTGTGCGCCGCTCATGCTGCTCCTCGTCGTCCGCGCCTGGCTGCCGTCATCCGTGCTCCAGCGGACCACAGCGTCCGGGCAGGTGCGAGATGTCGCGGCCGAACGAGCCCCGCGTCTTCGCAGTCGGCTCCCACCCGGCGCGCGCTTCGGCTCGAACCCGCCGGTTTTGCGGCAGTCTTGCCCGGGCACCGGCGGTGGTGCGGAAGTGGCCCGGAGGTGTGCATGACGTGGCTGGCGGCATCGTGGTGGGACGTCCACAACGGGCAGGGTCTGCGGCAGTTGGGCGAGCTGGGTCTCGCCCTCGTCCTGTCGAGCCTGATCGGCTGGGAGCGGGCGGCCCAGCAGAAGAGCGCGGGACTGCGGACCCACACCCTGGTGGGCATCGCGAGCGCGCTGATGATGGAGGTCTCGCAGCACGGCTTCACCGCCGTCCTCGGACTGGAGAACGTCTCCTTCGACCCGTCCCGGGTGGCGGCCCAGATCGTCTCGGGCATCGGGTTCATCGGCGGCGGTCTGATCTTCGTACGGCGGGACGCGGTACGGGGTCTCACCACCGCGGCGACCGTCTGGCTGACCTGCGCGATCGGCATGGCGTGCGGCGGTGGGCTGCCTCTGCTCGCGCTGGCCACCACCGCACTGCACTTCCTGGTCGTACGCGGCTATCCCCTGCTCTCCTCCCGCCTCGTGCCCGGCGCGGCGGCCTCCGCCGTCGAGGCCCGGCTGACCTATCTCACCGGCACGGCGCTGCTGCCCCGCCTGATGGAGACGTGCACCCGGCGGGGCTTTCGCATCGTGCAGGTGAAGGTCGAGCGGCTGCCGGGCCGCACGGAGGGCGCCGCCCGGGTGGTGCTGCAACTGGAGGGCCCGGACGACACGTCGGGGCTCGCCTCGGAACTCTTCCAGGACGACGGCGTGATCGACGTCGAGATGACCGCCGCCGCGGACGACGAATAGGGCCCGACGCCTTCACCGGGTCGGCAGGTCCACCTCCGCGCGGACCGTCTTGCCGACGGGTACGCGGTCGAACACGCCCCACCGGTCGGCCAGCGCCTCCACGAGCAGCAGCCCGCGACCGCTCTCGGCCACCGCCGGCGTCTGCTCCGGTGCGGTCGGCCGGCACTCGCCCCGGCAGTCGGACACGTCGATCCGCAGCGTGTACGCGTCCAGTCGCAGCAGCACCTCGATGTCCCGCCCCGGCACCAGCCCGTGCGTCACGGCGTTCGCCGCCAGCTCCGCGACCAGCAGCGCGGCCTTGTCCGACAGCGCCGAGCCGTACGGGATGCCCCACGTGTCCAGGCGGTGCAGCGCGAGGTGCCGGGCCAGGCGGGCACCCCGCGGGGTGGAGCTGACGCGCTGGGCGAACACGCGTGCGGTGACGGGAGGTTCTGGCGTGGGGGGTGGTGTGGGGGTCGCTCTCATGCCGCACATCCCACCGGCCGCGAACGGCGTTCCACCAGGTCCGCCACTGGTACGCAGGGTCAGCGTACGGGTACGGAGAGTGGACAGTAGACGTAACCGCCCGTGACCATGGGGCTGTTCAGCGGGTTGGCCTGAAGTGGGCGTACATGCGGGGAGGTGTCCTGGATGCCGGACAGTGCGGGTGGCGTGGAAACGCTCTGCGGGGGCGGGGAACCGGAGCGGTCGGACAGTCTGCGGACGTTCGGCGAGGTCGTCAAGGCGTTCCGCAAGCGGGCGGGACTGACGCAGGAGGAGTTCGCGCCGCGCGTACGGTACTCGCTGCCGACGGTGGCCTCGATCGAGCAGGGCCGGCGGTTCCCTCCGGGGGACTTCGTGGACCGCGCGGAGGAGGTCCTGGACGCGTTCGGTGCGCTGAGGGGTGCGGCACGGCATCTGTCCCGGCAGCCGGGGTTGGCGAGCTGGTTCAGGCAGTGGGCGCGCTTCGAGGCGGAGGCGGTGAGCCTGTACACGTACGAATGCCGGGTGGTTCCGGGGTTGTTGCAGACGGAGGGGTACGCGCGGGCGGTGTCGTTCAGCGTGCCGCCGCTGCCCGCCGAGGAGGAGATGAACGACCGGATCGCGGCACGCATGGCGCGGCATGCCCTGCTGGCGACGGACCGGAAGCCTCCGACGGCGTTCAGCTTCATCGTGGAGCAGGCGGTGCTGGAACGCCACACGGGTGGCGAGGAGGTGACGCGGGAGCTGTACGACCACCTGCTGTCCACCGTTGAGCAGCATTGGAACGTGGAGTTCCAACTCATGCCGCTGCGGCAGCCGGTACATGCGGGGCTGGACGGGCCGATGCAGTTGGCAGAAGCGCCGGACAATCGGTGGTTCGGCTACTCCGAGGGGCAGAAGAACGGGCGGCTGATCACCGATCGTAAGGAAATCAGCGTGCTCCACCAGCGCTATGCCAAGATGCGTTCACAGGCCCTGACTCCAGAGGACTCCCTGGGCCTGTTGAAGCGAATGCGAGGAGCGCTATGAACACGTCCGACCTGGCCTGGTTCAAGAGCAGTCACAGCGGCTCGCAAGGAGACAGCTGCGTCGAAGTAGCCCTGTCCTGGCGGAAGTCCAGCTACAGCAGCGGCAGTGAAGGCGACTGCGTCGAGGTGGCCCCCTGCCCCGGCACCGTGCATGTCCGTGACTCCAAGGTGCGGGACGGCGATCAGCTCGCCGTGTCTCCGGCGAGCTGGACGCACTTCCTCACTTACACCACCGGCACCCACAGCGGGTTCGGCACCGGAAGGTAGCGCGCGTCCGCGCCGTCCGCTCCCGTCCAGCGGAGCAGGAGGTTGGTCTTGCCGGGCAGGGTGGGGGCGGCCAGGAGCGCGGGGATCTCGGGGAGGTCGTGCCGGGTGAGGGCGCGGCGGACGGCGGGCCAGGGGGCGAAGCCCCGGTGGTGCTCGGTGAGGGCCGCCGCGATCTCCAGCAGGTGGTTGACCAGCAGGCAGTAGACCAGGCGCTCCCAGCCCGCCTCCCGGGACGTGTCCGGCAGGAGCTTGACGCCCTCCGCGTCGCGGAAGAGGGCCTGGACCGGCGTGCCCGCCGCGTCCACGGCGATCACGGTGTTCTGGAGGTGCGCCTCCACGACGACGCCGCCCGCGGCGAAGGCGGTCAGGACGGGCGGGACGACGGCCGCGAGGTACGCCTCCCACCAGGCCGCCGGGTCACCGGCGTTGGCCAGCGGGCTGTCCGGGAGGTCCTCCACCAGCGCGGCGGCCAACAGCGGGGTCGCGCCGGGGACGAGGTGGGGGCGGAAGCCGTCGCGGACGACCACGGCCAGTTCCTCGTAGGCGAAGTCCGCGGTGCGGTGGCCGCGGTCGGCGAGCCAGGCCGCCGGGGTGCCGAGCGCGGCGAAGGCCTCGGTGGCGGCCGTGTCGGTGCGGCGCAGCTTGAGCAGGTCGTGGCGCCACAGGCGGCGGATGTCGTTGGTGATGCGCACGTCGAGGCTGAACTTGAGGAACAGGTCGCGCTCCGGCGCGTACACCGTGCGGATCGCCGCCGTGGGCCACACCGGGGAGCCGGTCGCGCCCAGGCGGATCAGGCGGCCGTCGGCGAAGGCGGGGGCCAGGGACTGTGCCGCCAGATCGAGTTGCCAGGGGTGGGCGGGCAACAGCCGGTAGCCGGGCGGGGCTTCGCCGAGGGCGTCCAGGGCGGTGGTGTCGCCCTCGTCGACGACCGCGTCCGCACGCACGGCGAGCAGCGTCAGCGGGAAGCGGGCGTACGCCTCGGGCGCGTACGGCAGCCAGTCGGCGTGCGGGCCGCCGCCGCGCGCCTTGGGCGCGGGGTGGTGGGTGTGGCCGGTGAGGAGGGACTGCTCGGAACGGAGGTAGGGGTCGTCGGGCGGGGTGGCACGCGCGCGGGCCGTCAGCAGCGCGGCCACCGCGTCGCGGCTGTCGGTCATCTCGGTGGGCAGCTCGTGGTTGGCCAGGCCGGTGTGCCGGCGCAGTTCCTCGGCGACGAGTTTCACCAGCTCGGCGTGGCCGAGGCGGTGCCAGGCGCCCGCCGCGCGCAGCTCCGGTTCGGCGGGGCGCCGGCCCGCGCGCACGCGCAGCAGTCTGCCGCCCGGCAGCCGGTACACCGGCCGGGGTGTCGGGGTGCGCACCGGTTCGGCCACCTCGCGCAGGAGGCAGTTCAGCAGCGGTACGGCCGCGTAGGCGTCGGCGCGGGCCGGGATGTCGTCCCGCCGGGCGGGGTCGGCGCCGGGCGCCGGGGGCAGGAGATCCACGCGTTCCACTCGTTCCCTACGGTCGGTCCATGGCGGAGGGGTCGGGAAAGATCAGTATGTCTGCTGTCGTCCTTGCGGAGTGACGCCGTATCCGTACCCGAGGAGTCTGCCCGTGCACCGTCCCCCCAGCGCAGAGGCCGAGGTCGTCGAGGAGTTGGCCGCCGTCCGGCCCGATCTGGTCGATCTCTGCACGGCCCGGCTGCCCGGCGCCCGCGCGGCCGTGCTGTCCCGGCTGTGGCGGGCCCTCGCGCACGAGCCGCTGCCGTGGATCACGGGCCGGGAGCGCGCCGGGGACGGGCTCGTCCTGCGGCTGCGCGACGGGCGGCGGCTGACCGGACCGGCCGCCGATCCCTACCGCACGGACGCGTACGTGCCGGCCGTGCGGATCGACGGGGCCGCGTACGACGACCCGGCGCGGCTGGTGACCGACCTCGGGGTGCCGCAGGGCGACGGGTTCGCCGCCGAACTCGGGCACAGTGTCGCGTCGTTGGCGCTCTCGCGGGCGGCCCAATCCGTTGCCGTCGGGGAGGACGACCTGGCTCGTGGCCCGGACGCGTGGCCGGACAGCGACTGGGGCTGGGAGCGGCGGGTGGTCGACGGGCACCCGTACCATCCCAACTGCCGTTCGCGGCCCGGCTTCTCGGTCGCGGAGCAGCTCGCCTACGGGCCGGAGTACGGGCCCGTGGTGCGGCTTGGGCTGGTGCCGGTCGCGGCGGAGGCCTGCCTGGTGTCCGGGGTGTGGCCGCGTGAACTGCGGGACGGGACGCGGCTGCTGGTGCCGGTGCACCCGTGGCAGGCGGCGCACGTGCTCAAGGGGACGTGCGAGGAGGACACCGGTTCGCAGGGGCTCGACGCGCATCCGCTGATGTCCCTGCGGACGCTCGCCGTGCCCGGCGGGCCGCACGTCAAGACGGCGCTGAGTGCCCGGCTGACCTCCTCGGTGCGGGACATCTCGGTCGCCTCGATCGGCGCGTCGGCGGACGTCTCCGACTTCGGGCAGGCGCTGGCCGAACGGCTGGACGGACTGCTGCACGTGACCGGGACGCTGGGCGCGGTCGCCGCCGGTTCGCCCGACCTGGCCGCCGTACTGCGCGAGTCGCCCCGGGTGTTCGCGGCGCCCGGCGAGCACGTGGTCCCGGTGGCCGCGCTGACCACGACCGGGCTGCCGGACTCCCCCGCGTGGCTGGCGTCGTTCGCACGGCTGGCCCTCGGCGTGGGGCTGCGGCTGCTGGAATTGGGCGTGGCCCTGGAGGCGCACGGCCAGAACCTTCTGGTGGTGCTCTCGTCCTCCGGCGAGCCGCTGCGCCTGGTCTACCGCGACCTCGCCGACATCCGTGTCTCCCCCGCCCGGCTCGCCCGGCACGGCATCGCCGTCCCCGAGCTGCCCGCGCGGATGCTCACCGACGAACCGGTGGCGCTGCGCCGCAAGTTGTTCGGTTCGCTCGTGTGCGGCGCGCTGGCGGCGACGGCCGGTTCGGGAACCGCGCTCGGCGGGGCGCTGGAGGCGGCCGTGGGTGAACTTCCGGGTACGCCCGACCTCGTGGCCCTGCGCGAGGAGCGTCTACCCGTGAAGTCGCTGACGCTGATGCGGACTTCACCGCGGAGCACGGGCGACCTGTGGACCGAGTTGCCCAACCCGCTGCACACGACGTGACGTCGGGGTGTCGCCGCGGTCTCGTTTTGGAGCCCGGCACCCCCGCTCAATAGGATCCGCCGATGATCACAAGAACACGGTTGGCGGCGGGTGCCTGTGCCCTGCTCGCCGCGCTGACGGCCGGGATGGCGTTCCCGGCCGGAGCGGCAGCCGGGGAACCCACGGGTGAGGACGCGCCGAAGGTCGACCTGGTGCTCGACGTCAGCGGCTCGATGCGGACGCGGGACATCGACGGCGGTACCCGGATGGCCGCGGCGAAGCAGGCCTTCAACGAGGTGCTCGACGCGACGCCTGAGGAGGTGCAGCTGGGCATCCGGACGCTGGGGGCGGACTATCCCGGCGACGACCGCAAGACCGGCTGCAAGGACACCGCGCAGCTCTATCCCGTCGGCCCGCTGGACCGCACCGAGGCGAAGACGGCGGTCGCGACCCTGTCGCCCACCGGCTGGACGCCGATCGGCCCCGCGCTGCTGAAGGCCGCCGACGACCTCGACGGCGGCGACGGCTCCAAGCGCATCGTGCTGATCAGCGACGGCGAGGACACCTGCGCGCCGCTGGACCCCTGCGAGGTGGCCCGCGAGATCGCCGCCAAGGGCATCGGCGTCACGATCGACACGCTGGGCCTGGTCCCCAACACCAAGCTGCGCAAGCAGCTCAGCTGCATCGCCGAGGCGACCGGCGGCACGTACACCTCGGTCGAGCACGCCGACGAACTGACCGACAAGGTCAACCAGTTGGTGGACCGCGCGGCCGACCCGGTGGTGACGCCGGTCGCCACCGAGGGCGCGGACGCGTGCGCGAAGGCGCCGACGCTCAAGTCGGGGCTGTACACCGACCGCGAGGAGTTCGGCCAGCAGCGCTGGTACCGCGTCGACGTGGAGCCGGGCCGGGAACTGCGGGCCTCGGTGAGCGTGAGCGCCGACCGGGCCGTGAACCCCTCCCACGGGGTGCTGCTGCGGGCGGTGACGGCGAGCGGCCGGGAGATCGTGCGCGGCGAGGCGGCGGGCAACGGCCGCACCGACGTGCTCTCGACCGGGCTGCGCTACCCGAAGGCCGAGAGCGACGAGGAGGACGCCGCGCCCGAGGCCGTGTGCCTCCAGGTCACCAACTCCTTCTCCCCGGCCTCCGGCGTGAAGACCACGCCGGGCCTGCCGCTGGAGCTGACGGTCGACGTCGTGGACGGTCCGTCCGACTCCGACGACGTGGCCTCCTTCGGCCTCGGACGCGGCTGGTGGCTGCTCGGCCTGCTGGTGCTGGTCGGCTTCCTCGCCGGTCTGCTGTGGGGCTGGCTGTCGCGCTGGCGGTTCGCGGTCTGGAGGACCAACTGATGCGATTCACCCGAGTGCTGAGTGCCGCTGTCGTCGCACTGGGTCTCGCCGCGGGGCCCGCGGCGGCCGACTCCTCGCCCTCCGCGAGCCCCTCCGGCGGCGGGGACGGCGACGGGCCGACCGTGGCGGGCACGTCCTTCCGCACGGCGACCGAGATCGACCAGGGGCAGCAGGCCACGGCGGGCGGGTCCGCCGGTGACTACCTGTACTGGTCGTTCCCGGCCGACGCCGGGCAGCGGCCCACCGTGCGGGCCACGGTGAAGCTGCCCGAGACGCATGCCGCCGAGACCTGGCGCATCGACGTGTACGACGGCCTGCGCCGCCGCCAGGCCTGCCAGTGGGGCGCCGAGACCCGCACCGCGCAGGCGGGCGCCTCGTCCCTGGAGCTGGCCTGCGTGCTGCGCACGGTGCGCGCCTGGTCGGAGCCGTGGGCCAACGACCCGCTGCCGGGCACGTACTACATCCGGCTGACCGCGGTGAACCTGCCGGCCTCCGACCTCGGCGTCCCGGTCTCCACCGAGGTCCAGGTGGACTCCAAGGACATGGGCGGGGCCGCGGCGGTGGACGGTGCGCTGGCCGAGCCGCTGGTGCCGGGCATCGCGGTGACGTCCGGGAACGACGAGGACGCCGACGGCGAGGAGGACGGGGAGCGGAACGCCGTCCTGTCCGCCATCGAGCCCGAGGACGGATGGTCGTCGGGCTGGTGGTCCGACCGCTGGGTGTGGACCGGGATCGGTGCCGTGCTGGCCGCGCTCGCGGGCATCGGCGGCTACGCGCTGACCCGCGGGTCGGGCCGGCCGTCGCGGACACCGCCGGGCGCCTGACCGCCCCTCGGGAGGCCCGCCCCGCTCGTCGGGGCGGGCCTCCCGCCGTCTCACCCCTCCCGCCGTCTCATCCCTCCCGCAGTGCCTTGGCCGCCGTGCCGTCGCCGGTCACCTCGACGCGCCCGGCGCGCACCGCGTCCCGCAGTCCGGTCTCCCCGCGGCCCAGCGCCGCGCACGTCGCGGCGTCCAGCACGAGCCGGGCGTCGGGCTCCCCGGGCGCGGGCCCGTCGCCGTACGCGGGGCCGTCCTCCGCCTCACCGGCGTACAGGTGGAACGTCCCCTCCTCCAGCCGGACTTCGACGACCCCCTCCCCCGCCCCGGCCTCCCGCAGCGCGCGCAGCAGGGGCAGCGCGAACCAGTGCGCGCGTACGGCGTCGGTGGGCCGCCGCTCCCCCAGTTCCGCGGCGCCCCACGCGCCGAGCGCCTCAAGGACGGGCAGCAGGGCGCGTCCCCGCGCGGTGAGTTCGTAGACGTACGCCGCCGCGGGCGGCGGCAGCCGGCGCCGGGTGGTGAGCCCGTCGCGCTCCATGTCCTTCAGCCGCGAGGCGAGTACGTCGGTGCTGACGCCCGGCAGGTCGGCGTGCAGGTCGGTGTAGCGCCGCGGTCCCGCGAGCAGCTCCCGGACGATCAGCAGGGTCCAGCGGTCGCCGACGGCGTCGAGCGCCCGGGCGGCGGAACAGAACTGGTCGTAGCTACGGCGAGCGCGTGGTGACATGCGACGCAGTGTAGACAAGTTGTTGGACTTTCCAAGCTGCTACTTGGTAAAACCAAGCAACACAAGATTCCGGAGGGAAGCCGCGCATGGAGTTCCGGCAGTCGAACAAGCTCAGCGAGGTCTGCTACGAGATCCGCGGCCCGGTGATCGAGCACGCCAACGCACTGGAGGAGGCGGGCCACAGCGTCCTGCGCCTCAACACCGGCAACCCGGCGCTCTTCGGCTTCGAGGCGCCGGAGGAGATCGTCCAGGACATGATCCGGATGCTGCCGCAGGCGCACGGCTACACCGACTCGCGCGGCATCCTCTCCGCCCGCCGGGCCGTCGCCCAGCGCTACCAGGCCCTGGGCCTGGAGGTGGACGTGGACGACGTCTTCCTCGGCAACGGCGTCTCGGAGCTGGTCTCCATGGCCGTACAGGCTCTTCTCGAGGACGGCGACGAGGTCCTGATCCCCGCCCCCGACTTCCCTCTCTGGACGGCGGTGACGACCCTCTCGGGCGGCAGGGCGGTGCACTACCTGTGCGACGAACAGGCGGAGTGGTACCCCGATCTGGCCGACATGGAGTCGAAGATCACCGACCGCACCAAGGCGGTCGTCATCATCAACCCCAACAACCCCACCGGCGCCGTCTACCCCAAGGCGGTCGTCGAGGGCATCCTCGACCTCGCCCGCCGCCACGGCCTGATGGTCTTCGCCGACGAGATCTACGACCAGATCCTGTACGACGACGCCGTCCACCACTCGGCCGCGTCCCTCGCCCCCGACCTGGTGGTCCTCACCTTCTGCGGCCTCTCCAAGACGTACCGGGTGGCGGGCTTCCGCTCCGGGTGGCTGGTGGTGACCGGCCCGAAGCAGCACGCGAAGGACTACCTGGAGGGCCTGACCATGCTGGCCTCCATGCGGCTGTGCGCCAACGCCCCCGCCCAGTACGCCATCCAGGCCGCGCTCGGCGGCCGGCAGTCCATCCGCGAGCTGACCGCTCCGGGCGGGCGGCTGCGCGAGCAGCGGGACGTGGCCTGGGAGCGGCTGAACGAGATCCCGGGCGTCTCCTGCGTCAAGCCCAAGGGCGCGCTGTACGCCTTCCCGCGGATCGACCCGAAGGTCCACCGCATCCACGACGACGAGAAGTTCGTCCTCGACCTGCTGCTCCGCGAGAAGATCCAGGTCGTCCAGGGCACCGGCTTCAACTGGCCGGGCACCGACCACTTCCGCATCCTCACCCTGCCGTACGCCGACGACCTGGAGGCGGCGATCGGCCGGATCGGGCGGTTCCTGAGCGGGTACCGGCAGTAGCGGCCCGGCGGGTGTTCCGCCAGGCCAGAGCGCCGGGGTGCGGCGCCCGGTCGTAGCCTGGAGGGCATGGGTGATCTTTTTCTGGTCCGGCACGGCGAGACCGAGTGGTCGCGGTCCGGGCGGCACACCGGGCTGACGGACGTCCCGCTGACCGAGAAGGGGCGGGAGCAGGCGCGGAGCCTGGTGCCGCTGATCCGTTCGCACCGGATCGGGGCCGCCTTCGTCAGCCCCTTCCAGCGGGCCCGGGAGACGGCCGAGCTGATCGGACTGCACGACGTGCGCGTCGAGCCGGACCTGCACGAGTGGGACTACGGCGGCTACGAGGGCGTCACGACGGTCGAGATCCACCGGACCAGGCCCGAGTGGTTCCTGTTCACGGACGGCGTCGCGCCCGGACCGCCGGAGCACCCGGGCGAGACCCCCGAGCAGGTCGGTGAGCGGGCCGACCGGGTGCTGGCCGCGGCGGAGGCGGCGCTGAACAACACCGAGGGGTGTGTGGTCCTGGTCGCGCACGGTCACTTCCTGCGGGTGCTGACCGCGCGGCACCTGGGCCTTCCCTCGTCCCACGGGGCGCTCTTCCAGCTCGGCACCGGGACGCTGTGCCGGCTGGGCACGGAGCACGGGCGGCCGGTGATCGCCGCCTGGAATGTCAGACCTCCGTCGTAGTCTTCGAAGGCGTCACCGGTGAGCCGACCAGACGGAAGGGGGGCGTGCCGTGGCCCTGTCGCCCACTCCTGCCCAGCGGCGGGTCCTCGAGGCCGCCGATCCCGGCACCGGACGCCTGCGGGGTACGGAGGCGCAGCTCGCGGGGCTGGTGAAGCGGGGGCTCGCCTTCCGGCACCCGCGCCCGCCGCACGACCACTTCCTGACGCCGGCCGGGCACCGGATACGGGAGGCGGGCGGCGAGCCGGAGATCCCGGAGGCGTCCGCGGCGGTCTCCCAGGACGTGTCCCCCGCGCCGGCCGCGCGTGAGGTGTTCGCCGCGCGGGTCGGGGGTGAACCGTCCGTCGCGGGGGCGGCCGGGGACGCGCGGCTGCGGGAGGTGCGGGGCGCCTGGCAGGGGCTGCTCGAACTGCGGCGGATGACGCATCCCGACGGGAGTACGGACCGGCCCTGTGCGTGGGAGCGGTCGCACCTCGTGCGGGCCGCCGCGCTCGCCCTGGAGGCCGCCGGGCACCGTCCGGCGGGCCCGGACGGCGACGACGGCGGCGACGAGGACGGTGACGGCGGCGGGTACCGGGTGCGCGCGACGCCGCAGCCGGAGGCCGTCGCCGTGCACGGCCCGGACGCCGCAGCGCTGCGGGCGTACACGGAGACGCTGGAGCGGGCGGGCTGGCACGTCGGGGAGCACACCGAGCCGCGCTCCCGGTCCCGTTACCTGCTGGCCTCCCCGCGGAAGGTGTGACGCCCCGGCCGCCGGGTGGGGCACTGGGCCGGCGGGAAGGGATCACGCCACTCACCAGTGCTCACGGGGCCGCCGCTGCCCTGGACGACTCGGTCAGCTCGTCGCCTGCCTCCATCGGGTGGGTGACGTCCTCGGCGTCGCGTTCGCGGCCGCCGCCGATGTGGTTGAAGACCAGGTTGAGCAGGACGGCGGCGACGCAGCCCGTGGAGATGCCCGAGTCCAGGATGATCTTCGCGTTCTCCGGGAACGCGTGGTAGAAGTCCGGGGCCGCGATGGGGATGATGCCGACGGCCAGGGAGACGGCCACGATCAGGACGTTGTTGTCCTTGTCCAGGCTCGCCCGCACCAGGGTCTGGATGCCGCTCGCCGCGACCGACCCGAACAGCACCACGCCGGCCCCGCCGAGCACCGGGCGCGGTACGACGGCGATGAGCGAGGCGGCCATCGGGCACAGGCCCATCAGCACCAGGAACCCGCCGCCCACGGCGACGACGTAGCGGCTGCGGATCTTCGTCATCGCGACCAGGCCGATGTTCTGGGCGAAGGCGCTGCACATGAAGCCGTTGAAGACCGGGCTGACCGCCGAGCCGAGGGTGTCGGCGCGCAGGCCGGCCGCGATGGTCTTCTCGTCGGCCGGGCGGCCCACGATCTCGCCGAGGGCCAGCATGTCGGCGGTGGACTCGGTCATAGAGACCACCATCACGACGCACATCGAGACGATCGCGGCGATCTGGAACTGCGGGGCGCCGAAGTGGAACGGGGTGGGGAAGCCGATCACGTCCGCGTCGGCGACCGGCCCGAAGTCCGTGACGCCGAAGGGGATCGCGAGGAGGGTGCCCGCGATCAGGCCGAGGAGGACGGCGATCTGCTTGACGAAGCCCCGGGTGAACCGGCGCAGGACCAGGACGATCACGAGGGTGAGCGCGGCCAGGCCCAGGTTGGTGGCCGAGCCGTAGTCGTCCGCGGTGGGGGCGGGACCCTGCGCCCAGTCGAAGGCGACGGGCAGCAGGGAGATGCCGATGAGGGTGATGACGGTGCCGGTGACGACCGGCGGGAAGAAGCGGATCGCCTTGCAGAAGACGGGGGCGGCGAGGAAGCCGAGGAGTCCCGCGACGACGACCGCGCCGAAGATGATCGGCAGCGCGTCGGACTTGTCGTCGGTGGAGGCGACGACCGCGGTCATGGGGGCGACACCGGCGAAGGTGACGCCGTTGACGAAGGGCAGCCGGGCGCCGATCTTCCAGATGCCCAGGGTCTGCAGGAAGGTGGCGAGGCCCGCGGTGAACAGGCAGGCGCCGGTGAGGAAGGTGAGTTCGGCGGCGGTCAGGCCGATGGCCGCGCCGACGATCAGGGGCGGGGCGACGACTCCGGCGTACATCGCGGCCACGTGCTGGAGGCCGGTCGTCGCCATCTTGAGGGGCGGGAGTTTCTCGTCAACTGGGTGGTCGGCCACGGCGGCGTTCCTCCGGTCGGTTACACGTCGGCTCTGACGCGGGTGTCAGGGAGGTGGTGCGAGTGGTGGTCGTGCGGGACCGGTGCGGACGGACCGTTCGGGAAACGGAAGGCCGCTCCGGGGCGTGCGCGCGGGGGCGCACGCCCCGGAGTCGGTTGCCGTGGGACCGCTGGGGTCCACGGCTACCGGCCGGAAGCCGTCCCTCCCGGCCGGAGCTCAAGTGGTGCCGCGTACGGGGCCGTACGCGGTTCAGGCCGTCGCGGCGAGCCGGGCCAGGCGGCGGGCCTCGTCCCTCGTGGCGCGGGCGACGGCGTCCTCGTCGACCGTGAGCAGCCTGCCGTCCTCGACGATCCGGCGGCCGTTCACGTACGACGCCGTGACCGGGGCGGCGGCGCCGAGGACCAGGGCGGTCACCGGGTCGGCGATCGAGGCGTGGGCGAGGGTGTCCATCCGCCACAGCACCAGGTCGGCGAGCTTGCCCGCCTCCAGGGAGCCGGTCTCTGCGGCCCGGCCGAGGACCTGCGCGCCGCCGTACGTGCCCAGGCGCAGCGCCCGGCGGGCGTTCAACGCGGCCTCGCCGTGGACGCCGAGCCGGTTCACCAGCAGGGCGTTGCGCAGTTCGGTGTGGAGTTCGCCGGACTCGTTGGAGGCGGTGCCGTCGACGCCGAGGCCGACCGGGACCCCGGCGGCGAGCAGGTCGGGCACGCGGGCGATCCCGGCGGCCAGGCGGGCGTTGGAGGACGGGCAGTGGGCGACGCCGGTGCCGGTGCGGGCGAACGCGGCGATGTCGGAGTCGTTCATGTGGACGCAGTGCGCCATCCACACGTCCTCGCCGAGCCAGCCGGTGGACTCGAAGTAGTCGGTCGGGCCCATGCCGAACAGCTCGTGGCAGAACTTCTCCTCCTCCTTGGTCTCCGAGCCGTGGGTGTGCAGCCGCACGCCGAGCCGGCGCGCCAACTCCGCTCCCTGGCGCATCAGTTCGGTGGAGACGGAGAAGGGCGAGCAGGGGGCCACGGCGACCTGGGTCATGGCGTCGAAGGAGGGGTCGTGGTGCTCCTCGACGGTGGCGGCGGTGGCGGCGAGCGCGTCGTCCAGGCTCTCCACCGCGAAGTCCGGCGGCAGCCCGCCGTCGGACTCGCCGCGGTCCATGGAGCCGCGGGCGAGGGTGAAGCGGACGCCCATGTCGCGGGCGGCGCGGATGATCGTGCCGGAGAGGTCGCCGGTGCCGCGCGGGTAGATGTAGTGGTGGTCCATGGCGGTGGTGACGCCGCCGCGGGCCATCATGGCGAGGGAGCCCTGGGCCGCCGCGTGGGCCATCGGCTCGTCGATGCGCGCCCACGTCGGGTACAGCGCGGTCAGCCAGTCGAACAGGTTGTGGTCGGTGGCCAGGCCCCGGGTGAGCCACTGGTAGAAGTGGTGGTGGGTGTTGACCAGGCCGGGCGTGAGGAGGTGTCCGGTCGCGTCGATCCGCGCCGCGACGTTCCCCAGGCCCTCGGGCGCCCGTCCCGCGCCCACGGACTCGATCCTGTTGCCGGCGATCACGACATGGCCCGAGGCGTACTCGGTGTCGTCCGCGTCCACGGTGGCGATCGCACAGTTCTCGATGACGGTGCGCTCGGCTGCCGGTGAGGTGCCGGGAGTTGCTGCCATGCTGCTTCCTTGTCTTCGGTGCGGCCCGTGGGCGAGAGTCGGGTACCCACGGGGAGGGCACGGCAGGACCCTGGGAGGATTTGAGTGCCGGAACCGTGCGGCGGCTCCGGGTGCCGAGGGAGTGGGACGGATGCGCTCCCGGGGCCGGCCGGCCCCGGGACCACACCCTTCGTGTCAGAGGTTGGTCATGTCGACCGGGATCAGCTGTTCGGCGCCGTCGCGCAGGATGGTGGCCTCGATCAGGCCGTAGGGGCGGTCGGCGGCGTAGTAGACCGCGCCGTCCTTGGCCTCGTTGTCGATCCCGAAGGGCGACAGGTCCGAGCGGAAGTGGTGCTTGTTGGGCATCGAGAAGCGGATCTCGTCCACCTCGTCGCGGGAGTTGAGCACCCGTACCCCCATCTCGAAGAGGTTCTGCTGCAAGGAGTACGAGTAGGTCTCGGCGAAGGCCTGGAGCGCGTGCTTGCGCACCCCGCCGTAGGAGCGGTCCCAGTCGGGGGCGTGCGGGTCGGCGCCGTCCCAGTTGTGCCGCCACCAGGTGGAGACGGTGGTGGCGAGGATGCGGTCGTAGTCCTCCTGAAGGGTCGTGTACTTGTCCTTGAGGAAGCCGAAGAACTCGGAGTTGGTGGAGTTCAGGACGGTCAGGTCCTTGAAGCCGGAGAGCACCTGGATGCCGTGGCCGTCGTAGGTGATCTGCGCGACGCGCGTCTCCTGGCCGGTGCGGACGAAGGAGTGGGCGATCTCCTCGGCGCCGACGAAGCGGGCGCCGCCCTTGGAGGTCTCGATCCGCTCCCAGCCGTACTCCTCGATCCGGATGCGGGCCCGGCGGATGGGCTCGTTGTCGTCCACGAAGTGGCGGGCGAGCCGGACGCCGAAGTCCTCGGCGCTGCGGATGCCGTGCTCCTTGGCGAAGGCGAACACGGTGTTCTTGGTGGTGTCGGTCGGCAGGACGTTGGCGTTGGAGCCGCTGCGGTGGACCTCCTCCATGTCGCCGGACAGGGCGACGGAGACGTTCAGGTCCTTGATGTGGTGCGTGTCGCCGTCACGCGTGATCTTGACAACGCGGTTCTCCGCCTTGCCGTACTGGTTCTGTCCCAGGACGAATCGGGTCATGTGTCGGTCAGCTCCCTCGGTAAACGGAGTAGCCGAACGGGTTGAGCAGCAGCGGAACGTGGAAGTGCTCGCCGGGCACCACCGCGAAGGCGACGGTGACCTCGGGGAAGAACACGGGCCGGTCGTTCTCGCTGTCCCGGAGCGCGGGGGCGTCCTGCTGGGCCGCGGCTTGTTTCTGGGCGGAGTACGCCTCGGTGAAGTACGCCTCGGTGTCGAAGCCGAGCCGTACGTGGGTGGTGCCCTCCGGCAGGGCCGGGAGGTCCTTGCACCGGCCGTCGGCGTCGGTCGCGGAGGCGCCGAGCGTCCGCCAGTCCGCCTCCGCGCCCGCGCGGGCGGCGAGGTGGACGGGGACGCCCCGGGCGGGGCGGCCGGCGCTGGTGTCCAGGATGTGCGTGGACACGGAGGCGGTGGTGCTGGTGCTCATGGTCGGGCGTCCTGTTCGACGAGTCGGGTCAGGCGGATGCGGTTGATCTTGCCCAGTTCGGTGCGGACGTTTTCCCGCTCCTGCTCGGGCGAGTTGCCGATCCGCTCCTTGACCGCGTCGCGCATCTGCTCGCCGGTCCGGCCGGTGGCGCAGATCAGGAAGACGTGGCCGAACTTCTCCTGGTAGGCCAGGTTCAGTTCGAGCATCTCCGCCTTGAGTTCCTCGGCGGCGCCCGACATGCCCGCCTGTTCGCGGGACGAGGTGGGGTCGCCCGGCCGGGGGCGGCCGATCGGCGGGTGCCCGGCCATCGCCTCGGCGAGGTCGTCCGCCGTGAGCCGGGCCGTGGCGGCGTCGCTCGCGGTGTACAGGTCGTCGGTGGTGGCGAAGGGGCGGGCGGCGAGCAGGTGCCGGACCCACGCCGTGGCGGCGCACGCCTCGTGGAGTTCGGCGCGTGCCGCCGGCTCGTCGAGGGCGTTGAACCGGGCCAGGCCCGACGCGAAGGTGGACGTCACGGGAGCCTCCGTGGCCTTGTACTGAACGGGCGTGCCGGACAGCTAACGCCCTTCGAAACAAGCCGTCAACAGTTTGTTGAAAATTTGGCGCGGGAAAAGCCGCCGCCCCCTCGCCGGGCGGCGGCTCGAAGAGGGCGGGAACCGTGCAGGTCAGGTGCCCTTCTCACGGTTGAGGTAGTTGTAGACGGTGAAGCGGCTGACGCCGAGCGCGCTCGCGACGGTCTCCACTCCGTGCCGTACGGCGAAGGCGCCGCGCGCCTCCAGGGTCCGTACGACCTCCTGCTTGGTCCGGCGGTCGAGGTCGGCCAGCGGCCGGCCCTGCCGGCGCTCCATGGCACTCAGGATGTGATCCAGGGAGTCCGCCAGCTGCGGCAGGCGCACGGCGACGACGTCGGCACCCTCCCAGGCGAGCACCACGTCGTCCCGCCCGGCCTCGTCCGGCGGCAGCATCTCGCCGCCGATGGCGTCGACCAGGGGCTTGACGGCCGCGAGGAACGGCTCCTCGGCGGGGCCGGTCACCGCTCCCCCTCTCCTTCGGCGTCTCCCCCGACCACGTTGACCTGGAGCGAGATACGGGTGGCGCCGGCCTCCAGGGAGCGGCGCAGCAGCGCGTCCACGGCGGTGAGCACCTGGTCGGCGCCGCCCTCCGCGGTGTTGCCGAACGGGCCGACGTCGACCGCGTCCAGCTCCGCCGACTCGACGACCTCCCGGGCCACCACCGCGTGGGCGGGCGCCTCGTCCAGGTCGAAGGGCTCGGTCGTGAACTCCAGTCTCAATCGCACGCCGTCAACCTAACGCCCGGTGACCGTTTTCCGCCGCCCCCCTCTTGACAACGGCGACACCCCACCGGCAATCTTCCATTAAGCAGAAAGCATCTTCCGTATTGCGGAATATCGATCGAAACGGAAGGGAGCGCGGCATCCGATGGGATTCGCAGACCAGCGCTTCAACGTCAACCTGTCGATCCTCTTCACGGAACTCCCGCTCCTGGAGCGTCCGGCGGCAGCCGCCGCGGCCGGCTTCACCGCGGTCGAGCTGTGGTGGCCGTGGATCGACTCGCCCACCCCCGAGCAGTCCGCACTCGACGCCCTGAAGGCAGCCGTCGAGGACGCGGGCGTCCGGCTCACCGGGCTCAACTTCTACGCCGGACGGCTGCCCGGACCCGACCGGGGCGCGCTGTCGATCCCCGGCGAGGAGTCCGACCGCTTCCGCGCCAACATCGACGTGGCCGCCGGCTTCGCCGGGTCGCTGGGCTGCACGGCCCTCAACGCCCTGTACGGCAACCGCGTGGACGGCGTGGACCCGGCCGAGCAGGACCGGCTGGCCCTGGAGAACCTGGCCCTCGCCGCCCGCGCGGCCGACCGGATCGGCGCCGTCCTGCTGGTCGAGGCGCTCAACGAGCCCGAGTCGCCCCGGTACCCGCTGGTGTCGGCGCCGGCCGCCGTCGGGGTCGTCGACAAGGTCAACGAGGCCACCGGACTCGGCAACGCCAAGTTCCTCATGGACCTCTACCACCTGTCCATGAACGGCGAGGACCTGCCGCGGGTGATCGACGCGTACGCCGCGAAGACCGGCCACGTCCAGATCGCCGACAACCCGGGCCGCGGCGCCCCCGGCACGGGCTCCCTCCCGCTGGAGGACCTGCTCGACCGCCTGACGAAGGCCGGATACGACGGCTGGGTCGGCCTGGAGTACAAGCCCGGCGACGCCCCCAGCGCCCAGTCCTTCTCCTGGCTGCCGGCCGGGGCCCGCGCGGCCCGCTGAGCGCCCTCCGCAGAACTTCCCAGAGAGGTACCCATCATGAGCACGCTCCCCAAGATCGCCTGGATCGGCCTCGGCATCATGGGCTCCCCCATGTCGGAGAACCTGGTCAAGGCGGGTTACCGGGTCACCGGCTTCACCCTGGAGCAGGAGAAGCTGGACCGGCTCTCCGCGGCCGGCGGCACCGCGGCCGGCTCGATCGCCGAGGCCGTGCGCGACGCCGACGTGATCGTCACCATGGTGCCCGCGTCCCCGCAGGTCGAGGCCATCGCCTACGGCCCCGACGGCATCCTGGAGAACGCGCGGCCGGGCGCGCTCCTTGTCGACATGTCGTCGATCACCCCGCAGACCTCGGTGGACCTCGCGAAGGCGGGGAAGGGCAAGGGCCTGCGCGTCCTGGACGCCCCCGTCTCCGGCGGCGAGGCCGGCGCGGTCGAGGCCGTGCTGTCCATCATGGTCGGCGGCGAGCAGGCCGACTTCGACGAGGCGCGGCCGCTCCTGGAGGCGCTGGGCAAGACCATCGTGCTGTGCGGTCCGCACGGCTCGGGCCAGACCGTGAAGGCCGCCAACCAGCTGATCGTCGCCGTCAACATCCAGGCGTGCGCCGAGGCCGTGGTCTTCCTGGAGAAGTCCGGCGTGGACCTGAAGGCCGCGCTGGACGTGCTGGGCGGCGGTCTGGCCGGCTCGACCGTGCTGACGCGGAAGAAGGACAACTTCCTCGGCCGCGACTTCAAACCGGGCTTCCGCATCGACCTGCACCACAAGGACATGGGCATCGTCACCGACGCCGCCCGCACCGTCGGCGCGGCCCTGCCGGTCGGCGCCGTGGTCGCCCAGCTGGTCGCGTCCCTGCGCGCCCAGGGCGACGGCGGCCTGGACCACTCGGCCCTGCTGCGGGCCGTGGAGCGGCTCTCCGGCGACCGGGGCTGACCGCCGTACACACCACGGCCCTACACACCACTGCCGTACGCGCCACTGCCCCACGGACCACCGCCGTACGCACCACCGCATGAGACTTCCGGGTGGCGGCGCCGCTGACACCTGTCCTGTCGCGCCCGAGCGGCGCCGCCGCCCGGAACCCACTTCAACAAACTGTTGACGCACCACCCGCCCAAACCTAGGCTCCACCCCAGCCCCCTGAAGCTCCACAAAGCGGAAATGCGTTTCCGCTGACGCTCGCACCAAGGTCACGGAAGGTCCACGATGTCGCAGCGCGTGCTCACCACCGAGTCCGGCGCCCCGGTCGCCGACAACCAGAACTCCGCCTCCGCCGGCATCGGCGGCCCGCTCCTGATCCAGGACCAGCACCTCATCGAGAAGCTCGCCCGCTTCAACCGGGAGCGCATCCCGGAGCGTGTGGTGCACGCCCGCGGCTCCGGCGCCTACGGCCACTTCGAAGTCACCGACGACGTCACCGGCTTCACGCACGCCGACTTCCTCAGCGCGGTCGGCAGGCGCACCGAGGTCTTCCTGCGCTTCTCCACCGTGGCCGACTCGCTGGGCGGCGCGGACGCGGTCCGCGACCCGCGCGGCTTCGCGGTGAAGTTCTACACCGGGGAGGGCAACTACGACCTCGTCGGCAACAACACCCCGGTGTTCTTCATCAAGGACCCGATCAAGTTCCCCGACTTCATCCACTCGCAGAAGCGGGACCCGTTCTCGGGCCGTCAGGAGCCGGACAACGTCTGGGACTTCTGGGCGCACTCCCCCGAGGCCACGCACCAGGTGACGTGGCTGATGGGCGACCGCGGCATCCCGGCGTCCTACCGCCACATGGACGGCTTCGGCTCGCACACCTACCAGTGGACGAACGCCGAGGGCGAGTCCTTCCTCGTCAAGTACCACTTCAAGACCGACCAGGGCATCCGCTGCCTGACCGCCGACGAGGCCGCGAAGCTCGCGGGCGAGGACCCGGCCTCGCACCAGACGGACCTGGTGCAGGCGATCGAGCGCGGGGTGCACCCGTCCTGGACGCTGTACGTGCAGCTGATGCCGGTGGCCGAGGCGGCGGACTACCGCTTCAACCCGTTCGACGTGACCAAGGTGTGGCCGCACCGCGACCACCCGCTCAGGCGGGTGGGCCGGCTGGTCCTCGACCGCAACCCGGACAACGTCTTCGCGGAGGTCGAGCAGGCGGCGTTCTCGCCGAACAACTTCGTGCCGGGCATCGGCCCCTCCCCCGACAAGATGCTCCAGGGCCGCCTGTTCGCCTACGCGGACGCGCACCGCTACCGCCTCGGCGTCAACCACACCCAGCTCGCGGTCAACGCCCCGCGGGCGGTCCCCGGCGGCGCGGCCAACTACGGCCGCGACGGTCTGATGGCGGCCAACCCGCAGGGCCGCGACGCCCGGAACTACGAGCCGAACTCCTACGACGGCCCGGTCGAGACGGGCCGGCCGCTGGCGGCGCCGCTCGAGGTCTCCGGGCACACCGGCACCCACGAGGCACCGCAGCACACCAAGGACGACCCCTTCTTCCAGGCCGGCGAGCTGTACCGGCTGATGAGCGAGGAGGAGCGGGAGCGGCTGGTCGCGACCATCGCGGGCGGCCTCTCCCAGGTCTCCCGCGGCGGCGTCGTCGAGAAGAACCTCGCGCACTTCCACGCGGCCGACCGCGAGTACGGCAGGCGCGTGGCGGAGGCGGTCCGCGCCCTGCGCGAGGACTGACCCACCGGCCCGCGCACGGAACCCGGCGGGGAGGCCGGGGCCGTGTGCGCGGCCCGCGCGGGCACCGGGCGACCCGGATGAGGGGTGCGAGCCGGGTGCCGGCGCGGGCAGGGCGAGGACCGCGGCGGCCTGCGAGCCAGTGCGGTGGTGAAAGGCACGGACGCTTCTCCTACGACCTGAGGGGAGGAGCGCCGCGGGCCCGTCGCACCGCCGCGGTCCCAGCCACCCTCCTTCCGGGAGGGACGAGACTCCGTCCGGCGGCGCGAACGACCTGTCGCGCCCGGCCTCGCGCCGCCGGACGGGCACCGCCTGAACGCACACCACCGACCTGGAAGCGCCGGGGTGCGGAAAACTCCGCACCCCGGCGCTTTCCGGCGTCCGCCGGGGTGCGGAATCCGTGTCCGCGCAGCAGCCTGAAGGCATGGCACACCCACCCGAGCACCCGCACGTCGTCGTCCACTCCCCCGCCCTGGACGGCTCCCGCCGCGTCACCTCCGGCGAGGAGACCCTCGGTGTCGCCTCGCACATCGACGACGTCGCCGAACTGCTGCGCCGGGCCGACCTGTACGTGACGGACGTCGAGGACAGCAACCTGGTCGAGTGGCAGGGCGGCGGCCCGGAGGACTGGCCGGGGCTGCACGAGCATCCCGGGAGCTGACGAGCGCGTAGGCGCCGTCCGCAGCCGGGGAGGGCCGGGACACGTGGGAGCGGCCCGCCCCCCTCCTGGGGAACGGGCCGCTCCCGGCGCTCGGCCGGCCGCGCGGGTCAGACCTTCAGCGTCCGGATCGCCGTCGGCGCGTGCCCCGGTTCGGTCGCGACCTCCTCGAACTCCACCACGTTGGAGATGTCGTTCGTCCCCGACATCGAGATGTTGGTGACGCGCTCCAGGATCGCCTCGACGACGACCGGCACCCGGTGCTCGGCGGCGAGCTTCTTGGCCTGCTCCAGGGCCGCGCCCAGCTCGTTCGGGTCGGTCACCCGGACCGCCTTGCAGCCCAGGCCCTCGGCGACCTTGACGTGGTCGACGCCGTAGACGCCCAGCTCGGGCGAGTTGATGTTCTCGAACTCCAGGTTGACCTGGAAGTCGATGTCGAACGCCCGCTGCGCCTGGCGGATCAGGCCCAGGTAGGAGTTGTTGACCAGGACGTGCACGTAGGGGATCTTGTGCTGCGCGCCGACCGCCAGCTCCTCCAGCATGAACTGGAAGTCGTAGTCCCCGGAGAGCGCCACGACCTGGGCGTCCGGGTCGGCCTTGGCGACGCCGAGGGCGGCCGGGACGGTCCAGCCGAGCGGTCCGGCCTGGCCGCAGTTGATCCAGTGCCGCGGACGGTAGACGTGCAGCATCTGGGCGCCGGCGATCTGCGAGAGGCCGATGGTGGAGACGTACCGGGTCTCGGGGCCGAAGGCCTTGTTCATCTCCTCGTAGACGCGCTGCGGTTTGATCGGGACGTCGTCGAAGTGCGTACGGCGCTGGAGGGTGGCCCGGCGCTCTTGCGCGGAGGCGGCCCAGGCGGTGCGGTCGGGCAGCTTCCCCGCCGCCTTCAGTTCCCCGGCGACCTCGACGAACAGCTCCAGGGCCGCCCCGGCGTCGGAGGCGATGCCGTAGTCCGGGGCGAAGATCCTGCCGATCTGGGTCGGTTCGACATCGACGTGGACGAACGTCCGCCCGGCGGTGTAGACGTCCAGCTTGCCGGTGTGGCGGTTGGCCCAGCGGTTGCCGATGCCGAGGACGAAGTCGGACTCCAGGAAGGTCGCGTTGCCGTAGCGGTGCGAGGTCTGCAGGCCGACCATCCCGGCGTTCAGCTCGTGGTCGTCGGGGAGCAGGCCCCAGCCCATCAGGGTCGGCACGACCGGGGTTCCGGTCAGCTCGGCGAACTCCACGAGCAGGTCGGCCGCGTCGGCGTTGATCACGCCGCCGCCGGCCACGATCAGCGGGCGCTCGGCGGAGTTGAGCAGGCCGATCGCCTTCTCGACCTGGGCACGGGTGGCGGTGGGGCGGTAGACGGGGAGCGGCGCGTAGGTCTCCGGGTCGAACTCGATCTCGGTCGTCTGGACGTCGATCGGCAGGTCGATCAGGACCGGTCCCGGGCGGCCGGAGCGCATCAGGTGGAACGCCTGCTGGAAGACGCCGGGGACCTGCGCGGCCTCCAGGACGGTGACCGCCATCTTCGTCACCGGCCCCGCGATGGAGGCGATGTCGACGGCCTGGAAGTCCTCCTTGTGGATCACCGCGGTCGGTGCCTGGCCGGTGATGCACAGGATCGGGATCGAGTCGCCGCTCGCCGAGTACAGGCCGGTGATCATGTCGGTGCCGGCCGGGCCCGAAGTACCGACGCACACGCCGATGTTGCCGGGACGGGTGCGGGTGTAGCCCTCCGCCATGTGCGAGGCGCCCTCGACATGGCGGGCGAGGGTGTGCTGGACGCCGCCGGACGCCTTGAGCGCCGCGTAGAAGGGGTTGATCGCCGCGCCCGGCACACCGAACGCGTCGGTGACGCCCTCGCGCTTGAGGATCTCAACTGCCGCTCGGGCAGCGGTCATACGAGCCATCGAGTACTCCTGCTCCGGCTGTCGGATTCGCACTCCCGTCGCGCCCCGCGGTGAGCTCTTCCGTAGCAACTTCCGTATAGCGAAATTTGGTTTCTACGATCTGGAAGTAATGTAAGTGGGTGGCCGGAGGCCGTCAAGGGAGGACGATGGGGGTCATGTCCGAGACAATCTCGGTGTGCTGCACCGCCTGCGGGCGCCGGCACCGCTACACGGCGCCCTCGTACCCCTGCGTGTGCGGGCAGCCCGTGGCGCCGGCGCTCGACCCGGAGGGGAGCGCGAGCCCGGTCACCCACCGGGCGTGGGACGAGGAGTGGATCACCGTGCGCTGCGCGGCCTGCGGGGCCGGAAGCCCGTGGCCGCGGCCGGAACTGGGCTGCCCCTGCGGGACGGTGCTGTGCGTGCCCGTCGACGCCACGGCCCCGGGCCGCTCCGAACGCGCTCCCGGGTCCCGGGTGCCGGCCCACCGGGCGGTGCCGATCCGCACGGCCCGGGACGCGGTCACCGCCGCCGTGCTGTACCTGCGCGGGCTGGGGCACCGGGACGTCCGGCGCGCCGACCAGCGGCCGCTGTCCGGCGTCGGGCTGGCCGCGCCCGGCATCGTCGTCCAGGTCGACCCGGCGGCGGACCCGGCCTCGGTGCGGGACGTGGAGTGCCTGTGGCTGACGGCGATGGCGGAGTCGGCGCGCTGCGTGTACTTCTCGCTGGCCGGTTACGCGGCGGACGCCCGCGTCCGGGCCGACCTGCTGGACGTGCCGCTGTTCGTGCTCGAAAGGACGGGCGTGCCGCGCCCGGCCAACGCGTCGGCCGTGGCGCTGGACGCCACGGCCGACTGAGAACCGCCGGGTGCGGGCGGTTGCCGCCGCGCACCCGTGCGGGAACCGCCCGCTACCTCGCCGCGTACCCGAAGGCGGTGCCGGAGGACGGGAGCCCGCCCTGGCCCGGCTGGTACACGGTGGGCTCGGCGTTGGGCTGACCGAGGGTCACGTTGGACATCGGCAGGGCGTACAGCGCACCGGTGCTGGTGGGCCCGTACGGCATGCCGACGTACAGGTGGGTGCCGGTGAAGTGGATGCTGGAGCCGAGGCGCTGGCCCGCGCCGGGCGCGCCCGGGATGCCGTCGCCGTCGCCGGACTCGATCCACTTGTCGTTGGCGCCGGGCGAGCCGAGCATCGAGAAGACGTGCACGGCGCCGGAGCTCTTCGCCGTGCCGATGGCCTCGTCGGGGATGCCGACGGCCATCTTCATCGTCGCCTCCGTACCGACCTCGCGCGGCGCGGTGTTGATCGCGGTCACGGTGGCGCCGAAGTGGTCACCGGCCTCGGAGGTGCCGGAGACGTCGTCGTCGCCGGTGCCGGAGGAGATGCCGTTGAGCTGGGTGAACGTGCCGTTCGCCGTGACGCGGAAGGTGAGGACGCTGCCCGTCTCCGCCTTGCTGACGCCGTTCACGTTCAGGGCCTCGCCCGGCGAGCCGATCGCGAGGAGCGACTCGTCGGCCTTCGCGGAGCCGGCGGGGCGGTAGGGGGCCAGGGCCACGGACGCGCCGAACAGGTCGCCGGGCTCGGAGCCGCCGGAGACGGTGTCCAGGTCCTGGTCCATGCCGAACAGCGGGGTGGGCCGCTTCTCGGCGTTCAGCGCGTGCGAGTACACCGTCACGCCGCCGGCCTCGGCGTCCGTGCCGATCGCCTCGCCGGGCACGCCGATGGCGATGTGGTTGGCGTCGGCCGCGACGCTCTCGCTGAAGCGGTCGCCCGCCTCCGCGGTGCCGGGGGTGTCGGCGCGGTCCTGGTGCAGGGTGACGTTGGTGCCGTCGTGCACGTAGAAGGCCTCGCCCGCGGCGGCGAGGCTGCCGAGGGATTCGCCGGGCGTGCCGATCACCACGAAGGGCTTGCCGGCGGCGGTGGTGCCGGCGGCGAGGGACGCGCCCATCAGGTCGCCGGTCTCCGGGGTGGAGGCGGAGAGGGAGCCGTTGCCCTTGGCCTGCTCGAAGTGGGTGAACTTGGTCGCCGAGGTGCCGAGGCCGTCCCGGCCGCCGTGCAGGATGTCGACCATGCCGGCGTCGGTGGCGGAGCCGAGGTTCTCGCGCGGGGTGCCGACCACCAGGTCGGTGCAGCCGTCCTCGTCGTAGTCGACGGTGGCCAGCGCCGCGCCGAACTGGTCGTCCGGCTCGGACCCGCCCGGGACCCAGTCGAGGTCCTGGGAGATCTCGGCGGTTCCCCGGCCGCCGCCGTAGACGATCCGGACGAGGCCGGCCTTGGCGTCGCCGCCGACGGTGGCCAGCGGGTCGGCGACGGCGATGTCCTCGACGCCGTCGCAGTTGAAGTCGGTGATCCGGCCCGCGCCCACCTTGGACGCCACCCAGGAACCGAGGTCGTCGACGCGGGTGACGATGCCGTCGGTACGGGTCTCGGCGGCGTCGATGCCGTAGCAGCCCGCCTGGTAGGAGCGGCTGCCGAGGGCGGCCAGCTGTGCGCCGCCGTTCACGGTGCGGACCAGGGGGCCTCCGGTGTCGCCCATGCACGCGGCCACGCCGTCCTCGCCGGTGACGGTGGCGGTGGTGGCGTCGGCGGCTCCGACGGAGAAGGTGCCGGTGTGCAGGTTCAGCGGCGCCCACTCGGTCTTGGTGCGGCCGTAGCCGCTGAGGGTCAGCTTCTCGCCCGCGGTGGGCGCGGCGGTGGCCAGCGCGACGGGGGTGACATCGGTGACCGGGCGGTTCAGCCGGGCCAGCACCGCGTCCCGGTCCGTGCGGGGCACCAGCTCCACGACCGTGCGGACCGCGCCCCCGGTGCCGGTGAGGTCGGCGCGGCCGATGGTGGCGGTGGTGGTCAGGGCGGGCTTGCCCGCGGGCACGGCGAGGCTCTCGACGGGGTTCTCGGCGAAGCAACTGGCCGCGGTGAGCAGCCACTCGGCGTCGACCAGGACCCCGGAGCAGCCGCGGTCGTGGTCGCCGACGACGATCTGCGCGGTGTAGGCGCGGGTGGTGTCGGAGTCGGGGACCGCGGGGCCGGTCACGGCGGCCGCGGGGCCGGCGGTCAGCGCGAGCGGCCCGGCGAGCAGGGCGGCGGCGAGCGCGGTGAGGCGCACGTGTCTGGATCTGGGGTGCGGCATTGTCGTGTTCCTTGCTGCGGGTCCGGAGGGACGGTTCGGCTGGTTGCTCGTCACTGCTGGGGCCCTGCCGGTCACTTGGACGTCCTGATCTCCACCAGTACGTGCGGACGCCCCTGCCCGTCGTCGCTCTCGCCGACGCCCTTCCAGGAGTTGGCCGGGATGTCCCAGGACTTCTCCTCGTCGGCGACGGTCATGTCGACCTCGGTCGCGTACTCGTTCGTCTTCACGCCGTAGACCGACGGGATCTCCATCGTCAGCCAGCCGTCGCTGCCGCTGACCTCGAAGCAGACGCTCGCCGTCTCGCGGGAGTAGACCTCCAGCTGGCCGGTGCCCGCCTGGCACGCGGCGAGGACGATGTGGCCGTCGCCGCGCTTGAGGAGGATGCCCTGCTCTTCGAGGATCTTGTCCGCCTGCGGATAGGCGAAGTCCTCGACCGCGTAGCCGGGTGCCTCGTCGGCGACGGCCCGCACGGCGGTGCCGTCCCGGCCGACGGAGGTGTCCGCCTGGGCCGCCACCAGCCAGGCCAGGGCTCCCGCGGCCACCGCGGCGGCCGCCGTCCGTATCAGGAAACGACCCTTCATTCCCGATCTACCGATGCGCGACTTTCTCTTCATCACAGTCCTATGGGTCGAGGCGAACCGAATGTCCGGCACAAGTGCGGCCACGGGGCGACCGAGACCGTGCCCGCACCCCGCGGCGTCCCGATGGAAGTCGGCGGAAATGCTTTTGTCCAACGACTTAACCGTCACAAACTGGTCACTGATTGCAAGGGGCACGTGACGTGCGTCACTTGCGGAAAAGTTGTACGGAACTCCGTGGAGATTCTGTGAAGGGCGCGTGAAGGTCCAGTAATGCATTTCGCATTCGACAGCGCATCTACCTCGGCAAATTTACCCTCCGCGGAAATTTTTCCGCCGAAATAATGGTGATGATTCGGTGACGGAGAGGTAATGTTCCGACGCGCACTCCCGACTCCGTGACGGCCTGTCAACGCCCTTCTTGAAATGGGCCGTCGGGCCGTCGTGTCCGTAGTCGTCCGGCCGTTGCCCGTACGGGAAGGATTCTCAATTTGTCCGCGTCACTGTGGAGCAGACGCCGCATACTCACGACCATCGCCGGGGCCGCCGCCGTTCCGGCCCTGCCCGGCCTGACCGTCCTCGCCGCCGCACCCGCCCGGGCCGCCGAGGGCGACCCCGGCGACACCGACCCGGATCTGCCCGACACCGACCGCGGCAGGGCGGTGTGGCAGTACAAGATCGGCGGCGTCGCCGTCCGTGAGGCCGCCGCCCTCGCCCTGACCGGTTCGCAGGCCGCCGTCTCCGCCTTCCTCAGCAGTGAACTCCCCGTCGCCCAGGCGGAGGACAATCGTTTCGCCGTGCTCAGCGGACTCCCGCACGCCGGCAGGTCCACCCAGCAGTCGGCCGAGTCGGCGCTGAGCGCGGGCGACGACGCCGTCACCGCCTATCTGAACGACGGCTACGTCGAACCCGTCACGACCGACCTGCGGGTCGCGGTGCTCACCGTCATGAACAACAGCGGGACCGGAGTGGCGCGCGAGGCCACCAAGGCCCTGGACGCGGGCACCGCCAAGGCGCTGCGCACCTTCCTGGACGACACGCAGTACACGGCGCAGGCCGAGGACGAGAAGGTCGAACTCTTCACGATCCTCAGCACCGCCTCGCCCGAGGTGAAGAAGTACGCCGAGCGGGCCCTGGACGAGGGCACGCCCGCTGCCGTCCGCCGCTTCCTCGTCTCCGGCCAGTTCATCGCGCGGGCCCGCGACGAGGAGACCGCGACGATCGAGCAGCTGGTCGCCGTCGTCGAGCGCGAGGGCAAGCAGGCGAGCCTCAAGTCCGACCAGGCGGTGGCCGCGTCCGACCAGGCCAAGAAGGCCGCGGAGAAGGCCAAGGCCGCCGCCGAGAAGGCCGCCGAGGAGGCCCTGGCCGCCAAGGACGACGTCCGCAAGTCGGCCCGCGCGGCCAACAGCGCGGCGAGCGCCGCCCGGGGCGCGGCCAACGCCGCCAACACCGCGATCGCCGCCTCCCGCACCGCTCAGGCCGCCTCGGGCCGGGCCGCACGGGCGGCGCAGGCCGCCGCCGCTGCCGCCGCCTCGGCGGGCAACGCCGCCTCCCGCGCCTACGGTGCCGCGATCGCCGCCTCCAAGGACGCCTCCAAGGCGTCCGCCGCGCGCGCCGCGGCCGAGGGCGCCCGCAACGCCGCGAGCCGCGCGCGCACCGCGGCGAAGGCCGCCGATCACGCCGCCGTCGCCTCGCGGCAGGCGTCGGCCGCCGGCTCCGCCGCCGCGGGGGCGGCGCAGAACGCCGCGGCCGCCGCCAACGCCGCCGCCAGCGCGGCCGCGTCGGCGGGTGTCGCCCAGTCCCAGGCTGCCGCCGCCCGGCAGGCCGCCGCCGAGGCCAACGCGGCCGCGGGGCGCGCCACCCGGGCCGCCGGTACCGCCCGGACCCTGGCCAACCGGGCCGCCGCCGCGGCGGCGGTCGCCCGGGACGCCGCCAACAGCGCGGCCGACCACGCCGACGCGGCCGCGGACGCGGCCGAGGAGGCCGCCAAGCACGCCGGCGAGGCCGTCGAGTACGCCAAGCGCTCCACCGCCTACGCCGAGGCGTCGGTGAAGGCGGCGAACACGGCCGCCGACGCGGTCGAGGAGGCCAAGGCCGTGGAGACCGCGGCGCGCGAGGCGGAGACCGCCCGGATCACCGAGGACACCGAACTCGGCGTCCTGGAGGCGCGGCTGAGGGCGCAGGCCGAGATCGACGACGCCAAGCAGGCCGACAACCAGCGCACCCTGGCGGACCGCACCGCCACCGAGACCAAGGACGCGATCGCCGCGGCGGAGGCGGCCCTGGAGGCCGGCGACACCGCGACGGCCGTCACCCGGGGCCGCGAGGCGGCCGTCAAGCTCCTGGACTCCACCGGCAGCTGGACCCGCGGCGCCGCGGAGTTCGCCCTCGCGGGCGAGGACCAGGACGTCGTCAACTGGATCGGCGCCGACCGCCTCCTCGCCCAGCGGCAGGACGACCGCGAGACGGTGCTCACCATCGCCGAGTCGGCCAAGCCGGCCGTCGCCGAGGCCGCCCACAAGGCGCTCGCCGACGAGGCCGAGGACGCGGCGACCGACTTCCTCGCCACCGGCGTCATCGAGGCGGCGGCCACGGACAACCGGGTCACCGTGTTCTCGATCCTGAACGAGGACCCGGGGAAGGCGGTCAGGGCGAAGGCCGAGGCAGCGCTCTCGGACGGCGGCGCCCTGGCCCTGCACCGCTTCCTCAACGTGGAGCTGGCGGAGGCCGTCAAGCAGGACGACCAGGTCGAGATCTTCCGCCTGCTCAACTCGGGCGGCCCGTACATGAAGTCGGCCGCGGAGATCGTCCTGGAGGGCTCCGCCCGGATGCGGCGGTACTTCGTCGCCCGCGACAAGTACTACATCGCCCGCCTCGACGAGGACCACGCCACCCACGTCGCCGCCGTCCGCGCGACCCTCGCGCATGCCGCGAAGGTCGCCGCCAAGGCGCTGGAGGACGCCGCGCTGGCCTCCAAGGCGGCGGCGGAGGCCAGGCAGGCCGCGGAGGAGGCGACCGAGTGGGCCGCCAAGGCGAAGGGCCACGCGGAGGACGCCGCCGACGCCGCCGACGACGCGAAGGCCAACGCGGACGCGGCCGACAAGTCCGCGGCCGACGCCGCCGCGTCGGCGGCCAGCGCCTCGCAGGCGGCGACCGTGGCCCGCGGCGCGGCCAGGACGGCGAACTACTCCATGCGGCAGGCGTCCGCCTCCGCGCGGCAGGCCGTCGCGTCCGCCGCCCAGGCGCAGGCCTCGGCGGCCAGCGCCCGGGCCTCGGCGATCCAGGCCGGCGCGGACGCCAAGGCCGCCGCCGACGCCGCCAGCGAGGCCAACGCCATCGTCGCGGCCAAGCGGAAGGCGGAGGCCGCCGAGGCGGCGCGCAAGGCCGCGGAGAAGGCCAAGCAGGACAAGGAGAACGGGACCAACCCGTCCCAGAACGAGGACGAGGACAAGCCCTGGTACTGGGACTGGGAGCTGTGGCCGGAGGACATCGGCTCGGCCAAGCAGTGGGCGACGGTCACCGGGCACTGGAGCACGATCGCGGGCGGGGCCAGCGTCATCCTCGGCGTGGGCGCCCTGTGCTTCCCGCCCGCCGCGCCCGCCCTGCTGGCTGCGGCCGGCGCGGTCGGCCTCGTCTCCTGGGGCCTGCAGGGAGCGAGCGCCCTGCTGAACGGCATCGCGGACAACTGGCAGGGCAGCGACTTCCACACGGCGCTCGGCATGTTCGCGGTGGGCGGCATCTTCCTCGGCAAGGGAGCGCTGATCAGCAAGTTCGGCGGCCTGGACGACGCGCTGCGGCCCGTGGCCGAGGAGGTCGGCTCCAAGATCTCCGGCGTGGTGGGTGACGCGGCGACCACGGTCGTCGGGTGGCTGACCTGGTAGCCGACCGCTCAACCGGACGGGGCGGGACGGGATACGATCACCGTCCCGCCCCGTGCGCCGACGTCGCCGTGGCCAACCGCGGCCCGCAAGAGGTGAAGAGTTCATGCTGACGCCCGACATGTCCGTCGCCCAGTGGTGGATCCTGGCCGTCGTGTCCGGAATCGCCCTCGCCGTGGCGGGGCAGTCGCTGGCCGCGACGAAGGCCCAGCGGTTCGCCGCCGTACTGCCGCCCCTGGCGGGCGCCGTGGCCATCGGCGGAGACACCCTGGCGCGGGGCAGCGACGGACGGCAGGCGCTCTTCCTGTTCACCCTCGTCGCCCTGGTCCTCGTCGTACTGCGGCTGCTCTACGCCCCGTACCTCTCCCGTCAGCTGGCCCTGTACCGCGAGGGCCGGCGGGCGGACGAGGTGACGAAGGGGCAGCTCCTCGTCTTCCTGCTCGCGTTCGCGGCCACGACGGCCCTCGTGGCCGTTCTCATCGGATGAGCGGGGCGGCGGCCGCCCCTCCCGACAGCTGAGGATTCCGAGGTGCTCCTTCCCCTCTCCGTGTTCGCGGTACTGGTCTTCGACCTCGTGCTCACCTGCGTGCTGCTGCGCTGGCTGCCGGTGCGGCGGGAGCGGTGGATCCCGATGGTGGCCCTGCCCGCGGTCGCCGCCCTGGCGCTGGTCCTCGGGTTCGGTGTCCGGGCGCCGTGGCAGTCGGTGTTCGCCGCGTGCGCCGGGTTCCTGTGCGGGACGGTCCTGGCGCTGCTGCCCTTCCGCGGCTGGGTGTCGTCGTGGACGCTCCCGGTGCGCGGCGAGGCGCGGCTGCGCTGGTCCGAGGTGGTGCTGGTGCTGGTGGGCTCGCTGACCCCGCTGTCGACGAAGCGGACGAACGCGGCCCAGCGCAAGGCGTTCACGGTCCGCGAGGTGGTGCGGGAACGCGGCCGGTTCCCGCACCTGCTCGGCGCCGCGCTGTTCGTGCTCCCTGCGCTGTGCGCGGTGGGCGCCGGCTGGGCCGCGGGCTGAGGCCGCGCGGCCCCGGGCGGCCGTCCGGCTCCGGCGGGCCGCGGGCCGTGCGGCCTCAGCTGCCGTCCGGCGCCGGCGGGCTTGGGGCCCGTGCGGCCTCAGCTGCCGTCCGGCTCCGGCGGGGCGCCGAACCGCTCGCGCAGCTCCACCTTGCGCACCTTCCCGGAGACGGTCATCGGGAAGGAGTCCAGGAGCTGGAGGCGGCTCGGGACCTTGTAGTGGGCCAACTGCCCGTCGCAGTACGCCCGCAGCTCCTCCAGCGTGAGCGGGTCGGCGGCGTCGCGCACGACGACGCAGGCCAGCACCTCCTCGCCGTACCGCTCGTGCGGTACGCCGACGACCTGGACGTCCGCGATCTTGCGGTGGCCGTAGAGGAACTCCTCGACCTCGCGCGGGTAGATGTTCTCGCCGCCCCGGATGATCATGTCCTTGATGCGGCCGACGATCTCCACGTACCCGTCCTCGCGCATCACCGCGAGGTCCCCGGTGTGCATCCAGCGGCCCGGGTCGATCGCCTCGGCCGTCTTCTCCGGCTCCTCCCAGTAGCCGAGCATCACGCTGTAGCCGCGGGTGCGCAGTTCGCCCGCGTCGCCGCGCGGCACGGTTGTGCCGGTGACCGGGTCGACGACCTTGACCTCGATGTGCGGCAGGACCCGGCCGACGGTGGCGGTGCGGTGTCCGAGGTCGTCGTCCATGCGGGTCTGCAGGGAGACCGGGGAGGTCTCGGTCATGCCGTAGCAGATCGAGACCTGCTCCATGTGCATCTCGGCGACCACCCGCTTCATGACCTCCACCGGGCAGGGCGAGCCCGCCATGATGCCGGTGCGCAGGGTGGTGAGGTCGTACGAGGCGAAGTCCGGCAGGTTCAGCTCGGCGATGAACATCGTCGGGACGCCGTACAGGGACGTGCACCGCTCCCGCTGCACCGCCTCCAGCGTCGCCGCCGGCTCGAAGGACGGGGCCGGGATGACGACGCAGGCGCCGTGGGAGGTGGCGCCCAGGTTGCCCATGACCATGCCGAAGCAGTGGTAGAAGGGCACCGGCAGACACACCCGGTCCTGCTCCGTGTAGCCGACCGTACGGCCCACCCAGTAGCCGTTGTTGAGGATGTTGTGGTGGGAGAGGGTGGCGCCCTTGGGGAAGCCGGTGGTGCCCGAGGTGTACTGGATGTTGACCGGGTCGTCGCAGCTCAGCTCGGCGGCGAGCGCGTCGACCCGCTCCTGCGGCACCGCCGCGGCGCCCGCGGTGAGCGCGTCCCAGGACGGGTCGCCGATGTAGACGGTCTCGCGCAGCGCGGGGCACCGGCCGCGGACCTCCTCCACGATCGCCCGGTAGTCGCTGCTTTTGTGGGCGAGGGAGGCGACGAGCAGCGTGATGCCGGACTGCCTCAGGACGTACTCCAGCTCATGGGCCCGGTAGGCGGGGTTGACGTTCACCATGATGACGCCGATGCGGGCGGTGGCGTACTGGACGAGGACCCACTCGGGGCAGTTGACGGCCCAGATGCCGACCCGGTCGCCCCGGGTGACGCCCCTGGCGAGCAGTGCGCGGGCCAGTTCGTCGACGGCGGCGCCGAACTCGGCGTAGGTCCAGCGCCGTCCGGACGGCACGTCCACGAGGGCCTCGCGGTCCGGGTGGGCGGCGACGGCGCGCGCGAGGTTGGCGCCGACGGTGTCGCCGAGCAGCGGGGTGGTGCTGGTGCCGTGGGCGTACGACGGCTGCGGCGGGGGTGGGGGTGGGGTCACCGGAAGTCCTCCTCGCGGTACTCGTCGGTGGAGCCGGTCGCCGTGGCCTCGCGCAGCTCGATGCGGCGGATCTTGCCGGAGACGGTCTTGGGCAGCTCGCCGAACTCCAGGCGCCGCAGGCGCTTGTAGGGGGCGAGCGTGGAGCGGGAGTGCTCGAAGAGCACCTTCGCGGTGTCCGGTCCCGGCTGCCACCCTGCCGCGAGCACGATGTACGCCTTCGGCACCGCGAGGCGCAGCGCGTCCGGCGCGGGCACGACCGCCGCCTCGGCGACCGCCTCGTGTTCGAGGAGCGCGCTCTCCAGCTCGAAGGGGCTGATCTTGTAGTCGGACGCCTTGAACACGTCGTCGGCCCGGCCCACGTAGGTCAGGTAGCCGTCCGCGTCGCGCGCGCCGATGTCGCCGGTGCGGTAGTAGCCGCCGGCCATCGCCTCGGCCGTGCGGTCGGGGTCGCCGTGGTAGCCGGTCATCAGGCCCACGGGGCTGTCGGACAGGTCCAGGGCGATCTCGCCCTCGTCGGCGCCGGGCGCGCCGCTGACCGGGTCGAGGAGTTCGACGCGGTAACCGGGGCTGGGGCGGCCCATGGAACCGGTCTTGAGCAGCTGTCCGGGGCTGTTGGAGATCTGCACGGCGGTCTCGGTCTGGCCGAAGCCGTCGCGGACGGTCACGTTCCACGCGCGGCGGACCTGTTCGATCACCTCGGGGTTGAGCGGCTCACCGGCGGCGACGACCTCGCGGGGCGGGGTGGCGAGTTGGCCGAGGTCGGCCTGGATCAGCATGCGCCACACGGTCGGCGGGGCGCAGAAGGTGGTCACTTCGGCCCGGTCCATCTCGGCCAGCAGCCGGGTCGCGTCGAACCGGGTGTAGTTGTACAGGAAGACGGTCGCCTCGGCGTTCCAGGGCGCGAACAGGTTGGACCAGGCGTGCTTGGCCCAGCCCGGCGAGGAGATGTTCAGGTGCACGTCGCCGGGCCGCAGCCCGATCCAGTACATGGTCGCCAGGTGGCCGACGGGGTAGGACACGTGGGTGTGCTCGACCAGCTTGGGGCGGGCGGTGGTGCCCGAGGTGAAGTACAGCATCAGCGGGTCGTCGCAGGCGGTGGGGCCGTCCGGGGTGAAGGCGTCGGAGGCGGTGTGCGCGTCCTCGTAGGCCAGCCAGCCCGGCGCGGTCGTGCCGCCGACGGCGATCCGCGTGTAGTCGCCGGGCACGTCGTCGAACTTGCCGGTGTCCCCGGAGCGGACGATCACGTGCCTGGCCCGGCCCCGGTCGACGCGGTCGCGCAGGTCGGCGGGGCCGAGCAGCGGGGTGGCCGGGATGACGACGGCGCGCAGTTTCATCGCGGCCAGCGCGGTCTCCCAGAGTTCCGCCTGGTTGCCGAGCATGACGAGGACGCGGTCCTCGGCGCGCACGCCCCACTCGCGCAGCCGGTTGGCGACGCGGTCGGAGCGGGCGGACATCTCGGCGAACGAGACGCGGACCTCGGTGGCGTCCTCCTCGACGATGTGCAGGGCGGTGCGCTCGTTGCCGTCGGCGATGACGTCGAACCAGTCCAGGGCCCAGTTGAAGTACGCCGGCCGGGGCCAGGTGAAGCCCTCGTGGGCGGCGGTGTAGTCCGTACGGTGTTCCAGCAGGAAGTCCCGTGCGCTGCGGAACAGCTCCGTGGCCGTCGTCATCTGTCCTCCTTGGTGCCGGACCTTGCCGGGCGGCTCGAAACCATCGTGTAATCCGTGATGCAGGTCTCACTACCCCCGAACGGGGGTGTGCGCCCCGGGACGGGCGCCGGGAGGGCGGAACGAGTGGTGGTGGACACGGCCGACGGAGTGGAGATCCGCAGTGCGCTGGTGCGGCTGCGGCGCGCGACCGGGCTGCCGGTGGCCTTCGGCGGGCTGGTGGAGTCCGGGCGTCCGCAGGTGCGCATCAGCGAGCTGAGCGGCACGGCGACGGCGGCGCTCAGCGCGCTCGCGGTAGCCTCCGGCAACGGACTGGGCGGCCGGGCGGTGGCGCTGTCGCGCCCGTGCGCGGTGACGGACTACTCGGTCTCGCGGCAGATCAGCCACGAGTACGACCTGCCGGTGGCCGCCGAGGGGCTCCGCTCGATACTGGCGGTGCCCGTGGTGGTACGGCGCCGGGTGCGCGGCGTGCTGTACGGCGCCCTGCGCACGGCCGAGCCGCTGGGTGACCGCACGCTGGACGCCGCGGTGGCCGCCGCGCGGGACGTCGAGCAGGCCCTGGTGCTGCGGGACGAGGCGGGACAGCTGCTGGCGGCGGCCCGGCCGGGAGGGGGCCGCGGTGCGGTGCCCGGTGCGGCGGGTGGTGCGGTGGCCGGTGCGGCGGGCGGTCCCGTGGGCGATGCACCGGGCGGTGCGGCCTGGGAGCAGGTGCGGGAGGCGCACGCGGCGCTGCGGGCGCTGGCGCCCAGGATCACGGACCCGGCGCTGCGGGACGAGCTGCTGGACGCGTGCGGCCTGCTGGCGGCGGGCGACGCTCCCCGGCCCGGGCCCCGGCTGGCTCCGCGCGAGGTGGACGTCCTGGCGTGCGTGGCGGCGGGCGCCACGAACGCCCAGGCCGGGCGGCGGCTCGGCCTGGGCCCGGAGACGGTCAAGAGCTACCTGCGGTCGGCGATGCGCAAGCTGGGCGCCCGCACCCGCGGCGAGGCGGTCGCCACGGCCCGCCGCACGGGGTGGCTGCCGTAGGCCCCGGTGTCACGGGGTGGCTGCCGCAGGCACCCGACGTCACGGGGTGGCTGCCGCAGGCACCCGGCGTCACAGGGCGGTCCGGGGCTTTCCGGCGGAGTTTGTTTTCGCGTCTCCGGTGTTTGTAATTTGGCTCACCTCGTCGTCCCTTCCGTAATGCTTCGGCCCATTGCCTAATATTGGCCCGGACACGACACACGGAGGGGAGCGGTCACCGTGCCACGGGACTTCGCGGAGTCTGCCGGACGCCGCTCCGCCCTGGTCATCGGCCGGGAGGACTCGTTCGGCGCGGCGCGTGAGCAACTGACCCGGGGTGGCAGTGTGTTGCTGCACGGGCCCGCCGGAATTGGAAAGTCGACCGTGCTGCGGACCCTGGCCGCGGAATATGCCCGCACGGCACACACCGTCCTGCGCTGCTCGGCCACCGAGTCGGAATCCCACCTTCCCTTCCTCGCCCTCGCCGACCTCCTGGGCCTCGTCCTGGACGAGGTGTCCCCCGGGCTGCCCGCGGCCCAGCGCACCGCGCTGGAGTCGGCGCTCACCGGGCGCGGCGAGTCAACGCTCCAGCGCGACGGACTGGCGCTGCGCCTGGCGGTGCTGTCCGCGCTGCGCGCCCTGGCCGCCGCGGGCCCGGTCCTCGTCGTCGCCGACGACCTCCAGTGGCTGGATCCTGCCAGCGCGGAACTCCTCGGCTTCGCGGCCCGCCGCCTGGGCGACACCCCGGTACGGCTGCTGTGCGCGGTGCGGACCGAGGGCCCGGAGACGGAGGGGGCGGAGTACGACCGCCATCTGCGGGCCTCCCCGCCGGACACCCGCGCGGTCCGCCTCGGCCCGCTGACCCGCGCCCAGGTCTCCGCGCTGCTCGGCGAACGCGGCTACACGGGCCTGCACCGTTCCACGGTCCGGGACATCCACCGCACCAGCGGCGGCAACCCGCTGTTCGCGCTGGAGCTGGGCCGGGCCCTGGCCGAGAGTCCCGCCGCGCCGCGTCCGGGCGAGCCGCTGCCGGTGCCGACCTCGCTGCGCGCGCTGGTCCTGTCCCGGCTGGAGATGCTCTCCGACGAGGCGCGCCGCACCCTCCTGGTGGCCAGCGCCGGTGCCCGCCCGACACCGGCGCTGCTGCACGCGGCCGGCCGGGAGAACGCCGAGGCCGAGACCGCCCAGGCCGCGGCGCTCGGGCTGCTGGCACCCGACCCGGAAGGTCCGACCGTACGGTTCGCGCATCCGCTGATCTCGGCCGCGCTGTACGCCGAGGCGCCGACGTCGGAGCGGCGGGCCGCGCACGCCGCGCTGTCCACGGCCGCCTCCGACCCGATCGAGCGCGCCCGGCACCTGGCGCTGGCCACCACCGGCACCGACCCGCGGGTCGCGGACCGGCTGGCCGGGGCGGCCGCGCTGGCCCGGGACCGCGGGGCGCCCTCGGTGGCCGCGTCGCTCGGTCTGCTCGCCGCCCGGCACACCCCGGCGGACAGCACACCCGGTCCGGAGGAGCGCCGGCTGGCGGCGGCCGAGGACGCCATCACCGCGGGGGAACAGGACCTCGCCCGGGACCTCGCCCACGAGGTACTCGCCCGGGCCACCGCGCCCGGGGAGCGGGTCCGCGCCTGGATGGTGGTGATCGAGGCGGCCGGGCAGGCCATCGGCGAGGTGGACGCGGTCTTCCCGCAGGCGCTGGCCGACGCGGGCGACGACCCCCGGCTGCTCGCCCTGGTCCACTACCAGCTGGCCTGGCGCGGCCTCGTGGTGCAGGGCGACTTCGCGCAGGGCCGGGAGGAGGCCGCGCACGCGGCCCGGCTGGCGGCGCGGGCCGGGGACCGGCGCAGCGAACTGCTGGCGCTCGCCTTCCAGGCGCAGGCCGAGACGCTGATGGGCCATCCGGACGCCCCGGCGACCATCCGGCGGGCGCTGGAGGAGCCGCAGGACGCGCGGGTGGCGTGCCACCACAACGGGGCCGGTTCGTCCCGGTTCCGCTGGCTGGTGATGAGCGACCGGCTGGCCGAGGCGCGGACCACGGTGACCGCCCTGCTGCGCGAGGTGCGCCGGCGCGGCATGGCCGAGAGCGAGGTGCACTACCTGCGCTTCCTCGCGGAGACCGAGCTGCATTCCGGCCACTGCGGCCGGGCGCTCGAACTGTCCCGGGAGAGCCTGACCCTGGCGCGGGACGCGGGCATCGGGGAGGGCGCGGGCGCGATGCAGGCCGCGCTCGCCGAGGCCGCGGGCGGCGACCCGCACCGGGCCCTGGAGCTGGCGCGCGAGGCGGTGCGGCGGGCCGAGGAGGACGGGGACGTCGTGTACCTGTCGCGGGCGCTGGCCGTGCTCGGGCACGCGAGCCTGGTGTCGGGCGACGCGGGTGCGGCCGTGCGGGCGCTGCGCCGGGTGCGGGAGCTGGAGGCCGCGGCGGGCATCACCGACCCGGCGCGCGGCCGTTGGCAGGGCGACCTCGCGGAGGCCCTGGTGCGCACCGGGGAGCCGGCCGAGGCGCTGGACGTCATCGAGGTGACCCGGGCCCACGCGCTGCGGCTGGGGCGCGGGAGCGTGCTCGCCGTACTGGACCGGGCCGAGGCCCTGGTGCGGGCGGCGCGGGGCGAACACCGGGCGGCCGTCGCGCGGTTGACGTCGGCGCGGGAACGGCTGGCCGCGCTGGGCTTCGGCCTGGAGGAGGCGCGGGCGGCCTTCGCGCTGGCCGAACTGCACGCCGAACGGCCGGGGCGGGCGCCGGAGTCGGCGTCGTACGACGAGGCGGCGCGGCTCTTCCGGCGCTGCCGGGCGCTGCCCTGGCTGCGGCGGGTGGACACGGCCGTCGCGGCCCGGGCGGCCGGACCGCCCGCACCGCCGGCCCCGCCCGAGGTCGCGGACACGCTGGCGGGGCTGGCGCCGATGGAGCGTCAGGTGGCCGCGCTGGTCATGGAGGGCGCCACCAACCGGGAGATCGCCGCCCGTCTCTTCGTCAGCGTCAAGACCGTCGAGGCGACCCTGACCCGCGTCTACCGCAAGCTCGGTATCCGCTCCCGGGTCGACCTCGTCCGCCTGGCGGCGGGCGGCCGAACGGGCTGACGGGCTGACGGGCTGACGGGCTGACGGGCTGACGGGCAGGCTCGGCACGCCGAGGGTTTACCGGTCGCGTACCGAGGGTTAACCCTGCCCGGCGCCCCTAGGGGGTTCCCTCATTGGGCGCCGCGAGCGCCGGTTCTAGCGTGAACCACGTGCCGTTCGCCCGGGCACACGGGATCTGTCCCGAGACCCCCGTGTCACCCCCCACGCCCGGGCGACCCCCCACCGGCAACACCCTTGAGGAGACTCAATGTTCGGGCTCAACCGTGCCGGATCGGCGGCCGCCGCACTGGCCGCCGCCGGCGCCGCCGCGCTGCTGGCCGCGCCCAGTGCCGTCGCCGCGCCGCAGCCGATCGTCGGCGGCTCCACCACCACGACGGACGCGTATCCGTTCGTCATGCAGATCACCGACGCCTCGCAGAGCCAGTTCTGCGGCGGCACCCTCGTCTCGCCGACCAAGGTCGTCACCGCCGCGCACTGCATGGCCGGGGAGAGCCCGAGCGGCGTCCGGGTCGTCGGCGGACGCACCCTGCTCAGCGGCTCCGACGGCACGGTCGCCGAGGTCAGCGACATCTGGACGCACCCCGACTACACCGACGTCACCAACGGCGCCGACGTCGCCGTGCTGACCCTGTCGTCGGAGATGCCGTACACCCCGGCCGAGTACGTCTCCGCGTCGGACACCTCGGTGTACGAGGCCGGTACCGAGACCCGGGTGCTCGGCTGGGGCACGACCCGGGAGAACGGCAGTTCCTCCGACCAGCTGCGGACCGCGACGGTGCCGGTGGTGTCGGACGCGGACTGCGGCGACTCCTACGGCTCGGACTACGCCGCGAGCGACATGGTGTGCGCCGGGCTTCCCTCCGGCGGCGTGGACGCCTGCCAGGGCGACAGCGGCGGGCCCCTCCTCGTCGAGGGCGTCCTGGCGGGTATCACCTCCTGGGGCGAAGGCTGCGCCCGGGCCGGTTACCCCGGGGTGTACTCCCGGCTGACCGCGTTCTCGGACCTGGTGACCGAGCAGGTCAGCTCGTAGTCACGGCACCCCTCAGACCAGGGGGCGTTGCGGGCCTCCACGAGCGGCCCGCAGCGCCCCCTCTCCACTGTCCGGGACGGCACCCCTGCCGGTCCGGGCGCCGTCAGTCCTCCGCCCGGCTCAGCTCCACGACGAAGCGGGCGCCGGCCAGCAGGGACAGGTGCGAGACCCACAGCCACACCAGGAAGACGACGACGCCCGCGAGGGAGCCGTACAGGCGGCCGTAGGTGCCGATGCCGGAGGCGTAGAGGGAGAAGCCGGCCGAGGAGACCAGCCACAGCAGGGCCGCCAGGGCGCCGCCGGGTACGGCCTGGCGGCTGCGGCGGGCCTGGACGGGGCCGGTGCGGAAGAGGACCAGGACCAGGAGGACCACCAGGCCCAGCAGTACCGGCCAGCGCAGCAGGGACCAGGCGGTGGTGGCCGTGGAGCCGATGCCGAACCTGCCGCCCAGGGCCTTGGCCAGCGGTCCGGTCAGGAGCAGCACCAGCGCGCTGGCGACGAGCAGGCCGAGCAGGCTCAGCGCGGTCAGGACGATGCGGTGCAGGCGGTGCCACAGGGGCCGCTGGTCGGGCACGCCGTGCATCTCGTGCAGGGCGCGCCGGAAGACCGCGAGGTAGCTGGAGGCGGACCACAGGGACCCGAGAGTGCCCGCGACGGCCACGGTCAGGGCGGCGGAGCGCTCCCCGGCCGCCTCGTGCAGGGTGCGGTGCAGTTCGGCGCCGGACTGGGCGGGCGCCCACGAGGTCACGTCGGCGATGAGGCGGTCCGTCAGGTCCGGTGCGACCAGGCCGGTGACGGAGGCCGTGACGACGAGGGCGGGCACCAGCGCGAGGACGGCGTAGTAGGTGAGGGCGGCGGCCCAGTCGGAGACGTTGTCGTCCCACATCGCGCGCGGCACCCGGCGCAGCGCGCCGATCCACGGCACCGAGCGGTCCCGGAGCCGGGTCAGGTGTCCCTCCAGGTACGCCGTCATCGCGCACGCCGCTCGCGGGCGGACCGTACGGCCAGGTGGACGTGGGTCCGCAGCGGGTGCGGGGCCAGGGAGCGGGCGGCCTCGTCGAGGGGGCCTCGGGTGACCCGTTCCAGGACCGGGCCGGGGGCGGCGCCGGGGTCGAGCAGCAGCCGTACGCGGGCCCGCGACCGCTTCTTGCCGGCGGGCAGGCGTACGTGGGCGCGGTCGACGCCGTCGGTCGCCTCGGCGCGCCGGGCGACGGCGTCGGCCAGCGCGCGGGAACGCAGGGTGAGGGGCGGGCCCGCGAGGGGCAGCCGCCGTGCGCCGCCGCGGCGCGGCTGGGCCAGGAGCCAGGTCAGGCACAGCAGCAGCGCGCACACCGTGCCCGCGACGACGACCGGCGTCCACCAGCCGCTGTCGCGCAGGTCCGCGAGGGCGGCGCGGTCGAGGAGCACCGTCCCGTGCTCCGGGGCGGGCCACCAGCCGGGCAGCCGCTCGGCGACCGATCCGCCGCTGAGGGCCAGCCATCCGCCGCCGGCCAGCAGGGCCGCGCCGGTCAGCGCGAGCAGGGTCCGGTTGACGGCGTTGCGCCACGGGTTCACGAGTCGGTCTCCTTCGCCGTCGTCGGGTCGGCCGGCGTCTCGTCGCCGGACGGAGCCCAGGACGGAGCCTCGGACGGAGCCGTCGCGTCCGGCGGACGGGTGCCGGGCTCCGGTTCCGGTGTCCCGCCCCGGTCGGTGCCGGAGTCCGGCCCCGCGCCGCCGGTCGGCGCGGGCGGGGGCGTAGGGGTCGGTGCGGCGGGCGCCGGCTCTGTGCCCGGCGCGCGCCAGTGGGGTTCCGTGCGCAGGGCGACGCGCGGCCTGAGCGGCCGGGCCAGGCCCAGACCGGCCAGCGCGGTGCCGGCCGCGGTGCGCAGGGCGGCGCGGGTCGTGGCGCGGTCGCCGAAGGCGAGGTGGGCGCGCAGGCGTACGCGGCGCCGGCCGCAGCGCACGCGGACGTGCGTCACGCCGGGGACGGCGGAGGCGGTGTCCCGGACCAGTTCGGCCGCGGCCGTGCGGTCCAGTACGGCCCGCTGCCGGCGCTGTCCCGGCACCGGGGCCATCGGCAGGACGCCGCGCAGGCCCGGCGTGAGGGCCAGGCAGAGCAGCCAGGCGCCCAGGACGGCGGCCACGGCACCGCCCGCGACGACGGCCGTGTCCCCGGGGCCGTGGGTCGCGAGCCAGTCGACCGCGCCGGTGCGCCAGGACGCCGGACGCCGGTCGGCGAGGTGCACCGACAGGACGTCGTAGAGGAGCGCGCCGGACGCCGCCGCACCCACCAGGGCCACCAGGGCGGCCGGGAGCGGTCGGGCCGACCAGGGGCGCCTGGCCCTGCCACCGGTGGGGCGGCCACCGGTGGGGCGGTCGGCGTCGGGCGGAGGCTGGGGCGCGGGCGACCGGTCCGGGGCCAGCGACTGGACGCGGACGGTCGCCGCCCGCACGGTCAGGCCGCTCAGCTCGGCGACCCGCTCCGCCATCCGGCCGCGGACCTGCTCCCCCGCCTCCCCGAGCGCCGCCGGGTACGGCAGCCGCACGTCGACCGAGACGTCGGTGCGGCGCCCGCGCACCGCCGCCGAGCCGTGGGTCACCCGGGCCCGCCGCCCGGCGAGGTCGGCCTCGGCGGCGGCCCGTTCCGCGATCCGGCGCACCGCGCGGTCGGCGACGACCGTCCGCCCGCGCTCGGCCGGCGCCGTGCGGGCGGGAACGCCGGTGGCCGGCGTGTCCGTCACCGTGTCCTCCGGTCGCCCGGGGCCAGGAACTCACGCCAGTCCGTACCGTTGTCCACCAGGCGCCCCAGGACACCGCCGACCGCTCCCAGCGCGGCGACCAACAGGAACGCCCCGAAGCCGCCGAACCATCCGGCGAAGGCCAGCGCCATGCCCACCAGCATGCCGATCGTCGCTCTGCTCATCACTCACCTCCGCCTCGTCACCTGCTCCGGATTCCGTAAGTCACTCCACGCGCGCCTCCACCGGACGCTCCGGGTCCTCGTCGTCCGGCAGGTGCACGTCGTTGATCGTGATGTTGACCTCGACGACCTCCAGACCGGAGATCCGCTCGACCGCGTCGATCACGTTCTCCCGCACGTCCCGGGCGAGGTCGGCGATGGGCACCCCGTACTCGACGACGAGGTCCAGGTCGATCGCGGTCTGCCGCTCGCCCACCTCGACCTTCACGCCGCGGCCCACGTTGGGCCGGCCGCCGGGCACGCGGTCGCGGACGGCGCCGATGGTGCGGGACAGGCCGCCGCCCATGTCGTACACGCCGGGGATCTCGCGCGCCGCCATGCCCGCGATCTTGACGACCACGACGTCGGCGATGGACGTGCGGCCCCGCGTCGCGGCCGGTTCGGTGGCGCCGGTGGAGCCGCCGCTCACGGTGGTGGTGGCGCCCTGGGCGCTGCGGCCGGCCGTGCCCGTGGTGCCGTTCTTCTTCTCGGCCTTCGTCTCGATGGTGGCCGTCTGCGGTGCGGTCGTCATGGTGTCCTCCGTCAACCGTGGTCGTTTGGTGCTTCGGACGTTGGACACGGGTGGCGGTACGGCGTTACGCGGTTCCGGGGAATTTCTTTTCTCCCTGCCGGTTTCGGGCTCGCGCGTAACGCCGGGACCGGTCGGTGTGTCCAATCTGGGAGACCCACCCGTGGAAGCGACGGGGACGGCGGAAGGGAGTGCATGTGCCGGGGGACGACGGACTGCTCGCGGTGCGGGCGGCCGAGGGCGACGAGGACGCCTTCGAGGTGCTCGTGCGCCGGCACGCGCCGGGACTGCTGCGGCTGGCGGCGAGCATGCTGGGCAGCCCCTCGGAGGCGGAGGACGCGGTGCAGGACGCGTTCGTCAGCGCCTGGCGCAGGCTCCCGGAGTTCCGGGGGCAGTCGGCGTTCACCACGTGGATGCACCGCATCGTCGTGAACCGCTGCCTGAACATGCTGCGTTCCCGGCGCCCCGTGAGGGACCTCGACAGCGTGCCCGAGCCGGAGGCTCCGGACCACGTGGTCTCTCCCGCGCGGGCCGCCGAGTCGCACGCGGCCGCGGCGGCGCTGGGCCGGTCGCTGGCCGAGCTGTCTCCGGAGCAGCGGGTGTGCTGGGTGCTCAGAGAGCTGGAGGGCCAGTCGTACGAGACGATCGCGGAGACGGTCGGGGTCAGCCCGGAGGCTGCCCGTGGCCGGGTGTTCCGCGCACGACGCTCCCTGACGGAGGCGATGACCGCATGGCGATGAACACCGGCGCGGAGCTGCCCGGGCCCGGGACCGGGACCGGCGGCGCCGAGGAGCCCTCCGACGACGAACGGCTGGCCTGCGGGCGGCTGCTGTCCGAGGTGTGGGAGGCCCGGGAGGACGGGGCGGACGACGATCCGCACCTGCGTGAGTGCCCGTACTGCTCGGCTGCCGTGCGGCAGCTGGACCTGCTCGGTGCCGCGGTGCGCGAGGCGGGCGCCGGGCGGGAGCCCGAGTGGGACGCCGGGGCGCTGACCGAACGGGTCATGGACGTCGTCCGGCTCGAACTGCGGCCCGGCAGGCCGCTGCCCCTCGGGGAGCGCGAGGAGGACCTGTGGGTGCGGGAGGCGATGGCCGCCAAGGCGTTGCGGGCCGCCGCCGAGACCGTGCCGGGGGTGCGGGCCGGTTCGTGCCGGATCCGCCCCGCGGAGTCCGGCGGTTCGCCGGCGCGCGGTCCGGTGCGGGTGCGGCTGGAGGTCGTCGTACCGCTCACGCCGCCGCTGCGCGACCTCGCCGAGCGGATCCGGCAGCGGGTGCACGGGGCGGCGGACGAGGCGCTGGGGCTTCCGGTGGCCGACGTGGACGTGCACATCACCGACGTGACGGACCCGGCCGGGGCGGAGGAGGCACAGGGGCCGCGGGGAGCACGAGACACGCAAGGCGCGCAAGCCCCGCAGGGTGTGGAAAGTGCGCGAGGTGTGCAAGCCGCGCAGGACGCCGAAGAGGGGAACCAGCCGTGACCGCTGCCGCCGCCGGCCGTGACGCGCTCGCCGACACCGTCGCACGGGTCGCCGCCGACGTGCCGGGCGTCGCCTTCCTGCGACCCGGCCTCGCGGACCTGTTCCGCTCCTCCGTCCGCACCGGGCCACCGGCTGCGGGCGGGCGGCGGCAGCCCGCGGGGGTGCGGGTGAGCCGGGCCTCGGGTTCGGGGCCGTGGGAGGTGGACGTGCAGATCGTCGTCCGCCGCGACCACCGTGCCCTGACCGTCGCCCGCGCGGTGCGCGACGCCGTGACCGGCGCCCTGGCCGGGAAGGCCCCCGGCGTCCAGGTGACGGTGACCGTGGCCAACGCGGTGTGAGGGCCGGCGCGGTGTGCGGGCCGGCGCGGTGTGCGGGCCGGCGCGGTGTGACGGCCGGCGCGGGATGAAGGTTCACGCAGGGTGGCGGCGGCCGGAGGGCGGGATGGTCAGCACGTCGTCCGGTAGGGCAGCCGGGGCAGGAGTTCCCGCCAGCGGGCGGGGGTGAGGTCGCCGCCCGTGCGGGCGCAGACGTGCCGGAGCGTCCGCTCGGGGTCCAGGGTCCAGATCCTTGCGGTGAGGTCGTTGCCCGCCGAGGCCAGGGTCTCGCCGTCCGGCGCGAACGCGACCGAGGTGACCGTGTCCTGGTGGCCGGTCAGGGCGTCGCCGTAGGCCCCGGCGTGGGCGGGGTCTGCCACGTTCCACAGGCGCACCGCGTGGTCCTCGCCGCCGCTGGCGAGGGTGCGGCCGTCCGGGGCGAAGGACACGGAGGTGACGCCGCCGCGGTGACCGGTCAGCTCCTCGCCCAGGGGGCGGGCCCGACCGGGGTCGGTGACGTCCCAGAGCCGTACCGTGCGGTCCCGGCCGCCGGTGGCGAGGACGTGCCCCTCGGGCGCGAAGGCGACCGAGTTGACCCAGTCGCCGTGGGCGGTCAGGGGTGCGCCGAGGGCCCGGGGCCGGGCGCGGTCGCGTACGTCCCACAGCCGGGCCGTCTTGTCCTGGCTGCCGGTGGCGAGGGTGCCGCCGTCCGGGGCGAAGGCCACGGAGCCGACCCAGTCGGTGTGTCCGGTCAGGGGCGGGCCCGCGGGGCGTACGTCGTCCGGGCCGCGTACGTCCCACAGGCGCACCCGCCCGTCCGCGCCGCCGGTGGCGAGGGTCCTGCCGTCCGGGGCGAACGCCGCGGTGAGGACGCCGCCGGGGTGGGCATCCGGGAGGGTGGCGGCGGCCACCGGCCGGGCCGGGTCGGAGACGTCCCACAGCCGCAGGGCGCCGTCCTCGGCACCGGACGCGACGGTCTGCCCGTCCGGTGCGAAGGACACGGTCAGGACGGGGGCCTCGTGTCCGGACAGGGGGCGTGGCAGGGGGCGCGGGCGCCCGGGCCTGCGGACGTCCCAGAGCCGGACCAGCCCGTCGTCCGTGCTGGCGGCGGCCAGCAGTCCGCCCGTGGGGTCGTGGGCCACGGAGGTGACCGGGTTGGTGAAGTCGGTGAGGACGTTCTGCGGCAGGTGCCACAGGCGGACGCTGCGGTCGGCGCCGGTGGTGGCGAGGGTGCGCCCGTCGGGGCCGTAGGCGAGGTCCCACAGGCCCTCGGTGTGGCCGGTCAGCGGTTCGCCGATCCGGTGCGGGTAGGCGGGGTTGGCCACGTTCCACAGGATCACGGTGTCGTCCTGCGCGGCGCTGGCCAGTGTGTGTCCGTTCGGGCTGAACTCCACGGACCACACGGCGCCGGTGTGCCCGGTCAGCGGTTCGCCCAGCGGACGCAGGCCGCCGCCGGAGGCGTCCGGGCCGGGCACCTTCCACAGGCGCACCGTGTCGTCGTAGCCGGCGCTGGCGAGGGTGTCGCCGTCCGGGGAGAACGCCACCGACCAGACCGCCTCGTCGTGGGCGTGCCGGGGCTCGCCGAGCGGGGTCGGTCCGTCGGCGCGGTCGGCCCGCCACAGCCGCACGGTGCCGGTGTGGCCGGCGGTGGCCAGGGTGCGGCCGTCCGGCGCGAAGGCGACGTCCCGCACGCTGCGCGCGTCGGCGCGGGCGGGCTTGCCGAGGGGCGCGGGCGCGGCCGGGTCGCCGAGGTCCCACAGGCGCAGGGTGCCGTCCTCCCCGGAGGTGGCGAGGGCGTGGCCGTCGGGGGCGAAGGCCACGGCGCTGCCGATGTCGGCGTGGCCGGGCAGCCGGGTGGACAGCACGCGGCCCGCGTCCGCGGTGAGCGCGGTGCTCAGTGCGGGCGTCTCTCGCATGCCGAACGCGGCGACGTCGAGGCGGGCGGAGAGGGCGGCGTTGGTGTCGCGCAGCCGGTCGGCCTCGGCGGTGATCCGGCCGAAGACGGCCTCGTCCCGTTCGGTCCGCGCGGTGTCGCGCAGGCGCAGGGCGACGACGGCGGTGGCCGAGGCGAGCAGCACCAGCAGGGCGAGGGTGGCCGACAGGGCGCGCCGCCGCCGCACCGCGCGCCTGCGCCGGCCGACAGAGGCGGCGAGGAACGCGCGTTCCGGCGGGGTGAGTTCGTCGTCGCGCCGGTCGGCCGGGAAGGCGTCGCGGGCGGCGGCCAGGCGGGAGCCCGCGTAGAGCGCGGCGTTCTCCCGGCCGAGGTCCAGCCAGGTGCGGGCGGCCCCGGAGAGCGCCCGGTGGACGCGGAGCCGGTCGCGTTCGGCGTCGATCCAGCCGCGCAGGCGCGGCCAGGCGGTGATGAGGGCCTCGTGGGCGAGTTCGACGGTGCCGTCGTCGAGGGTGAGCAGCCGGGCCCCGACCAGCCGGTCCAGGACGGCGCGGGTGCCGTCCGGGTCGCCGAGGTCGAGTTCCGCGTGTTCGGCGGGGCGCCGGGTGTCGGGGGTGCCGTCGCCGGGGGCGACCAGCCGCAGCAGGACGAGGCGGGCCAGTTCGGCCTGGGGCGCGGTGAGTTCGCCGTACACCTCCTCGGCGGTGCGGACGACGGCGCCGCGCAGTCCGCCGGCCGTCTCGTAGGCGGACTCGGTCAGGGAACGGCCGGTGCGGTGGCGCCAGGTCTCCAGGAGCGCGTGCGACATCAGCGGCAGTCCGCCGGGCGCGTCCTCGACCTCGTCGAGGAGCCGTGCGGTCAGGGCGCGTTCGACGACCAGCCCCTCGGCGGCGGCCGGCCGGACGACCGCCTGGCGCAGCTCCTCGCGGCTCATCGGGCCGGCGAGCAGCGTCGCGTCCTGCAACGCGGCGGTGAGCGCGGGGTGTTCGGCGCAGCGCCCGAGGAAGTCGGCGCGTACGGCGACGACGACGCGCAGGGCGCTGCCGGGTGCGGCGGCGGTCAGGAGCCGGTCGACGAAGGCGTCCCGCTCGGCCGGGTCCGTGCAGAGGGTGTACAGCTCCTCGAACTGGTCGACGATCAGCCAGGTGTCCGCGCCGGGCGCGGCGTCCGGTACGGGGTCCAACCGGCCGGCGTGGGTGCGCAGCGGGGTGGCGCCGGGGGTGAGGACGCGTACGGCCGCGGGGGCCGCGGGTGCGCCGGGGCCGGTGTCCGGGGTGCGCAGGCGCGGGATCAGACCGGCCCGCAGCAGGGAGGACTTGCCGCTGCCCGAGGGGCCGAAGACGGCGGTGAAGCGGTGTGCGCGGGTGAGTCCGGCCAGCCGGTCGACCAGGGCGTCGCGGCCGAAGAAGAGGGCGGCGTCGTCCGGTTCGTAGCGCGTCAGGCCCCGGTAGGGCGGCCGTCCCTCCTGGTCGGCGGTGGCGAGGGCGGCGGCCTCGGCGCTCGCCTCCCGCCAGCGTCGTTCCCACTCCTGCGGGTCGCCGCCGCAGACGCCGACGTAGGCGAGGGTCACCGCGAGGGTGGGCAGTTGCCGTCCGGCGGCCGCCTGCGACAGGGCGGTCACCGAGAAGGGGACCTTGTCCGCCATCGTCCGGTACGTCGGGCGTCCCACCGACTCGCGCAGGGTGCGGAGTTCGGCGGCGAACCGCTGCACCGGTCCGGCGGCGGGGTCGAGTCCCCGCTCCCGGCGTCCCACTCCGCCTGTGCCCACGCGCCCCCGCCCCCGCCGTCGCTCCCGGTCCCCGTCCGGGCGCCCACGGTAGGGAGGCGCGGGTGGGGGGCGGCAAGCGGAGGGCGGGCCGCCGCCGGGTGGCACACGCGGAGTTCACCCCTTCTTCACTCCGGTTCCGCAACGGGGCGGTCCGCACGGCGCCCGCCGCGGCGGCCGTCGGGAGGTGCCGGGCCGTTCCGCATTGTTCAGTGGCGGTCCCGGGCTGCTGAACAACGGTCCCGCGCGGTGCAATCGGTGCTCCGGGGGAGTGCGGGGCGGCGTGGTGCCGGGCCCGTTCCGGCGTCGCGCCTCCCCGCGCCCGTAAGTCACGAGGAAGCCCGCAGCGGGGCGAACGCCGGGAGGCGTAGGGATGACGCGGCCGCCGTACGAGCACGGGGAGCAAGACGGACACGGGGAACAAGAGGGACAGGGGAGGCATGAGGACGGGGGGCCGGAGGCTCCCGGAACCGGGCCTCCGGGACCCGACGGGTACGAGGAACCCGACGACCCCGGTGGGTGGAATCCCGGACCGGGGTACGGGCGGCCCGCGCCGCCGGAGCCGCGCGAGCCCGACCCGCTCGCCGTGGCCGTCGGCAACGCCTCGCTGCTCGGCATCGGCTACCTGATCCTCGGCCGTCGCCGGCTGTTCTGGTCCGCCGCGGCGGTCACCGCGGTCCTGCTGTGGCTGACGTACGGCACCGCCGCGACGTGGGCCGAACTGCTCCTGGTGCTGTGGTGGGCGGCGGTCGTCGCGCACGGCCTGCGGCTGGCGCGGCGGCACCCGGCGGCGGGCCCCCGCCGCGGGCAGCGGGTGCTGGCGCTCGCGCTGACCGTGCCGGTCCTGGCGGCCGCCGGGTGGGTGCGTTTCGACGCGTACGGCATCGAGGACGCCGTCGCCGGCGCCCGCGCGGACGGCGACTGCGGCGCCGCCGTGGACGCCCAGGACGGGGTGGAGTTCCGGCACCGGCTGCTCGCCGCGCCGGTGGCCGCCCGGGGCGACACGGTGGTCGGGGCGTGCGAGCGGCTGGACACGGCCGGGAGCTATCTCAGCAGCGGGCTGACCGGCGACCTGGACGCGCTGGAGACCGGCTTCGGACGGCTCGGCGCGGTTCTCGGCGAGCCCGGCAACGAGCGCACCGTCGAGGCCGTCCTGACGGACTTCCTCGGGCAGCTGCCCACCGAGGACGGCTGCCTGAGCGTCGGCATCGCGGACTGGCTGCGGGACCGCGAGGACGGGCCGAAGGCCCTGACCGGCCCCGCGGCGGCCACCGCGGCCCGGACGGCCCCGGGGGCGCTGGTGGAGTGCGGCGACTCGCTCATGGCGGACAGGCGGTGGGCGGACGCGCGCGCCCGCTACCAGCGGCTGCTCGACGACCACCCGGACGACCGCCGCGCGGACGACGCCCGCGAGGGCGTCCGGAAGGCGGGCCTCGCGATCGAACTGGACCGGGTCGAGGACCTGGTCAGGGCGGCGGACGGCATGGGCTCCGGATACTGCCGGAAACCGGCGAAGTACTCCGCGGCCCCGGCCTACCGCAAGGGCAGGAGCGGCGTGGTGTTCGCCGGTGACACCGAGTACACGGACAAGCTGCCCGGGGAGTGGCGGGCCGGCACATCCCGTGCCGCGCTGGTGGTGTGCGCGGACGAGGCGGGGGCGGGGGACGTCATCGAGACGTGCCAGTACCGGGACCACGACGGCCGGATCGGCAGTGTCCGGTTCAACAAGCTGTCGGTGCGGGTCAAGGCGTACGCGCTGCGGACCGGCAGGCTGATGACCGACCGCACGGTGCAGATGGGCGGCGAGAGCTGCCCCGGGATCCTGCGGTACTTCGGCGAGCTGCCGTCGCGGATGGCCGCCACGCCCTCGGACGGGGACGTGCGGGACGCCTTCGGACCGGTGATCGGACGCTGACCGCGCGGGTGCCGCGCCCGGGGCGGTTGCCGGGCCGCCGCCGGGGCACCCATGAGCATGGCCCACGGACGGGACAGGATCCTGGTCACCGGCTGGTTCAGCCTCCTGCACGGGGAGGCGACCGCCGGCGACGTGCTGGCACTGGCCCGGGTGGAAGAGGTGCTGCGGGGCGCGGGGCTCGCGTACGACGTCGTGTGGAGCCCCGGGTTCCGGGCGGACGGCACGCACTTCGCGGACGTGGACCCGGCGGCGTACTCCCGGCTGCTGTTCGTGTGCGGGCCGGTGCACGGGCCGCAGGTCGAGGAGTTGCACCGGCGGTTCGCGCACTGTGTGCGGATCGCCGTCGGCGTCTCGGTCGTCGACCCCGCCTCGCCGGCCGTCACCGGCTTCGACCGCGTACTCGCCCGCGACGGCGCCGGGGCCGGACCGGGCCTGGACCTGGCGGCGCGCGCGCCGCGGCTGCCGGGCGTACCCGTCGTCGGGGTGGTGCTCACCCACGGGCAGCACGAGTACGGGGGCAGGCGGCGGCACGCCGAGGTGGCCGCGGGACTGACCCGCTGGCTGGCCGGCAAGGACTGCGCCCGGCTGGAGCTGGAGACGCGGCTCGACGCCCGCGACTGGCGGCTGTGCGGCACCCCGGCCCAGCTGGAGTCGGTCCTGGGCCGCCTCGACCTGGTCGTCACCGACCGGCTGCACGGCCTGGTCCTCGCGCTGCGGTCCGGTACCCCGGCGCTGGTGGTGGACCCCGTCGCCGGCGGCGCGAAGGTGACGGCCCAGGCACGGGCCTGCGGCTGGCCGGCCCTGGTGGCGGCCGAGGCGGTGGCGCGGGACCCGGGCCCGGCGGGCGGGGAGCCCGGTGGCAGGGAGTCCGGGGGCAGGGAGTTCGGGGGCGGCGGGTCCGGGGGTGGGGAGTTGGAGCGCTGGTGGCGGTGGTGCCTGGGCGAGGGGCGGGACGCGGCGGCGCGGATCGGTGCCGGGTTCCGGGCGGCCGACGCGGTGGCGGACGCGGCGGACGGGCTCGTGGCGGCACTGGGGGCGGCGCGCGGGGCCGGTTGACGGACGGGAGCGGGAACGCGGGGGGCCCGGAAGCGACTCGCGGCCGGGCCGGTTGGGGTACGGGGCGGGCGGGCACTCGGGCTGCCGGTGGTTCGCTCCCGGGAGGAGACATCGTGTCCATCGGCCGGCTCCCCGATCACGAGCAACGCATACTCGACGAGGTCGAGCGCGCGCTGCGCCGCGACCGTCGGCTCGACCGGCGCCTGCGCACGCTGCGGCTCGCCCGCCGCCCCGATCTCACCCGCGTCGCGGCCTACCGCCCGCGCACCCCGACCGTGCTCCTGCTGCTCGCCCTCGCGGTGGCCCTGATGGTGGCCGGCATCGTCACGTCCGAGCCCGGCGTGCTCTGGTCCTTCGCCGCGGTGTGGCCCGTGACGCTGTTCGCGGTGTTCCGGCTGCTGTGCCGGTGGACGGAGGGGTAGGGCCCGCCCGACGGGCCCCAGCGGTCCGGGGGGGGGAGGCGGGGTCAGCCGGTGTAGCTGCGGGCCGTCGAGGCGCGCTGGGCGGGTTCCAGCGAGCGCAGCCGGGCCTCGACCTCCGGCGGCAGGACCCGGCGTTCCCGCAGCACCCACGGCAGGGCGGCCGTCGCCTGGGCGAAGGCGCGCAGGGACGCGGTGTCGCGGGGGACGGTACGGGCCAGGTGGAGGGTGCGGCGCAGGGCGGGACCGGCGGGCCGGCGCAGCCAGGTGAACCACAGGGTGTTGCGGATGCCCTGCGCCCGCCGCACCGTCGCGTCCCGCACCCGGGACGGCCGGTGATGGACGGTCAGATGGTCGGCGTACGTCAGCCACCAGCCGTTCGCCGCGAGGTCGGCGGCGAGCAGCTCCTCCTCCCCGCCCAGCCACAGCCGGGGGTGGAAGCCGCCCGCGGCCCGGAAGGCGTCGGTGCGCAGCACGGTCGCGGCGGCGAGGAAGGAACCGAGGGCCGGCCCAGGGAGCCAGTCGGGGCGGGGTACGGGCGAGTCGCGCAGTTCCCGGACGATCGGATCCTCGGTGCCGCCCGGCTCGACCAGGATGCGGGCGGTGACCGTGCCGACGGCCGGGTGGCGGTCGAGCAGGTCGGCGGCCGCGGCCAGGGAGCCCGGCGCCCACCAGGAGTCGTCGTCGCAGAAGGCGACGTAGGGCGTGCGGACGTGCCGGATCGCGAGGTTGCGGCCCACGGCGCCGAGGTTCCGGCCGGGGCGCAGGAGCCGTACGCGCGGGTGGCGGCGGGCGACGGCGTCGGCCGTGCCGTCGGTGGAGGCGTTGTCGGTGACGATCACCCGGGGCCGTTCGGGGAGTTCGGCCAGGCGGTCCAGGGTGTGCAGGAGTTCGGGGCACCGGTTGTGGGTGATGACGACGACGGTGGTCCGGGTGTCGGTCATGACGCGGCCCCGTCGGGAGCCGCCGCGGCCGGACCGGCTCCGGCGGCTCCCGCGGCTGGCGCGGCCTCGTCGAGGAGACGGGCGGCTCGTTCCACGTGCGGGGGCAGGGTCCTGCGGGCGCGCAGGGCGGCGGGCAGCCGGAGCAGTGTCTCGCGCAGGGCCTGCCGGGCGGACGGGGTGCGGCGCGCCTCGGCGGCGAGGGCGCGGGTACGGGAGAGCGCGTGCGGGAGGGGGCGGCGCAGCCAGGCGGTGAGGAGTTCGTTGCGGCGTACGACGGCGGACCGGCCGGTGCGGGGGGCCGGTGCGGGGTGGTGGTGGGCGGTCACGTCGGGGCAGTGCGCGACGCCCCAGCCGCGGGCGGCGAGGTCGTAGGCGAGCAGGGTCTCCTCTGCGCCGAAGAAGAGCAGCGGGTGGTAGCCCCCGGCGTCGAGGTAGGCCTCGCGGCGGGCGACGGCGGCGCAGCCGAGGAAGCCGAGCACCTGGGTGCCGGGGAGGTCGGTGGCCGTGCCGAGCGGGGAGCCGGCGAGCAGGTCGTTGAGGGGGTCCGCGGCGTCGCCGGGGCCGACGAGGGTGCGGGCGGCGAGCAGGCCGAGGCGGGGGTGCCGCTCGAAGTGCCGGGCGGCGGCGGACAGGGCGCCGGGCGCCCACCAGGAGTCGTCGTCGCTGAACGCCACGTACGGGGTGCGGAGCGCGCGGACGCCGTGGGTGCGGGCGAGGGCGCCCCGGTTGGCCGGCAGCGCGAGGACCCGGACCTGGGGGAAGTCGCGGGCCAGCATGGCGCGGGTGTCGTCGGTGGAGGCGTTGTCGACGACGAGGACCTCGGGCCGCTCGGGCAGGGCGAGCAGGTTCCGCACGGTCACGGCGAGGCTCGCGCAGCGGTCGCGGGTGGCGATGACGACGCCGACGGGGGCGGGTCCGACGGGCTCGGGGCGGGTTCGGTCTCGGAGGGTCGCCGTGCCGTGCACACCGTGGTTCATGGTGCCTCTTCCGGGGCGTCGGGCGGGTCGGGTGCGTCCAGTGCGTGGAGTGCGTCGAGGACCTCGTCGGCGGGGATCCGCAGCAGCGCGGGGTCGGTCTCGTGGCCGTGCGGGTCGCCGTCGGGGCCCGGGTGCCACAGGGCGCGGTGCCGGGTGCCGGGCGGCGGGCCCCAGCGGCTCGGCGGTACGGGGCCGAAGAGGGTGACGGAGGGGGTGCCGTGGGCGACGGCGAGGTGGGCGATGCCGGTGTCGCCGCTGACGACGGCGCGGGCGTCGGCGACCAGGGCGGAGAGCCGTTCGTAGGGCAGGCCGCCGCCGAAGACGTCCGTGTCGGGCAGGTGCGCGCGCTTGGCCAGCCGCGCCACCAGGTCCCCCTCGTCCGCTCCCCCGGTGACGACGACCCGGCGTCCGCGGGCGCGCAGCGCCTCGGCGACGGCCGCGTACCGGTCCACGGGCCAGCACCGGGAGGGGGCGCCGGCGCCGGGGTGCAGGACGACGGCGCCGGGGGCGGGCGACGGGCCGCCGGGGTGCGGCAGCCGCAGGTCGGCGGGGTCGGCCGCGATGCCGTACGCGCGCAGCAGCCGGCACCACCGGTCGCGCTCGTGCTCCTGCGGGTACCAGGGCGGCCCCTCGACCTCGGGCGTCCCGGGGTGCGCGAACGCCAGCAGCCTCCGCGGGCGCAGGCCGGCCAGGAGGCGGTGGCTGGGCGGGCCGTTGCCGTGCAGGTCGACGGCGACGTCCGGGGGCGGCCCGGTCCAGTCCAGGGTGCGCGGGACGGCACGGCCGGGCTCGGCGGCGGGCAGGACCCGGTCGACGGCGCCGGTCGCGGCGGCGACGGGGGCCAGCTCTGCGGGTCCGGCCAGCACCAGTTCGTACGCGGGGTAGGCCCGCCGCAGCGCCCGCAGGGCGGGCACCCCGGCCAGCAGGTCGCCGAGCCCGAGCGCCCGCAGCACGAGCACCCGGCCGGCTCCGCGGGCGCCGGTACCGCCCTTGCCGTCCGTGTCCCTCGCGTCCCTCGTGACCCTGGCGTCAACCGGGTCCCTCGCGTCGCCGCCCGCCGGGCGGTCCGGGTCCGCGGGCGCCGGCGGATGCACCGGGTCGCCCGTCGCCGGGCCGCCCGCGTACGGGGGCCGACCGGCCACCGTGCCCCGTCCGGCGCGCGGGTCGCCTCCGGTGCGCGGGCCCCCTCCGCCGTGCGAGTCACCTCCGCCGTGCGGGGCGCCGGCGCTCATCGCGCCCCCTCCGCGGCGCGGGCCAGCAGGGCCGTGGAGGAGTGGCCGTCGAGGTAGGGCAGGAGGACCGCCTGGCCGCCCCATTCCTGGAGGAGGACGGCCTCGGGCAGGTCGGCGCCCGCGTAGTCGCCGCCCTTGACCCAGACGTCGGGGCGCAGGTCGCCGAGGAGGCGTTCGGGGGTGTCCTCGTCGAAGACGGCGACCGCGTCGACGCAGGCGAGGGCGCGCAGCACGCGGACCCGGTCGGCCAGGGAGTTGACGGGGCGTCCGTCGCCCTTGCGGCGCCGGACGGAGGCGTCGGAGTTGACGCAGACGACCAGGCAGTCGCCGAGCCGCCGGGCGGCCTGAAGGAGGCCCACGTGCCCGGCGTGCAGCAGGTCGAAGCAGCCGCCCGCGGCGACCACGGTGCCGTGCTCGGCGCGGACCCGGGCGGTCAGGGCGCGCGGGTCGTCGGTGTCGGGCGGCGGCGCGGCCGACGGGCCGGACTCGGCGGGGGGCAGGGCGCCGGCACCGCCCGCGGCGACGAACGTGGTCGCGGCGCCCACCGCGCCCTCGACGGCCTCCCCCACCAGCGCCCCGTCGGCGAGCAGTCCGGCGGCGGTGGCGGCGAAGCGGTCCCCCGCGCCGCAGGAGTCGCCGTGGTGCGCGGCGGGCGCGGGGACGAGCAGCGGGTGCTCGCCGTAGGAGAGGAGGGCGCCGCGCGCACCGAGGGTCACGGCCACCGCGGCCGCCCGCCAGTCGCGGACCAGGGCGGCGGCGTCGAGCGCGGCGGCGCGCAGCCCTCCGGACGGCCGCCCGGCCTGCGCGGCGAAGGCGTGCGCCTCCTTCTCGGCGGGCGTCACCAGCCGGGTGCCGGGGACCGGCGGGCCCCCGCGCGGGTGCGGGTCCCAGACCAGCGGCGGGCGTTCGGCGAGCACGTCGCGCAGGGCGTCGGCCGCTCCCCGGCCGTAGTCGGAGACCAGGACGGCCCGCGCGGAGCGCAGCGCGGCGCGGGCCTCGTCGGTGGCGTCCGCGGCCCGGCCGACGCCCCGGTCCAGGCGGACGACGGGCCGGTCCCGGGCCAGGACGCGGGTCTTCTCGGGCAGTTCGCCGGTGAGCGGCAGCGCGATCAACCGCACCCACGGCGCGAGGAGTTCGCGCAGGGCGGCGCCGGCCGGGCCGTCGTCCACGCCGGTGATCAGCGTGACGTCGCGGCCGTCGCGGGCGGCGAGGTACGCGGTGAGGGCGGCGCCACCGGGTCGCAGGCGTTCCGCGCACTCGGAGACGACCGGGACCGGCGCGTCCGGCGCGAGCCGGTCGGCGGAGCCGGTGAGGTCGCGGTCGAGAAGCGCGTCGCCGACCACGACGAGCGGCGCCCGGCCTTCCGTCCGCCGCCGCCCGGTCATCGCCGCGTCCCCTTGCCTCGGGCACCGTCGCCTCGGGCGCCGTTGGCGGGAACGCCCTCGTCCCGTACGCCGTTCCCCCGGGCGCCGTCACCGGGTGCGCCCTTGCCTCGTACGCCGTCACGGGCGCCGTTGGCGGCCGCGCCGTCCCGCCGTACGCCGTTCTGGCGCGCACCGCCCGCTCGTGCGCCGTTCTGGCGGGCGCCGTTGCCTCGTGCCGCGCCCGTGCCCGCTGCCGCGCCCGCTTCTGTACCTGCACCTGGCGACCGGGCCAGGGCCGTGTCGAAGGCCGCGCAGATCATGTGGACGGCGACCAGGTGGATCTCCTGGACGGTGGCCGTCGAGGGGGCGTCCACGCACAGCGACTCGTCGCTGCCCGCCATGAGCGGGTTGGGTGCGCAGCCGGTGAGTGCCCAGACCCGGACCCCGGCGGCCCGTGCGGCGTCCGCGGCGGACAGCAGGTTGGCGCTGGCGCCGCTGGTGGACAGCAGCATCAGGACGTCGCCGGCGCGGCCGTGGGCGCGGACCTGGCGGGCGAACACCTCGTCGACGCCGTAGTCGTTGGCGATGGCGGTGGTGCTGGAGGTGTCGGCGTGCAGCGCGATCGCGGAGAAGGGCGGGCGGTCGTCGCGGTAGCGGCCGACGAGTTCGGCGGTCAGGTGCTGGGCCTGGGCGGCGCTGCCGCCGTTGCCCGCGGCGAGCAGCCGGCCGCCGCCGCCCAGCACGGCCGCGAGCCGCTCGCCCCAGCCCTCGGTGATGTGCGCGGAGGCGCGGAACGCCCCCAGCGCGTCCTGGAGTTCGTCGCAGTGCCCGACGGCGGGCGGGTGCACGGTCATGAGGCCACCTCCGTCGATACCCGGTGGTCGGCGAGGGTCAGGCGGTAGACCTGTTCGGCGCCGTCGGCGACCCGCGCCCAGGTGTAGTGCCGCAGGACGCGGGCGCGGCCGTTCCTGCCGTAGTGGCGGCGCAGCCGTTCGTCGGCGAGGAGTTCGCGGGCGGCGTCCGCGACGGCTCCGGGGTCCTGCGGGGTGACCAGGCGGCCGGTGTCGCCGTCGGCCACGGAGTCGCGGTGGCCGCCGACGTCGGTGGCGAGGACGGGGACGCCGCACGCCATCGCCTCCAGCGGCACGATGCCGAACGGCTCGTAGACCGGCGTGCACAGCACCAGGTCGGCGCTGCGCATCAGCGCGGGCATGTCGTCCGGGTGGACGGCGCCCAGGAGCCGGACCCGGTCGGCGACGCCGGTGCGGTGGGCGAGGGCGAGCAGGCGCCGGGCCTCGGGTTCGGCCTCCACGGCACCGGCGGGCGGACCGCCCGCGACCAGGAGTTCGGCGTCGGGGATGTGGGCGAGGGCGCGGATGGCCTGGTCGTAGCCCTTGCGGGGCACGAGCCGCCCGCAGGACAGCAGCCGGTACCGGTGGCGCCGTTCGGGGATGCGGCCGGTGTCGGCGGCGGGGTGGAAGTGCTCGGCGTCCACGCCGCAGGGCACGATGGAGACCTGGCGGGCGGGGACGCCCATGTCGCCGAGTTCCACGACCTCGTCGGTGCAGGTGGCCAGGACGCGTGCGCAGCCGCGGCCGAGCTGCCGTTCGATGCCGATGCGCTCGTACGGGCTGGTGTCCCGCATGCCCTGGTGGCGCCGCTTGACGGTGCCGAGGGCGTGGAAGGTCTGCACGAGGGGGATGCCGTGCGGGCGGACGCCGATCCGGGAGGCCATGCCGGACATCCAGAAGTGGGCGTGCACCACGTGGGGCTGCTCCCGGGCGAAGGCGCGGGCCAGGTGGGCGCCGAATGCGGGCATGTGCGGGAGGAGTTCGTCCTTGGGGACGGAGCGGGGCGGCCCGGCCGCGACGTGCTCGACGACCGCGCCGCCGGGCAGCGCCGCCCGGTCGGGCAGGTGGGCGGCGTCGCGGCGCGTGTAGACCGTGACATCGTGGCCGCGGTCTGCCAACTCCTCGGTGAGACGGGCCACGTAGACGTTCTGTCCGCCGGCATCGACGCCGCCGAGTGCGGCGAGGGGGCTGGCGTGCTCGGACACCATGGCGATCCTCATCGGGTCACCTCCTTGAGCAGCCGCTCCCAGTCGTCCAGGAAGCGGGGCAGCCCGTAGCGGGCCAGGGCCGCCGCGCGGGCTTCGTCGCCGACCGCCCGCGCGTGCGGCGGGTCGGCGAGGAAGTCGCGTACGGCGTCGGTCAGTACGTCGATGCGGTTGGAGACCACACCGGCGCCCGGGGGCACGGCCTCGGTCACCTCGGTGGTGGCGAGGGCGACCACGGGCATGCCCAGGTGCATGGCCTCCAGCAGGGACAGGCCGAGGGACGTCCAGCGGACGGGGTGGACGTAGACGCGGCGGCGGGCCAGTTCGGTGTGCAGGTCGCGCTGCGGGACGTCCCGCGTGCGGCAGCGGCCGGGGTCGACGCCGATGTGCTCGGCGAGTCCCTCGGTGCGCATGCCGAAGACGTCGAGCGGGGCGGCCCGCGCGAAGGCGGGGAGCAGGTCCGTGCCGGTCGTCCGGCCGCGCCTGACCGGTTCGTTGACGACGACGGCGGCGCGGTCCAGTTCGCCGCCGTAGCGGTGGCCGGGGTCGACGATGCCGTGTTCGACGACGGCGGTCGGGGCCGGACCGGCGTCCCACATCAGCCGGTTGAAGTGGGTGACGTGGACGAGCGTGACGCCGGGGAGGTCCGCGGCGGGGTGGCGGGTGCGGGGCACGTCGCCGTCGGGGGCGTTGTGCTCCAGGTACACCAGTGGGGGGCGGCGGCCCAGCCAGCGGTCCACGAGGCCGAGTTCGTGCGGGCGCTGGAGGATCACGAGGTCGATGTCCTCGTCCCGCAGCCGCTCGGGCGGTACTTCGACGACGGAGTCGGGCCAGTCCCAGGTGCGGGCGCGGCCGAGGCCGTCGGGCCCGCGGTCCGGGGTGACGGGCACGAGGTAGGTGTGCGGGCCCTGCACGAAGGCCGTGGTCCACGACCCGTGCACGTGCCAGATCAGGATCCTCATGTCTCCCCCATCGGCTTCTCGGCGGCCATCAGTTTCCCGACGGCGGCGGCCACGTCGGTGGCCGTGACGGTGTTGAGGCAGGGGTGCCCGGGGACGGGGCAGTCGCGGGCCCTGCTGCCGGCGCAGGGCGCGTCCTGGTCGCCCAGCAGGACGTAGGGGACGCCGTAGGGCCGCCAGCGCTCGGCGGGTACGACGGGGGCGAACAGGGAGACGACGGGGGTGCCGACGGCGGCGGCGAGGTGGGCGGGCGCGGTGTTGCCGGTGACGACGACGGCGGCGCCCGCGAGGACGCCGGCCAGTGCGGGGGCGTCGGTGCGGCCGCCGAGGTCGGTGCCGTGCGCGCCGGCGACCCGCGCGGTGAGGTCCCGCTCACCGGGACCGCCGGTGACCAGCACCCGGTGTCCGGCGGCGGCGAGTTCGCGCACGGCCTCGGCGGCGCGCCCGGGGCTCCAGGCGCGGGCGGGGACGCTGGCGCCGGGGTGGAGGACGACGTAGGGGCCGGGTCCGGTGAGCGCGTCGGCGGGCGGCGGCGGGTGCACGCGCAGCCGCCCGTCGTCGGCCGCGGGGAACCCGGCCGCCCCGGCGAGGTCGAGGGCGGCCTCGGCCTCGTGGGCGTGCGGGGCGCGCCGGTGGCGCAGGTCGAGGAGGGAGCCGGGGTAGTCCACGCTGTCCGCGGCGATGTACCGGACGCCGGCCAGGCGCAGGACCAGGGCGGTGGGCAGCGGGGACTGGTGGAAGGAGGTGAGGATCAGCGCCGTGTCGGCGTCGATGCGGCCGGCCAGGGCGTCGAGGTCCGCGCGGCTCACGTCGGGCGGGTCGAAGCCGCCCCACGGGGCGTCCCACACCAGGACCTCGTCGACGCCGGGCAGCAGCCGGGCGGCGGGGGCGCCGCGGCTGCCGCACAGGAGGGTGACGTGGTCGGCGCGGGCGGCGACGGCGCGCACGGCGGGCCCGGCGAGCAGGACGTCCCCGAAGCTGTCGAGCCGGGTGACGAGCGCCTTCATGACGGCCTCCGGCACGGGTCGGGGGCTCCACCGGACGGTGCGGGAGCCGTGGTCGCGGGCCGCTGACCGGAACAGGCACCACCGTCGTGCGGGGCGTCCGGCGCCGGGCCGTCGGGCGCCGGGCCGTCGGGCGCCGGGCCGTCGGGCGCCGGGCCGTCGGGCGCCGGGCCGTCGAGGGCCGGGCCGTCGGGGGCCGGGCCGTCCGGCGCCGGATCGTCGAGCAGCGACCGTACGGCGGTCAGGAGGTCCGGGGCGGTGTGGGCGGCGGCCTCGGTCTCCTCGGGGCGGGTGCGGGCGTTGGGGACGAGGATGCCGTGGGCGCCCGCACGGGCGGCGGCCTCCGTGTCGGCGCCGATGTCGCCGACGACCACGCAGTCGGCGGGGTCGGTGCAGACGCGGCCGGCGGCCCACAGGACCAGGCCGGGCTGCGGCTTGCGGCAGTGGCAGCCGTCGTCGGGGCCGTGCGGGCAGATCGCCCAGACGTCGAAGGGGCCGAGGAGGTCGTCGATGCGCCGGTTGACGCGCCGGACGTCGGTGCCGCTGATCAGACCGCGGGCGACGCCGGACTGGTTGGTGACGACGCCGACGCGGATGTCCCGGGCACGCAGCAGGGCCACCGCCTCGCGGGCGCCCTCGACGGGCCGGACCCGCTCGGGGTCGCCGTTGTAGGGGACGTCGTGGACGAGGGTGCCGTCGCGGTCGAAGAGGACGGCCTTGACGGGACCGACGGGCCTCACGGGACTGCCGGAGCTGAGGGGACTGCCAGGGCTGACGGGACCGACAGGACCGACGGGACCGACGGGCTTGGCGGGGCTCATGCGGTCACCTCCCCCCAGGCGCGGGCGCTCCGGTGGCGCCAGAGGCCGCTGACCCGGTGCCAGGTGGCAACCGGCGGGATGAGCGCGCTGGTGACCAGCATGGTCGTGACCTCGTGCCGGGTGCGCGGCCCGGGCGCGATGCGGGCCCAGGCGAATTCGGCGGTGCCCGCGGCCCAGCCGGCCCCGGCGAGGGCGGCGGCCCGGGGGCGTCCGGCGGCGGCGAGGACGAGGGCGGCGGCGCCGGCCGCGGTGATCGCCGCGTGGCGCCGGATACGGCCCCGGGGCGCGACCGCCTTGGCCCACCAGTCCGGTCCGTGGAGCCGCCGCATCAGGGCGTCGTCGGCGTTGCCGCGCTGCTGCCTCAGGGACACCCAGCGGGCGGCGGGGCGTACCGGATGGCGGGTGGTGCGGCGGCCCCGCCGGATGCGCCAGCCGGCGTCCAGGACGCGCAGCGCGAGGTCGGCGTCCTCGCGGAAGGCGCGGGTGAAGCGTTCGTCGAATCCGGCGACCCGTTTCAGCACGTCGGTGCGGTAGGCCATGTCGGCGGTGATCCACCGGGCCTGCGCGAGCCCCGCGGTGCCGCGCTCCCAGTCGGTGGGGCGGCGCTCCCCCGGCAGCGGAACGGCGATCACGCCCTGCACGGCCCCGGTGTCGGGGGCCGCCTCGGCGAGGTCCTGGATCAGCTGGTCGCACCAGTGCGGGCCGACCTGGACGTCGTCGTCGAGGAACGCGGTCCACGGCGAGGTGACCGCCCGGATGCCGGTGTTCCGGGCGGCGGCGGGGCCGCGTCCCCCGCTGCGCAGCACCACCGTGCGCTCGCGCAGGTCGCCGAGGACGGTCAGGGCGTGCTCCAGCGCACCGGAGCCGGCGTCGGGCCCGGGCCGGTCGTCGACGAGCACGATCTCGTCCGGGGCGGGGCCGGTCGCGGCGGCGAGCGCGGCCAGGCAGTCCGCCAGCGTGTCGCGTACGAGGGTGGGGACGACGACGGCGTAGCCGGTCCTGGTGCCGCCGGTCCCGGGGGTGGCGCTCACGCGAACATCCGTCCCCGGCGCACCGCGAAGGGGCCGATGGCCAGCAGGTCCACGGGGGCCGAGCCGAAGCACTCCAGGGCGTCGCGCGGGTCGTCGACCATGGGCCGGCCGGCGGTGTTGAGGCTGGTGTTGACGACGACGGGCAGCCCGGTACGGCGTTCGAAGGCGGCCAGCATCCGGGCGACGAGCGGCTCGCGGCGCTCCTCGACGGTCTGGATGCGGGCGGTGCCGTCGACGTGGACGACGGCCGGGATACGGTCGCGCCAGGCGGCGGCGACGTCGTGCACGAAGAGCATGTACGGGCTCGGGACGGGCCCGGTGAAGAGGTCGGGGGCGCGGTCGGCGAGCACCATGGGCGCGACGGGCCGGAACTCCTCGCGGCCCTTGACGTGGTTGAGGCGTTCGAGGTTCTCCGCGCGGCCGGGGTGGGCCATCAGGGAGCGGTGCCCGAGCGCGCGCGGCCCGAACTCGCTGCGGCCCTGGAACCAGGCCACGACGCCGTCCCGGGCGAGTTCCTCGGCGACGGTCTCGGCGATGTCGTCCGGTTCCTCGTAGGGGATCGCGGCCGTCTCCAGCCAGGCGCGGATCTCGTCGTCGCTCCAGCCGCGGCCGAGGTCGGCGCCGGACATCGGCTCGGGAGCGGCGCCCTCCTGCGCGGCGGCCACATGCAGGGCGCCGCCGAGGGCGGTGCCGGCGTCACCGGCGGCGGGCTGCACCCACACGTGCCGGTACGGGCCGCGCGCGGCGATCTTCGAGTTGGCGACGCAGTTGAGCGCGACACCGCCCGCCATGGTGAGGGCCTCTCCCCCGGCCTCGCCGTGCAGCCAGTGGACGAGTTCGAGGAGCAGCTCCTCCAGGACGGCCTGGGTGCTCGCGGCCAGGTCCGCGTGGTCCCGCGTCCAGTCCTCACCCTTGGCGCGGGGCGGCGCCAGGGCCGCCCAGTCGACGCCGTGGGCGCGGAAGCCGCCGTCGCCGGTGGCGTGGACGTACTCGCGCAGCCGGTCGAGGTGGCGGGGGGTGCCGTAGGAGGCGAGGGCCATCACCTTGTACTCGTCGCTGCTGCGCAGGAAACCGAGGTGCGCGGTCAGGTCCTCGTAGACGAGGCCGAGCGAGTGCGGCAGGGCCTGGGTGGCGAGGGTGTCCAGCTTGCCGTCGCGGTAGCGGCCGGCCAGGTGGGAGGCGGACTCGCCGCGTCCGTCGAGGACGAGGACGTCGTTGTCGGGGTGGGGCGAGGCCGGTCCGGCGGAGGCGGCGTGCGCGACGTGGTGCGGGACGAAGACGACCCGGTCGGGGTCGAGTCCGGGCAGCGCCTCGGCCAGGAACTCGGGGGCCCGGCGGGCGTACTCGAGGCGCAGCGGGTCCCAGGGGTCGTCGAGGCCCATGGCGCGGGCGGGCCGGGCGAGCTTGGGGTCGAAGGAGTAGGCGACGGCGTCCAGCTCCTCGGGCCGCACCCCGGCGTGCTCCAGGCACCAGCGTGCCGACAGCTCCGGCACCTCCCAGGCGGAGAAGGGCACCGGGCGCTTGCCGTGCTTGCGCCGGCTGAAGCGTTCCTCCTCTGCGGCCGCGACCGTCCGGCCGTCGACGACGAGGGCGGCGGCCGGGTCGTGGAACAGTGCGTTGATCCCAAGGATGCGCATGAGGTGGGCTCCTCTCTCGACGTCGCGGGTGCCGCGGCCCGGCTGCCTCAAACGCTTGAAGACTGCCTACTTCCCGACAAGGGGCCAATTGTCACTTCACATGACAACATCATCCGTTTTGTCGGCGGAGTCAGGCGGCGACGGCGTGCGCGAACCAGCCGATGGTCCGCTCCAGCCCCTCGTTCCAGCCCACCTCGGGCCGCCAGCCCAGCCGCTCCCGGGCCAGCGCGGTGTCGGGCCTGCGCCGGGCCGGGTCGTCGACGGGGCGTTCGACGAAGCGGATGCGGGAGCCGGAGCCGGTCAGCTCGACGATCCGGCGGGCCAGTTCCAGCATGGTGATCTCGTCGCCGCCGCCGATGTTCACGGGCCCGCTCTCGCCGGACGCGGCGAGCGCCAGGACGCCCCGCACGGTGTCGTCGACGTAGCACAGGGAGCGGGTCTGGCCGCCGTCCCCGGCGACGGTGAGCGGCATACCGTCCAGGGCCTGCGCGATGAAGGTGGGCACCGCGCGGCCGTCGCCGGTGCGCATGCGGGGGCCGTAGGTGTTGAAGATGCGGACGATGGCGGCGTCGGTTCCGTGCACCTGGCGGTCGGCGGTGACCAGGGCCTCGGCGAAGCGCTTGGACTCGTCGTACACGCTGCGCGGGCCGACCGGGTTGACGTTGCCCCAGTAGCTCTCGCGCTGCGGGTGCTCCAGCGGGTCGCCGTAGACCTCGGAGGTGGAGGCGAGCAGGAAGCGGGCGCCGTCGGCGTGCGCGCGCTCCAGGGCGTTGCGGGTGCCGGTGCTGCCCACGTCGAGGGTCTCCAGGGGCAGCCGGAGGTAGTCGACGGGTGAGGCGGGGCAGGCGAAGTGCAGGACGAGGTCGAACCGGCCGGGCAGGCCGCGCAGCGCCCGCGTGTCGGTGGCGTCGGCCCGGACGAACCGGAATCCGCGCCGCCGCTCCAGGTCGGCCACGTTGGCCCGGGAGCCGGTGGCCAGGTTGTCGAGGCAGACGACGTCGGTGCCGGCGTCGAGCAGACGGCCGCACAGGTGGGAACCCACGAATCCGGCTCCGCCGGTCACCAGGGCCCGGCGCCAGGCGCCTGCGGTCACGGGGCGCATGCCCTCGGGGCTCTCGTTCACGGGGCCCTCCTCACTCTCGCCGTCGGGTGCGTGTCGGCTGAGTAACCCGGCGAGCACCTCCCCTACCCCGAACACCCATTCGAGGCCGCGACCGGGCGGCCCCTGCCGGGCGGCCCCTGTCGGGCGGCCTCTGCCGGGCGGCCCCTGCCAAGCGACTCCTGCCGGCCGACCCCTGCCGGGCGACCCCCGCCGGCCGACTCCCGCCGGGCGGCCACGACCGGTCGCTGCCGCCGTACGGCCACGACCGGTCGCTGCCGCCGTACGGCGCTCAGCGCGTGGGCAGGTGCCGTCGGTACGAGCGCAGGACGAGCCAGCCGCAGGCCGCGGCCATGGCGGTGACCGCCACGAGGAGCAGGGGAACCGGCGGGCCGCCGTGACCGGCGAGCGCGGCGAGGACCGTCGGGAGCAGGAAGCCGCTGTAGGCGATCGCGTAGAACACTCCGGTGAGCCCCGCCAGGTCGGCCGGGCCGGCGATCCGCTGGACCTCCAGGACTCCGGACACCATGCCGACGCCCATGCCCGAGCCGGAGACAGCGGCGGCCAGGATGCCCAGGACCCAGGACTGCGTCTGGCCGGCCGCCGCCACCAGCGCGATCCCGGCCGTGATGACCGCGAGGCCGACCAGGAGGCCGCGGGCGCTGTCGCGCGAGTCGAGGCGCTTCGCCCAGGGCTGGACGAGCGCCGAGGCGCCGAGGGCCACGGCGGTGAGCAGCGTCGCGTAGGCGATGCCGAGCCCGGAGGTGGTGGGCGCCAGCAGGACCGGCAGATAGCCGTACCCGAGGGCGGCCGAGGCGAAGATCCAGGGCGCCACGACGACCACGACGCGGGTGAAGCGCCGGTGCCCGGCGGCCGGGACCCGCAGCTGGTTGACCAGCGGACCGGGCACTCCCCCGGTCAGGCCCGTCTCGGGTGCGCGCAGCACGAGCCACGCGAGCGGCAGCGTGAGGAGGATGTGGAGGGCGAACGGCAGCTGCTCGGGCCAGGGCCCCCACTGGGCTATCAGCCCGGCGACGACGGCTCCGGTGGCCGACCCCAGGGAGAAGGACAGGGCCGCGCGGCGCGCTCCCGCACCGGAGTCGGCGCGGAGGTCGTAGGGCGGCTGGGAGAGCTCCTTCAGCCAGCTGGTGCCGACGCAGGTGGCCGTCCCGACCGCGACGCCGGCCAGGAAGCGTCCCAGGCAGATCACCAGCGGTCCGGCCTCGCCGAAGGCCAGCGCCGCGCTGGTGGCGACGGCGGCGAGGACGCCGGCGAACATCAGCGGACGCCGGCCGTACCGGTCGCTCAGCGCGCCGCTGAGCAGGAACGCGGGCACGAGCCCGAGTACGTAGACGCCGAGGAAGCCGTTGACCGCGGTCGTGGAGTAGTGCTGCCGCTCTTGGTAGAGCAGCAGCAGCGGGCTGAACTGGTTGCCGGCCCAGGTGCTGAAGAACATGACGGCGAACACCGACGCCCAGGGCCGGGCCCGGGTGGGGGCCGGCGCCGGGGACGGCGCCACCGCCGCGGTCACAGCAGCCCCCGGTGGCGGGCGAGGTGGCGGTCCAGCACCGCGCCGTACCCGGCCGCGTCGTGCGCGCCCAGGCGGGCGGCCAGCTCGCGGTGGTCGCCGAGCGCCTCCGCCTGCGCGAGATCGGTACTGGTCAGCACCACGTGGGCGAGGCGGAGCTGCCGGTCGCGCAGCAGATCGAAGAAGTGCACGGCGATCGGGTTGCCGGCCAGGCCGATCACCGCGGCGTGGAAGTCCGCGTCCGCCTCGACGAAGGCCCCGACGTCTCCCACGGCCATGGCCGCTTCCTGGCGCCGCAGCGAACCGCTCAGGGCCGCCGCCACCTCGACCGGGTCAGGCCGGCGCGCGGCGACCCGCACGGCGGCGGTGCGCTCCAGGGCGTCGCGCATCTCCAGGACGTCGGCGGCCTCACTCGGCGGAATCGGGGACACGGTGGCGCCCTGCCGCGAGGAGAGCCTGATGAGCCGCTCGGCCTCCAACCGCAGGAAGGCCTCGTGCACGGGCGTCCGGCTCAGTTGCAGTTCGCCGCAGATCTGGCCTTCGCTGAGCCGGTCTCCTCCCGCGAGATCACCCCGGATGATCCGGTGTTTGGTGTGCGTGTAGGCGCGCTCCGCCGCGGTCTGGGTGGTCTTGAGTGGCATGTGCGGCAGCGTAGCGGATGCATGCATCGTTGCATGCATGAGGGATCCCCCTTCCGCCGCCCTGTCCGCTCGCCGACCGCCACCGGCCGTCCGCGGTCGGTCGCCCGCGGTCGGTCGTCCGCCGCCCGCCGTCGGCGACACGGGTCCGTGCCTGACCCCCCGGTCCGCCGTGGTGCCTACGATCGTCCGGTGGCCACCTTCTCGCTCGAACGCACCGCCCCGCTCCCCCTGGACGAGGCCTGGCGCCGCCTCACCCGCTGGGAGCGGCACGGCGACACCGTGCCGCTGACCCGGGTCTTCGCCGAGCCGCCGGGGCCGTCCGGTCCGGGCACGGTGGTCGTGGCCCGCACGGGCGCCGGTCCGCTCGCCTTCGACGACCGCATGGAGGTGACCGTCTGGCGGCCGCCGCTGGACGACGCCCCCGGTCTGTGCCGGCTGGAGAAGCGCGGCCGGGTCGTGCGCGGCTGGGCCGAGATCGAGGTGCGTCCCGGGCCCGGCGGCCGCGCGCGCGTCGAGTGGCGCGAGGAGCTGGACGTCCGGCTGCTGCCCGCCGCCTTCGACGGCGTCCTCGGGCGCTCGGGGCGGTACGTCTTCGGACGCACCGTCAACCACCTGCTCCGGCAGCCGTGAACGACGGGTTGCGGGCCGGGCAACCGTCGGGGACGGAGTCGCGCCGCACACCTGTGTGCGGCCGTTTTCCGCGTACCGTGCCGGCATGTCTGCCAGAGCGCGCGTCCTCGTGCAACTGTCCGTCGCCGTAGCCCTGTTGACCCTCGTCGCGGCGGCACCGCCCGCCTTCGCGGACCGGGGCTCCGCGGTTCCGCTCCGCATCGCCACGTACAACATCCACGCCGGTACCGGTGCGGACGGCGTCTTCGACCTCGACCGGCAGACCACCGCGCTGCGCGCCCTGGACGCCGACGTGATCGGCCTCCAGGAGGTCGACGTGCACTGGGGCGCGCGCAGCGGGGACCTGGACGTCGCCGGGGAGCTGGCGCGGCGGCTGGGCATGCGGGTGTCGTTCGCGCCGATCTACAGCCTCGACCCGGTGACGGCGCAGGGCCCGCGGCGCGAGTACGGCGTGGCGGTGCTGTCCCGCTTCCCCGTCCGCGCGGCGGCGAACCACGAGATCACGCGCCTGTCCACGCAGGACGAGGACCCGGTGCCGGCGCCGGCGCCCGGGTTCGGCGAGGTGACGCTCAAGGTGCGGGGCGTGCCGGTGCAGGTCTTCGTGACGCATCTCGACTACCGGGCGGACCCGGCGGTCCGGGTCGCGCAGGTCGCCGACACCCGCCGGATCATGGCGTGGGAGCGGGCGGCCCGGCCGGGGGCGCGCCAGGTCCTGCTGGGCGACTTCAACGCCGAGCCGTCGGCGCCGGAACTGGGACCGCTGTGGAGGGAACTGCGCGACGCCGCGGCGGGCGCCCCGGGCACCTATCCGGCCGCGGACCCCGTGAAGCGGATCGACTACGTCGCCGTGGGGCGGGGCGTGCGGGTGCGCGGCGTGTCGGTGCCCGAGGAGGCCGTCGCCTCGGACCACCGCCCGGTGGTCGCGGAGCTGGCCCTGGCGCGGGGTGCCGGTCGGCGGTAGCAGGCGCCGGCCCGGGGCACGTCCGGCACGTCCGGCTCCGCGGTGGCCAACGCCGGTCCATGGCGCCGGTCCACGGCCGGCCCACGCCCGCCCGGGGCACCGGTCCGCCGGGCCGGCGGCGTCCCGAGGCGCTCAGGCCACCGAGCCGAGCCGCCCGGCCGGTGTCGCCGGGCCGTCGTGGTGAATGGGGGTGTGGGCGCCGGTCAGGGAGGCGCCCGTGCCGCCGCGCCGGGCGGCGACGATCTCGGCGGCGATGGACAGCGCCGTCTCCTGGGGGGTGCGGGCGCCCAGGTCGAGGCCGATGGGCGACCTGAGGCGGGCCAGCTCGAGGTCGCTGACGCCGGCCTCGTGCAGGCGGGCGTTGCGGTCCAGGTGGGTGCGCCGGGAGCCCATCGCGCCGACGTACGCCACCGGCAGCCGCAGCGCCAGCTTCAGCAGCGGGATGTCGAACTTGGCGTCGTGGGTCAGGACGCACAGCACCGTGCGCGCGTCCACCTCGGTGCGGCGCAGGTACTCGTGGGGCCACTCGACGACGATCTCGTCCGCGTCCGGGAAGCGGGCCGGGGTCGCGAAGACGGGCCGGGCGTCGCACACCGTGACGTGGTACCCGAGGAACTTCCCGGCCCGCACCAGCGCCGCGGCGAAGTCGATCGCGCCGAAGACGATCATGCGGGGCGCCGGGACGGAGGACTCGACGAGCAGCGTGAGCGGTGCACCGCAGCGCGAGCCCCGTTCGCCGGTCTCCAGCGTGCCGGTGCGGCCGGCGTCCAGGAAGGCGCCCGCCTCGGCGGCCACCGTGCGGTCCAGCTCCGGATGTCCGCCGAGGCCGCCCTCGTGGCTGCCGTCCGGGTGGACGACGAGCGCACGGCCGGTCAGCTCGGCCGGACCGCGCACGATCCGGGCCACCGCGGCCGCCCGGCCGTGCGCGGCGGCGGTGAGCACGGCGGCCAGCGCCGGGCGGGCGGGATCGGCCGCCCGTACCGGCGTGACCAGGACCTCGATGACTCCGCCGCAGGTCAGGCCCACGGCGAAGGCGTCCTCGTCGCTGTAGCCGAAGCGTTCGAGAACGGTTCCGCCGTCCTCCAGCGCCTGCCGGCACAGCTCGTACACGGCTCCCTCCACGCAGCCGCCGGAGACCGAGCCGATCGCCGTGCCGTCGGCGTCCACCGCGAGGGCGGCGCCGGGCAGGCGGGGCGCGCTGCCGCTGACGGCCACCACGGTGGCCACGGCGAAATCGCGTCCCTGCTCGACCCACCGGTTGAGCTCTTCGGCGATGTCCAGCATCCGTCGGTCCTCCTGGGACAAGAGTGGTGTGTGAAGGGTTCCCGCCGTGGCGGCTAGTGCACGCCCAGCCAGCTCTCGATCGGGTTGAGCGCGAAGTAGACGACGAAGACCGCCGTCAGGGCCCACATGAACGCGCCGACCTCGCGGGGTTTGCCCTGGGCGGTCTTGATGGCGACGTAGGAGATGACTCCGGCGGCGACGCCCGCCGTGATGGAGTACGTGAACGGCATGAGGACGACGGTCAGGAAGACCGGGATCGCGGTGGCCCGGTCGGTCCAGTCCACGTGCCGGGCGTTGGTCATCATCATGGCGCCGATGACGACCAGCGCGGCGGAGGCCACCTCCTGCGGCACGATCGCGGTGATCGGCGTGAAGAAGAGACAGGCCGCGAAGAACGCGCCGGTGACGACCGAGGCGAGCCCGGTGCGGGCGCCCTCGCCGACGCCGGTCGCGGACTCGACGAACACGGTCTGCCCCGAGCCGCCCGCCACGCCGCCGATCGCGCCGCCGGCGCCGTCGATGAACAGGGCCTTCGACAGGCCCGGCATCCGGCCCTTGTCGTCGGCGAGCTTCGCCTCGGTGCCGACGCCGATGATGGTGGCCATGGCGTCGAAGAACCCGGCGAGGACGAGGGTGAAGACGATCATGCCGACCGTCATCGCGCCGACCTCGCCCCAGCCGCCGAACTCCAGGTCGCCGAAGAGCGAGAAGTCGGGCATGGAGACCGCGCTGCCGTGCAGCTCGGGGGCGCCGTTCGCCCACTGCTTCGGGTCGACGACCCCGGCGGCGTTCAGGACCGCCGCGACGACCGTGCCGGTGACGATGCCGATGAGGATCGCGCCGGGGGTGTTGCGGGCCTGCAGCATGAAGATCAGGAGCAGGGTGCCGGCGAAGAGCAGCACCGGCCAGCCGGCGAGTTCACCGGCGGGTCCGAGGGTGAGCGGGGTGGCCTCGCCCGGGTGGACGAAACCGCCCTTCACCAGGCCGATGATGGCGATGAACAGGCCGATGCCCATGGTGATGGCGTGTTTGAGCGCGAGCGGTATCGCGTTCATGATCATCTCGCGCAGTCCGGTGACCACGAGCAGCATGATCACCACGCCGTACATCACGCACATGCCCATGGCCTGCGGCCAGGTCAGCTGCGGGGCGACCTGTCCGGCGATCACTCCGGACACCGAGAGTCCGGCGGCCAGGGCCAGCGGCACCTTGCCGACGAAGCCCATCAGGAGCGTGGTGACCGCCGCGGCCAGTGCCGTCGCGGTGATCAGGGCCTTCTGGCCCAGGGTGTCCCCCGCGGCGTCCTTGCCGGACAGGATCACGGGGTTCAGGAGGACGATGTACGCCATCGCCATGAAGGTGGTGACACCGCCGCGCACCTCGCGCGCGACGGTGGATCCTCGGTGGGTGATGTGAAAGTACCGGTCGAGCCAGGACCGGCCGGCGGGGACGCGGGAGCCCGCGCCCGCGTCCTCGGCGGTGGTCCTGGGCTCCACTGACTGCTGGGTCATGGGCCGTCTCCCAAGGTTCATAGGGGCACCCGGGCGTGTGCCTTCGGCCTTCGGCGAAGGTGCCGGGATTTGGGAGGTGTCAGCTCGGGGGACGGCCCGGTACTGCACCTTGGGGTGGCCGGCGCCGGGGGTCGGTGCCGGGGTGTTCGATGCCGGGGTCTCCGGTACCGGGGTTTCGGAGGGTGCCCGGCGCCGGGGGTCGGTGGCCGTGGGGTGGGCCGTTGCCCGGCGTCGGGGTGCCGTTGCGCCCACCCGTGCCGCCCTGCGGCACGACTGCCCGCAACGGCGGCGCGTGGGACCGCAACGGCGGCACGCGAGGCCGCAACGGCGGCGGGTGTTACGCCGTGCCTGTGAGGTGTTCCGGGCGGACCGGGGTGCGGTCCAGGGTGAGGCCCGTCGCGTTGCGGATGGCCGCGAGGACCGCCGGGGTCGAGGACAGGGTGGGGGCCTCGCCGATGCCGCGCAGCCCGTACGGCGCGTGGTCGTCGGCGAGTTCGAGCACGTCGACCGGGATGGTCGGCGTGTCGAGGATGGTGGGGAGCAGGTAGTCCGTGAAGGAGGGGTTCCTGACCTTCGCGGTCTTCGGGTCGACGACGATCTCCTCCATGATCGCGATACCGAGGCCCTGCGTGGTGCCGCCCTGGATCTGGCCGACCACGGAGAGCGGGTTGAGCGCCTTGCCGACGTCCTGCGCGCAGGCCAGTTCGACGACCTTGACCAGGCCGAGTTCGGTGTCGACCTCGACGACGGCGCGGTGCGCGGCGAAGGAGTACTGGACGTGGCCGTTGCCCTGGCCGGTGCGCAGGTCGAAGGCCTCGGTCGGCCGGTGCCGCCACTCCTCCTCCACCTCGACGGCCTCGTCCTCCAGGACGTCCGCCAGGTCGGTCAGGACCTCGCCGCCGTCGGTGACGACCTTGCCTCCCTCCAGGAGGAGTTCGGCGGTGGCCCAGGCGGGGTGGTAGGAGCCGAACTTGCGGCGCCCGATCTCCAGGACCTTCTCGCGCACCAGCTCGCAGGCGTTCTTGACGGCGCCGCCGGTGACGTACGTCTGGCGGGAGGCCGAGGTGGAGCCGGCCGAACCGACCCGGGTGTCGGCGGGGTTGATGGTCACCTGCGTGACGCCCAGTTCGGTGCGGGCGATCTGCGCGTGGACGGTGACGCCGCCCTGGCCGACCTCCGCCATGGCGGTGTGCACGGTGGCCACCGGCACGCCGCCGACGACCTCCATGCGGACCTTGGCGGTGGAGTAGTCGTCGAAGCCCTCGGAGAAGCCGACGTTCTTGATGCCGACCGCGTAGCCGACCCCGCGGACGACTCCCTCGCCGTGCGTGGTGTTGGAGAGGCCGCCGGGCAGCTGCCGTACGTCGGCGCCCTCGCTGGACTCCCACTGGCGCTCGGGCGGCATCGGCATCGCCTTGACGCGGCGCAGGAGTTCGGCGACCGGCGCCGGGGAGTCGACGGGCTGGCCGGTGGGCATGAGGGTGCCCTGCTCCATGGCGTTGATCCGGCGGAACTCCACCGGGTCCATGCCGAGTTCCTTGGCCACCTTGTCCATCTGCGCCTCGTACGCGAAGCAGGCCTGGACCGCGCCGAAGCCGCGCATGGCGCCGCAGGGCGGGTTGTTGGAGTAGAGGGCGAGCGCCTCGATGTCCACGTCCTCGACGACGTACGGGCCGACCGCCAGCGAGGAGGCGTTGCCGACGACCGCCGGGGAGGCGGAGGCGTAGGCGCCGCCGTCGAGGACGATGCGGCACCTCAGGTGCGTCAACTTGCCGTCGCGGGTGGCGCCGTGCTCGTAGGAGAGGCGGGCCGGGTGGCGGTGGACGTGGCCGAAGAAGGACTCGAAGCGGTTGTAGACGATCTTGACGGGTTTGCCGGTGCGGATCGCCAGCAGGCAGGCGTGGATCTGCATCGACAGGTCCTCGCGCCCGCCGAAGGCCCCGCCGACGCCGGAGAGCGTCATGCGCACCTTGTCCTCGGGCAGCCCGAGCACCGGCGCGATCTGCCTCAGGTCGGAGTGCAGCCACTGGGTGGCGATGTAGAGGTCGACTCCGCCGTCCTCGGCGGGCACCGCGAGGCCGGACTCGGGGCCGAGGAAGGCCTGGTCCTGCATGCCGAAGTAGTACTCGCCCTTGACGATCACGTCGGCCCGCGCGGCGGCCGCGTCCGCGTCGCCGCGCAGGATGGGCTGGCGGTGCACGATGTTGGGGTGCGGGACGTGGCCGATGTGGTGGTCGTCGCGGTTCTCGTGGACGAGGACGGCGTCCGGTGCGGTCGCGGAGGCCTCGTCGGTGATGACGGGCAGCTCCCGGTACTCCACCTTGATCTTGGCGGCGGCGCGGCGCGCGGTCTCCGGGTGGTCGGCGGCGACGATGGCGACCGGCTCGCCGTGGTGGCGGACCCTGCCGTGGGCGAGGACCGGCGTGTCCTGGATCTCCAGGCCGTAGGTGCGTACGTCGGTGGGCAGGTCGTCGTACGTCATGACGGCGTACACGCCGGGTGTGGCGAGGGCCTCGCCCGTGTCGATGGAGACGATCTCGGCGTGCGCGACGGTGGAGCGCAGGATCTGGCCCCAGAGCATGTCCTCGTGCCACATGTCGGAGGAGTACGCGAACTCGCCGGTGACCTTGAGGGTGCCGTCCGGGCGGAGCGTGGACTCGCCGACGCCGCCCCTGGTCCGGGAGCCCTGGGTGATGGTGGTGGGTGCGCCGTTGGCAGCCATGCTCAGACCTCCTCGGACTGGCGGGCGGCCGCCAGGCGCACCGCGTCCATGATCTTCTCGTAGCCGGTGCAGCGGCACAGGTTGCCCGACAGCGCCTCGCGGATGTCCGCGTCGGTCGGGTTGGGAGTGCGCTCCAGCATCTCGTCGGCGGCGACGAGCAGGCCGGGCGTGCAGAAGCCGCACTGGACGGCGCCCGCGTCGATGAACGCCTGCTGGATGGGGGCCAGCTCGATGCCCTCGCCGGTCTGCGAGTCGGTGCCCTTGGCCTGTCGGCGCCGGGCCTCGTCGAGCGAGGCGCCCGCGCCGCTGCCGCCACTGCCGCGGCTGCCGCAGGCGCCGGTCGCGCAGCCCTCGGCACGGTCCTTGGCGCGGTCCTTGGCGCGGTCCTCGGCGAATTCGGCCAGGCCCTCGACGGTGACGACCTCGCGGCCCTCGGCCTGTCCGGCCGCGACCAGGCAGGAGCAGACCGGCACGCCGTCCAGGCGGACCGTGCAGGAGCCGCACTCGCCCTGCTCGCAGGCGTTCTTGGAGCCCGGCAGGCCCATCCGCTCGCGCAGCACGTACAGCAGGGACTCGCCCTCCCACACGTCGTCGGCCTCCTGCGGACGTCCGTTGACAGTGAAGTTGACGCGCATTACGCGGCTCCCTCCGTGGTGTGGCGGGCGCCGCGGTACGACTCCCAGGTCCAGGTGAGCGTCCGGCGGGCCATGACGCCGACCGCGTGGCGCCGGTAGTCCGCGGTGCCCCGGACGTCGTCGATCGGGTTGCAGGCGGCGGCGCACAGGTCGGCGAACTGCTTGGCGGCCGAGGGGGTGACGACCCTCCCGTTGTCCCAGAAGCCGCCTTCCTCGAGGGCCGCGTTCAGGAACTCCTCGGCGGCCGTCGCCCGGATCGGGGTGGGCGCGGCCGAGCCGATGCCGGTGCGGACCGTGCGGGTGCCGGGGTGCAGGGCGAGGCCGAAGGCGCACACGGCGATGACCATGGCGTTGCGGGTGCCGACCTTGGAGAACTGCTGCGGTCCCTCCGCCCTGCGGACGTGCACGGCGCGGATCAGCTCGTCGGGTTCCAGCGCGTTGCGCTTCACGCCCGTGTAGAACGCGTCGATCGGGATGCGGCGCGTGCCGCGCACCGACTCGGCCTCGACCTCGGCGCCGGCGGCGAGCAGCGCGGGGTGCGCGTCGCCGGCCGGGGAGGCGGTGCCGAGGTTGCCGCCGACGCCGCCGCGGTTGCGGATCTGCGGGGAGGCGACCGTGTGCGAGGCGAGGGCGAGCCCCGGCAGCTCGGCGCGCAGGTGCTCCATGATCCGGGAGTACGGCACGGAGGCGCCGAGCCGGACCGAGTCCGCGCCGACCTCCCACTCGGTGAGGTCGGCGATGCGGCCCAGGTCCATCAGGTACTCGGGCCGGCGGTGGTCGAAGTTGATCTCGACCATCACGTCGGTGCCGCCCGCGATCGGCACAGCGGTGGGGTGCTCGGCCTTGGCGGCGAGCGCCTCCTCCCAGCTGGCGGGGCGAAGGAAGTCCATGACCGGCTCTCTTCTTCGGCTACTTGGGGGCGTACAGATTGAGCCAATCCGTGTGCGGCGGGCCCGGCTCGTTCATGTGGTGTTCACGGGGAGTGGGCTCAGTACACCGTCCTGTGCTCCACCGGGGTCAGTCGCAGAAACCATGAAGGAGTTGGCTGGCCAGGGAGGTCATCTTGTAGATTCATATGAAAGGAGGTCCTCAGTAACCTCTTCGTTTTCCTCCGGAAACGCGCGCCACAGCCGCGTGACCTGGAACACTGCGAGACAGAGAACGGCGGCGACGAGAATGCGGCTGCGCGCACTGCTGGAAACCGATGCGCTGGGCCTTCAGCTGCTCGGCGGCGAGGACGAGCTGGACCGCACGGTCCGCGGCGTGATGACCACCGACCTGCGGGACCCCAGCCGCTACCTCTCGGGCGGCGAGCTGGTGCTGACGGGCCTGGCCTGGCGCCGGGACGCGGCGGACTCGGACCCTTTCGTGCGCCTCCTCGTGCAGGCCGGTGTGACGGCCCTGGCCGCCGGTGAGGCGGAGCTGGGGAGCGTGCCGGAGGACCTGGTGGTGGCGTGCCTGCGCCACCGGCTGCCGCTGTTCGCGGTGCACGAGTCGGTGGCCTTCGCGACCATCACGGAGCACGTCGTGCGCCAGGTGTCCGGCGAACGTGCCGGTGACCTCGCGGCCGTGGTGGACCGGCACCGCCGGATGATGACCTCGGGACCGGCGGGCGGCGGTCCCGACGTGGTCCTGGACCTGCTCGGTTCCGACCTGGACCTGCGGGCCTGGGTGCTCTCCCCGACCGGGCGGCCGGTGGCGGGGCCGAACGACGCGGGCCCCGCGCTCAGCGCCGAGGTGTGCGCCGAGCTGGCGGCCGAGCACCTCGCGGCGACCCGCGCGGGCCGGCGGGCCCCGCACCGGGTGACCGCGGGCCCGACGGCGTACAGCCTCTTCCCGGTCCGCGGCCGGGGGCTGCCCCCGGCGGTGGCCCCGGGGGCGCGTACCCCGCAGGGCACCGGTGGGGACGTGCGCGAGACGGTGCTGTCCGACTGGGTCCTCGTGGTGGAGGCCGACGCCGGGGACTGGGCCGAGGAGCGCCTCGACCTGCTGTACGGCGTCACGCAGCTGATCGCGGTCGAGCGCGACCGGCGGGACGCGGCGCGCTCGGTGCGGCGGCGGCTCGCGCAGGAGGTGCTGGAACTGGTGCAGACGGGCGCCGCGCCCGCCGAGATCGCGGCCCGGCTGCGGGTGGCGGCGCCGGTGCTGCTGCCGGGCCTCGGCGCGGCCCCGCACTGGCAGGTCGTGGTGGCCCGGGTCGAGTGGGCGGACGGCGGCGGGGAGACCGGCCGAGTCGCGCAGTCCCTGCTGGAGGAGATCCTCGTCGATCCGCGGGCCACGGGCCCCGAGCAGTCCGACCGCATCGCCGTCGCGCACACCGGCGACGAGGCGGTCGCCCTCGTACCGCTGCCCGCGGTCTCCAGCGAGCACGACGGCTCCGAGACCGGCGTCCTCGCGGAGGCGCTCCTGGAGTCCGTGCGCGAGCCGCTGTCGGCGGGGCTCGGCGACGGCGGGCGCGTCACCCTCGGCGTCAGCGCGGCCGTGCACTCGGCGGAGGGGCTGCGCGGGGCGCTGGAGGAGGCCCGGCACGCGCGCCGGGTCGCCGCGGCGCGCCCCGGCCGGGTCTGCGCGGCCGGCCACCAGGAGCTGGCCTCGCACGTGCTCCTGCTGCCCTTCGTCCCCGACGACGTCCGCCGCGCCTTCACCGCCCGGCTGCTCGACCCGCTGCGGGACTACGACCGGCGCCACCGGGCCGAGCTGGTCCCGACGCTGGAGGCGTTCCTCGCCAGCGACGGCTCCTGGACCCGGTGCGCGAACCGGCTGCACCTGCACGTCAACACGTTGCGCTACCGCGTCGGGCGGATCGAGCAGCTGACCGGGCGCGACCTGTCGCGGCTGGAGGACAAGCTCGACTTCTTCCTGGCACTGCGGATGAGCTGAGAGGCGAAACGGGCCGGAGTGATCCCAAACCTCGGCGGCCCGAAGTCCACGACTTTGTGAAAAGTTTCACCCATCCTCTTGGCCGGGCCGCCGGATCCGTGCTGAGATGCGGCCACCACTCAAGAGCTCAATGGTGTGCCAAGGGGAGGGTGACGTGGCGCATTCCGCCATGGCTGGTTCTGGTTGGGGGACGACCGAGGGTGACGATCCGCTCCAGACCGCGGTGTGGCGGCTGCGCTCGCGCGCCTGCTGGGCCGACGCGGCGGCGCTGCTGGAGCCGGTCACCGCGGACACCGCGTTGCAGCGGACGGCGCTGCTGGTGGAGCGGTGCCTCTACACCGAGCAGGGCTGGGCCGAGGCCGAGGACGCGCTGCGCACCTCCGAGGCGCTGGCCCACACCGACGAGGAGCGCGGGGCCGCCGCCTGTGAACGGGGGCAACTCGCGTACGCGGCCACGGTGCACGGGGTGCGCGACCGGTCCGACGAGGCGCGGTCCGCGCTGGGCCGGGCGGCGGCGCTGATCGCGCCGGGGGCGAAGGGGCGGGCGCTGCTGGACTTCCGGCGCGGGCTCCTCGCGGAGAACCTCACCGGGTCGCCGCAGGCCGCCCGGGCGGCGTACCGGCGCGCGCACGCCGGCGCGACGGCCCACGCCGAGCCGCTGCTGCTCTCCTTCACCTGGCGGCATCTTGCCGAACTGGCCCTGCGGGAGGGGGAGTTGCCCGAGGCCCGGCACGGCTTCGCCGAGTCGCTGCGGATCCGCGAGGAGCTGGGGTACCTCGTCGGCACGGCACCCGCGCTGGCCTCGCTGGCCGACGCGGAGAGCGAACCGGAGGCGTCCCGGCTGCGCGAGGAGGCGCGCCGGCTGTTCCGGCTGCTGGGCGGAGTACCGACGTGGCTGGCCCGGCAACTGGCCCCGCCCGCGCCGGGGGCGGCCACGGCGTGACGGGCCAGGGGTGTGAGCGGCCCCGCCGCCGCGGGGTGCGCTGCGGCCGTCACGGGGACCTGCTCCAGCGCGGGGCCGTCGCCGCCCAGGCCTCGTCCCACCCGGCGAGGTTGCGCCGGTGGAGCACCAGGCCGGTGGCGGCGTGGGCCGCGAGGCCCGCGAGGACGACGCCGAGAAAGGCGAGGACGGCCCAGCCCATCGTGCGGCTGCGGATCTCCTCCGCGGCCAGCGGCGGCCCGGTGACCGCACCGTCCGCGTCGACCCAGACCAGGACGGTGGTGTCCGCGGACAGCCCCGGCTCGACCTCGGTCTTCCCGGTCCGGGGCGTTCCGTCGGGGCCGGTGAAGCGGACCGTGACCGGGTAGCGGACCTTCTTCGACTCGTCGGACCCCGGCCCGGGATGGCGCGGGGCGTCGTGGACGAGAACGGCGGGACGCTGGTCGCGGGTCCGCCTCTCGTGCTCGGCGGTGTCGCGGTAGTGGCGGTAGGCGCCGTCGCCGACCGCGAACATCGCGACCGGGGCGGCCACCAGGACGGCGAGGACGAGGCCGAGCGCGATCCAGGCGCGCAACCGGTCGCTGCGCCGCCGCAGCGGGTTGCGCCGCCACCTCCAGAACGGGAGGTACGGGTCCCGCCCCGGGGTGGGTTCGGGGTCGGGCTCCGGTTCGGGTACGGCGGGCGGTGGCTGAGCCGGGGGAATCTCACCGGCCACGGTGCGCCTCCTCAGGGGGTCGGAACAGCCGTCGGCGCCCCTTCGACGGCGGGGCGGCGCGACGCGCGGGCGGGCGGGACGGCGCGGGCCGGGATGTCACGGGTACGGCCGGCGCCGGGGGCGGGGCGTCGCGGGTCGGGACGTCGGAACGTCCGGAAGTCGGGACGGCGGGACGGCGCGGGTACGGCCGGCGCCGGGGCGGGCGCCGGCCGTACGTGCGAGCCCCGGGCACCGGTCGGTGGCGGGGCCGGGGCCGGGCCGGGTCAGTGCGCGGTGTCGTCCGGCGGGTCCGTGCCCGTGGGGTGGGAGTGGACGCTCTCCAGGAGCTTGGCGGCACCGCGTACGGCGGCCGTGTGCGGGGCCGGCACGGCGCGTACCGGCGCGTGCAGCCGGTCGGCGAGGCGGCAGGTCAGCTCGGGACGCAGGGCGCCGCCGCCCGCGAGCAGCGGACCGCGGCCCAGCGCGTCGACCGCGAGGGACGTGCGGTCCTGCCGCAGCATCGAGGTCGTCATGTCGGCCAGCGCCTCGCCGATCCGCGCGGGCGGCGTCGCGGCATCGAGGTCGCCCGTGCCCAGCGCGGTGCGCCGGGCGTCGAAGACGGCGCCGTCCACCAGCAGCACCACCTCCGTGAGATGGGCGCCGATGTCCATCACGAGCAACGGCCGCGCCATGTCGGCGCCCGACCCGAGCGCCACGGCGCGGGCGCTCGGCACGGTCAGCACACTGCTGGGCCGCAGCACCTCCACCGCCGTGCGCGCCTCGTTGCGATAGGCGAACCCGTCCAGCACCGGCGCGGTCACCACGACCACCGGCCGGGCGAAGCGCGGGAGGCGGTGGCCGAGCAGCCGGTCGAGCATCCGCGCCGTGCCCTGGGTGTCGACGATGGAGCCGCGCTGGATGGGGTAGACGGCGCCCGCACCGGGGAACGTCACCGTCGGCACGTCGAGGATCATGCCCCGCCCGGCGACCCAGGCGCGGGTACGGGCGCTGCCCATGTCGAGGGCGACGCCGCCGTACCGCCGGTGCAGCGGCCAGGGCCGGCGTCCGGTGAGAGCGGCACGGGGCCGGCGGACCGCGGTCATCGTTCCGCCTCCTGTTCCCGCACCCGCACGTGCACCTGCTGGCACCGCGCGCAGTAGCGGGCCTGCGGCACGATCAGCAGGCGCTCGCGGCCGACGGGGCGCCGGCACAGGTGGCAACGGCCGTAGCGGCCCTCGGCCATGCGTCCCAGCGCCGCCTCCACGTCGGCGAGGACCATGCGCGCGGAGGCCGCGAGCCCGGCTCCCGCCTCGCTCCCGGCGTCGGTGCCGGGCGGGGGCACCGCGAGCCGCCGCAGTTGCTCCTCGCAGAACAGCCGCTGCTCCTGAAGGTTCTCCCGGAGGGCCACGAGGTCCTCGGGGGACAGAGGTGCCAGAGGTGCGAGGGGTGCCAGGGGGTGCGGAGAGGGCAGAGGCGGACGGGGCGACACGGGCGACGGGCCCGTGTCGTGGTCGGGAGCACGGTGGTGGGCGCGGTCGCCGATGGTCTGGTGGTTCACCACTTCACCCCTCGGGGCAGGGCGGGAGACGGAGACGGGACGGAGGATGCGAAGGGTCAGGTGGCGGCCCGGCGCTGGCAGGCGACGCAGTACCGCGTGTAGGGAAGGATCTCCAGGCGCTCCCCCGGCACGGGCTTGCCGCACCCCGTGCAGTTGCCGTAGGTGCCGGCGTCCACCCGGGCGAAGGCCTCGTCGATCTCCTTGAGCACCCGCGCGATGGCGGCCTGCTGAGCGGACATCAGCTGGTCGTCCACCTGGCCGCTCTCACCGAGGGCCTGGAGCTGGGTCATCCGGGTACTGCGGGCGTGTTCGAGGCGCTGACGCGCCTCGTGAGCGGTCAGCCGCTCCGGACGGGGTTCGGTACGGGAAGCGTCGAGCGACACGGTGAGTCCCTTTCTCGGCAGGGCCGTGGGTACGGCGGAGGCCGGGCCGAATCGGACCCGGTCGTCGTCAACCATGGACGGGCCGGAAGGGGAAACCCATCGGGCGCAGGACCCATTTGCCCGGGGACACGGGATCCACTCGGCGTCCCGCGGACGCGGCCATATGGGTGCCCCGTGACGGGGAAATGGGGGTCGGAACCCATCGACTCCGCGGGGTCGGGCGGGTCACGCTGGTCGCTTGCTCGGTCGCTACCTGGGCCGCAGCTCCCACCGAGGGTGCGCGATGACCGACAGTAGAGGCGTACCAGTCGACACGTCGCTGAAGGAGGCGTACCCCCGGTGTCCCTGTTCTGGCGGATCTTCGGGCTCAACGCGGTGGTGCTGGGCTTCGCCACGGCGCTGCTGCTGTGGGCCCCGGTGACCGTCTCCGTACCGATCCTGCTGACCGAGGCCGTCGTCCTGGTGGTCGGCATGAGCGTCATGCTGGTGGCCAACGGCGCGCTGCTGCGCTGGGGTCTGGCGCCGCTGGAGCGGCTCACCAGGGTGATGACCACGGTCGACCTGCTGCGCCCCGGCCAGCGGCTGCCGGTGGCCGGTTCCGGCGGCGGCGAGGTGCCCGAGCTGATCCGCACGTTCAACGCCATGCTGGAGCGCCTGGAGCACGAGCGGGCCACCAGCACCGCGCGGGTGCTGACCGCCCAGGAGGCGGAGCGGCGCCGTATCGCGCAGGAGCTGCACGACGAGGTCGGGCAGAGCATGACGGCGATCCTGCTGGTCCTGGGGCGGGCGGCGGACGACGCCGAGCAGCCGCTGCGCGACGAACTCCACCAGGCGCAGGAGATCACCCGGGAGAGCCTGGACGAGGTCCGCCGCCTGGTCCGCCGGCTGCGGCCCGGGGTGCTGGACGACCTCGGTCTGATCAGCGCGCTGTCCTCCCTCACCCACGACTTCGCCACCCACACGGGCCTGCGGGTGGTACGCCGTTTCGACCCCGACCTGCCCGCCCTGGACCCGGAGACCGAACTGGTCCTCTACCGGGTGGCGCAGGAGGGCCTGACCAACACCGCCCGCCACGCGGACGCCGCGCGGGTGGAGGTGAGCCTGGCCCCGGCGGGCGGAGCGGTGACCCTCACCATCGCCGACGACGGCCGCGGCATCGAGGCGGCCTGCGAGGGCGCCGGCATCCGCGGCATGCGGGAGCGCGTCCTGCTCATCGGCGCCGCCCTCGACATCACCTCGGCGCCCGGCGCCGGCACCCGCATCCGCCTCACCGCACCCGTCCCCAGGAAGCAGCACTGACCATGTCCGAGCCGACCTCGCCCGAACCCTCCGCCGCGTCCGACGCGTTCGCCTCCGCCGCGTCCGACGTGTCCGTCTCCGCCGCGCCCGGCCCGTCCGCCGCCGCGACCGCCCCGTCGAGGATCCGTATCCTGCTCGCCGACGACCACGCGCTGGTACGCCGCGGTGTGCGCCTCATCCTCGACCGGGAGCCGGACCTGGAGGTGGTCGCCGAGGCCGGGGACGGTGCGGAGGCCATCGACATGGCGCGGGCGCACGAGGCCGATCTCGCGGTCCTGGACATCGCGATGCCCCGGCTCACCGGCCTCCAGGCGGCCCGCGAGCTGGCCGCGCTGAAGCCGGGGCTGCGCATCCTGATGCTGACGATGCACGACAACGAGCAGTACCTCTTCCAGGCGCTGAAGTCGGGGGCCTGCGGATACGTGCTGAAGTCCGTCGCCGACCGCGACCTGGTCGCCGCCTGCCGGGCCGCGATGCGCGACGAGCCCTTCCTGTACCCGGGCGCGGTGACCGCGCTGATCCGCAACTACCTGGACCGGGTCCGGCACGGCGAGGAGAACGCCGACCACATCCTCACCCCGCGCGAGGAGGAGGTCCTCAAGCTCGTCGCCGAGGGGCACTCCTCGAAGGAGATCGCCGAGATCCTCTTCATCAGCATCAAGACCGTCCAGCGGCACCGGGCGAACCTCCTGCACAAGCTCGGCCTGCGCGACCGTCTGGACCTGACCCGGTACGCCATCCGCGCCGGGCTCATCGAACCCTGACGGTCCGCCCCACGAACCGCCCGGGGCTTCGGCCGCCCACTCCCCGGCCGGAGCCCCGGGCTCCGCCCCGCACCACCTCGCCAGGAAACTTAGAACCAAGAAGGGGGACGGTGCATGCGCCCCGAACACGACACCGCCCCCGCACACGACACCGCCCCCGCACACCGCGCCGCCCGCACGCACCGCGGCACTCCCCCGCGCCGTCCCGCGCCCCGCACCGCCCCGCACCGCACGGCCGCCACCGCGCTCGGCGTCCTGCTCGCCGTTCTGCTGGCCCTGGTGCCGGCCTGGCCGGCGGCCGGGGCACAGGCAGCACCGCAGGCCGGCGGAGCCGCACCCGTCGCCGCGGGGGCGGCCGTACCCCACCCCGACCTCGACCTCCACGCCGACGACGGCTGTACGCCCGTCTGCGCCTCACCGGTCAGGGCCCGCCACGACCACCTGGGCGAGCGCCCGACGGCGCCGGACCACCACGCGGCCGCCGCCGCGCGCGGTACGGGCACGGTCGCCCGCATCCTCACGCGCACCTCGGCGGCGCCCGGACCGGTGCTCGTCTCCCCCGGCCGCGCGAGCCACGACAGCGGGCGGGCGCCTCCGGGGCCCTCCGGCATCTGAGACACCCGAACCCTTTTCCCTTCCCCCGCCGCGGCCGCGCTCGGCCGCCGCCGCGGTGTGCCCGCCGGAGGCCCGCGTTGAACCGTTCACGCTCCCGTACCCGCACCCGTCCACGCATCCGTCCACGCACCCGGTCCCGGACCGGCGGCTCGCGCGTCCGCGCGCTGCTCGCCCTGGCCGTGCTGGCGGCGTCCGTGGCCATCGCCCTGACCATGCCGGTCCGCCTCGGACTCGACCTGCGCGGCGGCACCCAGATCGTGCTGGAGACCAAGTCCACCGCCACCACCGAGGCCGACCGCGAGGCCACCGACCGCACCGTGGAGGTGCTGCGCGGCCGCATCGACGCGCTCGGGGTCGCCGAGCCGACCATCGTCCGCTCCGGCGACAACCGCGTCGTCGTCGAACTGCCCGGCGTACAGGATCCGAAGCAGGCCGCCGACGTACTGGGCCGCACCGCGCAGCTCACCGTCCACCCGGTGCTCGGCCCGGCCGGGGAGACCGGTGACGCGGCCGGGGAGGCCGGAGACGGCGAGCGCGTGCTGCCGGACGAGTCGGGGCAGTCCCTGCGGCTCGCGGCGGCCGCCCTCACCGGGCAGGACGTCAAGGGCGCCGACGCCCTGTTCGACCAGCAGAACGGCGCCGGGTGGCACGTCACCGTCGACTTCAAGGACGCGGGCAGCGACCGCTGGGCCCGGGTGACCGGCGAGGCCGCCTGCCATCCGGCCGGTGATCCCCAGCGCCGGGTCGCCATCGTGCTCGACGAGAAGATCATCTCCTCGCCGCAGGTCGACCCCTCCGTGGCCTGCGGGGCGGGCATCTCCGGTGGCTCCACGCAGATCACCGGCTCCTTCGACGACGCCGAGGCCCGCGAACTGGCGCTGCTGATCAAGGGCGGCGCCCTGCCCGTACCGGTCGAGACCGTCGAGCAGCGCACCATCGGCGCCACGCTGGGCGACGAGGCGATCTCGGCCGGCGCCTGGGCCGCCGTCATCGGCACCGCGCTGACGGCGCTGTTCATCATCGTCGTCTACCGGCTGATGGGCGCCCTGGCGACCGTGGCGCTGCTCTGCTACGGCCTGATCTCCTACGCCGGCCTGGCCGCGCTCGGCGCGACCCTGACTCTGCCGGGCCTCGCGGGCTTCGTGCTGGCGATCGGCATGGCGGTGGACGCCAACGTCCTGGTGTTCGAACGGGCGCGTGAGGAGCAGGCCGCCCGCACCCGTCCCAGTACCCGCGCCGCGCTGACCGAGGGCTTCCGCAGCGCCTTCAGCGCGATCGCCGACTCGAACATCACCACGCTGATCGCCGCCGCCCTGCTGTTCTTCCTGGCCTCGGGGCCCGTGAAGGGCTTCGGCGTCACGCTCGGCATCGGTGTGCTGGCCTCGATGGTCAGCGCGCTGGTGATCACCCGGGTGCTCGCCGAGTTCGCCGCGAGCCGCCCGGCCGTCTACCGCCGCCCGCGGATCACCGGCATCGCGGGCACCGGCCCGGTCCGTGACGCCCTGCTGCGCCGCAACCCCTTCCTGATGCGCCGGCCGCGCCGCTGGCTGGCCGCCTCGCTGGTGGTCCTGGTGGCGGCGGGCTCCGGCGTCCTGGTCCGCGGGCTGAACTTCGGCATCGAGTTCACCGGCGGACGGCTCATCGAGTACTCCACCGCGACCCAGGTCGACCCCGACCGGGCCCGGGACGCCCTCGCCGACGCGGGCTTCCCGCGCGCCGTCGTCCAGTCCTCCGGCGACGGCGACCTCACCGTGCGCACCGAGGAGCTGACCGACGCGGAGGCGGCGACCGTCACCGAGACCGTCGCCGGGATGGGCGGCGACACGGAGAAGGTCCGCGACGAGCTGATCGGCCCGAGCCTCGGCGAGGAGCTGCGCCGGGACGCGCTGATCGCCCTGGGCCTGGCCCTGGGCGCCCAGCTGCTGTACCTCGCGGCCCGCTTCCGCCTGCTGTTCGGCACGGCGGCGGTCAGCGCGCTCGCCCACGACGTGATCATCCTGGTCGGCGTGTTCGCCTGGCTGGGCAAGCCGATCGACGGGGTCTTCCTGGCCGCGCTGCTGACGGTGATCGGCTACTCGGTCAACGACTCGGTGGTCCTCTTCGACCGCGTGCGCGAACTGCTCGGCCGGGAGCGGAAGACCCCGTTCGACAGGCTGACCAACGACGCGATCCTGCAGACCCTGCCCCGCACGGTCAACACGGGTATGGGCGCCGTCCTCATCCTCGCCTCGCTCGCCGTGCTCGCCGACGACTCGCTCACCGACTTCGCCCTCGCGCTGCTGATCGGCGTGGCCGTCGGGACGTACTCCTCGGTCTTCGCCGCCTCCCCGCTGGCCGTCGAACTGCACGGCCGCGGGAGCCGTCCCGGGCGCCGCGGCGGCCGGGGCGGCGGGAAGGGGGCGAAGAGCAGCCCGGACGGGAAGCGGATGCCGGAGAGCCGCACCGAACGGCCCGAGGCCGCACCGGCGAAGGGCTCCTGAGGCCGGACCGGTCCCGAACGGAGGCTCCTGCGGGCCACCGGACTCCTCAGCGGGCGCGGAAGTGCGCCCCCACGAGGGCCCGCACCCGTTCCTGGTCGCCGGCGATGAGCGCGTCCAGCAGGGCCGTGTGCTCGTGCGCGTCGGCGACCAGGTCGGCCCGCCCCCGTACCGAGGGGGCGGCGGCCGGCGGCCGCTGGGCGCGGCGGTGCAGGTCCCCGGCGATGCGGACGAGCTGGTCGTTGCCGGCCAGGGCGAGCACCGCGCGGTGGAAGGCGCGGTCGGCCTCGGCGTACGTGGCGGGGCAGCCCGAGGAGGCGGCCCGGACGGCGGCCTCGGCCAGGGGGCGCAGCTCGGCCCAGCGCTCGGCGGGCACGGTGCGGGCCAGCCGGAGCCACACCGGGACCTCGATCAGTTCGCGGACCTCGGCCAGCTCGGCCAGCTCGCCCTCGCCGCGCTCGACCACGCGGAAGCCGCGGTTGGGAACGACCTCGACGGCGCCCTCCAGGGCCAGCTGCTGCATGGCCTCGCGCACGGGCGTGGCGGAGACACCGAACCGTTCGCCGAGGACGGGGGCGGAGTAGACCCCGCCGGGCCGCAGCTCGCCGGTGACCAGCGCGTTGCGCAGGGCGTCGAGGATCTGACCGCGCACGGAGGAGCGCTGGACGAGCGGGCGCGGGTGGGGCGGCGGCGGTTCACTGTGCGTGTGCTCGCCGCGCGCGGCGCCGTCCACCGGGCCGTCGTCCCCGGCCCGGCCCCGGCCCCGTTCGCGGCCCGGGGCACCGGTCCGGTCCACGTCCGCGGCCCCGGGCTGCACCGGCACCCGCACCGCCTCGGCGGCACCCTGCGCACTGGGCTTCACGGGGTCCTCCTGCGGGACGTGTCGGTACTTGGGGTCATTGCGGCGGGTTGGCACCTGTCCGTCAAGCACCCTAAGGGCACGGGCCGTCAGTTCAAATCCGAAGGATCTTGGGTAAGGTAAGGCTTACCTCTAACAGCCGGTGCTGCCCGAGGTCCGTTCGCCCGTGTTCCGATGTGGATCGGTGGTCCCTCATGCCTGTCGCCCGCTCGGCCCTCACGGACGCCTATGCGCGCCTGTCCGAGGTCCTTCCCGGGCTGGGCGTCACCGAGCAGGCGCCCTCGGAACGGGCCCCGCACGGCGGCGGCTGGGTCACGGCGGACGCGCTGGCCGCGGGCGGGGCGGAGCTGGCGGCCTTCCTCGCGTGGGACGAGGCCCAGGTGCTGCGGGACTACGGGCAGCGGGCCCGGCCGGACGTGATCGCGAGTTTCGGACTGCACCGGTACGCGTGGCCGGCCTGCCTGCTGATCACCGTGCCGTGGTTCCTGCACCGCCGGGTGCCCCGGCTGCCCGCCGCGCGGGTCGCCTACGACCGCACCGCCGCCGGTCTCCCCCTCGGCCGCATGGCCCTGCGCCCCGCCGGCTTCGCCTGCCTGCCCGGCGACCCGGCCGCCGCGCTGCCCGGCGCCCGGGTGGTCGCCGGCGAGGAGGAGCTGCGGGCGGAGGTGCGGGCCTCGGTCGCCGAGCACCTGGAACCCGTACTGGCCGGATTCGGCCCCCGTATGCGGCGCCGCGGACGGGCCCTGTGGGGCATGGCGACGGACGAGATCGTCGAGGGCCTGTGGTACGTCGCCCACCTGCTCGGCGAGCAGGAGCGGGCCCGCCGTGAACTGGAGCTGCTGCTGCCGGGGGCGACCAGGCCGTACGTCGGCAACGCGGCCTTCCGCGAGCTGAAGGGGCCGGACGGGCAGCCGCTGCACACCCGGGACCGGGCGAGCTGCTGCATGTTCTACACCCTGCGCCCCGAGGACACGTGCGCCACCTGCCCGCGCACCTGCGACGCGGACCGCGTCAACAAGCTGCTGGCCACCGCCGGTTGAGCACCGCGTACGCACCGAGTCCGCACCGCAGCCGCACTGCGCCCGCACCGAGTCCGCCCCGTCCCCGCGTCGTGCCCGGGAGCCGTCGGCGTCGCCGACCAAGATCGTCGACTAGGATCACCGACTGAGGCGACCGGGACGACCGAAGCCGTTTCGCGACTACCCCTTCACAACTCCCCCACGCGTTGCGGTAACTTTCCGTGGAACCACTCGTACGGGTAGTCTTATTCGAACTCAACTCCCGCTCCTCACGCGGCAGTTCGAGCAGAAAGCCGCCCTGGGCACCCTCCTCGCACCTCGTTGGCGGCCTCTTGCCCCGAAACCCCCTGAGGACCGCTGGGTTTGGGCCACCATGGCGGGCGTTACGCCCTATCCCACTGCAAGGGACCCCTGATGAGATTGACCGACATATCGCTGAACTGGCTGCTTCCGGGCGCCGTGCTGCTCCTGGGCATGCTGGCGGCGGTGGCGGTGCTCGCGCGCGGCAAGCGCGCCCCGGGGAAGGACGCGGGCGCGGACGACTCGTGGGAGCGGATGGAGGAGCGCCGCCGGCGCAAGGAGGCCCTGTACGGCACCGTCTCCTACGTCCTGCTCTTCTGCTGTGCCGCGGTCGCCGCGGCGCTCTCCTTCCACGGCCTGGTCGGCTTCGGCGAGCAGAACCTCGGGCTGAGCGGCGGCTGGCAGTACCTCGTCCCGTTCGGGCTCGACGGAGCGGCGATGTTCTGCTCCGTCCTCGCGGTGCGCGAGGCCAGCCACGGTGACGCGGCGCTCGGCTCGCGGATACTCGTGTGGACCTTCGCGTTCGCCGCGGCCTGGTTCAACTGGGTGCACGCGCCCCGCGGCCTGGGTCACGCGGGGGCCCCGCACTTCTTCGCGGGCATGTCCCTGTCGGCAGCGGTGCTGTTCGACCGGGCCCTGAAGCAGACCCGGCGGGCCGCCCTGCGCGAACAGGGCCTGGTGCCGCGTCCGCTGCCGCAGATCCGCATGGTCCGCTGGCTGCGGGCTCCCCGGGAGACGTACCGCGCCTGGTCGCTGATGCTCCTGGAGGGCGTGCGCAGCCTGGACGAGGCGGTCGAGGAGGTGCGCGACGACCGGCGCCAGAAGGAGGAGAAGAAGCTGCGCCGGCGCGAGCAGGAGCGCCTGGAGCGGGCGCAGCTCAAGGCGATCAGCCGCGGGCACGGCCACCGGGGTTTCCCCGGACGCGGCGGCCGCCAGGTCGAGGTCGAGGTGCAGCAGATGGAGCGGGGCACGGAACGCGCCACCGCGGAGCCTGCCATATCGGCTCCCGAGCAGCTGCCCGTACGCCAGCTTCCCTCCCTGCAGCCCGTTCGCAGCGGCTCTGACCAGGTGACGGTCGACCTCACCGCGGAGGACGACACCCAGGCCCTGCCGCGGCTGGACTCCCTGGAGCGCAAGCTCAAGGACCTGGAGCAGCAGTTCGGCTAGCGAACCGGGTGACCGGGCCGGGAAGTCGGCCGTCGACACGCGCGAGGCGTCCGAGGCGTCCGAGGCGTCCGAGGCGTCCGAGACGCAACCGCGAACGCGGTCGTCCCGGGCGCCTCTTCGCTTGTTCCGGTGGTGGCGGTCGCCTCAAGCGGCTCAGGCGGCCTCGGCTCCGAGTTCGAACCAGACCGACTTGCCCACCGTGCAGGGCCGCACGCCCCAGTCGTCGGCGAGCGACTCCACCAGGACCAGCCCTCTCCCGTTGGTCCCCTCCTCCGGCTGCGGGCCGCGCGGCCGGGGCGGCCGGCCGACGAAGTCCCGCACTTCCACCCGCAGCGCCCGTGGCCCGACCGTCGCGGTGAGCACGGCCCCGTCCTCGGTGTGGACGAGCGCGTTGGTGACCAGTTCGCTGGTGAGCAGCTCCGCGACCTCCGACTGTCCTGGTTCGCCCCAGTGCCGCAGCAGTTTCCGCAGGGCCCGCCGGGCCTCGGGCACCGCCCGCAGGTCCGCCCGGCCGAGCCGCTGCCTGAGCTGCGGCGCCGCCTGCTCCTTCATGTCCCCCGTCGGCGTGCTGATGTCGTCTCCTCCGTCCGTCCTGCTAGTCCCCCGCCGTTCGAACACCTTCACGGGGAAAGCCTTGCCCGTTCGGACCCGGGCCACGCATGCCGATCCGCATCGGCTGCCCGTTTCGGGCAGTTCGGGCAGGAGGAGGGCGTCAGCCCGGAACCTCGCGCAGGTACTGGGTGAGGCTTCGGCCGGGGATCGACCCCGAGGGAACGGTGCCGACCGGGACGCCTCCCATGGCCGCGTAGAAGGGCTCGGCGTTCGGGTCGGCGTCGATGGTGAACCGGGTGAACCCCAGGGTCCCGGCCGCCTCGACGACATGGGCGAACAACAGGCGCCCGACGCCCTCCCCGATGGCGTCCGGATCGACGAACATCATGCCCAGCACGCCCTGCGGCGGCTCACCCTCCAGGGTCGTGAAGCCCACGACGCCGCCGTCCCGCTCCGCCACCGTGGTCCGACGCCCGGCGAGTTCCGCGTCGTCGAGCGTGAGTTCCTCGCGGCAGGACGCCAGGAACGCCGCGTCGTATCCCCAGTGGGCCTTGGAACGCAGCGCCAGCTCGGTCAGGAGCCTCGCTTCCCCGAACCGCGCGGGCCGGACCGACACGGACACTGGCACCTCCACCAACCGTTCGCCGCACCGGACGCGACCGACCGCGGGCGGCACAACCGGGCGCACGGAACGGCCCGGACGAAGCACACTACCGGGGTCCGGCCGCGCCCCGGGAGGTCTCGGGGCGCGGCCGGTCCCGGAGTGCTGTGTGCACCCCCGCGACGGCCCTGCGCCCGGTCACGGCCGGGGCACGTTGCGCAGGTTCGAGCGGGCCATCTGGACCATGCGGCCCACCCCGCCGTCCAGCACGATCTTCGAGGCGGACAGGGCGAAGCCGGTGACCATGTCTGCGCTGATCTTCGGCGGGATGGACAGCGCGTTGGGGTCGGTGACGACGTCGACGAGGGCCGGCCCCTTGTGCTTGAAGGCCGCCTTCAGCGCGCCCGCCAGGTCCTTGGGCTTCTCCACCCGCACCCCGAAGGCGCCGCAGGCCTCGGCGACGGCGGCGAAGTCGGGGTTCCTGTTGGCCACGCCGTGCGAGGGCAGGCCCGCGACCAGCATCTCCAACTCGACCATGCCGAGCGAGGAGTTGTTGAAGAGCACGACCTTCACCGGCAGGTCGTGCTGGACCAGGGTGAGGAAGTCGCCCATCAGCATGGTGAAGCCGCCGTCGCCGGACATCGAGACGACCTGCCGGCGCCGGTCGGTGAACTGGGCGCCGATCGCCATCGGCAGCGCGTTCGCCATGGAGCCGTGGGAGAAGGAACCGATGATGCGGCGGCGCCCGTTGGGGGTGATGTAGCGGGCGGCCCAGACGTTGCACATCCCGGTGTCCACGGTGAAGACCGCGTCGTCGTCCGCCAGGTCGTCCAGCACGGCGGCCACGTACTCGGGGTGGATCGGGACGTGCTTGTCGACCTTGCGGGTGTAGGCCTTGACCACACCCTCCAGCGCGTCCGCGTGCTTCTTGAGCATCCGGTCCAGGAAGCGCCGGCTCTTCTTCTCCTTCACCCGCGGGATCAGGCAGCGCAGGGTCTCCCGCGCGTCGCCCCACACCGCCAGGTCCAGTTTGGAGCGCCGGCCCAGGTGCTCCGGGCGGACGTCGATCTGGGCGATCTTCACGTCGTTCGGCAGGAAGGCGTTGTACGGGAAGTCCGTGCCGATCAGGAGCAGCAGGTCGCACTCGTGGGTGGCCTCGTAGGCGGCGCCGTAGCCGAGCAGGCCGCTCATGCCGACGTCGTAGGGGTTGTCGTACTGGATGAACTCCTTGCCCCGCAGCGCGTGTCCCACCGGCGCCTTCAGCTTCCCGGCGAACTCCATGACCTCGGCGTGCGCGCCCGCGGTGCCGCTGCCGCAGAACAGGGTGACCCGGTCGGCGTCGTCGATCATGCGCACCAGCCGGTCGATCTCCTCGTCGCCGGGCCGGACGGTCGGCCGGGAGGTGACGAGTGCCGTCTCGGCGGCGCGCTCCGGGGCGGGGTCGTCCGCGACGTCGCCGGGGAGCGAGACCACGCTGACGCCGCCCTGGCCGACGGCGTGCTGGATGGCGGTCTGGAGCAGCCTCGGCATCTGCTTCGGACTGGAGATCAGCTCGCTGTAGTGGCTGCACTCGCCGAACAGCCGGTCGGGGTGGGTCTCCTGGAAGAACCCGAGGCCGATCTCGCTGGACGGGATCTGGGAGGCCAGGGCGAGGACCGGGGCCATCGAGCGGTGGGCGTCGTAGAGACCGTTGATGAGGTGGAGGTTGCCGGGTCCGCAGGAGCCGGCGCAGGCGGCCAGCTTCCCCGTGATCTGCGCCTCGGCCCCGGCGGCGAAGGCGGCGGTCTCCTCGTGCCGTACGTGCACCCATTCGATGCCGGAGTGGCGGCGCACGGCGTCCACGACCGGGTTGAGGCTGTCGCCGACGACGCCGTAGAGGCGCTCGACGCCGGCACGGGTGAGGATGTCGACGAACTGTTCCGCGACGTTCTGTTTGGCCATGGCTCCAGCTATGCCACAGCGGGCGGGCTCACGCCTCCCAAACGGCGGCCGCCGTACGGTCGTCCGCGTAGCCCTTGACCCGTACGCCGCTGTCGGCGAGGAACTCCGCGAGTCCGGGCGGGGTACGGCCCGCCCATCGCCGCGCGAGGAGTTCACCCAGCCCGGGCTCGCTCAGCAGCGGCTCGGCCAGGCCCGCGGTGCACATCAGGAGCACATCACCCGGGCGGGCTACCGAGGCCCGGAAGCGGAAGGGTTCGCGGGGCCGCTCGGCGGGCGGTCCGTCGTACGGGCCCGGGGCCGCGGTGACGCCGAGGTCCATGGTGAGCCGGTCGTCCTCGGGCGGTCCGTCCGCAGCGTGGCCGGAGCCGGCCCAGGGGGTGCCGGCCGGCAGTCCGCCGTAGCCGAGGACAGGCCCGCCGGTGAGGTCGCCGGCGCTCGGTTCCATGTCCTGCCAGGCGCCGTCCCGCAGCCGGAGCAGTCCGCCGGGGCCGACCCCGAAGAAGACCCGTGTCCGGCACTCGGGGTCGGCGGGCAGCAGCAGGCAGCGCAGCGTCGCCGCGTACTCGTCGGGGGCCAGGCCCTGTTCGGCGGCGCCGGCCCGGAGCCGGCCGAGGCTGCGGTCGGTGAGCCGGTGCAGGCCGGACTTCAGGTCGCCGCGCCGGGCCGCCCGCAGGTCCTCGGCGAGCCGGGCGTGACTGCGGCCCACGGCCCGGCCGATCCACCGGCACACCTCTGCCGCGGCCCGGTGCGCGCCGGGGGTGGCCCGGGCGCCGGTCGCCATCGCCACCAGGACCAGCGCCTGCTCGCCGGCGCCGAACCGGGCGACGAGCAGCGCGTCGCGCCGCGGTTCGCCCCGGTACCGCGCGGAGTCGCCGCGCACGGAGACCGCCCGCAGCGTGCAGGTCCCGTACCGGGAACCGTCCAGCACGGTGTCCGGGACCAGCCCGTCCAGTCCGTCGGGGTCGGCGGGCGGCAGCGCGGTGGGCTCGGCGTCGTAGGTGGGCGGACCGGAGCCGACGTAGCCCGCCGGGGTCCCCTGCCCGCCGGGCCGGTCCACCTGCTCCGGCGGCCGCGAGGGGAGGAACGGGGGCGGAGGCGGGGGGAGATCGGACACGGCCCGGGGCGGGGGCGGTGGCGGGGGTCCCGGGGCGGACGGGTCGGGCGGCTCGGTGAGATCGGCGGCGCCGGTACCGGAGGCGGTACGCCCGCGTGGGGGGTGCGGCGGCTGCGGCTGCGGCTGCGGCTGCGCGGACCACAGCGGGCGCGGGGTGTTCGGGGCGTCCGGGGTCTCCGGGGCGTTCCGGGTGTCCGGGGCGTTCCGGGTGTCCGGGGCGTTCCGAGGCGGCGGTCCCGCGGGCGGAGAGGCCGACGGCTCGGCCGGGTGCGCCGGGTGCGCCGGGCGCGGTACCCACGGGACCCCCGGTGCGGCCGAGCCCGGACGGCGGGACGCGGGCGGCGGGGGCTCCCCCGTCCGGGGCCCGGGAACGACGGGCGAACCCGCACCCGGCGGACCCGCGTCCGACGGACCGGGAACAGCAGGCGGCGGGCCCACGCGGGGCCCGGGAACAGCGGGCGGCGGACCCACGCGGGGCCCCGGGACAGTGGGCGGCGGGCCCGCGTCCGGTGGGCCCGTCACCGTGTCCGCGGCCGAGGCGAAACGGTCGTCCAGGGAATCCGGTGCCGCCGTGGGGCCGGTGTCGTCGGTGGAGTCGTCGTACAGCTGCCCCCACCAGTCGTCCTCAGGACCGACGGGACCGGTGGGCCTTCCCCCCTGCTGACTCATGCTGTTGATTGTCCACCGCCGGAGCCGGATGAAAACGGGGCATCGGTAAATTCCGGCGGACCGCCGCGCGCCGGGCGGCGTTTCGGGGGACGCGTCGAACGGTTCTGCGAGGCGGGGTGACCGAGCGGTCCCATCCCCCACGGGAGGACCGCCCGGCGCCACCACCTTGGCGGAGTGACCGGCGGCACGGCGATGATGTCCCGGGGCGGGTTCGCGCCGTGGCCGTTCTCCGCCACGGAGTCCGCCCGGCTGGCGGCGGTCGGGGTGGTGGCCGGAGTTCACGGGGAGGGCGGCGTCGGATGGCGGGAACGCTGGGAGTGCTGGGAGCGCTGGGTCTGGAGGACACGCACGAGGCGGCGTACCGCGCCCTGGTGTCCGTGGGCGCGGCCGACGTGCCCGATCTGGCCCGGCGGCTGGCGCGCGGTGAGCGGGACACCGAGGGTGCGCTGCGCCGGCTGGAGCAGCACGGGCTCGCCGCTCGGTCCTCGGCCCGGCCGGGCCGCTGGGTCGCCGCCCCGCCGGGCGTCGCGCTGGGCGCCCTGCTCACCCGGCAGCGGCACGAGCTGGAGAAGGCGGAGCTGGCGGCGGCGCTGCTGGCGGAGGAGTACCGGGCAGCGGCGGCCAAGCCCGCGGTGCACGACCTGGTGGAGGTGGTGACCGGCGGCGCGGCGGTCGCCCAGCGCTTCCTCCAGCTCCGGCTGGGCGCGCGCGACGAGGTGTGCGCGCTGGTCACCGGTGCCCCGGTCGTCGTGACCGGCGTGGGGAACGACGCCGAGGAGCAGGCCGCCGACCGCTCCGTCCGCTACCGGGTGGTCGTCGAGCGGTCCGTCCTCGACCAGCCGTCCGGCATCACCGAGCTGACCGCCGCACTGGGCCGGGACGAGCAGGTCCGGGTGGTGGACCGGGTGCCGGCCAAGCTGGTCGTCGCCGACCGGTCGCTCGCCCTGGTGCCGCTGGCCTCGCACTCCTCGGAGCCGGCCGCGCTGGTGGTGCACGCCGGCGGCCTGCTGGAGCTGCTGTCCGGGCTGTTCGAGTCGGTGTGGCGGGACGCCCTCCCGCTGCGGCTCGGCACGTCCGGCGTGACCGAGCACGGTCCGCGGGAGCCGGACGGCACGGATCTGGAGATCCTCTCCCTGCTGCTGGCCGGGCTGACGGACGCGAGCGTCGCCAAGCAGCTCGACCTGGGCCTGCGGACCGTGCAGCGGCGGGTGAAGCACCTGATGGAGCTGGCCGGGGTCACCACCAGGCTCCAGCTGGGCTGGCACGCCTACGAACGCGACTGGGTGGCCAGAAAACCCTGACCGCCGGCCGGGGCGGGCGCCGCCCGGCCTCCGCCATTGCACGGACCGCGCCCGGCACCCCCTCCTCGCGGACCGCGCCCGGGTGCCCCGCCTCGCGGACCGCGCCCGGCGTCCCCGTTTCGCGGACCGCGCCGGGCTCCGGCACCCTGGACGGATGGGAGCGTGGGACCTCCTGCTGGCCGGCCTGGTGATCCTGCTCGGGCTGTGCGGCATCCTGCTCCCCGGCATGCCCGGGTCGTGGCTGGTGTGGGCCGGGGTCCTGTGGTGGGCCCTGAAGGATCCGCGGCCGCTCGCGTGGGCGGTGTTCGTCGGCGCCACCGCCGTACTGCTGCTGTCCCGGGCGGTGCGCTGGGCGCTGCCGAGCCGCAGGAGACGCCGCGACGAGGCCATGCGCCGGCTCACGGCGTACGGGGGTGCGGGCGCCGTCCTCGGCTTCGTCCTGCTCCCGGTGCTCGGCGCGGTCCCGGGCTTCCTGGGCGGCATCTACCTCGCCGAGCGGCTGCGTCTTGGCCGGCACGGCGAGGCGATGGCGTCGTTGCGTACGGCGCTGCGCACGGGCGGCGCCGACGTGCTGGTGGAACTGTTCGCCTGCCTGCTGATCACCGGAGCGTGGCTGGGCGCGGTCCTTGCGGGGTGAGCGGGGCGCCCTCCAGCGACAGCAGCCGGGTCTTGCGCTCCAGGCCGCCCGCGTACCCGGTCAGGGAGCCGTCGGCGCCGATCACGCGGTGGCAGGGGCGCAGGATGAGGAGCGGATTGGCGCCGATCGCACCGCCCACGGCGCGTACGGCGGGCCGGGAGGCGCCGATGCGGGCGGCGATCTCGCCGTATGTCGTGGTCGCCCCGTAGGGGATGTCGTCCAGGGCGGCCCACACGCGTTCCCGGAAGGCGGTGCCCTCGGCGCGCAGCGGCAGGCGGAAGGCGGTCAGCTCCCCGGCGAAGTAGGCGGCGAGCTGCTCCCCGGCCGCCCGGAAGGGCCCGGCGTCGTGCCGCCGGCCGTCCTGGACGCTGCGGCCGCCCTTCTGGCCGGGCACGGACAGCGAGGTGAGTGCGCCGTCCGGTCCGGCGGTCAGCAGCAGCCGCCCGACGGGACTGTCGATCTCGTGCCAGTAGTGCCGGTGGGTGGGGGTGGTCATCGGTCCTTCTCCCGCTCTCCTGCTGCCCGCAGGTGCCTCAGGGCGTACGTCGTCCAGTCTCCGCCAGACCGGGGGGCCGGGCTGGCGGAAATCGGACATCGCGTTGCGGCGGGGGTGACCGGACTACCGCATGCCGCCGCCCCGCTTGGCCTCCATGGCCGCCTTGCCGAGGGCGCCCCGGCGCTTCCACTCCTTGCGCAGTTCGGCCCGGACCCGGGCGTCGGTCTTGGCGACGATGCGCTGGTTCTCGCGCATGAGCTTGCGGTAGCTGTCCAGCCGCCGCTCGGGCAGTTCGCCGTCGTCGATGGCGGCGAGGACCGCGCAGCCGGGCTCGGTCCCGTGGGCGCAGTCGTGGAACCGGCAGCGCTCGGCCAGTTCCGCGATCTCGGCGAACACCTGCTCCACCCCGGTGTTCGCGTCCCACAGCCCGACGCCCCGCAGCCCCGGGGTGTCGATCAGCACTCCCCCGCCCGGCAGGACGAGGAGGTTGCGGGTGGTGGTGGTGTGCCGCCCCTTGCCGTCGACGTCGCGGATCGCCCGCACGTCCATGACGTCCGCGCCGAGCAGCGCGTTGGCGAGGGTGGACTTGCCGGCGCCGGACTGCCCTAGGAGCACCGCCGTGCCGCCGGCGACGGTGGCGGCGAGGACGTCGAGCCCCTCCCCCTGCTCGGCGCTGACGGACAGCACCTGCACGCCGGGCGCGGCGCTCTCCACGTCCTGGACGAGGTGGGACAGGGTCACCGGGTCGGGGACGAGGTCGGCCTTGGTGAGGACGACCAGGGGCTGCGCCCCCGATTCCCAGGCGAGGGCGAGGAACCGTTCGATCCGGGCGAGGTCCGGGTCGGCCGCGAGCGACACGGCGACGATCGCGTGGTCGACGTTGGCGGCGAGGATCTGCCCCTCGGACCGCTTGGAGGAGGTGGAGCGCACGAACGCGGTACGGCGTGGCAGACACGTCCGGACGTGGCGCGGGTCGCCGTCCGGTTCGACGGCGACCCAGTCACCGGTGCAGACGACCCGCAGGGGGTCGTTGGGGGTGACGAACGCGGTGTCGGCCCGCAGCACGCCGTCGGCGGTGGCGACGTCGCACTGCCCGCGGTCGACGCGGACGACCCTGCCGGGCAGGCAGCCCTGCTCGGCGTACGGGGCGAACTCGGCCTCCCGGTCCGCGTCCCAGCCGTAGGGGGCGAGCGGATGCGAGGGGGACGGACTCGGAAGAGAAGACGAAGACAAGGGGTGACCCTTCACAAGGGTGGCACCGGCACCGCGCGCACGGGCGCGGGAGGATGAATGGTGAGGTCAGCCGGTGGCCACAGAGGTGGACTTGACGAACTTCCGGACGTGGGCAGCGCCCACCGCGATGACAGTCATCAGTCACACCCCCGCTCTGCTCGGACGGCCGCAGCCGTCGGTCTTCGGCCGTCCTCCGGCCAGTCCCGCATCCTAGGAGTGGCGGGCCCGCGGACGCCAGGCAATAAAAACCGCCCTCCGCCGCCGGGGAACCGCGCCGGGGCGGGCTACCCGCAGTCCCGGCCGTTCAGGGTGAAGTCGTGCGGCGGGGTGTTCCCGTCGTGCCAGGTGGCGAGGAAGCCGAAGGTGAGGGTGGAGCCCGCGGGGACGGACCGGTTGTAGTCGGCGGCGGTGGCGGTGACGCGGGAGCCGTCCTGGGTGTGGCTCGCGTCCCACATCCGGTCGACGCGCTGGCCGTCGGGGAAGGTCCAGGCGACCTGCCAGGAGTCGAGGGCGTCGGCGGTGGTGACGCTGACGGCGGCCTGGAAACCGTCGGGCCACTGGCCCGCGAGGTCGTAGCGGACCGTGCACCCGGCGACGGGGGCCGCCGCCGGCGGGGCCCCGGCGGGCGCGGTGGGGGTGGCGGTGCCCTGGGGCTCCGGGTCGGGGCCCGGGTCCGCGGACCGCGCGGAGGCCCCGGACCGCGCGGAGGCCGCGGACGTCGCGGGCGTCGCGCCGGTGCTCGTGGGGGCGGCCGGAAGCGTCTCCGGCGGCGTTTCGGGGCCCGCCGGGGACGGCGGGGGCGTGGACGGGGGCGAGGGGACGGTGGCCGCGCGGCCGTCCACGGTGTCGGCGGGCGCGGCGGCGTCCTCGGCGGTGGCGCCGAAGGGCATCAGGGAGACGGTGAGGGCCAGCAGGGACACCAGGACGGCCGTGGCGAGCAGGCTCGCGCGCACGAGGCGGGCACGGCGGGTGCCGTCGGGCGCGGCGTCGGCGGGGCCGTCGTCGGCGGGTCCGGGGCGTCCGGCGGCGAGCCGCGCCTCGGCCGCGCGGCGGCGGCGTTCGAGGTAGGCGTGCCCGCCCCAGCCGAGCACGCCGGAGGCGAGGGCCGCGGGCAGGCCGGTGCCGTGCGGGCGCAGGCAGGCCGCGGCCTCGGCGCAGTCCGGGCAGGTCGTCAGGTGGTCGGAGAGGTCGTCGGGGATGTCGGCTCCGGGCGACCTGGTGACCGCGTCGAGGAGGCGGGCGTAGGCGCGGCACCCGGCGGACGGCGGTGCGTCGACGTGGCCGCGGCGGCAGCGGTCCCGGAACACCTCGCGCACCTGGGCGAGTTCGTCGGACACGGTGGCCGGGTCGAGGCCGAGCCGGCGGGCCACCACGGCCGTCGGCAGGGCCTCCACGTCGGCCAGCCACAGCAGTTCGGCGTCCGCGGCCTGCATGTCCCGCAGGCCGCGCAGGGCGAGCGGGCGGCCGGGCGGGGGCCCGGCGTACCGGGCGGCCCGGTCGGAGTGCAGCCAGCGCCGCAGGTCGCCGTCGAGTTCGTGGCCGCGCCCGGCCTCCTCCCAGGCCGCCGCGGTGGTACGGACGGCGGTCAGCAGCAGCGGGACGCGCGGCAGCCGCGAGGGGTGCCGGGCGGACCCGCGGGCGGCGGCGGTCGCCTCGGCGGCGCGGACCTCGCGCAGGCCGTGGTCGAGGGCCTCGGCGGCCAGCCGGGCGGCCGCCTCGGAGCCCGCCGTGCACAGGTCGGCGTAGGAGAGCACCGTGTCCCGGCTCTCGGCGAGCAGCGCCGCCTCTGCGGCGTCCTTGGGGCTCGGCGCGTCGGGCATCGGACTCCTGCATCCACTGCGTCCACGGGCGAGGCCAACTCACCACAGGGATCGACGGAGTTGGGCAGGGCCGGCCTCACGGCAAGCGCGTAGCCTGTCATGTCTCCGGCCCGGCTGACAAGCGTCGTGCGCCGGTTGTCCGCCGCCCTCGCGCGGGCGTGCGCCCGCCGCCCTCCGGGTCTCTCAGACCTCCACCGGCGCGTCCGCCGGCAGGCTGTCCATGAAGGAGCTGACCGAGAAGACCGCGTTGCCGGCGCCGGGCGGGCCGTAGCCGGGGGGCGAGGAGAGGCCGAAGTCCTCCATGGTCTGGCGGTATGCCTGGAGCAGGCGGATGTGGTACTCCAGCGGCGCCCCGTCGGGGTTGGTCTTGCCGAGCGGCGTGGTCGGCTCCGGGCACCAGGTGGTGAAGCGGGGCGTGATGCCGTGCGACATGAAGAAGCGCAGGCCCTCGGTGGTGGAGGCGATGGCCTCGTCGACGGTCTTGAAGCCGAAGGGCTCGGCCATCTCCACGCCGGCGACGAAGTTGGGAATGACGTTGCGCGCGCCGAAGACCTCGGTGGAGTCCAGGATGCGCCGGTGCCACTCGTCGCGGCCGACGTAGCGCTCCTTGCCGGGGCAGTACATCTTGAACAGGTACTCGTCCCACACCTCGAAGTTGGGGTGGTAGATCTGCACGCCGTAGTCCTTGAACCGCTGGACGTCGGGCTTCGGCAGCGCCTGGGCGACGACCTTGCCGATCCAGCGGCCCGGGAAGTACTCCTCGATGGCCTTGGCGTACCGCCCGTAGAAGTCGGCCTCGTCCAGGCCCTGGACCTTCGACGTGATCGCGCCGCCGGTGAGCGTGTACGCGGTGGAGATCTTGGCGGTGTCGTACTTGTCGATGATCTCCAGCGCCTCGAGGACCTCGTCGACGTCCTTCACGCCCGTGTACGGCCGCCCCGCCGCCTTGTGCTGGCGCCAGTTGTGGTTGATGTCGCAGTACTGGCACTCCTCCTTGGCGCCGAAGTACTGGCAGACGCGGAACGCGGTCAGGTAGATCAGGTAGCCCCACTGGATGGTCGGGGCCACCTCCATGACCGACTTCCCGTTGGAGAGCTTGTGCCGGTAGTACTCCGGCATGGGCGGTACGCCGACGTCGGCGATCCGCTTGCCGTCCAGGTACAGCCCGAGGACGCCGTCCTCGTTCGCGGCGACCCGGTACGGCGAGGACGGGTTCACGCGGACCGAGACGACGGTGCGGCGCAGGTCGTAGGGGCCGCCGGTGAGGATGATCTCCTCGGGCGGGCGGCGCAGCGCGGCCTCGCCCAGTTCGGGCAGGGTGCCATGGTCGAAGGAGAAGATGAAGTACGACTTCGGCTTGACCTCGCCGCTCTCGTTGTCACTGAGCGCGGACGGGTCGAAGGCGACGCCGCCGCGCAGGAGGTCCTCCTTGAAGACGGCCTCGCGCGGCACGTGCGGGAACCGCTCCATCAGATCCTCGACCAGCGCGGTACGGCTGTCCATCCCGTGTCTCCTCCCAGCTCCGGCGTTCGACTTCTCACGGTATGCCCCCGCGGAAGCGGTTCACCGCGCGGGGCCCCTCCAGACGCGCCGGGTAGGTTTCCGCGGTATGAGCGACATCACGGTGACCAACTGGGCCGGCAACATCACGTACACGGCCAAGGAGCTGTTCCGGCCGCGCTCCCCGGAGACCCTGCGGGACCTGGTCGCGGGCAGCGACCGGGTGCGGGTGCTGGGCAGCGGGCACTCCTTCAACGAGATCGCCGAGCCGGGCGCCGGGGGCGTCCTGCTGTCACTGGCGGACCTGCCGTCCGAGGTGGACGTCGACACCGCGGCCCGTACGGTGCGGGTCGGCGGCGGGGTCCGGTACGCGGAGCTGGCCCGGGTCGTGCACGCGCGGGGCCTCGCGCTGCCGAACATGGCGTCGCTGCCGCACATCTCCGTCGCCGGCTCGGTGGCGACCGGCACACACGGCTCGGGCGTCGGCAACGGGTCGCTGGCGTCGGTGGTGCGCGAGGTGGAGCTGGTCACGGCGGACGGCTCGGCGGTGGTGATCGCCCGCGGCGACGAGCGGTTCGGCGGTGCGGTGACCTCGCTCGGCGCGCTGGGCGTGGTGACCTCGCTCACACTCGACCTGGAGCCGGCCTACGAGGTCGAGCAGCACGTCTTCACCGGGCTGCCGCTGGCCGGTCTCGACACGGCGGCGTTCGAGACCGTGATGGCGGCGGCGTACAGCGTGAGCCTGTTCACCGACTGGCGGGCGCCCGGCTTCCGGCAGGTGTGGCTCAAGCGGCGCACCGACCAGCCCCTGCCCGACTTCCCCCACGCGACGCCGGCCACCGAGAAGCACCACCCGGTGCCGGGGATGAACGCGGTCAACTGCACGGAGCAGTTCGGGGCGCCGGGGCCCTGGCACGAGCGGCTGCCGCACTTCCGCGCCGACTTCGTGCCCAGCAGCGGTGCCGAACTGCAGTCCGAGTACCTCATGCCGCGGGAGCACGCGCCGGACGCCCTGCACGCGATGGACGCGATACGTGACGTCCTCGCGCCGGTGCTCCAGACCTGCGAGATCCGTACGGTCGCCGCCGACGCGCAGTGGCTGAGCCCCGCCTACGGCCGGGACACCGTGGCGGCGCACTTCACCTGGGTCGAGGACACGGCGGCGGTCGTGCCGGTGGTGCGGCGGCTTGAGGAGGCGCTCGCCCCGTTCGCGGCCCGACCGCACTGGGGGAAGGTGTTCACCACCCCGGCGGACGAGTTGCGCGCGCTCTATCCCCGCCTGGCCGACTTCCGGGCGCTGGCCGCGGCACTGGACCCGGCGGGCAAGTTCACCAACGCGTTCGTGCGCGGGGTGCTGGCCGGCTGACGCCGGGTGCCCGGACCGGTCCGCCGAGCGCCGCGACCTCGCCGTACGGGGGCGTCGGACCGCCCGGTACGCGGCCGGACCGGATGTCGGCCGCCGCCGCCAGGGCCGCGCCCAGCGCCCGCCGGTAGAGCAGCGAGCCGACGCTGACGCGGCGCACGCCGAGGTCGGCGAGGTGGGCGAGGGCGGGTCCCCCGGGCGAGTACAGGACGTTGAGGGGTACGTCGAAGTGGGCGGCGAGGTGCCCGATGCGGGCGGGGTCGGTGAGCCCGGGGACGAAGAGGCCGTCGGCGCCGGCCTCGCGGTAGGCCTCCAGGCGCCGCATCGTCTCCGCGGGGTCGCCGTCGCCCGACCAGTACGTGTCCGTGCGGGCGTTGACGAACAGGCCGGGGGCGGCCGAACGGACCGCGGCGATCTTCGCGGCGTGCCGGTCCGCCGGTCCCGTCCCGTCCTCCAGGTTGATCCCGACGGCCCCCACCGCCGCCAGCTCCCGGGCGAACCGGCCCACCTCGTCGGGGTCGTCGCTGAAGCCGCCCTCCGCGTCGACGGAGAGCAGGAACGGGCCCGAGCCGAGGGTGAGGGCCAGGCGCAGGGTTTCGTCGCGGGTCGCCGAGGCCCCGTCGGGCAGCCCGGCCGCCGCGGCGACGCCCAGGCTGGTCGTGCCGACGGCGCAGAAGCCGTGCTCCGCGAGGGCGGACGCGGAGGCGTGGTCCCAGGCGCACGGCAGGAACAGGGGCGCACCGGCGCGGTGCAGGTCGGCGAAGGCGGTCACGACGGATCACCGGCCGCGTCGGTGAGGTACGGGGGCTCCGTGTGGTACTCGGGCTTCGCCCGGTGCGCGGGTGCGCGTCGGCGCTGGTCCTCGCCGGGCGCGGGGGCGGTGTCCGTGTCGCTCATGCCCCGAACGGTAGGCGCCGGTCGCTTCGGCGGCGGCCGAACTGTCACCGCCGGACGCGGGAACGCGGCCTCCGGCGTCGCGTGCCTCCGGCGTCGGGTGCCTCCGGCGTCGCGGCCGTGGCATCCCGGCGGTGGCGTGGCAACGGTGGCGTCGCGGCACGGACTTCCGCTGCGGGCTGCGGGAGGAAACACCTGCGCCCGTGCACGCGGGACGCGGGACGCGTCAGGTCACCAACCCGTGGCGGTAGGCGTAGACGACCGCCTGCACGCGGTCGCGCAGGTCGAGCTTGGTCAGGATGCGGGAGACGAAGGTCTTGACGGTCTCCGGGCTGATCACCAGTTCCGCGGCGATCTCGCCGTTGGACAGGCCCTCCGCGATGAGGCGCAGGACCTCCGTCTCGCGGGGTGTCAGCGGGATCTCCCGCGCCGCGCCCTCGGCGGGCCGGATCCGCGCGGCGTACCGGCCGACCAGGCGGCGCGTCACGTCGGGGTCGAGCAGGGCCTGGCCCATGGCCACGGTGCGGATGCCGTGCAGCAGCCGGTCCGGCGGCGCGTCCTTGAGCAGGAAGCCGCTCGCGCCCGCGCGCAGCGCCTCGTACACGTACTCGTCGAGGTTGAACGTCGTCACCACGAGCACCTTGACGGGGTGGGCCACGCCCTCCCCGGCCAGGATCCGGGTGGCCGCGATGCCGTCGAGCACGGGCATGCGCACGTCCATCACCACGACGTCGGGCTTCACCTCGCCGGCCAGGTCCACCGCGGCCTGCCCGTCCCCGCACTGGCCGGCCACCTCCAGGTCGGGCTGGGCGTCGACGATCGTCGCGAGACCGGCGCGGATCATCACCTGGTCGTCGACGATCAGGACCCGGACCGGCGCGCTCATGCGACGCTCCCCCCGGGTATCCGCGCCCGGACGACGAAGCCGCCCCCGTCCCGGCGGCCCGCGCTGAACTGGCCGCCCAGGACGTCGACCCGCTCCTTGAGTCCGGCCAGTCCCCGTCCGCTGCCGCCGGGGGACGCCGCCCCCGTGCCCGAGCCGTCCGTGCCCACTTCCACCGTGATCTCCCTTTCGCCGTGGCGCACCAGGACCGAGGTGTTGCCGCCGTGGTCGTACTTGAGCGCGTTGGTCAGCGCCTCCTGCACCACGCGGTAGGCCACGAGGTCGGAACTGCCGGTCGAGGCGGCCGGGGTGCCCTCCTCGGTGAACTCCACGGGCTGCCCGGCCCGGCGCGTCTGCTCGACGAGCGTGAGCACCCGGCCGACGGGCGGCGTCCTGGGCTCGGCGGTGCCGTGGTCCGGGTTGAGCAGGTCGAGCAGGTGCCGCAGGTCGGTGATGGCGCGGCGGCCGGTGTCGCTGACGCCCGCCAGTGTCTCGTCGAGCCGCTCGGGCGCGGCGGTCAGGTACCGGGCCGCCTCGGACTGCACGACCATCGCCGTCACGTGGTGGGTCACCACGTCGTGCAACTCACGGGCGATACGGGCGCGTTCGGCGTTGCGGGCGTCCTCGGCGACCCGGCGCCGGCGGTCGGCCTCCGCGGCGCGGGCGGAGCGCATCCAGGCGCCGATGCCCCACACCAGGGCCAGCGTCAGGTAGAACGCCACGAACTCGATGACCGCTTCGCCCGGACCGCGCCGGTACATCTCGGCCGACAGGGCCGCGAACGCCACCGTGCCGCCGATCACGGTGGCGCGCCGGTGACGCTCCAGGTGCATACCGGCGCTCAGCAGGGCGATGGGCAGCATGGTGCCGGCGAAGAGGTGGTAGCCGCGGATCTGGTCGAGGGCGAAGCCGGCCGACACCAGCGCGAGGCACACCAGCGGCCACCGGCGGCGCACGGCGATCGGGACACACTGGAGCACGGCGGCGACGCCGGCCAGCGCGTCGGCGGGCCGGGTCGGCAGGCCGCCGAACTCCGTCCCGTGGCCCTGCAACGAGGGCAGCAGCGACGCGACGAGGAAGAGCAGCCCGAGCGGGAGGTCCCGGACCGTGACGTCGAGCCGGCGCCACAGTCCCAGGGCCCGTCGGCTGTCGATCATCGGGGCAGTGTAGCGGTCGAGTTGGCCGCGGCGGCCGCGCGGGCCGCCCGCCGGGCGCCGAACGGGACGATGTTGCCCCGCCGGTGGGCCAGCCACAGGAACACCAGCGTCAGCAGCATCCCGAAGCCCACCGAGTACACGCTGCCCTCCGGCCCGAAGTCGCCGCCGGTGAGCAGCTCGGGGCCCGACATGGTGGCGTCCAGCAGTCCCTTGTTGTCGCCGTTGCCGGAGACCACGACGCTGAAGACGCCGGCCGCGGCGAAGTTCCAGCCGAAGTGCACGCCGATCGTCAGCCACAGGTTGCGGGTGGCGGCGTACGCGGCGGCGAGCATGAACCCGGCCTCGACGGCGATGGCGACGGCACCCCACAGGGTCGCGTCCTCGTTCAGCAGGTGCGAGAGGCCGAACACGATGCCGCTCAGGAGCAGCGCGAGGTACGTGCCGATGTGCTCCTCGACGATCCGGAAGATGACACCCCGGTACACGACCTCCTCGGTCGCGGCGGCGCCGGCCATGAAGCCGACGAGCCCGATCGCGCCCTGCACCGAGCCCAGGCCGTCGACCTCGTAGTACCCGGCGGCGAAGAGGTTCGTCATGACGGCCGCGAACATGCCGAAGCCGATCAGGGTTCCCCAGCCGACCTTGGAAACGGCGCCCTTCGGAGCAACGTCCAGGGCCTGACGCCGCTCGGTCCGCCGCACCACCCAGGCGTACACGAACACGATCAGCGCGGCCGCCGTGAGACCGACGACCAGCGAGAGCCAGTCGTTGTCCTGTACCGCCTGCATGGTGAGACCACCAACGGCGTAGGCCGCCAGTACGGCCAGGAACTGCCACACGAATCTCACGTGAACTCCTCTGTCGGGCCCGGGACTCGGGTGCCGCGGGCTGCCATGGACGCTACGGACCGGGCGGCCTGAGATCGTCACCTCACGGTGGACACCTGGCTGTAGCTCGCACGGGGGACAAGGCGGGTGCGCCGGGCCCGGAAAGCCGTAGCCTGCGGTCATGACCAGCGACTTCGCCGCCGCCCTCGCCGCCGGACCGCTCGTGCTCGACGGCGGTATGTCCAACCAGCTGGAGGCAGCCGGGCACGACTTGGGGGACGAGCTGTGGTCGGCGCGGCTGCTGGCCGAGGATCCCGGAGCGATCACGGCGGCCCACCTCGCCTACTTCGAGGCGGGCGCGGACGTGGCGATCACCGCGAGCTACCAGGCCACCTTCGAGGGCTTCGCCCGGCGCGGCGTGGGACGGGAGCGGGCCGCCGAACTCCTGGCGCTCAGTGTGGAGTCGGCCCGCGAGGCCGCCCGCCGGGCACAGGCGCGCCGACCGGACCGCGCCCTGTGGGTGGCGGCGTCCGCGGGCCCGTACGGGGCGATGCTGGCCGACGGCTCGGAGTACCGGGGCCGCTACGGACTCGACGCGGGTGAGCTGGAGCGCTTCCACCGGCCGCGCCTGGAGGTGCTGGCCGCCGCGCGGCCCGACGTCCTGGCGCTGGAGACGGTTCCGGACACCGAGGAAGCGGTGGCGCTGCTGCGGGCGGTGCGCGGACTGGGCGTGCCCGCCTGGCTGTCGTACACCGTCGCGGGCGGTCGCACCCGCGCGGGGCAGCCGTTGGCGGAGGCCTTCGCCGTGGCCGCCGACGCGGACGAGGTGGTCGCGGTCGGCGTCAACTGCTGCTCCCCCGCCGACGTGTCCGACGCGGTCGCCACGGCCGCCCGGGTCACCGGCAAGCCCGTCGTGGCGTATCCCAACAGCGGAGAGGCGTGGGACGCGGGGAGCCGTGCCTGGCGGGGGCGTTCGTCGTTCCCGGTCGACCGGGTGCGGGACTGGCGGGAGCGGGGCGCCCGGCTGATCGGCGGCTGCTGCCGGGTGGGGCCCGGCACGATCACGTCGATCGCGCGGGCGTTGTCCCGGGATTGACCGGTGCGGCATGTGCCAAGATGGCAGTGAACAGGCGTTCGGGGGAGACGCGTCCAGCGGGGGACTGCATGAGACACGGGGAACGGACGGGGCCAGGGGGACAGTCATCGTCCGGGCGGCGGCCTGGGCACGCGGGGCCGCCGGCGGAACATACGGAACGACCCGGCCACATGGAACGGCCGGAGCACCCGGAACAGCCGGGGCACCCTGAACTGCCGGGGCACCGGCCGGTGTCGGGGGCGGTGGTCGCGGCCGGAGTGGTCGGGCTGCTGGCCGTCGCCGCGCTGGCGCTGCGGCCCGCGGAGGCGCTGCTGCACTCCGGCAAGGGGCCGCTCGGCCGCTTGGGCATCGTGACCATCGCGGCGGCCGTCGCCTGGACGTTCGGGACCATGCTGGTCGTGCAGCGCCTGAGGCCCCGATTCGGCGCGGACCGCATGTCGCTGCCGCCGGTCGAGGAGCGGCTGCGCGAGGCCGCCGGCCCGCTGCTGCTCGCCGCGGCGGGCGCGGTCGGGGTCCTGACCCTGGTCCTGCACGGGTTCACGCGCGACAGCACGATCTCGGTCCCGCAGCCCGCCGTCCCGACGGTGGTACCCAGCCCGTCGGCCTCCGCCGAAACCGTGCCGCCGCAGGACACGGGGGACTCGGGGTTCTCCGTGCCGCTGCACCTCGTACTCGGCCTGCTGGCCGCGCTCGTCCTCGTCCTCGTCGTGCTGGCCGTCGTACGGCGGCTGCGGCGGTTCGGGCTGAGGATGCCGCAGCTCCCCGGCCCGGCGGGAGCGGTGCCGGAGGACGAGGACGCGCGCCTGCTCCTGTCCGCGGTGCGGTCGGGCCGCCGGGCCCTCGCCGACACCGGCGCCGACGCCCGTGCCGCCGTCATCGCCTGCTACGCCGCCATGGAGGACGCCCTCGTCGCGTCCGGCGTGCCGCGGCACGCCTCCGACAGCCCCGCCGACCTGCTGACCCGCACCGCCGAGGCGGGTCTCGCGCCGGGCCGGGCCGCGCCGCGGCTGGCCGCGCTGTTCCGCGAGGCCCGGTACTCCTCGCACCCGATGGACGCCTCGCACCGGGAGACCGCCGCGGACGCCCTGGAGGAGATCGCGTCGCTGCTGCGGGACCGCGCGGCGGCGGGCGGCCGGGAGCCGGAGGCCGGACGGTGACCCGCGCCGCGGACGGGACGACGGCGACGGGGGTACGCGAGGACCGCATGCTCAGTCTGGGGCGGCTGGCGTGGCTGTGCGGCGCGGTCGCCGGGTCCGGCGTGCTGCTCGTCCTCCTCCTCGACGGTTGGGCGGCGGCCGGCGCCCTCGTGGCCCTCCTCGTCGCCGCCGCGCTGCTCGTCGCCCGGTACGCCGCCGGGGCCGGCGCCCTCGACTTCGGGCACCGGCACGAGGTGTGGCTGCTGCGGACCCGCGTACCGGGCATGGGCGAGTGGCGCCGGAACCTGCGGACCGCCACGGGCTCCGACGGCGCCCTCTACTACCGCGCGGTGCTCCGCCCCGAACTGCGCCGCCTGTACGCCGCCGCGCTCGCCGAGCACCACCACGTCTCGCTCGACCAGCAGCCGGAGCGGGCCGCCGAGTTGATCGGCCCGGACCTGTGGCCGTGGCTCGGTTTCGAGACCCCGCACACCGGGCCGGACGGGGAGGTCCCCGTCGACGCGCTGCGCCGCCTGGTCGACCGCCTGGAAACGCTCAACGCACCCCGCGGCCCCCGTACCGGCGACCCCGGTACCGGCGACCCTCGCACTGACAACTCTCGTACTGGTGACCCTCGTACTGGTAAGGACACAGCGACGTGACGACTGACCACCCCACGCCCCGGCCGCGCACCGCGGAACAGGTCGGCGAGCAGGCCCGTGCAGTACTGCGCGAGATCGGCCGTGCCGTGGTCGGCAAGCCGGACGCCCTCGAGCTGGTGATGCTGGGTGTGCTGGCCCGCGGGCACGTGCTGGTCGAGGACCTCCCGGGCCTCGGCAAGACGCTGCTCGCGCGGTCCTTCGCGACGACACTCGGACTGGACTTCCGCCGGATCCAGTTCACGCCCGACCTGCTGCCGTCGGACGTCACCGGAACGCCGCTGTACGACCAGCGCACCGGCGAGATGGTGTTCCACCCCGGCCCGGTCTTCACGCACCTCCTGCTCGCCGACGAGATCAACCGGACGCCGCCCAAGACGCAGGCCGCGCTGCTCGAGGCGATGGCCGAGTCCCAGGTGACCGTGGACGGCGAGACCCGCCCGCTCGCCGACCCGTTCCTGGTGATAGCCACCGCCAACCCGGTGGAGTACGAGGGCACGTACTCGCTGCCCGAGGCCCAGCTCGACCGGTTCCAACTGCGAGTGCGGATGGGTTACTTGACCGCGCCGGAGGAGCTGGCGATGCTGCGGGCGCGGGTCGACCGGGCGGCGCCCGAGGCCGCACTCGAACGGCTCGCGGGACCGGAGGACGTCGTGGCGTGGCGGTCCGTCGTGGAGCGCGTGGAGATCGACGACGACCTGCTGGAGTACGCCGTCGCCCTGGTCGGCGCGACCCGCGAGCACCCGCAGATCAGCATCGGCGCCTCGCCGCGCGGCGGACTCGCCCTGGTCCAACTGGCCCGCGCCCGCGCCGTGCTGGACGGCCGCGACTACGTCGTCCCGGAGGACGTCAAGAGCCTCGCCGTGCCGGCACTGGCCCACCGGGTGTCGCTGCGGCCGGAGTTGTGGGTGCGAGAGATGTCCACGGACGACGTGCTGCGCGAGATCGTCGACGGTGTCGGTACACCGACGACGCGGCGCACCGCCCCCGTACCGTCGTGACCGCACCCGAGTCCGCACCCGCCCCCGGGCCCACGCGGGCGGCCGGCGCCCCGGCACCACCCGGGACTCCCGTGCCACCCGCCACTCCCCCGCGACCCGCCACCGCCGCCCCCGGGCCGCGGCAGCCGGCCCCCGCGGTGGTACGCGCCCTGGAGGGACGCACCTCCCCCGCCCAGCCGCCCTCCCCGCCGCCCGACGGGCCGCGCCCCGGCGAGCGGACGCTGCGGCTGCTGGCCGTCGCCGCGATCGCGCTGTCCGCCGCACTGGTGACCGGCCATGCGTGGCTGTTCGCGCTCGCGGCGGCGCCGCTGGTACTGCTGGCGCTCGCCCTGCCGCGCGCGTACGCCCGTCGGATCGAGACGTCGGCGACCGTCGAGCCGGCCCGCTGCTTCGAGGGCGACACCGTCACCCTGCGCATCGCGGTGGCCCACGACGGGGACGCCGTCCGCCTCGACCCCGGCGTCACCCTCGGCCCGGGCCTCGGTCTCGACGAGGTGGTCGTCGGCTCCGCGTCGGTGACGCTGCGCCACACCGCGCTGCACTGGGGACGCTGGTCGCTGGGCCCGGTGGATCTCGACGTGTACGACGCCGGGGGCACCGTGCGCCGCACCGTGCGGGTCGAGGCGGCCGAGGTGTCGGTGTTCCCGCGGGCGACCGGGGCCCGCTTCACGCCGATCCCGGCGCGGCTGCCACAGCGGCTCGGCGAGCACGCCTCGCCGCAGACCGGCGAGGGGGTCGAGGTCATCGGGGTGGCGCCCTGGGTGCCCGGGGAGCGGCAGCGGCGCATCCACTGGCCGTCGACGACCCGGCGCGGGAGCATCCAGCTGCACCGGTTCGCGGCCGAACGGGCCGCCGACGCGGTGATGCTGATCGACGCGTTCGGGGACGTAGTCGACCCGGCAACCGGGGTGTCGTCCCTGGACGAGACGGTGCGGGCCGCCTCCGGACTGGCCCGTGCCTATCTGCGCACCCACGACCGGGTCGGCGTCGTCTCGACCGGCGGCACCACCCGCTGGCTGGCGCCGGGCACCGGGGACGCGGCGTTCTACCGCATCGTCGAGAGCGTCCTCGACGTCCGCAAGGACCGGCGGTTCGACGGACCCGGCCTCGAACGGGTGCCGCCGCCCGCGCTGCCGGAGGGGGCGCTCGTGTACGTGTTCACTCCGCTCAGCGACGCGCGCATCCTGGACGTGCTGCGGGATCTCCGGTCGCGGGGCCGCCGCCCGGTCGTCGTGGAGATCCCCAGCGGCGATCCGCAGGTCGAGGACGGGGACGAGGCCGGCGAGTTGGGGCTGCGGCTGTGGCGCGCGGAGCGGGACGCGATGCGCTTCACGCTGCGGGACAGCGGGGTGCCGGTGGTGCGGCACGCCGTGGGTGAGTCACTGGATCTGGCGCTGGCCCCGCTGCTGTCGGGGCGGGTCGGCGGGAGGGGGCGCGCGGGATGACGACGGCGACGGCGCCGGACAGACGGGTGGGGCTGCGGGAGTACCTGGGCTACTGGGTCGGCACCCTGCCGGTGCGGGTGATCGCGGTGGCGGCCGTAGTGATGGCGTGGCGGCCGTGGTCGGCAGTAAGCACGGCGGGCGACGCGGTGGTGCCCGGCTGCGTGGTCGCGTTCGCGGTGTGGGCGGCGCCCGCCCTTGACCGGCGGCCGTCGCTGCGGTCCGCCCGGTGGTCCTACCGGCTGGAGCACCACCGGACGACCCTGCTGGCGGGGAGCGTCGTGGTGCTCGCGGCCTTCGGTGAACCGACCTGGTGGGAGGGGGCGTCGGTGGTGGTGCTGCTGGTGGCCTACCTGATGACGAGTGAGACCTGGCCGTGGCGCCGGGGGCGCGGGACGGCCCGCGTGTGGGTGGAGGCGACGGCGGCCTGTGCCGGGGCCGGTGTGGTGGCGGCCGCGGCGGCGGCACCGGTGACCGGGACCGGTTCGGGCCTCGGGCGGGTGATCGCGGCCGGCGCGGTGGCGGCCCTCGCGGTGGCCGGCGGCGCGCTGCTGCGCTCCCGGTGGCGGGGCGTCGGATAACCGAGCCGACCCGGCGCGGTTGCCCCGGTCCGACACCGCCCGCGCATCCCCCGCGCACGAAAGGGCACCGAATTGTGCCCTCAAAGCGCCGGAATGGCCGCCTCACGAAAGGGACGTGCCATGTTCCCGCATTTCACACCCGCCCCGAGCGCAGCCGCAACCCGGCACCGGGTTTACGCGTCTTCAGAAGGCGTAGGAGCGGTTCGGAGCACTTCTGTCACCGGATGTTCATGAAGCGTCGCAAGACGTTCACAAACCCCCATTGTCCGGTCAAGTCGTTCATATGACGGCTGATAACGTGCCCGATGTTCCACCCTGTTCCACCCCCACAGAAACAAGTACCCGATCCTTGGATTTGGCTTTATGACTGGTACGCCAGACGAAACCCCCACGAACACCTTCACCCCGGGCGGACGCCGTCGGCACCGCAAGGCAAGAGTGAGCCGCATCGGCGGGCGCCGGGCCCTCGTACTCGCGATGGCCGTGCCCGTGGCCTCCGCCACCCTGGCCGGCACGTCCGCGTTCGCCGCCGACAACACCGGCACCCAGGCCCAGGGCATCTCGGTCGACGACCTCGCCGCCGACGACGCGCAGTTGGTCAAGAACCTCGAAGAGCGCGTCGCCGACGAACGCCTGGGCAACGACGTCAGCGGCGTGGTGCTCGACGCCGACTCGGACACCGCCCTCTGGGACCACAACGGCGCCACCGCGCTGATGCCGGCCTCCAACGCCAAGCTCGCCACGGCGACCACCGCCCTGACGCTGCTGGGCGCGAACCACGAGTTCACCACGAAGGCCGTGTACGGCGAGGGCACCCTCACCCTCGTCGGCGGCGGCGACCGCACCCTCACGAGCGACGACCTCGCCGAGATGGCCAAGACCGCCGCCGACGGCCTCAAGGCCGCGGGCCGGTCCGACGTCCAGGTCCGCATCGACGACAGCCTGTTCGCCGACCCGAGCCTCGCCCAGGGCTGGAACGAGGGCTACTACCCCACCGAGATCACGCCGGTCCGCTCACTCGTCGTGGACGGCGCCGCCGTCGACGACACGTCGATCGACGCCGGCAAGGTCTTCGCCGAGAAGCTCGCCGAGCAGGGCATCACCGTCGACGGCGAGGTCAGCCGCGCGACGACGAAGGACTCCGACGTCCCGGTGGCGCAGCACAAGTCGGCGCCGCTGTCGGAGATCGTCAAGACGATGCTCAAGACGAGCGACAACAACATCGCCGAGACCCTGCTGCGGATGTCCGCCGTCGAACTGGGCAAGCCCGGCACCTTCGAGAGCGGCACCGCGCTCGTCCGCCAGGTCCTCAGCTCGTACGGGATCTCCCTCGACAACTTCGAGATGCACGACGGCAGCGGCCTCTCCCGCGACGACCGCATCCCGGCCGCCACCCTCGCGCAGCTCCTCGACTCGATCACCGAGTCCCCCGCCCTCAGCTCGATCCTGGAGGGCCTGCCGGTCGCCGGCGAGGCCGGGGCGAGCCTCGGCCCGGAGTGGGGCCGCTTCGACGACCCCAACTCCGAGTGCGCCGTCGGCAAGGTCCAGGCCAAGACCGGCACCCTCACCGGTGCCATCGCCCTCAGCGGTGTCACGAAGACCGAGGACGGCGACTGGCGGATCTTCTCCTTCATCGAGAACAACTCGACGGCCGACCCGACGGACATCAAGGACGCCATGGACGGCCTCGCCGCCACCGTCAACGGCTGCTGGGCCTGACCGCCCCCGCACCGAGCACACCCCACCCGTCTGCGCGCCGCCAACCGGCGGCGCGCAGACGCGCGAGAAGCTCCGGTGAACTGACCCAGCGACCCTGAAGCCGATCTCCGCAGGGGTCAGTCCCCGCGAGTGCGGGGAGCAGCTGACGCCGTTCTCCGCGATGGTCACGGACCCGGGACCATCCCCGCGGGTGCGGGGAGCAGACGACCACCGAGCAGTACGGGGACTGTGGGGTGGGACCATCCCCGCGGGTGCGGGGAGCAGGCCATCATCGGCCTCGTCATGGGCGGCCTCACGGGACCATCCCCGCGGGTGCGGGGAGCAGGGGGTCTCTACGCTCGTCCACGTCGACGCTCCGGGACCATCCCCGCGGGTGCGGGGAGCAGATGCCGTCGCCGCTGCCGGGCTCGGTGTCGGTCGGACCATCCCCGCGGGTGCGGGGAGCAGACTGTTTGACCTGCGAGTTTATGGCCGCAGAGGCGTGTTTTCAGTGACTTTCGAAGATTCCGGCAAATAGGGCACCCCGCGGTATCGGTCCGAACGTACGCAGAGTTGGTCGACCACAGCTCCGGCGGATTCCGACTGCCGCATGGCTCTCCCTCACGCAGGCTCCGGAAGCGGGCCGAGGTGTTCGGCCATGCGCTCGCGGAGCAGGAGGTACTCCTCATAGCGACGGGGCAGCGGGCCGGGCGGGCGTTCGACGACACGGGCGGCCGTGACGGTTTGTCCGAGGCGGAACTGTTCGCGCGTCAGGTCGAGCTCGATGCCATTGGGCAGCCGGTTCCACCAGTGGAAGTTGCGCTGAGCACCGTTGAGGTACACCTCGCCGACCACGCGATCGCCGCCGAAGATGTCGTTGACGATCAACGCCGTGATGTCGCAGTGGCCCCAGGCGGGGTTGCCGGGCTGCCACTCGGCCCGGTCGCGGTCGTCGGGTGAACATGTGTCGGCAGCCCAACTGGCACGCAGGGCTCTGTCGATGTCGAGCAGGCTCCAAAAGGTCACACACGCAGCATCGCAGCCGCCTCTGACATGCATGCCCCCAGCACGCGCGGCGCCCGCCGGTTGCGCAGCCCGGTCTGTCGCCCGCCCCGTGGGCAGGGCAGGATCGGGGCATGAGGATTCTCGTCATGGGTGGAACGTGGTTCCTGGGCAAGGCGATTGCGGAAACCGCCTTGGCAAGGGGGTGGGACGTCACCACCTTCAACCGCGGTCGGTCCGGCGTGGACGTACCCGGTGTGGAGGCGGTGCACGGTGACCGTACGGTCCAGGAGGATCTGTACAAGCTCGCGCAGCGTGGCCCCTGGGACGCCGTCGTCGACACGTCCAGCTCCGAGCTGCCGCCTCGCGACGTCCGTCGCGCCGCCACCGCGCTGGCCGGAGCCGCACGCCGCTGGGTGCACCTGTCCACCGTCTCCGTCTACGAGCGCTGGCCGCACGAACCGCTGACGGAGGACTCCCCCCTGCTGCGGTGCCCGGCCGACGCCGACCAGTCGTTCGGGTACACCGGGGAGGACGGCAGCCCCACGAAGTACGGCTTCCAGAAGGCCGGCGGGGAGCGGGCCGTGGTCGAAGCCTTCGGTGACGAAGCGGTCCTCCTGCGGCCCGGCGTCATTCTGGGGCCCGGCGAGTACGTGGGCAGGCTGCCCTGGTGGCTGGAGCGCGCGAAGCGCGGTGGCCGCATGCTCGCGCCCGCACCCGCGGAGCAGCGGATCCAGCCGGTGGACGTCCGGGACGTCGCCGGCTTCGCCGTGCAGCAGGCAGCCGGCACGGGCCGCGGAGCCTTCAACGTGGCTCATCCCGACGGGATCTCGTTCGGCGGTTTCCTCACCGAGTGTCTGCGGGTCACCGGGGGCGACGGGACGCCCGTCTGGGCGGACCCGACCGTGCTGGCGGAGCACCGTGTGAAGCAGTGGACCGAGATGCCCTTGTGGCGCACCCACGCCGGCGTCTGGTCGGTCGACGCCCGACGGGCGGTCGAGGCGGGCCTTCGCTGCCGGCCGATCGCGGACACGGTGCGGGACACCTGGACATGGTGGGAGGGGAACGGGCGTCCCGTGGACCACCCGCGACGGGCGGAGCACGGGATCGCTGCGCAGAAGGAGACACGGATCCTCGCCTCCCTGTGAGTCACCGTGGTCCGGTCCGCCCCCGTGGTTCCGGCGGTTCCGGCGGTTCCGGTCCCATCCCGGGAGTTCCTGTAATCAGAACCCGATCGCCAGAAGGGCCACGGACGGGCCGAGTCGGTACGGCGGGGAGACCCGGGTGAACTCCTCGACCTGTTCCCGCAGCTGCGAGGGGAGTTGCGAGCCGTGGTAGCGCGGCCGTGACAGGTGCCTCCCGATGCGGGCCGTCCGGACGACGACGCCCGTCTTGCGCTGCTCGGCCGGCACCTCCCAGATCGGCGCCAGCGCCTCGGCGGCGCCCTCCACGTTGTCGGACAGCAGGCGGGCGTACGCCAGGTCGGCGGCCGCGCCCGCCAGGACGTGGGTGGACCGTTCGCCCCGCGCCCGCTGCCCGAGGAGGGCGATGGCACGGCCGGCCTCCGTCTCGGCCTGCTCCGCGTCCCCCATGAGCAGAGCCGTCGTGCTGTTCGACATGGCCAGCCGCTCCTCGGAGAAGCCGAACTCGCCACCCACCTCGTCGTGCAGCTCGTCACGCGCCTCCTCGCCCCGGTCCTCCGACAGCCGGATCGTGCGACGTGCGGACGTGACATCGCCGAGGTGGGCGTACGCGCGGGCAGCGATGGCGTTCAGGCGCCGTTGGGCGACGTCGCCGAGACCGCCGTACGACAGTGCTCGCCGGGCCTTCGACAGGGCCTCCCCAGGCTCTCCCGAGTGGTAGGCGATGTAGGCCAGGGTTCCGTCGGCGTAGGCCTGCAGGGGCGCGAAGCGCGTGCTCTCGGCGTAGACGGCCGTCGCCCTGGCGAGGGTGCGGGCGCTGGGGAAGTACCCCAGGTCGAATGCGGCGACCGCGAGGAGTGCGGCCGTCTGACCGTTGAGGATCATCAGGGTCTGCTGCTGGAACGGAACCTGCGTACGGTCCCGGTGCCGTTCGATGTCACGGCGCAGAGTGTCGGCCGCTTCGTAGGCGTCTGCGGCCGACAGGCCGTGGTACCGCCGGGCGAGGCTCACCACCTGATCGCGGAGTTCGTCGATGGTGTTGTCGGAGATGGACGCCGCGGCGGTCGCGTCGGCGCCGTCGTGGGCTTCACGTGCGGTCATCTGAACTCGCTCTTCCAGGTCGAACGCGGGTACCTGGGGATCGTCCGCCGGTGGCGCCGCGAAAAGCTGCGCTGCCGTGTACCCGGGCCACATGGTCTCCAGGACGTGGCAGGTCTCCGGCCCGGGCAACCCGGTGAGTTTGCCGCCGGTCCAGCGCCGGAACTGCGTCTCGCCGCAGGTCGGGTTGTTGGTGCTGTTCCCGAAGAGGCGGACGCCGGTCTCGTTGAACTTCTTGTCGAACCGGCGGTAGGTGAGGTTGTCCCGGTCGCACAGCTTGGCGAGCAGGGTCCTCGGTGCGCTTCTCAATCCGCCCCCCAAGTCTGCGGCACCGCGCCTCACGGCCTGCGGATGGATCCCTTCGCCCGAAGGAGACTCCGGCTTCCCTCCAAGCGGCAATACACCTCGTGCAGAAGCCACTTCAAAGCTATCCCGACGCCACGAGTGTCATCCGTAAGAGCCGCAGGAACCATGCTTCCGGCCATGGCGAGGTCACGTGCCCCGGGGGAACGATGATCACCCGGATTTCGCCGGACCAGCACGTCCGAGCACAGTCGCCCCGGTCGGCGCCGCGACGCCGTAGTCCGTTCGCCGACCTGCCCCTCGAAGGAACCCGTCTCATGGCTCCTGCCGCGACCGTCGAGAAGGCTCCGCCCTCTCCCCAGCCGACGTCCCTGCCCTTCCTCCAGCCGACGTTCCTGCCCTCGCCGTCCTCTCCGCTCGTTCCGCGCCGGGCTCGGCGCAGGGAAGACCTCCAGCGCATCGTCGTACTGCTCCGGCCCGGCCTGCCGGTCGACGGGGCCTTCGACGTCGTCGTCGCGGTTCTCGGCGACAGAGCCGCACCGGCTGAGGACGACGTGCCGGCCCTCGCCGAGCGGTTCCTCGGGGCCGGTCGGGTACAGGGCCACCGCCCGGTCCCGGTGCACGCCGTGGCCGGGAAGCAGTCCGGCGAACCGGGTCGCGGGGTGTACCTTGTCGCGCCGGCGCACGACCCTCTGGGGCAGCCGACGCGTATGGACGGTACGGCACTGCCCGGTCGTCGCCTCCGCCGCCTCGCTCTCGGTCTCGCCCTCGCCGCTCAGGATCTGCTGGAGCTGTTGCAGTCCGGCGAGAGGGGCCGACGTCGTGCCTGAGCCAATGCCGTCACAGGCGGAGCCCGACGTCACCGTCATGCCCCCGGCCAAGGCCTACGACTTCGACTACTTCCGGTGCCGGGTGGATGCCGGACTCCTGTCGCGGAGCATCGCCGTCCGCGTGTTCCGCATACCGCTGCTCGCCGTGCCGGTGGGCGGTAGCAGGCGCGGAGGCTGGTTCGGCGCCGGCGACCTCGCCGGCGCGCTGGCCGTGCGTCAGGTCCTGGCGGCCCTCAACGGCTTCCCGTGCGCGCGTCACGTGGCAGCGCATCCCGAGTTGTTCCTACGCGGTCGAGTGGGGGGACCGTCCTCCGGCCACGTGCCTCGACGACAACGAGCGCCTGGCCTTCTACGGCCTCACGTGGCCCGACCTCGCCCCCGGCCGCCCCCACCGCTCCCGCGCATCCGCTGTCTCCAGCGGTTCCTCCAACACGGCTTGTCCGTACAGCTGCGGCCCTCACTGAAAGGAGCCGGACGTGCACATTCCTGGATCAAGGAGTCTCCCCAGGCCTCCCAGAACTGCCACGGCGACGACCGCGGTACGGACTCGTGGCACAGCCCCGCCCGCCGCGGTGGAAGTGATGAACGAGCGAATCGCGGTGGCCGGCCCTCGCAGTGACGGCATGCCCCGCCCGCAGGACGCGGCGCGGGTGGGCGTCCTCCGCCGGATCGCCGCCGCCAGACTCAAGCATCGCGGGCTCGACGCGATGACCGGCGACGTCCTGCTCATCTCCTCCGAACTGCTGACGAATGCCTTGCTGCACAGCGGGGCGACGGAGATCACGCTGAATCTCACCGTCCACGACGGATACCTCCGTATCACCGTCACCGACGGCATGCCGGGGCGAGCGAAACGCCGGAAGGCCGACGACGAGGCCGAGACGGGGCGAGGGCTCGGACTCGTCGAAGTCCTGGCCGAGCAGAGCGGTGGCACCTGGGGCACCAGCGAGCACGGCGCGGCGACCTGGTGCAGCCTTCGCGTACCCGCCGGTCAGCGGCAGTGATGCCGCCGGTCACCGGGCCGATGCACGGCCGGCCATGTCCGCACCGCTCCTGATCCTGCTCGACCTGCCCGGACAACAGGTGGTCGGCCACGGGCCCGGCGCCACTCTCCCCATACCGAGCAGTGCCCCAGGTGCGGGCTGCACCCGCCAGGCACGGCAGCCCGCACCTGGGGTCCTGAGATCCCCCGCCCCGTCCCGGGGCGGACCGACGACCAAGGAGCACCCGTGTCGATCCCGACCTACCAGCCTCCTCAGCCGACCACAGCCGTTGCCGAGCCACTGCCTGCCGAGGAGTGGGAGCTGGACACCACCGTCACCCGGGCTCCGGTCCCGATCGTCGAGGCGTGCGGCACCGGTGACGGCTGCGCCAAGACCTGCGCCTCGTCCTGCGCGTCCAGCTGACCCGCACTCCCCTGCGGCGGTGCGGGCGACCTCCCGCGCCTCCCGCACCGCCGCACCACTCACCGAGGAGTCACTGACGATGACTCGTCCCACCTTCCGCAGGCACGGCGACGTCCTGGTCCTGCGTGCCGCCGCTGTCCCGGTGCGGGCCCGCCCGGACGACTGGCCCGACGTCGAGTCGCTCGACGGCTGCTGCGAGTGGCTCGCCCGCGTGTGGTCCGACGACTCCTTCGTCGTTCCGCTGCGCGCGGCGTCGCCGCGGCTGGCCGGCTTCGTCGAGAGGATCCTGGGCGGCGACGCGGTCCCGTTGAAGCGGGTCCGCAGCGCGACCCTGTCCGTCGCCGCCTACCTCTTGCGGGCCTCGTCCCGGGCGACACCGTTCGGTCTCTTCGCCGGTGTGGCCCTCGCCGACATCGGGCCCGTGTCCGCGGACCTCGGCACCGGCCACCGGGCCGTGGCACGCCCCGACACCCTGTGGGTGGACCACGTACGCCGCGCGCTGCAGCGTCGCGCCGACGTGCTTCCGCACCTGACCGTCCAGGTCAGCACCCTGTCCTTCCGGCGCGGCGACACCGTCTGCACACCCCGGCCGGGCGGACGCCTGGCGAGCGCGCCGGTGACCCGCCCCCTGGCCGTCCTCCTGGAGGCGGCGGCCGCACCGGCCCCGGGCCGCCGCCTCCTTGAGGCGCTGGCGGGGGCGGGCGGCACTTCCGAGCAGGCCGTCCGGCTGCTCGGGCAGGCTCTGGAGGACGGGTATCTGACCAGCGACCTCGCCGCCGACATGACGGTCGAGGACCCCGCCCGGCACATCGTGAGCACCCTGCGGCCGTACGTGGACACGCTCGAGCCGGACACGGTCCGGATCATCGACCGCCTGGAGGAAACGGGGCAGGCCCTCGCCCTGCACAACCGGACTGGTCCCGGGGCGGCTCCCGGGCTGCGCGACCTGGCCGACAAGGGCATGCGGGAGCTCCAGCCGGCGGACTGCCAAAGCAGGATCAGCCTCGACCTGTGCCTCGATGCCCAGGTCTCCGTGCCGCACCAGGTCCTGGACGAGGTGGAACGTGCCGCGCACACGCTCGTACGCCTGACCCGCGCCCAGGGGGAATCACCCGCGTGGGCCGCCTACCAGACGCACTTTTGGGAGCACTACGGCGCTGGGGTCCTGGTCCCGGTCCGTGAAGCCGCCGACCTCGCCGCGGGACTCGGATTCCCCGCCGACTACCCGATGTCGGTGTGGAGCGAGGTTCCACCCAGGGTGCTCCCGCGTGACGAACAGCTGGCGGCGCGGGCCATGCGGGCGGCCGTGACCGGCGACCGCGAGATCGTCCTCACGGAGCGGGACGTCGACGCTCTCGCCGGCGGCGGACCGGAGAGACCGTCGGCGCCGCACGTGGAGGTCGGTTTCCGGATCCGAGCCGTCAGCGAAAAAGCCGTGAGCAGCGGGGACTTCACTCTCGACGTGCGGCCGGCGTGGACGGCCGGCGTCCTGTCCGGCCGCTTCGCCTCCCTGCTGGGACGCCGGCTGTCGGACCTGTACCGGACACTGCCCACCATGACCCGAGGAGCCCTGCCCGCGCAGCTCTCCTTCGTGCCCGACTTCCCGCACGCCCAGAACGTCTCCCGCATTCCGGCCCTGCTGCCCCACGTCATCCCCGTGGGCGAGACCCGTGCGGCGACGAACGGTGTCATCGACGTCGACGACCTCGCCGTGCTCTCCACCGGCGAGCAGCTGCACCTGGTCAGCACGTCCCGGCGTCGCATCGTCGAGCCGCATGTCCTGCACCCTCTCGCGCTGGAGAAGCAGGCCCCTGCCCTGGTCCGGTTCCTGGCCCAGCTGGGGCGTGGCTTCGCGACGGCGTGGACCGCGTTCGACTGGGGACCGGTCGCCGCCGCGCTCCCCTGCCTGCCGCGGGTCCGTCATCGCCGTACCGTGCTGGCCCCGGCACGGTGGAGACTGTCCGCCGCGGACCTGCCGCCGGGTCCGTACGGTACGGCCTGGCACGCGGCACTGGACGCGTGGGCGGCCACCTGGCGATGCCCCGCCCGGCTGCACCTGCTGGACGACGACCGCACCATGCTCCTGGACCGCACCGAACCCCTCCACGCACGCCTCATCCACCAGCACCTTCGCCGCCACCCGCACGCGGTGCTCACCGAGGCCGTGCACGACGACGAACTCGGCTGGCTGGGCCACGCCCACGAGTTCACCGTCCCGCTCACCACGACCCGCCCGCAGGCACCGCACCCGGACCTGACCCGCGCCCCCGTGGTGACCAACCGCGACCTCGCCCACCCCGGAGACCCCGGACAGCGGTGGACCCAGGCGAAGGTGTTCACCCACCCCACCGCCATCGACGAGATCCTGACGCTGCGACTGCCCCGCCTGCTCGACACGCTCGGGACCTCCCAGGCGTGGTTCGTGCGCTACAGGTCCCTGCAGGAGACCGACCACCTCCGCATCCGCGTGCCCACCGGCGGACCGGGCAGCCTCGAGGCCACCCTGCGCGCCCTCTCCGACTGGACGAAGCGCCTCGCCGAAGACCGGCTCGCCTCCCGGCTCGTCCTGGACGGCTACCGGCCCGAGACCGGCCGCTACGGCACCGGATCCGCCATGGAGGCGGCCGAGGAAGTGTTCGTCGCCGACAGCCTCGTCGCTCGCTACGCTCTCACCGACATTCCAGGCCTGGAGAGGGAAACGGTCTGCGCCCTGAACATGATCGACCTGGCCGAGGGTTTCCTCGGCACGCATGAGGGCCGCGCCTGGACGGCCCGTACTCCGGCGCCCGGCAAGCCCCGCCCCGAGGCCACCCGGCAGACCGTCGGCCAGGTCGGCACCGGCCCCCTCCTGCACGCGACGCCCCGCCTCGCCCACGCCGTCGCCCGACGACGGGCCGCACTCGGCGCCTACCGGTCGCACACCGACGCGAGCCGCCTGGAGCAGGCCCTCGAATCCCTCCTCCACATGCACCACAACCGGCTGATCGGACCCGACCGGGACAGCGAAGCCGCCTCCCGCCACGCCGCACGCCAGGCCTGCCGGTCCCTGGTGATGAGGAAGACCGCATGAGCCACGACGACCACGACGACCTCGGCGGCGGCCTCGCCGGAAACGCCCTGTACGCGATGGTGATCGCCCGCGAGCAGGGCGACTGGACGGCGGCCCACGCCGCCGCGAGGGCCATCACTTCCCGCCCCGTCACCGCTCACCCCGCACACGCCAACCTCTACCGGGGCGCGCCCGCGGTCGCCTACGTCCTGCACACCGCGGGACACCGGGCCTACGCCCGCTCTCTCGCCGCGCTCGACGCCGAGACGGCCGCGATCGCCGCCGACCGCCTGGGCGCCGCGCACCACCGCATGGACAGCGGCCGTCCGCCGCGCCTGCGGGAGTACGACCTGATCAGTGGCCTCACCGGACTCGGCGCGTACCTCCTCCACCGCGGCCACGACGACGTCCTCAAGCGCGTACTGCGCTACCTGGTACGGCTGGTCACCGAGCCCCTCACCGTCGACGGCCACCGGGTCCCCGGCTGGTGGGCGGCGACCGACCCGCGCGACGCCGCCGGCACCGGACGGTTCGCACACGGCCACGCGAACTTCGGGATCGCGCACGGCGTCACCGGCCCGCTCGCCCTCCTCGCCCTCGCCCGCCGCGCCGGCCGCACCGTCGACGGACACGACGACGCCCTGGCCGAAGGCATCGCCCACCTCACCGCATGGGCGCAGCCCTTCGACAACGGCAGCACCGGCTGGCCCGAACTCCTGCCCCTGGACGCCTACCGCAAAGGACCCCGGCCCGGAGCCGCGCCCGGCCGCCCCTCCTGGTGCTACGGCACCCCCGGCATCGCCCGCGCCCTGCAACTCGCCGCGCTCGCCCTCCGCGACAACGCGGCCCGCCGCCTCGCCGAACACACCACGCTCCAGACCCTCACCGACACCCGCCAGACCGGCCAGATCACCGACGCATCGCTCTGCCACGGCTGGTCCGGCCTCCTCCTGGCCGCCACCCAAACCGCCTCCGACGCCGCCCTCCCCCACCTCACCACCGCACTGCCGGCCCTGCACACACACCTGAAGCCCGATGCGACACGGCACGGGACAACCAAGGACACCGGGCTCCTCACCGGCACCCCAGGCATCCTCCTCACCGCACACACCCTCACCACCTCCCACCCCGTCACCGCAGGGTGGGAGACATGCCTCCTCCTCAACTGAAAGCGAAACCACAGTGAGCCAGACCCCCACGGCCGACCAGCTCCGCAACCGGCTCGTCGACGACATCCTCAGCGCACGCGACCTGCCCTCCGACGTCGAACAAGCCATGCGCACCGTGCCCCGGGACACCTTCCTGCCGGGCATCCAGCTCGCGAACGCGTACACGGACCAGGCCGTCACCCTCAAGGACAACCCCGGCCAGCCACTCCCCCTGTCCTGCGCGTCGGTGCCGTCCGTCGTCGCGATGATGCTCGGCCAACTCGCCGCCCGCCCCGGCGACAACGTCCTCGAGATCGGCGCCGGCACCGGCTACAACGCCGCCCTCCTGGCCGAACTCGTCGGGGTCGATGTCGACGGCAGGGTCACCACCGTCGACATCGACCCCGACGTCGCCCTGCACGCCCGGACCACCCTCAACACGGCCGGCTACGAGCACGTCACGGTCATCGAGCGCAACGGCCTGCTCGGCGCCCACGAACACGCACCGTACGACCGGATCATCGCCACCGTCGGCGTCTGGGACATCCCCGCCACCTGGTGGGACCAGCTCGCAGACGGCGGCCGCCTCGTACTGCCCCTGCGCTGGCGCGGCCAGACCCGCTCCGTCGCCCTGACCCGCCACGGGAACCAACTCGTCTCCGACGGCATGGAACTGTGCGGCTTCGTCCCGATCATCGGCCAGAACGGCGAGAAGACAGCCCCCCTCAACACCGCCGACACCCTCCGCCTCCACTACGACCAGGACCAGACCATCGCCCCTGACGTCCTCACCCACACCCTGCAGGCGGACAACCCCGCCCGCGAGGTGCTGTCCGCCCAGCGGATCGGCGGCGAGGAGTCCTTCGACGGAGTCTGGCTGCGCGCCACCGCCCACGACGACCGCGTATGCCGCCTCGAAGCCACCCCCGAGGCCATGGAGCAGGCCCTGATCCGCAGGCCCGCCACACCGGCCCGCACCCCCGCCCTGATCGACGACGCCTCCCTCGCCTACCTGACCGTCGCCCGCGAAGACGCCGACCCGCAACGCCCGTTTCGACTCGGCGCGACCGCATACGGGCCCCGCGGCGAAGAACTGGCCCGGGACCTCGTCGCCCACATCGACGCATGGGGCGCCGCCCGCCTGGCAGTACCACGCCTGACCATCACGCCCTCCGACACCGGGGACGCCCCAGGCCACACCATCAGCAAGCCGGAAACCCGGATCACGCTCACCTATTAGGCCGGTCGCGACGGCGTCCCACGCGTGCGAGGGGAACGCCGTCCAAGTCGGCCACCGCGCAGGGACGATCGCCACCGGCACGCGCAGTAATGCCGCTCGAACGCCTCGACCTGTACGCCCGCCAAGCCATCCCCGCGGGTGCGAGGAGCGGCACAGGCTGATGATCAAGGCCGTAGGACGAAGGGACCATCCCCGCGGGTGCGGGGAGCAGACTGTCTGACCTGGGACTCTATGGGCTCAGGGGCGCGTTTCAGTGACTTTCACAAGATCCAACAGATAGGATATGAGTAGCATGTGATGCAAATCGGACTCACCTTGCGCATCTACGCAGGCTCTGTGGGCAACGGGCACGGGACAGGGCTCACTGGACGCTGGTGCGGGCCGTAGCCTGCAGTTGGCCGGTGTCCACCGTTTCCCGCGCGCCGTCGTGTGCCAGCTCGAGGCCGTCGCTGTTGCTGTCCGCCCGCCAGACGACGCCGTGCCGGTTCTCCCACTCGACGAAGCCGCCGGGAGCGCCGTCGAGCAGCCCCAGTTCCCGCACGAGAGTGTCCAGGGGCGCGAAGCCGCGGGCATCGCCCTTGCTCATGCTCTGGGTGCGGGTGTTGTCGTAGCGCATCTTGACGAACGGCACCTCGGTGCGGTCGAGCTTGTTCGGCTGGAGCATTTTACGGAACCTGCCCCAGGCCTCCTCCTCGTTCTCCCGGCCGGAGATCTCACTGGCGTAGGCGGGAAAGACGGCGTAGGTGACGGCGGACAGTTCGGGGTTCTCCGTGGCGTGGTAGCCGTGGACCTCGGGTGCCGCCACCCCCACCGTGTCGAATGGCGTCCCCTCGTGGTGGAAATCGCCGACGGCCACCAGGGGCCGCCCCTGCCCCACGAACGTGCCGTCATGGGCGCGCGCGTGGGTGAGCAGTGCCGTGACGAGGCCCTCGTCGTAGGGGCCGCGCACGTTGACCTGCAGGTTGTGCCGACCGTCGGTGGAGAGCGCGGCGGTGAACGTGAACATCGGGTTCGGCGACCACCGCCACGCGGAAGCCAGACCGGAAACGGAAGCGGCGCCGGGCAGGGCAGACAGGACGGATCCAGGGTTCATGAGGTGGCTCCTGTGCTCGGGACGGGGCCCTAGCTGCACGAGTAGAGGGTGGGGTCGACATCCTGGCGGTAGGTGGCGTCCATGAGCGCACCGCCACGAGAGTTCTCGCTTCTCGTCATGGGTTCCATGTTGTCAGAGCGGTTGTAGAAGTCGTTCCGGGTTGCCCGGTCGGAACGGTAGCCCGTCTCGTTCCAGTGATCGACCACCGGTGTCAGGTGCTCGTACGTGAGCTGGTGGGACGGGATGATCTCGCCCGCCGAATTGCGCCAGGTCAGCTCGGACCGGGGGATGCGTTCCATGATCTGGCGACCCTGGGAATCGAGCTGTCCGGTGGGCCGCATCGGTGTGCCGCCCTGGGCGAGGCCCTCGTCGGTCCAGTTGGCGGCCATGGCGTCATGGGTGGACTGGCGATAGCTTCCCGGATACTCGGTGTCGCGGTTGTAACTCTGTACGGGGGAGTTCGGATCCCTTTCCCACCGTCCGCCTCCGCCGCGGACGCGGATGAGGCCCAACGGGTCGAGGAGGAGGAGCGGGTTGGCCACGTAGGCGTAGTCGTTCGGGTCCGGGGCCAGGCCCAACGGATCGGCGCTGATGTAGCGCGCGGTCTCCGGGTCGTAGTAGCGGAAGTAGTTGTAGTTCCAGCCGGTCTCCGCGTCCGCGTACTGTCCGGGGAAGCGCAGGGGGCAATCGGTTTCCGCGGCAGAGGACGGTGCGCCGTTCGGCCCGCCCCAGGCTGTGAATCTGCGGTGCCAGACGATTCTGCCGTCCGACGAGACGAGTTCGGTCGGCGTACCTATGAGATCGGTGACGATGGCGTAGAAGCGGGCGTCGGTGCCGGCCTGGTCGCCCGCGGTGCCGTCCGCCGCCGGCCGTTCCCGGCCCCCGGTCACTGTCTGGGCGACGGGCCGGTAGGAACCCGGCGCGTAGTCCCAGGTGGTGACGGTGCCGTCGGTGTCGATCTGCTCGGCGAGGCGTGTTCCGTCCCAGTTGAACGTGGCTTCCTCCAGCACGTCACCACCGGTGCCGACGCGCTGTTTGCCGACCCGTCGACCGTCCGGATCGTAGGTGTAGCGCCACTCGGATCCGTCCGCGGTGACCGTCCGGACCAGGCGGTCCTCCGCGTTCCACTCGTAGTGGGAGGTGCGACGTCCACCGCTGAGGAGGCGGACGGTCCTGCGGATCAGGCGTCCCTGGCCGTCGTGCGTGTAGGTGGTGCGCCCGGCACGGTGGAGTCTGGTGCCGTCGAACTCGTGGGGGCGCGAGTCCTCGCCGCCGGCGTGGGTGGAAGTGGTGACGAGGTTGCCCGCGCGGTCGTATCCGTACTTCTCCTCGCGGTCGGCGGTCCGGACCGCGGTCAGCCGTCCGACGGGGTCCGTGTCGAACCGGCGGCTTTCGCCCAGGAGCTCGTCGATCTCGCTGAGCGCTCCGTCGACGCCGTACTCGTAGGTGCGGTGCTGGAGGATCCCGCCGCCCGCTTCGCCGCTGCCGCGGCCCGCGGCGGCCACCGACTGCTCGGCCAGCCGGCCGGAGTCGTCCCAGCTCTGGTGGAGTACCGCCGCCGTGCCGAGGCTCCTGCGGATTTCGCGATGTGCGGTGTCGTAGTCGAAGCGCAGGTCGCTGCCGGAGCCGCTCAGGGTCTGGGGACGGCCCGTCGACTCGTACGTCCAGGTCGAGGTGATGCCAGAGGGAGTGCGCCGACTGGTGCGGCGGCCGAGGGCGTCGTAGGCGTAGGTGGTGGTCCGGCCGTTGACCGTCTCGGTCAGGGTACGGCCTGCCGGGTCGTAGGTACGTTCGACTGTCGTGTCGCCGTTGGCTGCGCGGAGCAGTGAGCCGGCGCTGTCGTACTCGTAGGTGGTTACGTCGTCCGCAGTGCGGTACTCGCGTGGTCGGCCGAGCAGGTCCACGGTCACCTCCGTGGTCTGCCCGGCGCCGTTGGTCCACGACGTGCGCTGCGCGGCAGCGTCGTGGGTGTACGTGAGCGTGCGTCCGTTGAAGTCCATCTCACGGATCAGGCGGTTGGCCTCGTCGTAGGCGTACTCCCAGGTACGACCGTCCGCGCCGTTGACACCGGTCAGGTTCAGCTCGGTGTCGTAGGCGAAGGTGTAGCGGCGGCCGTCCGCAGTGGTGCGGGAGGCCGGCTGGTGGAAGTGAGTGAACTCGTACGTGGTGACCGAGCCGTTGCGAGCCGTGTGGGAGGAGAGGTTGCCTTCGCCGTCCCAGCTCCAGGCCTCCGTGGCGCCGTCGGGGAAGGAGCGCCAGGCGGCCAGCCCTTCGACGGTCCAGCCGAACCGGTCGGTGGCACCGGCGGCGTCGGTCACCGCGGTCACACGTCCGAAGGAGTCGCGCCGCGCCCTGGTCGTGCGGCCCTCCGGGTCGGTGAAGGACAGTGGCAGACCGGCCGCGTCGGTCTGGATGTGCCGGGTGTGTCCGAGCGCGTCGGTGACCGAGACGGGCCGCCCCAGAGCGTCGTAGCCGTAACGGGTGGTCGCGCCGGAGGGGTCGGTGACGGACAGGCGGTTGCCCCGCTCGTCGTAGGTGTAGCTCCAGAACGACCCGTCAGGGTCCGTGAGCCGGCGAGTGCGGCCTGTCTCGTCGTACTCGGCGCGGATCGAGCTGAGGTCGGGCCTGACCACTTCGGTCAGACGACCGGCCGCGTCGAAGAGCTGCCGGGTGGTGCGGCCCAGCGGATCGGTCCAGGAGACCAGACGTCCGTGCTCGTCCCACACCCGGCGGGTCGAGGCTCCCAGTGGATCAGTGACCTGGACGAGTTGCAGGCGCTCGTCGAACCGGTAGGCGGTGGCCCGGCCGAGGGAGTTGCGGTACGTGTTGACGCGCGCCGCATCGTCGTAGGTGAGGGAGCAGTCCAGGAAGCCGTCCGCTCCCGTGCCGGCCGTGACGCGGTGCCGCTCGTTGTAGGTGTAGCGGTACCAGCCGCCGTTGCGATCGGTCCAGCTGGTGATGCGGGACTCGGCGTCGTAGGTGAGCCGGTACTCCCGCCCCTGGGCGTCCGAGACGGTGCGGAGATGCCCTTCGGTGTCGTAGCCGTAGCGGCGCACGACCGTCCACTGGGAGTGGGGATCGGTGCCGTATCCGTCTTCCGGCGAGCTGAGGACGCTCAGGGAGGTGACCCGGCCCTGCGCGGTACTGACGGCCACCCGGTATCCGCCGGAGTGGCGTATTTCGGCGAGGTCGCCCGCCTCGTCGTAGAGGAAGTCGATGCGATGCCCGTTGCGGTCGGTGACCGCGGTGAGGGGCAGGGTGTAGGCGGAAGCGTCACCGTCACGCCGTGTACCGGGAGCGAAGTGGTGCGTCCGTCCGGTCTCGTCGTCGTGGACGGTGATCATGCCTCCGTCGTCCCCGCCCCACTCCAGAGGCCGCCGAGGCCCCTCCAGGGGCAGAGTCGCGGTGCCGGGCGAGGGAACCGGATAGGCCAGGAGCATGCCGTCCTCGGAGGCGAACACCACCCCCTGCTCGTCGATCTCCAGCCGCTGGTCCAGCGTCGAGGCCCAACTCGTCCCGAAGCAGAGCCCCCAGCGGTAGGTGGAGACGTGGGTACGCCGGACGACCAGCGGCAAAAGCCCGCCGAGTTCCAGGTCCACATGCTCCATGAGCATCTCGCCGGACACCATGTCGATCGGGTCCCCGCCGCGGCACCGGCCCTTGTAGGGCTTGGCTTTCGCAAGAAGATCCTTGGCCCCGGACCGCAGGGTCTTCATGCCGCCCCGCACAGCCTTGCTCATCCCCTTCATACCCTTGGCGATCGCGCCGAGGGAGGTGAGACCCTTGCCTCCGGGTATGCAGTCCAGTGCGGCCAGTCCCACGTCCCATAGCGACGCCTGGCCCTTGCTGTACTTGTACAACGTGTCCGCGAGCACGACCAGCGCCGCG
>NZ_JOFH01000010.1 GCF_000721235.1 Streptomyces olivaceus
GGAAACGCCCGGTTACATTTCGAACCCGGAAGCTAAGCCTTACAGCGCCGATGGTACTGCAGGGGGGACCCTGTGGGAGAGTAGGACGCCGCCGAACAAATATTGCGAGAGAAGCCCTGTACCGGGAACGGTGCGGGGCTTTTCTGCGTTTAGGGTCGGGGTATGCGCTACGACCTGGTGATTTTCGACAACGACGGTGTGCTCGTCGACAGCGAGCCGATCTCCAATCGGCTGCTCGCCGGCTATCTGACCGAGCTGGGGCATCCCACGTCGTACGAGGACTCGCTCAGGGACTACATGGGGGCCGCGATGCACCGGGTGCACGACCTCGTCCTGGAGCGGACGGGGCGGCGGCTCCCCGGTGACTTCGACGCCGTGTTCCACGGGCGGGTGTTCGCTGCCTTCGCGCGTGAACTGGAGCCGGTGCCCGGGGCCGTCGGCGCGCTGGAGAAGCTCGCCGCGGACGGGGTGGCGTACTGCGTGGCGTCCTCGGGGAGTCACGAGCGGATCCGGGTGGGGCACCGGAAGACCGGCCTTGACCGGTGGTTCGACGACGGGCGGATCTTCAGTTCCCAGGACGTGGGACGGGGGAAGCCGGCCCCGGATCTGTTCCTGTACGCCGCCGAGCGGATGGGCGTCGCCCCGGCGCGGTGCGTCGTGGTCGAGGACAGTCCGCTCGGCGTGCGGGCCGCTGTAGCCGCCGGGATGGACGTGTACGGGTTCACCGGGATGACGCCGGCCGCCAGGCTCGCCGGTGCGACGCGGCTCTTCGGCGACATGGGAGACCTGGCCGGCCTACTGGTGCCGTGACTGGATCTACCCACGGGTAAGCCGGGGCCCTACGCTCGCCGCCATGACTGATGTGCTGCGGCGCGGTAGGGCTTCGCTCGCGTTCGGTTTCTTCGCCCAGGGGGTCGCGTTCGCGCTGCTGGTGACGCGTATCCCGGCCATTCAGGACCGGTACGGCGTCTCCGACGCGCTGCTGCCCGTCTTCCTCGCCGCCGTGCCGGTCCTGGCCGGTGTCGGGAGTGTGCTGAGCGAGCATCTGGTGCGGCGGGTGCGGCCGAGCCGGCTGCTGCGCTGGTCCCAGCCGGTGGTGCTGCTGGCGCTGCTCGGGGTGGGGACGGGGGACCGGGTCGCCCTGCTGGCCGTGGCACTGGCGGTGTTCGGGCTGGCCGTCGGCGCGCTGGACGCCTCGATGAACATGCTCGGGGTGAGCCTGCAACGGGCGTACGGGCGCAGCATCATGCTGGGCTTCCACGCGGCGTACAGCCTGGGCGGGATTCTGGGGGCCTCGCTGGCCTGGGCGGGGGCGCACTGGGACCTGGCGTTGTGGGTGTCGTACCTGCCGGTGGTCGTGGTGCTGGTGCCGGCCGCGCTGGTGGGGAGCCGGTGGTACGTCGACGGGGGCGGCGGTGGTGCCGCGGGGGAGGCGGGGACCGGAGGGGGTGCGGGCGGGGCCGAGGCCGGTGTCGGGGGCGGGGTCGGGTTCAGGGTGCTGCTGCCGCTGTGCCTCGTGATGACCTTCGCGTACATCGGGGACTCCACCGTCTCCAACTGGAGTGCCAAGTACCTCCAGGACGTGCTGGGGAGTTCGGAGCAGCTCGCCACCGTGCCGTACAACGTGTACATGGTGACCACGCTGGTCGGGCGGGCCGTCGGGGACTTCGGGGTGCGGCGGTTCGGGGCGGTGGCGGTGGTGCGGGGCGGGGCGGTCGTGGCCGCGGTCGGCTTCGCCGTGGTGGCGGGGGCGCCGGGGGCCTGGGTGGGGATGCTCGGGTTCACGCTGCTGGGGCTGGGGTTGTGCGTGCTGGTGCCGCAGACGTTCGCGGCGGCGGGACGGCTGGCCGCGGAGAGGGACGGGCGTCCGGGGGCGTCCGACGCCGCGGTGGCGCGGCTCAACGTCTTCAACTACGTCGGTTTCCTGATCGGTTCGCCGTTGGTGGGCGCGCTCGGGGGCGCCTGGAGCTACCGCGGGGCGATGCTCGTGCCGATGGTGTTGGTGCTGGTGACGGTCGTGTACGCCAGGTCGTTCGGGGACCGGCCGGACCGATACGGTGGCGGGCATGAGCGGTCGCGCACAGCTGATGTGGGACGAGGCAGTAACGGCCTATGACTTTGGTCCCGAGCATCCGATGGACCCGGTCCGGCTGGCCCTGACGCGAAGTCTGGTCGGTGCCCTGGGGCTCGACCGGGAGGTGGAGGTCGTCGCGGCGCGGCCGGCCGGGGAGTCGACGTTGCGGCTCGTGCACCGCGGGGACTACGTCGACGCGGTGAAGGCGGTGTCGGCGGATCCGGGCGCGGCGGACGGGTCGTACGGTCTCGGGACGGTCGACGATCCGGCCTTCGCGGGGATGCACGAGGTGTCGGCGCTGATCGCCGGGCAGTCGGTGGGGGCGGCGGAGGCGGTGTGGCGCGGGGAGGCGTTGCACGCGGTGAACTTCACGGGCGGGCTGCACCACGCGATGCCGGGAGCGGCGTCGGGGTTCTGCGTGTACAACGACGCGGCGCTGGCGATCGCGCGCCTCCTGGAGCTGGGGGCCGAGCGGGTCGCGTACGTGGATGTGGACGTGCACCACGGGGACGGGGTGCAGGCGGCGTTCTGGGGGGACCCGCGGGTTCTGACGGTGTCCTTGCACGAGCATCCGAGCACGCTGTTCCCGCAGACCGGCTGGCCCGAGGAGACGGGTGCGGACGGTGCGGAGGGGACAGCGGTGAACATCGCGCTGCCGGCGGGGACGGGCGACGCGGGATGGGTGCGGGCGTTCCACGCGGTGGTGCCGGAGGTGCTGGCGGACTTCCGGCCGCAGGTCCTGGTGACGCAGCACGGGGCCGACACGCATTTCGAGGACCCGCTGGCGCATCTGGCGGTGTCGCTGGACGCGCAGCGGGCGGTGCAGGTGGCGTGCCACGAGTTCGCGCACGAGTACGCCGGGGGGCGGTGGGTGGCGCTGGGGGGTGGGGGATACGCCGTGGTGGATGTGGTGCCGCGCTCGTGGGCGCACCTGGTGGGGATCGCGGCGGGGCGGCCGGTGGATCCGGAGACGGTGATCCCGGAGGGGTGGCGGCAGGAGGTGTTCGCGCGGACGCGGCAGCTCGGGCCGATGCGGATGACCGACGGGCGGTGGCCGGTGTCGTGGGCGGGGTGGGAGGCGGGGTACGACCCTGCGGATCGGGTGGATCAGGCGGTGCGGGCGGCTCGGCGGGCGGTGTTTCCACTGCGGGGGTTGTTGGCGTAGGGCGCGGGATCCCTCTCGGGGTTGCTTCTCCGCCGTTGCCGGGGGCCTCTGCGCTGGGGCTGGCCGGGGGCGGGGTGCGCGGCCCGGCGCTTACGGGGTGCCGCTGCGCCCACCCGTGCCGCCCCAGCGGCACGACCGCCCGCAGCTGGCGGGCGGGTGGGGCGTTGTGTCGTCCGTGCGTAGGTTGGGGAAATCGGGGGGTTGGGGGGTTGGGGAGCGGCAGGATGCGTGGGGTGGTGGATCGTGGAGGGCTTCGGGCTCATCTCTTGGATGCGCGGCTGGCCGGTGTGGTGGCGACTGCCCGGGAGGTGAGTCTGCGGAGTTACCGGTTGTTCGCCGCGCGGGATCCCCGGGTGCTGATCGGGATCGATCCGCAAGGGGAGTGGGGGCAGCGGGACCTGCTCGGGCTGATGGCCGAGAGGTGTGGTGTTTCGGCCGATCCGCGGGACACTTCCGGTCAGGACGTGATCGACCCCGATCGCACCCTCGCGGCCCTCGACTCCTTCGCCGACCGGCTCGCGGCCGTCGCCGAGCGTCGCGCTCCGGTGTTCCTCGGCACCGGGCACCCGCACCGGCTGCTCGGTTTCTACGTCGCCTTGGCCGAGGCGCTGTCGGCGGCGGGGTGTGCTGTCCTCACCCCGGCGCAGGGTCGCTCTGTCGACATAACGACCCGGTTCGGTCTACGCACCCACAACCTCGACTACGTCCGGGGCGTCGCGCTGGTACGGGAGCCCGCGGCCGGGCACGCCGGTGGTGAGCCCGGCGCGCACACGCACTCGCCACTGCCGGTTCGGGCGGCGCTGGCGGCCGCGGCCGAGGCGGGCGGGCCGCTTCCGGAGCTGGTGATCGGGGATCACGGCTGGCTCTGCGGGGCAGGTCAGCTGGGGTTCGCGGCCATCGGGCCGGCCGATACGGATGATCCCGCGCCCTTCGTGGGGGAGGCCGAGGGGTCGGTGTCCGTCGCCGTTCCACTTGATGACGCTGTGCGGTCTGAGTACTACCGGCCGCTTACCCGCTACGTACTCAATCGGGCGTGTCTGTCACGGTAGGGAAGTGATGGGTGCACCTCTTCCCCATTCGCATCACCCGCCCCTACATTGGGGAGTGAGCACGCAGCGACGAAGAGTCACCGGAAGGGGAAGCCGGTGGCCGGTCGAGTGCGGAAGGTTCAGGTGTGTCATGGCTGAAGCTGGCGAAAGGCCTCTGAACGAGGTTCAGTTCCTTACCGTGGCGGAGGTTGCCGCGGTGATGCGCGTGTCCAAGATGACCGTGTACCGGTTGGTGCACAGCGGTCATCTGCCCGCGATCCGGGTGGGACGGTCGTTCCGCGTCCCGGAGCAAGCGGTTCACGAGTACCTCCGCGAGAGCTACGTGGGGGTGGAAACGGCCTGACGAACCTCGATTACGGACTCAGCGCTCGGGCGGGTAGGCTGGCCCCTCGTAGGTCGTGTGGGCCCATGGCGCTCACCAACCGAGTGATGAGAAGTGAGCGAGGATAGTCGTGGGCTCTGTTATCAAGAAGCGGCGCAAGCGGATGGCCAAGAAGAAGCACCGCAAGCTGCTCAAGCGCACGCGCGTGCAGCGTCGCAACAAGAAGTAGGCGACGCCGCGCCGTCAGCGTGGCTCGTGGCCCCTCACCGCATCCGGTGGGGGGCCACAGTCGTTGGCGGCGGTCCTTTTTCCGTCACCCGCCGCGTCCCGTGGTCGCCACGGCGCGACACCGACCGGCTAAGTTGGCCCGCAGAACCGGTACCGGCGTGAGAAAGGCGCGGATCTTGGGCAAGGTCGTGCTCGTGACCGGAGTGGCCCGGCCGCTCGGGGGCCGGTTCGTCCGGCGCGTCCAGCGTGATCCCGACGTCGAACGGGTCGTCGGTGTGGACGCCGTCGTGCCGGAGCACCACCTGGGCGGCGCCGACTTCGTGCAGGCCGACATCCGGCAGTCGGCCATCGGGCGGGTGCTCGCCGAGACGCGGGCGGACACGGTCGTCCACCTGGACGTGACGGGCACGCCGCTGGGCAGCGGCAGCCGTACGTCGGTCAAGGAGACCAACGTCATCGGCACGATGCAGCTGCTCGGCGCCTGCCAGAAGTCGCCGACAGTGCGGCGGCTGGTGGTGAAGTCCAGTACCAACGTCTACGGTTCGGCGCCGCGCGACCCGGCCGTGTGCACCGAGACCACCGCGCCCAAGTCCCTGCCCAGCGGCGGCTTCGCCAAGGACGCGGTCGAGGTCGAGGGATACGTGCGGGGCTTCGCGCGCCGCCGGCCGGACGTCTCGGTGACCGTCCTGCGGTTCGCCAACATCCTGGGCCCGGCCGCGGACACGCCGCTCGCCTCGTACTTCGGGCTGCCGGTGCTGCCGACGGTCTTCGGCTACGACCCCCGGCTGCAGTTCGTGCACGAGGACGACGTGATCGAGGTGCTGCGCCTCTCCTCGCACGAGCCGCGGCGGTCCACGCTGAACAGCGGGACCTTCAACATCGCCGGGGACGGAGTCCTGCTGCTGTCCCAGTGCTCGCGCCGCCTGGGCCGCCCCACGGTGCCGCTGCTGCTGCCCGCGGTCACCTGGGCGGGCTCGCTCGTGCGTACGCTGGGGATGACGGACTTCTCCCCCGAGCAGATCCGACTGCTCACTCACGGGCGGGTGGTGGACACCACGCAGATGCGCGAGACCCTGGGTTTCCGGCCGACGTACACGACGGCCGGGGCGTTCACGGACTTCGCGCGCGCGAGCGGTGCCGGGCTGCTGCCGCCCGAGGCCCTCGCGGGGGCCGTCGACCGGATCGCGGAGCTGTCCCGGCGGGGCAGCGGTCACCTCCCGACGCAGAGCGCCAACTGAGGAGCGCATCAACGATGGCGGACGCCAAGGTCATTCCGTTCGACGACGACCGGTCGCGGGGGAACGGTGCGAGCGGTACCGGGAGCGGTGAGAACGGCGGGAGCGCGGCTCCGCGCCCGTCGCGGCGCCGTGGCGGGGCGGCCCGGCGCAAGGGCGCGACGGGTGCCGCGGGCGCGGCACCGGCGGGCGAGGTGCAACCGCTGCCGGTGCGCGGGGGCGCCGCGCGGGAGGACGACGGCACCGCGCCGCACGGCCCCTCCGGGACCGCCTCCGGCCGGCCGGCCGGCGACGACGGCGTCCCCGGTGACGACGGTGCCGCCGGGGGCGACGGCGGCCTGGAGCGGCGGATCGCGGGGGGCCTGGCATTCCTGCGCCGCCGGCTCACCGGGAACTACGAGATCGACGACTTCGGCTACGACGCCGAACTGACCGACCAGGTCCTGATGTCGATGCTGCGCCCGTTGTACGAGAACTACTTCCGGGTCGAGGTGAAGGGCGTCGAGAACATCCCCGCGGAGGGCGGTGCGCTGATCGTCGCCAACCACTCGGGGACGCTGCCGCTCGACGGGCTGATGATGCAGGTCGCCGTACACGACCACCACCCGGCCGACCGGCACCTGCGGCTGCTGGCGGCGGACCTGGTGTTCGTGCTGCCGGTGGTCAACGAGCTGGCCCGCAAGCTGGGCCACACCCTGGCCTGCGCGGAGGACGCCGAACGGCTGCTGGCGCAGGGCGAGCTGGTCGGAGTGATGCCGGAGGGCTTCAAGGGCATCGGCAAGCCGTTCGGCGAGCGCTACAAGCTCCAGCGCTTCGGGCGGGGCGGGTTCGTGTCCACGGCGCTGCGGCAGGGGGCACCGATCATCCCGTGCTCGATCGTCGGGGCCGAGGAGATCTACCCGATGATCGGCAACTCCAAGACGCTGGCGCGGCTGCTGGGCTTCCCGTACTTCCCGCTCACGCCGACCTTCCCGTGGCTGGGGCCGTTGGGCGCGGTGCCGCTGCCGACGAAGTGGACGATCCAGTTCGGCGAGCCGATCCGGACGGACGGCTACGCGCCGGAGGCCGCCGAGGATCCCGTGCTGATGTTCAACCTGACCGACCAGGTGCGGGAGCAGATCCAGCACACGCTCTACAAGCTGCTCGTGCAGCGGCGGTCGGTGTTCTTCTGAGTCGCGGACGGGGGTGAGCCGCGGACGCGTACGGCGGTGGGGTGCGCCCCCACCGCCGTACCCGTGCCGCGTCGGCTCAGTCCGCGTCCTCCGCCTCGATGCCCAGGCCGGGCAGGAGGCCCGGGAGGAGGGGCGGGAGGGTGACGTCCGGCTTGACGGGCGGGGTGTTGTCGCCCGTCGACGGGGACGAGGGGGTGGTGTCGTCCTTCGGCGGGTCGAACAGGCCGCCCGTACCGCCGCCGAGGAGGCCGTCGTTCTCCTGGCCGGAGTCGGCGGACTCGCTGGGACCGCGGCTGTCGGAGCGCCCGCGGTCGGACGTGCCGTCGTCGCCGGTGCTCGGTGCCGAGGAGTGGCCGGAGCCGGGGGTGTCGCCGGTCGCCGGGCCGGAACCGCCGGGACTGCCGCCGTCGCCGCTCTCCTCGTCCTCGGCCGGTGGCTGCGGCAGCATGGACTGGAGCGGGGCCACGTCGTCGTCTATGGCGTCGAACACCGACGACACCTGCTCACTGACGTCCCCGAGCTGCACGGGCAGCCGGTCGCGCAGCGCTCCCCAGCTCTCCCGGTGGGACTCGGAGAAGGCGGAGAGGGCCTGCATGGGGGCGAGCGAGTCGGGGTCGCGGGCGTAGAGCGCGCTGAGCAGGCGGTGGCCCTCGGAGGCGTCGTGCCGCATGCCGGAGAGGGCGCGGCGGACCTCGCCGAGGGACTCGTGGTCGAGGGAACCGCTGCGGCCGCGCTCCATCAGCCGGCGGGCCTCGTTCATCCGGGTGGACGCCAGGTCCAGATAGGCGCGGCCCCGCTCGTCGTTGCCGTCGGCGAGGCCGAGGCGGAAGTCCTCCATGCCGCGCTTGAGGCCGTAGAGCGAATCGCCGGGCAGGGCGTCCGAACTGGCCGCTGCGACTCCGCCGAAGGCACCGGCGGCCACGCTCACGCTCAGCCCGCCCGCGGTGAGGCCCTTGGCCAGCCGCGACCGGGGCCGGAACCTGCTCAGCGGGGCCGCCCGGTGGGCGCCGCGCGCCCGGCGCTGCTCGGGTACCGCGGTGTCCGCCGCCCCGCCGCCCGCGGTGCCCTCCTGCAGCATGGCCTCGAAAGCGGCCACGAGCCGGGCCCGCTGGACGACCTTGACCTCGGGGTCCAGCTCGGGCCGGGGCAGCGTCTCCAGACCGTGGGCGAGGGTCACCAGCTGACCCTGCTCGGTCGGGTCCGCGGTGGCCCCGGTGGTCGCCGGTCCTTCGGACTGCTCGGCCGCCGGCCCGGGTTCGGACTGCTCCTCCACGGCCTGGGCGAAGGCGTTCGCCCGCCGGTGTGCCGATACGTTCGCGATCACTGGCGGCACCTCCTCTCGTCATGACGGTCGACTCCCCAGGGGGTCCTGAGGGTTCCACACCCGGACCGGAACCGCCCGATCGAGTGATCGGAGTCGGCCAGGGGGTGACCACAGGGAGCCTGCATCCCGCACAACGAGCGGCGCGGCACTTGGGTTACGGACGCTGGACGATCGGACGGCTGTCTCAACGGACTCTCACCGGTGGTGACTTGGGAAACGCGGAGAGTGGTGGCACCGGCGCGGGCTCTCGGGGAGCCCGGCCGGCGCCGGCGGATCAGCGGGCGTCGTCGGGGAGCAGGCGGGCGAGGGTGCGTACGGCCCGGTACTGGAGCGTCTTGATGGCGCCCTCGTTCTTGCCCATGACCCGGGCGGTCTCGGCGACCGAGAGGCCCTGGAGGAAGCGCAGGGTCACGCACTCCTGCTGCTGCGGATTGAGCCGCCGCACGGCCTCCAGCAGGGCCGCGTTGGAGAGGGACTCGAGGACGGAGTCCTCGGGGGAGCGCTCGACCTCGTTGGCGTCGAGCATCTCGCCGGTGGTGACCTCGAGGCGGAAGCGGCTGGACTTGAAGTGGTCGGCGACCAGGTTGCGGGCGATGGTCACGAGCCAGGCGCCGAAGTCGCGGCCCTGCCAGGTGAAGGTGCCGATGCGCCTGAGGGCCCGCAGAAAGGTCTCACTGGTGAGGTCCTCGGCGGTCGCCTTGCCGCCCACGCGGTAGTAGATGTAGCGGTACACGGTGTCGCTGTACTGGTCGTAGAGCCGGCCGAAGGCGTCGGCCTCGCCGGCCTGGGCCCGCTCGACCAGCTCCATCATGCGGGCGCTGTCGCTGTCCGCCGCGGGGCGGCGGTGGGTGGTGGCGGCCCCGGACGACGAGGACCGCGCGCGTCTGCCGACGGCGGCGCTTCCTTCGGCCAGTGCGTAGCACGGGCCGGCGGGCACGGCGGCCGCGGCGAGGGCGGGGACGGCGTACGCGGTGGGGACGAGGCCGCGCAACAGATCGTGGGCTGATTTGACCGTTGCGCGCAGCGTAGCCAGGCCCGAGGCGTCAACCCCGACGTGTGGGTACACGGGACTCCCAGAGGCAGAGCTTCCATCACGTGCAGTACGGAACCATTCACCCGTCGTAGCGAAGGTGGGGCACCGGAATGCGTCTGAGGAGAATAACGCTTCGTACAGGTGCTGCTACGCCCAGTTGCTCAAATCATCGATTACGTCGCTTCTGTGCCCGATTGGCGCTCGATCGCTTGCCGCAGAGTGATCAGTGAGTGACCGGAACCGATCGAATTCGGTGTGACTACAGAGCGTGTTGTGGTCGAAGTGAAGAAAAGCGCGAGGAGTGGACTGGGGTGGGCGCCGCCGGGGTACGTCACTTCGGCTGGTTCACCGGCGGCGGCGGTGCAGCGCGATGGCCGCCGCGGTACCGCCGGCCACCGCGCCGACGCCCGCGGCCGCGGGGATGCCGACCTTGGCCGCCTTGCGGCCGGTGCGGTAGTCGCGCAGCCGCCATTCCAGGTTGCGGGCGTGCTTGCGCAGCTTGGAGTCCGGGTTGATCGCGTAGGGGTGTCCGACCAGCGACAGCATCGGGATGTCGTTGTGCGAGTCGCTGTAGGCGGCGCAGCGGGACAGGTCCAGGCTCTCCGCGATCGCCAGCGCCCGTACCGCCTCGGCCTTGGCTGGGCCGTGCAGCGGCTCGCCGACCAGCTTGCCCGTGTAGACGCCGCCGATCGACTCGGCCACCGTGCCGAGCGCCCCGGTCAGACCGAGGCGGCGGGCGATCACCTGGGCGATCTCCACCGGGGCCGCCGTGACCAGCCAGACCCGCTGGCCCGCGTCCAGGTGGGCCTGGGCGAGGGCGCGGGTGCCGGGCCAGATCCGCTCGGCCATGTACTCGTCGTAGATCTCCTCGCCGATCGACCTCAGCTCGGAGACGCGGTGGCCCTTGACGATCGACAGCGCGGAGTCGCGCGCGTCCTGCATGTGCTCGGGGTCCTCGGAACCGGCCAGCCGGAACCACGCCTGCTGCCAGGCGAACCGGGCGAGGTCGCGGGTCTCGAAGAACTTCCGCTTGTACAGGCCGCGGCCGAAGTGGAAGATCGAGGCGCCCTGCATCACGGTGTTGTCGAGGTCGAAGAAGGCCGCGGCCTGCTCGTCGCCGTGGACCGGGAAATCCGCCTCGGCGCCCTTGTCCGCGTCGGCGGCGCTCTCCTGCGCGGCCTGGGCGGACTTGCGGGCGGCCTCCGCGGAGGCTTCGCCTGCCAACACGCTCCGCGCCGTGGCGGAGCGCCTACGGGGAGTGAGCCATCGAAGAGCGGCCATGCCCGTGAGCATAGCCAGTTTGTTCGGGGGCTTCGGAGTCGAGAGGTTCGGAGGCCGTGAACTCTGGGCGACCGCGCCGTTAAGGGGCCGCCTGCCGCCCCGGGGCCGCCTGTCCGCGGACCGCTCGCCGGACCACCTGCCGGGCCGCTCGCCGGCCCGTCCGTCCGCGCGAGAATGGCCGGCATGAGTCCCCTCTTCCGCCGGAAGCCCGAGCAGTCCCCTGAGTCCTCCGAACCCGCCGAGGCCCATCTCGTCACCCTCATCCGCAAACCCGGCTGCCACCTGTGCGACGACGCACAGCTCGTCGTCGAGAAGGTCTGCGCCGAACTCGGCGTCCCCTGGGAGGGGAAGGACATCACCGAGGACCGCGGGCTCCACGACCAGTACTGGGAGCAGATCCCGGTCGTGCTGGTCGACGGCCGGCAGCACACCTTCTGGCGTGTGAACGAGGAACGGCTGCGCAAGGCACTGACCGATCAGTACAAGTAGTCCGTATGGTCGCTTAGGATCGATGGTGACCAGGTCTCGGGGGCGTTGATCGTGAGGAGTGTGTGCGGCTTTGCCCCCGATGAGTGAGGAGCGCGGGTGCGTGTGCGCCGGTTCCCGTTCCGTGCGCCGGGGGCGCGTGACCCCGGTCACGTTGGCCGGGCAAATCGGACACCATCTTTGTGCACGCGTTCACAAAGACATAGCCTGCATTCGACGGGGCGGTCATGTAGGGACGTATGACCGCCTACAGCCCCGCTCTACCCGCAGGAGCACCGTGGCAACTGGCCGAACACACCGACCGGCGACCCGCAGCCGAGGGATTCCCGAGGCCACCGTCGCCAGGCTTCCGCTGTACCTCCGCGCCCTCACCGCGCTCTCCGAGCGTTCGGTGCCCACGGTCTCCTCGGAGGAGCTGGCGGCCGCGGCGGGCGTCAACTCCGCGAAGCTGCGCAAGGACTTCTCCTACCTCGGCTCCTACGGGACCCGGGGCGTCGGCTACGACGTCGAGTATCTCGTCTACCAGATCTCGCGCGAACTCGGCCTCACCCAGGACTGGCCGGTTGTGATCGTCGGTATCGGCAACCTGGGCGCCGCGCTCGCCAACTACGGCGGCTTCGCCTCCCGCGGGTTCCGGGTCGCCGCGCTCATAGACGCCGACGCGGGAATGGCCGGAAAGCCCGTCGCGGGCATCCCGGTGCAGCACACCGACGAGCTGGAGAAGATCATCCAGGACGACGGTGTCTCGATCGGTGTGATCGCGACCCCCGCCGGTGCCGCCCAGCAGGTCTGCGACCGCCTCGTGGCCGCCGGCGTCACGTCCATCCTGAACTTCGCGCCGACGGTGCTGAACGTCCCCGAGGGCGTCGACGTGCGCAAGGTCGACCTCTCCATCGAGCTGCAGATCCTCGCCTTCCACGAGCAGCGCAAGGCCGGCGAGGAGGCCGCGGCCGACACCGTCGTGCCGCCCGTCGCCGCCCGCAAGCAGCCGCACTCCACCGACCAGGGACCCGACGGGGACGTACCCGCCGTGATGCAGGCATGAGCCTCCTCGTCGTCGGGCTGAGCCACCGCAGCGCCCCCGTCAGCGTGCTGGAGCGGGCGTCGCTGAGCGTGGACGCGCAGCTCAAGCTGGTCCAGGACACGGTCGCCGCCGAACCGGCCGCCGAGGCCGCGGTGCTCGCCACCTGCAACCGCATCGAGCTCTACGCCGACGTGGACAAGTTCCACGCCGGTGTCGCCGAGCTGTCCACGCTGCTCGCCCAGCACAGCGGGGTCGGCCTGGAGGAGCTCACCCCCCACCTCTATGTGCACTACGAGGACCGGGCCGTCCACCACCTGTTCTCGGTGGCCTGCGGACTCGACTCGATGGTGGTCGGCGAGGGGCAGATCCTCGGCCAGATCAAGGACTCCCTGGCCCGCGCCCAGGAACTGCACACCGCCGGGCGGCTGCTGAACGACCTGTTCCAGCAGGCCCTGCGCGTCGGCAAGCGCGCCCACCACGAGACCGGCATCGACCGCGCGGGTCAGTCCCTGGTCACCTTCGGCCTGGAGCAGCTGTCCGCCGGGGCCGACGTCCAGCAGTGGGCGCGGGGCAAGAAGGCCCTGGTGATCGGCGCCGGTTCGATGTCCTCGCTGGCCGCCGCGACGCTGGCCCGGGCCGGGGTCACCGAGATAGTGGTCGCCAACCGCACCTTCGAGCGCGCCGAGCGCCTCGCGCAGATCCTCTCCGAGGGCGACGACACGGACGTGCTGGCCCGCGCGGTACCGATGGACTCGGTGCCGGGCGAGCTGACACGTGCCGACGTGGCCGTCTCCTGCACGGGTGCGACCGGCCTCGTCCTCACGGCCGACGCCGTGGCGGCGACGGTGGAGGCCCGCACGGGTGAGCCCGCCGCCGGCGTCGCCGGGGGCCCCGCCGACGAGGCCGGTGCCACCGGCGTACGGGACGGGCGTCCGAGTGCGGAAACGCCACTGCCGGGCGCCGGCACCGCCGCCGACGGCGACGAGAACTGCCCGCTGGACCTCTCCTCCGTGTCCTCCGTACCGTCCGGCTTCTCCGTCATGGGCGACGCCGCCGTGGCCGGCCTGGACGCGGCGACGCTGGAGCAGCACGGGGCCTGGGCCGCGGGCGGTACGGCGGTGGAGCGCACGCGCGAGCCGGGCCGCCCCGGTCCCGAGGCGGACGCCGAGCTGATCACCGCGCTCGCCGCGACGGCGACCCGGTCCGGCCGGATCCCCGAGCGGCGCCGCCCCGAGCCGGTGGCCGAGGTGCCGCGCCCGCAGCCGGTCCTCTTCCTCCTCGACCTGGCGATGCCCCGCGACGTCGACGCCGCCGTGCACCGGCTGGCCGGCGTACGCCTGGTGGACATCGAGTCGCTCGCCGACGCCTCCGCGGACGCGCCCATGGCGGCCGACGTCGACATGGTCCGCCGGATCGTCGCCGACGAGGTCGCGGCCTTCGGTGCCGCCCAGCGGGCCGCGCACATCACGCCGACCGTGGTCGCGCTGCGCAGCATGGCCGCGGAGGTGGTGGCGGGGGAGATCGCCCGCCTCGAAGGACGGCTGCCGGGGCTCGACGACAAGCACCGCGCCGAGATCACCCAGACCGTCAAGCGTGTGGTCGACAAGCTGCTGCACGCACCGACGGTGCGGGTCAAGCAGCTCGCGGCCGAGCCCGGCGGTGCCGGGTACGCGGACGCGCTGCGCACCCTGTTCGACCTCGACCAGGAGACGGTGGCCTCCGTCTCCCGCGCCGGGAACAGCACTGAGAAGAACCGAGGGCCGGCATGACTGAGAAGGCACTGAGGCTGGGGACCAGGCGGAGCAAGCTCGCCATGGCCCAGTCCGGGCAGGTGGCGGACGCCGTGAGCCAGGTGACCGGTCGGCCCGTTGAGCTGGTCGAGATCACCACGTACGGCGACACGTCGCGCGAGCACCTGGCGCAGATCGGCGGTACGGGCGTGTTCGTCGCCGCGCTGCGCGACGCGCTGCTGCGGGGGGAGGTGGACTTCGCGGTTCACTCGCTCAAGGACCTCCCCACCGCGCAGCACGAGGGCCTGGTGGTGGCGGCCGTACCCGAGCGCGAGGACCCGCGCGACGTGGTCGTCGCCCGGGACACGCGCAAGCTGACCGACCTGCCGGACGGGGCGCGCATCGGTACGGGTGCCCCGCGCCGCATGGCGCAGCTGAACGCGTACGCCCGCGCCCACGGCGTGGAGATCGAGACGGTCCCGATCCGGGGCAACGTCGACACCCGCATCGGATACGTCCGCAGCGGTGAACTGGACGCCGTCGTCCTGGCCGCCGCCGGACTGAACCGGGTGGGCCGCATCGACGAGGTGACCGACTTCCTGTCGGTCGACACGGTTCTGCCGGCCCCCGGCCAGGGGGCACTGGCGGTCGAGTGCGCGGCGGACAACGCCTCGCTGATCGCCGCGCTCGCCGAACTCGACGACCCGTTCACGCGGGTCGCCGTAACGGCCGAGCGGTCACTGCTCGCCGCCCTGGAGGCCGGCTGCAGCGCACCCGTGGGGGCGCTGGCCGACATCCTGGCCGACGGGCAGACTGTCAAGGAAATGCGCCTGCGCGGCGTCGTCGGCACGACCGACGGCTCGACGCTGGTGCAGCTGTCCACCACCGGTCCCGTGCCCGAGACGCACGAGGCGGCGCTGGCTCTCGGCCGCGAACTCGCCACCGAGATGCTCGCCCAGGGCGCGGCCGGTCTGATGGGGGAGCGAGCACATTGAGCCCCACCACCTTTCCCGCCGGTCCGGAACAAGGGCACGTCACCTTCCTCGGTGCCGGCCCCGGAGATCCGGGACTGCTGACTCTGCGCGCCGTGGAGGCGCTGGCGCACGCGGACGTCCTCGTCGCCGAGCACGAGGTGCTCGACGTCGTACGCACGCATGCGCGGCAGGGCGTGTCGGAAGTGCACACGGACGCCGATTCCTCGGATCCGGGCACGGGCGCGCCCCAGCTGACGATCGTTGACGGTGCGTCAAAAACCGTCGGTGTTCCCGCCGTGCGGGATGCCGCACATCTTGTCATGGAGGCCGCGCGGGGCGGCAGGCGGGTCGTGCGTGCGGTGACCGGGGACCCCGGGCTCGACACGTACGCCGCCGAGGAGATGCTGGCCTGCGCCGCCGCCGGGGTGCCCTTCGAGGTCGTACCCGGCATCGCGAACGCCGTCGGCGTGCCCGCGTACGCCGGTGTGCCGCTGCGGGACGCCGAGGGCGCCGACGTGCGGTTCGTGGACGCCCGTACGGCGTCGGCGCGCTGCTGGACCGAGGTGGGCGCCTCGGACGGCACGGTGGTCGTGTCGACGACGCTCGACTCGGTCGCCGCGGCCGCCGGCGAGCTGGTCTCGGCCGGCCGCAAGCCGGACACCCCGCTCACGGTCACGATCGCCGGTACGACGACGCGGCAGCGCACCTGGGCCGCGACGCTGGGCACGGTCGCCCAGACCCTGAAGCAGGCCAAGGTCCTGCCGTCCCCGGACGGCGGCCGCCCGGTGATAGCCGTGGTCGGCGAGCGCAGCGCCTCCGCCCGGCGCGACCAGCTGTCGTGGTTCGAGTCCAAGCCGCTGTTCGGCTGGAAGGTCCTCGTCCCGCGGACGAAGGAGCAGGCGGCGTCGCTCTCCGACCAGCTCAGGTCCTACGGGGCCGTGCCGAGCGAGGTCCCGACCATCGCGGTGGAACCGCCCCGCACCCCGCAGCAGATGGAGCGGGCGGTCAAGGGCCTGGTCGTGGGCCGCTACGAGTGGATCGCGTTCACGTCGGTCAACGCGGTGAAGGCGGTCCGTGAGAAGTTCGAGGAGTACGGCCTGGACGCCCGCGCCTTCGCGGGCATCAAGGTCGCGGCGGTGGGCGAGCAGACGGCGAACGCCCTGATCGCGTTCGGCGTGAAGCCGGACCTGGTCCCGAGCGGCGAGCAGTCGGCCGCGGGCCTGCTGGAGGACTGGCCGCCGTACGACCCGGTCTTCGACCCGATCGACCGCGTCTTCCTGCCCCGGGCCGACATCGCCACGGAGACCCTGGTCGCCGGGCTGATCGAGCTGGGCTGGGAGGTCGACGACGTCACGGCCTACCGCACGGTCCGCGCCTCGCCGCCGCCGGCCACGACCCGGGAGGCCATCAAGGGCGGCGGCTTCGACGCGGTGCTCTTCACGTCGTCGTCCACGGTCCGCAACCTGGTCGGCATCGCGGGCAAGCCGCACAACGTCACGGTGATCGCGTGTATCGGCCCGGCGACGGCCAAGACGGCCGAGGAGCACGGGCTGCGGGTCGACGTCATGGCCCCGGAACCGTCGGTCCTGAAGCTGGCGGAGGCCCTGGCCGACTTCGGCGCCCACCGCCGCACGGCAGCCCTGGAGGCGGGGGACCCGGTGACCCGGCCGAGCGAACGGCGGCCTGGGGCGCGGAGGCGGCGGTCTTCGACCTGAGGCGGAACGGGGGCGCTTCCTGTTCGGGGGCGCCCCCGTCGAATCGAGGATTGGGCACTTTGTCCCGCCCCAGCGATCGAAAGAGCCTGATCACAGGCATGGGGAGCTGGGACGAACTGTCCAATCCCATGGGCCTCTGCGATCGCGGAGACGTTGCAGCAGGCACGCGGCGGGGACTCGGAGCCCAAGGTGACTCCGGCCACCGAACTGAAACGCACGTAACGGCCCGCACCCACCCCACGAACTCGGGTGCAGGCCGGCGGGGTAGCTTCCGTCAGTGCCCGGACGCGTACGGCAGGAAGGTCGCCCAGGCGCCTGAGGTGAGGTCGAGGCGGGGGCCTGCGGGGTTCTTGGAGTCGCGGACGAGGACGTGACTCTCGTCCGGGGTGGCCACCTCGACGCAGTCGGGGCCGCTGGACGTGCTGTAACTGCTCTTTATCCACTCCAGCTTCATGTCTCTCCAAGCACTTTCTCGATGAGGGCCTTGGACTCCCGTGGGCTGAGAGCCTGTGCCCGGATGATTCCATACTGGATGTCCAGGAGCTGCACCTCCTTCGGCTCCGCGATCACGCGGCTGATGTGCGCCACCTCGACATGACCGACCGCCGTGCCGTCCCCCAGCCTGAGTAGCCTGAACGGGCCGTCGAGCCCCGAGTTCTCCTCGCGGCTCAGGGGAAGCACCTGAAGGTCGACGTTGTGGAACGCGGAGGCTTCTAGAAGCCGTTCGAGTTGTTCGCGCATCACCATCTTGCCGCCGATGGGCCGACGAAGAGTCGACTCACACTGGACGAAACTGAAGACGGCCTGGGCCGACGGGTCGTTGACGATGTCTTGACGAGCAACGCGGGCCGACACCTGCTGGTCCAACTGGTCGGCGGTGAAGGGCGGACGGCGAGCGCCGAGCACGGCCCGTGCGTACTCCTCGGTCTGCAACAAGCCGTGAATGACGGAGTTGTTGTAGGCGCACAGCTCCGTGGCCCCCGCCTCCAGCTTCTTCAAGTCCCGAACCTTCTTCGGGTACCGGACCTCCGTCACATCCTGTTTGAGGGCTGCGATCTTGCCGCCCGCATCCAAGACCTCGTCCGCACGGTCCAGGTACTCCGGCCGGGGAATCCGCCGCCCCCGCTCCACCGAGGACACCAGCTCTTCCCCGTACCCGATGGCCGCCCCGAACTCCGCCTGGGTGAGGCCTGCCGACTCTCGCCACAGTTTCAGTTGCCGTACGACGGTGCGCATCACCGCCCCGGCCTCTTCGTCGTCCAGCCCCGCTTCCCACTCGCTCATGTCGCTGCCCTCCCGCCGTGCCCTTCCCCGGACCAACCTCCGCCCCTCGCGGCCGGTCACCCCGTGCAGCCCGGACGGAACCGGGACGTGCCACGGACAGCCACCGACCGCACGGGCCAGCCGTCTTCACAGCGTAAGCACGCTTGAACACGCTGGGTGACATGAATCAGGGAATCTCCACCCGCAGTGTTCCGCTGCACCACTTCTCGGTGCCTCTCTCGGCCACGCGTCGCGGGGCCCGGCTTGCCCGGCTGCTCGCGGCCGAGAAGTTGCTGGCGTGGGAGCTGCCGTTGGATCCGGCCCGGCTGATCGTGGCCGAGCTGGCGACGAACGCCGCCTTGCACGGCCATGTGCCCGGCCGGAGTTTCCGCCTCGCCCTTTCCGTCGTCGCACCGGTCACGCTTCGTATCGAGCTGACCGACACTCGGGGCGACCAGCTCCCGGTCAGCCCTCGAACCACCGTCGCCGCGCATGCGGAGTCGGGGTACGGGCTGCTCCTCGTCGAGGAGTTGGCCGACCGGTGGGGCGTGCGGTGCGGGCCGGTGCCGTCGAAGACGGTGTGGGCGGAGCTGGATCTCGGCGGTGGGCCCTCAGCCTCGCGGTACGAGACCACGCAACGCATCGACCAGGGAAGCCGCACGGACGTCGTCTGAGCCTGCCACCACGTGATTCATCACGTACCCGAATGCGATGCCGTGCTCCGGGCCGGCGAAGGCGAGTGATCCGCCTCGGCCGGTGTGGCCGAAGGACTTCGGACCCAGCATCGGGTTGGTCTCGGTGGGGAGCATGTAGCCCGTGCTGAAGCGGCTGGGGATCAGCATCACCTGGTCCTTTCCGCCCGCCTGCTCCTCGGTCGCCCAGGTCAGGGTTTCGGGAGTGAGCAGACGGACGCCGTCCACTTCGCCGATCAGCGCCGCGTACATGCGCGCAAGCGCGTGTGCGGTGCCGATGCCGTTGGACGCCGGTAGTTCCGCGGCCTGCACCTCGGGTGAGTCGAAGTCGATCCCGGGTGGGTCCGTCACCGCGTAGGCCCTGTTGCTGAGCGAGCCGGGGTCGCGCCAGGCGGCGACCTGTTCGCGGAGGTCTTCGGGCAGCGATTCGTCGGGCACGGTGGTGAGGTCGACGTCCGGGCGCCGGTACGCCATGCGGCTGACCCGGCCGCGCTCGCCCGGCGGCAGGCCGATGTAGAAGTCCAGGCCGAGAGGGGAAGCGATCTGCTCGGCGAAGAAGGTGCCCGGTGAGCGGCCGGATACTCGGCGGATTACCTCGCCGACCAGCCAGCCCCACGTCCGGCCGTGGTACCCGTGTGCCGTGCCCGGGGTCCATTGGGGGCGTTGGGCTGCCAGTGCCGCTGCCATCGGGTGCCAGGTCAACGCGTCCCGCAGAGGCACTGGTCGGTCCAGCGCGACCAAGCCGGCTCGATGGGACAGGAGCCAGCGCACTGGGATGTCCGCCTTGCCGTTCGCGGCGAACTCCGGCCAGTACTTCGCCACCGGCGCGTCAAGGTCCAGCGCGCCGCGTTCGGCCAGCATGTGGGCCAGGGTGGCGGTCGCTCCCTTGGTGGCCGAGTAGACCAGTTGGATCGTGTTCCGGGTCCACGGACGGCCGGTTGCAGGGCCGGCCACGCCGCCCCACAGGTCCACCACCGGCCGGCCGTACTGGTACACGCAGACCGCCGCGCCGATGTCCCCGTGTCGGGCGAAGTTCGCCTCGAACGCCTCGCGGACCGGTTCGAAGCCGGCCGCCACCTCGCCGCCGATCGTCGTCATGCCGTTCATCCTGGCAGGGGCCGGACTTCCAGACTCGCCCGCATACCACAGTGGTTGGGCGGTCTTGGCGGCAATCACTGTATTTACCCTGTTGAGGCGAAAAGCGTCTGTTCGAGTATTCAATCCGATGAGCGTGTGAAGAATCAGGCTCGTGACTTCTTCATCGGGGCGGGTTCAGCGGGTCTATCCGGTCCTGATGGCCGGCGCCCTCGAGGACGGCGAGAGCTGGGTGCACTGGCCCAGCAGCAGCGCGATGCTGTTCGACACCTACGAGGTGGTGGCGCTCAAGGCGCGTCTCGACCACGGCCGCGCCGCACCGGAGGACCACGATGATCCGCGACTGGTTGGCAGGGTGGCGCGTTCCACCGCCGCCCAGGCGGACGCCGCGCTCGCCGCGGCCCGTGCGGCGCAGCCGTTCTGGGCGCGCGTTCCGCTCGACAGCCGGCTGGACTTCGTCCGCGATTTCCACCAGCTGCTGCGCGAACGGGCCGAGGAGATGCTGTCGGTCCTCGTCGCCGAAGGGCACCCGCCGGCCGTGGGGCGGTGGGAGTTGTCCGCCGCGCTGGACGTCACCCACCCCGACACGGTGGCGTACGCCCGTGACGCGATGGTGTGGGAGGGCCGCCAGGCCGGCCGACTGGTACGGCTGGTGCGCAAGCCCGACGGAGTGGTGTGCCTCGACCCGGCGCGCAACGCCCCCATGATCACCGCGCTGTCGGGGGTGCCGGCGCTGGCGGCGGGCAACGCGGTGGTGGTCAACGTGCCGCCGACGATCCCGCTGAGCACCGCGTACCTCTACCACGAGCTGGTCGCTCCCCTGCTAGCCGGGTACGGGGCGCCGCCCGGCACGTTGAGCGTGCTGTGCGCGCCGGCCCGGCCGATGCTGCGGGCCTGGCTCGCCTCGCCGCACTGCGACGACGTCTTCTTCTTCGGCGGTTCGGCCCAGGGCGCCGAACTCACCCGTTCCTGCCTGGAACACGGCAAGAAGCCCATCATGGAGCTGGCCGGCAACGACGCCCTCGTGGTCTGGCGGGACGCCGACCTCGACGGGGCCGTCGACGCGGCGCTGGAACGCTACCTCGGCTCGGGCCAGCTCTGTGTGGCGCCGAAGTTCGCCGTCGTGCACCCCGAGGTGGCGGACGACTTCACGGAACGCCTGCACCGGAAGGTGGCCGCCCTGCGCGTGGGGCCGCCGGACGATCCGGAGGTCGTACTCACCCCGGTGATCAAGCGGAACCAGTGCAAGGAGGTGCTGGACGACGCCGTGGCGCGCGGCGCCGAACTCCTCTGCGGCGGCGACATGGTCGACGTGCACGGCCGTCCCTCGCTGCGGGGGCCGTTCCTGCGTCCCGCGTTGCTGCGGGTGCGCGGGCTGGAGCGGGCGTCGACGATGAGCGCCGTCACCGAGGAGACCTTCTTCCCGCTCATGTGCGTGGTCGTGCCGGAGAACGAGCCGACGGCGGCGTCGGACGAAGCGCTGCTCGACACCGTCCTGGCGTACGTCGACGCCAACCGCTACGGACTGCGCAACTCGCTGTGGTCGCGCGACCCGCACGTCATCCACCGGTTCGCCGCCGAGGTCACCAACGGCGGCGTGCTGAAGGTGAACGACAGCCACGTCGGGACACTGCCCGTCCTGCCCGTCGCCGGCGGCACGGGACTGTCGGGCGGCGTCTTCGGCGAGGCCAACATCCCCTTCCTGCGCACCACCCGGCTCCAGGGCATCAGCTTCGGCGGCCCAGGGGGCGCCGCTCGACCCGACGACCACGGCACCACCTCCGACGGGACGCTTCCGGCTCCCCCGACCGCCCCCTCCACCCCGATCCCCGTACCGGAACAGTCCGGCACCGGCAGAAAGGCCGACGCATGACCACTCTCTCCGGCGGTACGCCCCTGCTCCACCGCAAGATCGACGTGTGCTTCCGGCACTTCGACACCGACGACAACGGCAGCATCGACCGCGAGGACCTGCTGACCCTGGGGGCCCAGCTGCTGTCGAAGTTCGGCGAGCCCGTCACCTCGCCCAAGGGCGTCGCGCTCATGGACGGGATGACCCGGTTCTGGGACGCCCTGGTCGCCGCCGCGGACCAGGACGGCGACCAGCGGCTGAGCCTCGACGAGTACCGGGCCTGTATGACCGGCGCCTTCGTGGAGTCCCCCGAGGGCTTCGACACCTCGTTCCGGCCGCTGGCGGAGGCGGTGTGCGCCCTGCTCGACACCGACGGGGACGGACAGGTGGACGAGCGGGAGTTCCAGGCGTGGCAGGAGGTGTTCCGCACCGCGCCCGAACACCGGGCCGAGGCCTTCCGCAAGCTCGACACCGACGGCAGCGGCAAGCTGACGGTGGACGAACTGCTGGCGGCCGTACGCGAGTACTACCTCAGCCCGGACGCCGACGCGACCGGCAACTGGCTCTACGGGCCCGTCGCCTGAGCACCTGAGCCGTCTGCCCGGGCACACGGTCCGGCCACACGGCCACACGGCCCGGACACCCCGGTCGCCGCCGCGACTGCTGTGCGTGGCGACCGGGGTGCCGGTGCGTGCCCCACCGGTCAAGGGGTGCGGACCGGATCAGTAGGCGAGGGCGTCCGCGAGGTCGTACTGCCACCAGGTGACCGCGGCGGTGCTGTCGAGGTAGACGCCGTCGCCCGGGAGGTCGAGGGTGGCCCAGTCGTTGGTGTCCTCGTCGGCGCGGTCCTTGAAGTGGACCTCCAGGGTGGTGGCGGTGCGGCCGTTCGTGCCCTCGCCGGAGGGCAGGGAGGTGCGGATGCCGGCGTAGCCGGACTCGCCGGGGTTCAGGGTGACCACGGCCTGGGGCTGGCTGCTCTCCAGGACGGGGGTGGCCGCCTGGGCGTCGTCGAAGCGGAGGGCGGGGGCGTAGTAGGCGTTGCAGGGGGTGTCGCCGGTGTTGGTGACGGTGAGGAGGAGGTGGTTGACGGGGCGGGAGACCTCGCTGACCGTCGTGCTGGAGTTGGCGGCGGTGCAGGCCTGGGTGACGGGCTCGTCGCTCGACGCGGAGGCGGTGGCCGCGGTGGTCAGGCCGAGGACGGCGACGGCCGCGGCGGCGGCGGAGGCGGCGAGGCGGGTGGTGAAGGTGAAAGCGGGCATGGCTTCTTCCTCACGTGGTGCGGAGATGCGGTGTCGCCCGGCCCGGTGCCGGGGACTGATCACAGCTTGTGCCGTGATCCGTCCCAGCTGCCAGCACCGCCCGGCAGGTCGGGACGGTGGGACGCTGGAATGCCCCTGACCAGCGGATATGGCGGAGGTCTGGGACGCGTCGCGGGGACGGGGAAGGCGGGCGGCGTCACGCCGGGAGGTTCAGCCCCGTCAGGTCCAGGGGCGGAGCCGGGGGGAGCGGGCCGGGGGTGGCCGGAGGGTGGGCCTGGAAGGACTGGAAGAGGTAGGTGAGGAGGCGGCGGGCGGCCGGGAGGGCGGTGTCCGGGGGCTGGGAGGCCAGGCCGGTCACCGCGAGGAGGAGCAGGGGGATGTCGGACGGGGCGAAGTCCTCGCGGAGTTGGCCGGCGTCGCGGGCGCGTCGGATCAGGCGGGCGAGGCCCTCCTCGGCCCAGGCGCGTTCGCGGTCGTAGTCCAGTGCGCCGGGGAAGCCGGTCATGAGGACCGTGTCGAAGCCGCGGTCGGTGACCAGGGTGGTGCACACCTTCTCCAGGAGGGTGTAGAGCCCGTGCCCCGGGTCGGGGTCGGCCAGCGCCGTCTCGAAGAAGACCGCGCACTCGGCGAGCTGGTCGTCGAAGGCGGCGGTGAGGAGTTCGGTGCGGGTCGGGAAGCGGCGGTAGAGGGTGGCCACGCCGACCCCCGCCCGGCGGGCGACCGCGCTCATCGGGGCGTCCGTGCCGTGGGCGGCGAAGACCTCGCGGGCCGCCTCCAGGACGCGTTCGCGGTTGCGTCGGGCGTCGGCGCGCAGGTCGTCGTGACGAGGGCCCTGGCCGGTGTTCCCGGAGGGCTTGTGAGAGGGCTGGGCAGGCATGTTTCTCACTTTCGGGCCAAGTGGAGGGGGTCGTCCACTTACCGGCTTAGCGTGAGCGTAACAGCGGGCGTGCGCCACGTGCCGCGACTCCCGGACACGCAAAGGAACACCTGATCATGAGTGAGATGAACGCGGTTCTCTTCGACCGGTACGGCCCTCCCGAGGTGCTCCACGTCGCCCGGCGTCCGGTGCCCGCCGTCGGTCCCGACGAGGTGCTGGTGCGGGTGCGTGCCGTGGGCGTCAACGGGGGCGACCTGCTGGACCGGAAGGGGAAGGTGGGGCTGGTGACCGGCCGGGCCTTCCCCAAGGCCACCGGCATCGACTTCGCGGGCGAGGTGGCCCGGGTCGGTTCGTCGGTCGGCGGGGTGCGGGAGGGCGAGCGGGTGTGGGGGCTGCTGGGGCGGAAGACCGGCAGCATGGCCGAGTACGTCGCCGTCGGCCCGCGGCGGATCGCCGCCGCGCCGGAGGGCCTCACCCCGGAGGAGGCCGTCTCGCTGCTCGCGGGTGCGAGTACGGCGGTGACCGCGCTGCGGGACAAGGCCGGCCTGCAGCCCGGCGAGCGGCTTCTGGTGCGGGGCGGGAGCGGGGGCGTGGGCAGCGTCGCCGTGCAGGTGGGCAAGGTGCTGGGCGCGCACGTCGTGGCGCTGGCGGGCGGGGGCAACCTCGACTTCGTGCGGGGGCTGGGGGCCGACGAGGCGGTGGACTACCGGGGCGCTCCGCTGTCCGGGCTGGGACGGTTCGACGTCGTCCTCGACACGGTCGGGACCGGGCAGGCCCGGCTGCGGCGGCTGCTCGCGCCGGGCGGGCGCATGGTCGCCGTCACCGTCGACTTCGACCGGCCCCTCGCCGGGATCGCCGTCGTGCTCGGCTCCACCGTGCACGGCAGGGGCCGGATCCGCGCCTTCAGCGGCAATCCGGACAGCGCCCTGATCAGGGAGGTCGCGCGGCTCGCCGAGCACGGTGACCTCGTGCCGGTGGTCGACACCGTCCACGACCTGGACCGTGCCGCCGACGCCCACCGGGCACTGGAGGCCGGGGGAGTGCGCGGGAAGCACGTCGTCCGGATCGGGTGACCGGGGAGGGGGAGGACGGGAGGGGCGGGGCAGGGAGGGGGAGCAGGGTGTTCAGGGAGGCGGGCCGGGGCGTCCGGGCCGACTGGCCGTCGGCAAAGGCACGGGTGGGGCGGGCGTAGCGTAGGTGGTATGACGACGTACGGATCCTTCCCCGGCACCCGGCCCCGGCGGCTGCGGACCACCCCCGTGATGCGTCGGATGGTCGCCGAGACCCGGCTGCACCCCGCCGACCTCATCCTCCCCGCCTTCGTCCGCGAGGGCGTGCGCGAGCCGGTGCCGATCGCGGCGATGCCCGGCGTCTTCCAGCACACGCGGGACACGCTGAAGAAGGCCGCCGCGGAGGCGGTGGAGGCCGGCGTCTCCGGGATCATGCTCTTCGGCGTGCCGGAGGAGGGGAAGAAGGACGCCGCGGGGACGGCGGGCACCGACCCCGACGGGATCCTCCAGGTCGCGCTGCGCGACGTGCGGGCCGAGGTCGGGGACGAGCTGCTCGTCATGTCCGACCTGTGCCTCGACGAGTTCACCGACCACGGGCACTGCGGCGTGCTGGACGAACAGGGGCGGGTCGACAACGACGCCACCCTTGAGCGGTACGCCGAGATGGCGCAGGTCCAGGCCGACGCGGGCGCGCACATCGTCGGGCCCAGCGGGATGATGGACGGGCAGATCGGCGTCGTCCGGGACGCGCTCGACCAGATCGGGCGGGAAGACGTCGCGATCCTGGCGTACACCGTCAAGTACGCCTCGGCCTTCTTCGGGCCCTTCCGGGAGGCGGTCGGGTCCTCGCTCAAGGGCGACCGCAGCACCTACCAGCAGGACTACGCCAACGCGCGCGAGTCGATGCGCGAGTTGGCGCTGGACCTGGCGGAGGGGGCCGACATGGTGATGGTCAAGCCGGCCGGGCCCTACCTCGACATCCTCGCCAAGGTCGCCGACGCCGTGGACGTGCCCGTCGCCGCCTACCAGATCTCCGGCGAGTACTCGATGATCGAGGCCGCCGCCGAGAAGGGCTGGATCGACCGCGACCGGGCCATCCTGGAGGCACTCACCGGGATCAAGCGGGCGGGCGCGCGCAACATCCTGACGTACTGGGCGACCGAGGTCGCCCGCACGCTGCGCTGACCGACCTGTGCCGGCCCGCCGCGCACGGGGTGCGACGGGCCCGTGGACCCCTTCAGTACTCGAGCGCGTTCGCGGCGCTGGTCTGCCAGTAGGTGACCGTCAGGTCGTTGTCGACGTGCACGCCGCCGGAGGGAAGCTCGGCCCGGGCGATGGAGCCGTCCTCGAAGGGGATGGTCAGGGTGCTCACCTCGTGGCCGCCCTCCGCGCTGCCGTCGCCGGACGACAGCCGCACGCCCGCGTAGCCGGACTCGCCCGAGGCGAGCGTCGTCAGCGCCTGCGGCTTGCTGGACTCCGCGACCGGCGGCACCGACTGGGCCTCGCCGAACCGGGCCGCCGGGTACTGCGGCAGCGTGCACGTCTTCGAGCCGGTGTTGGTGGCGGTCAGCAGCAGGTGGTTGATCGGGCGGGGCGCGTTCTTCGCGGTGATCCGGACGTCGGACGCGGAGCACTTGCCGGGCAGGTCCGAGTCGGAGTCCGAACCGAAGCCGGAGTTCGAGTCCTTGCCACCGCCGGTGTTCTTGCCGGAACCCTCGCCCGAGCCGGAACCCGTCCCGGACCCCGACGCGTCGTCCTTACCGGCGGAACCGCTCGACCCCGCGCTGCCGGTGTCGTCCTTCGCGTCGTCCGAGGGCCCGGTGCTCTCGTCCGCCGACGCGGAGGACGAGGCCGGCTTCGGGGAGCCCGTGTTGAGCCCGTCGCCCTCGCAGGCCGTCAGGGAGAGCGCGGCCAGCGCGACCGTGGCGGCGGCGAACAGACGGGTACGGGTGGTGCGTGCGGACATGAAAGTTCCCCCTGGGAAGTGGAGTTCGGGTGAGCCGCTCGACCGTTCGCCGGGAGCGGCTGCTTGGATGGCCCTAGCTTGCGGCCGTGTCCGTCCCGGCCGCCAGCGACGGGGGAACATGCGGGACGATGGAACGCCGGGAACGCTCTGACCTGCGGGAACGGCGCCTTCCTGGGACACGGTACGGGGATGCGACAGGGTGCGAGGAGAGGGAGGAACGGTGGCGGGGGACGACTTCGCGGGCCTGCTGCGGGAGTTGAAGGAGCGGTCCGGACTCAGCTACGGGGCGCTCGGCAAGCGGCTGCACATGAGCGGTTCGACCCTGCACCGGTACGTCAACGGGGAGGTGGTGCCGGTGGAGTTCGCCCCCGTCGAGCGCCTCGCCCGCGCGTGCCGGGCGACACCCGGGGAACTGCTCGAACTCCACCGCCGCTGGATCCGCGCGGACGCGCTGCGCGGCGTCAAGAAGGGGGAGGAGAGCGAGGAGGGGGCCGGCAAGGACGGGACCGTCACGGACGGCACCGTCAAGGAGGAGGCCGTCGCGGAGAATGAGGGGGACTGCCCCGGCGGGGAGGAGGGCAACGAGCCCGCCGCGCCCGCCCCGCCCGCCGCGCCCGCCGTCCCGGACGCCCCGCTCGTACGGGACGCACCCGTCGCAGCCACCGCGCCCGCCGTATCCGTCCCGCCCCGCCGCCGCGTCCCGCGCGTCGCGCTGTACGCCGCGACCGGCGTCGTCGCCGTCAGTGCCGCCGTCGCGCTCGCGCTGAACCTCCTGGCCGACCCGGACGAGAAGGAGCACCACGGTCCGGCCGGGGCGGTCGCACAGAACTCCGCGCCGGAGTCCGAAGCCGCCACCGGATCGCCGTCCCCGAGCGGCAGCGAGACCTCGTCGCCGTCCGCGTCCGCGTCGGCCTCCGTGTCCGCGTCCGGCTCCGTCTCCGCGGCCCCGTCGGGCCCCGGCGCCGCCGGGCCGAGCCGCGAGGCACCCGACGACGGGCCCCTGTTCACCGTGTCGACCACCCCGTACCACTGGGACGTGCCCTGCGACCACGCCTTCCTGGTCGACCGCAGCCCGAAGAACGTGCCGAAGCCGCCTCCGCTGCAGGGCGCCGTCGGCTGGGCCGTCCCCCTCAAGGCGGTCTCCGCGAACCGGCAGATGGCCGTCCTCACCGTGCAGGGCACCGGAGCGGACACGGTCGTCCTGAACGACCTGCACGTCCGCGTGGTGAGCAGCGGACCGCCGCTGGACTGGAACCAGTACGTGATGGGCAACGGCTGCGGCGGCCAGGTCGACACCAAGGCCTTCGACGTCTCGCTCGACCTGGGCACCCCGCTGGCGACGCCGATCGGGGGGCAGCGGGACTTCCCGTACAGCGTCACCAAGAACGACCCCGAGGTCTTCTTCGTCAACGCGCACACCAGCGGCCACGACGTCAGCTGGTACCTGGAGCTGGAGTGGTCCAGCGGCGGCCGGCACGGCATCATGCGGGTCGACGACCACGGCCGGCCGTTCCGCACCAGCGCCTCCCGGGACGACTCCTACTACGCCTACCCCCTCGGCGGCAAAGGCTGGGAGCTGGTGGAGGGCGGCTGACGCGAGTGATGGCAGGGCGAGGGCGGGGCGGGCCCGTAGCACGGTGTCCGAATCGCGGAAAGTCTGTTGTAGGTGGCACGCACTTCCCTACGCTGCGGACATGACCGCGACCGAGACCCCGCCCATCGCCGCCACCGCCCCGCTGCCGCCGCTCGCCGCGCGGGCCCGGTCGATCGGCGGTTCGCCCGTACGGGACATCCTCGCCGTCACCGCCCGGCCCGAGGTGATCAACTTCGCGGGCGGGCTGCCGGCGCCCGAGCTGTTCGACGCCGACGGCATCGCCGAGGCGTACCGGGCCGTCCTCGCCGAGGAGCCCGCGCGGGCCCTGCAGTACTCCACCACCGAGGGCGAGCCCGCCCTGCGGGCCGCGCTCGCCGCCCGCACCTCGGCCCGCGGGCTCGGCACCGACGCCGACGACATCCTCGTCACCACCGGTTCCCAGCAGGCCCTGTCGCTCCTCGCCACCGCCCTGCTCGAACCCGGCGACACCGTCCTCGTCGAGAGCCCCTGCTACCTGGCCGCGCTCCAGGCGTTCGGCCTCGCGGGCGCCCGGGTGGTGGCCGTGCCCGGCGACGAGGACGGGATCGACCCGGAGGCACTGGAGGAACTGGTGGTGCGCGAGCGCCCCAAGCTGCTCTACACGGTCCCCACCTTCTCCAACCCCACCGGCCGCACCATGCCGGCCGCGCGCCGTGCCGCCGTGGCCGAGGTCGCCGGACGGTGCGGGCTGTGGATCGTCGAGGACGACCCGTACGGGGAACTGCGCTTCGAGGGCGAGCGGGTGCCGTGGATCGCCTCCCACGAGGGGGCCCGCGACCGGACCGTGCTGCTGGGCTCCTTCTCCAAGGTCATGGCGCCCGGCCTGCGCCTGGGCTGGCTGCGGGCGCCCGCCGAGCTGAGCCGGGCCTGCGCGGTCGCCAAGCAGGCCGCCGACCTGCACACGCCGACCGTCAACCAGCTCGCCGCCGCCCGCTACCTCGCCGACCGCGACCTGGACGCCCACGTCGCGCGCGTCGCCGCCGCCTACTCGACCCGGCGGGACGCCATGCTCGCGGGCCTCGCGGACGCCCTCCCGGCGGGGTCGGCGTGGACCCGGCCCGAGGGCGGCATGTTCCTGTGGGTCCGGCTGCCGGGCTCGTACGACACCACCGCCCTTCTGGCCGACGTCGTCCGGCACGACGTGGCGTACGTCCCCGGCGCCCCCTTCTACGCGGGCGAGCCCGACCGCGCCACACTGCGGCTGTGCTACGTCACCCAGACGCCGGACGAGATCGCCGAGGGGCTGCGGAGGCTGGGCGAGGCGTTGCGGTAGGCGCTGCGCTCCCCGCCGTACTCCGCTGCTCCGCGGGCGGGTCCGCGGTCTCGCGCCCGCCCACGCGGGCGTCCACGCACTCCCGTCCGGCGTCGGCCGCCGCGGGCCGGAAGCAGGCCCGGACGACGGTTCCGGGGCGGGCGGCGGTCATGACCGTATAGACGTAGGACTCGGTGTCGACCTGCCCCTCGACCTCCGCGCGGTGGGTCGGGCCGCCCGCCGCGATCTCCAGCCGGTCGCCGGTGCGCGTCCGCCACATCCGGGCCCAACTCGCCTCGCACCGGGGGCTGTAGCGCAGTTCCACCCGGGCTCCGGTGCTGGTGCGCTCCGTGGTGAGGGTGTCGGGTCCCGCCCCGCAGAACATGTGGATCGGGTCCTGGCCCTCGCAGGAGGCGCCCCGGCAGCGGGGGCCGGGGGCGGACGGTGCGGTGGGCGGGGGGTCCGAGGCACCCTGCCGGTCCGACAGCATGACGACTACCGCGGTGACGCCGCCGAGGGTGACGGCGCACACGGACGTCAGCACCGTCAGCAGGCGCTTCCGGTCCGGGCGCTCGGGGCGCTCCGGGCGGTCCGGGCGCTCATGGCGGTCCTGGGTCGGCTTCCGCGGCGGCTCGGGAGAAGGCGGTCCGGGCGACGACGGCGGTGGTCCGGACGAGGGCTGCGGGGTGGCGGGCGCCTCCGCCGCGCGTCCGCTCCACTGCGACTCCGCGATCTCCCACAGCGCCAGCAGCCGCCCCTCCGGCTCCCCGGCCAGCCGGCACAGGTCCTGCACCGCCCGGCGCGGGGGCAGGTTCCTGCCGTTGAGATAGCGCTCCCAGGACGACTTGCTGTACGGGGTGCGCTCAGCCAGCGCCGCCAGGCTCAGTCCCGTGCGTGTGCGCAGCTCCCGCAGCGCCGTGGCCAGGCGGGAGTGCTCCGGCGTCGCTTGGGGCGTCAATGCGGTGCCGCTCCCCGCAGCGCCCTCCAGGTGTGCGGGCCGACGATGCCGTCCACGACCAGACCGTCGCGCTGCTGGACGCGCTTGACCGCGCGCTGCGTCAGCGGTCCGAAGATCCCGTCGACCTCGCCCGGCGAGAGGCCCGCCCGGTCGAGCAGGCACTGGACCTCGGCCACCTCGGGACCGGCCTCGCCGAAGGCCACGAGGGCTTCCTGGGTACGGCTGTTGCCGGCGTACCAGTGGCCGTCCTCCCGCCGGACCCGGCACGTGTAAACGGGCTTGGAGCCGGAGGCCGACGCGGTGACCGGCGCGGCCGAGGCCGCCGCGGGGTGCCCGTCGGAGTCTTCGTCGCCGGAGCCGGAGGCGCCGGTGAACCGCACCGCCAGCAGGACGGCCGCGGCCACGGCCAGTACGAAGGCCACCGCGCCCGTGATCCGGACGGTGCGCGACCTGCGCGATACGGTCACCTCGTCGTGGTACCCGGCCTCGGAGGCCCCCGGGTGCTCCGGCCTGCCGGACTCCGCGGCCTCCTCGGGTGCCCCGGGCAGGGCGCCGCGCGTGCGCGGCCAGTGCTCGGAGGCGACCTCGTGCAGCGCGAGCAGCCGGGTCGGGTCCTCACCGGCGATCCCGGCCATCGCCTCGACGGCGTCCCGGGGCGGCAGGGACCGGCCGCCCAGATAGCGCTCCCACGACTTCGCGCTGTACCCCGTCTTGGCGGCCAGCTGCCGCATGCTCAGCCCGCCGTGATCCTTCAGCCGCCGTAATCGCACCACCAACTGGCGCACCCGCGGATCCAGTTCAGCGGGCAGCTCTTTCCAGCGCGACATGATCCCCCACTCGCGTCCGGGCTTGCTCGTCCGGTTCCCGTTCCCCCGGCCCCCATTCTGCCCCAGCGCCCACGACACGCACCGGACCGAGGTTCTCCCACCCTCCGGAATCGGCCATCCCGCCGTCCCGCCGTACGGACTTGGCGGACGGTGTCCCCGCAGGTCAGCGGGTGGGACGTCCCACGAGGGCGTCAGTTCGACGGCACCTGTGGCGGCTCCCGCCCCACGTCTCGCATGCTCATTGCCGAGCCGGTCCGCGGGGCCGGCCCGCTCAGACTGCGAAGGGGGAACCGCATGAACATCACGAGGAAGCTCGCCGTCGCGGCCACCGGTGTCGCGATGACCGGTGGCCTGCTGGCCGGGACCGCGGGCGCCGCCCAGGCCGCGCCGGCCGCGCCGACGGCCGCGAGCGACTGTCCGTCGGGCTGGTTCTGCGTCTGGTCCGGGAAGAACTACACCGGCCGGATGCAGAAGGTCGCGGGGGACAACGCGAACCTGACCCAGTTCGCGGTCTTCCAGGGCTTCAAGTCCTGGTACAACCACGGTGCGTCCTGTGACTACCGGTGGTACGGCGAGACCAACTACCGCGGCAACACCGCGGTCCTCAAGAGGGGCGTCAAGGGAACCGGCGACAAGGTCTGGCACCAGAAGTCCAACAAGTGGGTCAACTGCCGCTGAGGCACGGCCCCGAGCGGCCAAGCGGCCACCACACCAGCGCGGCCCGTCCTCCCACGGGGGAGGAGGACGGGCCGCGCGCTGTCGCAGGCGTTCAGAGCCGCTCGGGCGTCCTGATGCCCAGCAGGGCCATGCCCCGGTGCAGGGTGCGGGCCGTGACGTCGCACAGGAAGAGGCGGTTCTCCACCTGAGCCGGCGTCTCGGCCTTCAGGACCGGGCACTTGTCGTAGAACGACGTGTACAGCGACGCCAGTTGGTACAGGTACGCGGCCAGCTTGTGCGGGGCGTACTCCGCGGCCGCCTCGAAGACCGTGTTCCCGAACGCGTCCAGGTGCAGACCCAGCGCGCGCTCCGCCTCGTGCAGGGCCAGCTCCGGGTGGGCGGCGGGGCGGGCCTCGCCGGCCTTGCGCAGGATGGACCGGATACGGGCGTAGGCGTACTGCAGGTACACGCTGGTGTCGCCGTTGAGCGAGACCATCTGGTCCAGGTCGAACTTGTAGTCGCGGTTCGGCGACGTCGACAGGTCCGCGTACTTCACGGCCCCGATGCCGACCTGCGCGGCCCGCTCCTGGATCTCGTCCTCGGTGAGGTCCCGCGCCTTCTCCCGCACGACCTCCGCCGCCCGCTGCACCGCCTCGTCCAGCAGGTCCTCCAGGCGCACGGTCTCACCCGCACGCGTCTTGAAGGGCTTGCCGTCCGCGCCGAGCACCGTGCCGTAGCCCATGTTGTGCGCGGTGACGTCGTCGTTCAGCCAGCCCGCCCGGCGGGCCGTCTCGAAGACCATCCTGAAGTGCAGCGACTGGCGTACGTCGACCACGTACAGCAGCGTCGTCGCGTGCAGGTCCCGGACGCGGTTGCGGATCGCGGTGAGGTCGGAGGCCGCGTAGCCGAAGCCGCCGTCGGCCTTCTGCACGATCAGCGGGACCGGCTGGTCGTCCTTGCCGCGGATCTCGTCGAAGAACACCACGAGCGCGCCCTCGGAGCGCACCGCGACGCCCGTCTCCTCCAGGATGCGGGCGGTCTCGGGCATGCCCTCGTTGTACGCGGACTCGCCGACGATCTCGTCGTCGCGGATCTCCATGTCGAGCTTCTCGAAGACGGAGTTGAAGTAGACCTTCGACTCGTCCACGAACTGCTGCCACAGTCCGAGCGTCTCCTTGTCGCCGGACTGGAGCGCGACGACCCGCCTGCGGGCCCGCTCCTTGAACTCCTCGTCCGCGTCGAAGACCGCACGCGAGGCCTTGTAGACCCGGTTCAGGTTCGACATGGCCTGCTCGCCGTCGACGTCGCCGGCCGGGGCCAGCTCGCCGGGGTGCTCGAACAGGTACTGGATGAGCATGCCGAACTGGGTGCCCCAGTCGCCGATGTGGTGCCGGCCGATCGTCTTCTCGCCGGTGAAGTCGAGCATGGCGCGCAGGGCGTCGCCGATGACCGCGGAGCGCAGGTGGCCGACGTGCATCTCCTTGGCCACGTTCGGCTGGGCGTAGTCGACGACCGTGACGCCCGGGTCCTGCTTCGGCGGCACGCCGAGGCGCTCGCCGTCCGCGTGCCGTGCGGCGAGGTTCTGGACGATCGCGCGGTCGCCGAGGGTGATGTTGAGGAAGCCGGGCCCGGAGACCTCGACGTCCTTGATCAGCTCGTCGCCGGTGGTGATCCGCGCGACGACCTCGGCGGCCAGCTCCCGCGGATTCTCCTTGGCCTTCTTGGCCAGGGCGAGGATGCCGTTGGCCTGGTAGTCCGCCCGGTCGCTTCGTCGCAGCAGCGGGTCGGCGCCGGCGGCCTCCGGCCGGGTGGCCGTGAGGGCGGACGCGAGCTGCTGCTGGACGGAGTCGCTGAGGGACGTGACCGAGGCCATGGAGTGGATGCCGTTCTGCTCGGGTTCCGGAGTAGTACAGGAACCGAGTATCCCATGCGGTGAAAAGCGGTTTTCGCGGATGCGGGCCGGGCTGGGAGAATGGAGCGGTCAGCCGTGCGACCGCGCCGGCTGCCTCCGGGCCGGTTCCGGAGGGGTTTCAGGAAGTTTCAGTATTTTCAGGGAAGAGGACGTGCCGATCGTGGCCCAGAGCACCGAGACCACCGACTGGGTCTCCCGTTTCGCGGACGAGGTCATCGCCGAGGCGGAGCGCCGTGCCCCGGCCAAACCTGCTGTCGTCGTCGCGTCCGGACTCTCCCCCTCCGGCCCCATCCACCTGGGCAACCTGCGCGAGGTCATGACCCCGCACCTGGTCGCCGACGAGATCCGCCGCCGCGGCCACCGGGTGCGGCACCTGATCTCCTGGGACGACTACGACCGCTACCGCAAGGTGCCCGCCGGTGTCGCCGGCGTCGACGAGTCCTGGGCCGAGCACATCGGCAAGCCGCTGACCTCCGTCCCGGCCCCCGAGGGCTCCCCGCACCCGAACTGGGCCGAGCACTTCAAGGCCGCCATGGTCGACGCGCTCGCCGAGATGGGCGTCGAGTTCGACGGGATCAGCCAGACCGAGCGGTACACCTCCGGTGCCTACCGCGAGCAGGTCCTGCACGCCATGAGGCACCGGCAGGACATCGACGCGATCCTCGCCCAGTACCGGACCAGGCCGAAGGCCGCCGGCAAGAAGTCGCAGAAGCCCGTCGACGAGGCCGAGCTGGAGGCCGCCGAGGGCTCGGGCGCCGCCGCCGAGGACGACGGCAGCTCCGGCTCCGCCGGGTATTACCCGTACAAGCCGTACTGCGGCAACTGCGAGAAGGACCTGACGACCGTCACCGCCTACGACGACGACTCGACCGAGCTGACGTACGCCTGCACCGCGTGCGGCTTCTCCGAGACCGTCCGGCTGAGCGAGTTCAACCGCGGCAAGCTGGTCTGGAAGGTCGACTGGCCGATGCGCTGGGCGTACGAGGGCGTGGTGTTCGAGCCCAGCGGGGTCGACCACTCCTCGCCCGGCTCGTCGTTCGTGGTCGGCGGGCAGATCGTCGGCATCTTCGGCGGCGAGCAGCCCATCGGGCCGATGTACGCGTTCGTCGGCATCAGCGGCATGGCGAAGATGTCCTCGTCCAAGGGCGGGGTGCCCACCCCGGCCGACGCGCTGCAGATCATGGAGCCGCAGCTGCTGCGCTGGCTGTACGCCCGGCGCCGCCCGAACCAGTCCTTCAAGATCGCCTTCGACCAGGAGATCCAGCGGCTGTACGACGAGTGGGACCGCCTCGACGCCAAGGTGGCCGACGGCAGCGCCCTGCCCGGTGACGTCGCCGCCCACGCGCGCGCCGTCGGCACGGCCGCCGGTGAGCTGCCGAGGACGCCCAGGCCGCTGCCGTACCGCACGCTCGCCTCCGTCGCCGACATCACCGCCGGCCACGAGGACCAGGCGCTGCGCATCCTCGGCGAGCTGGACCCGGCCGACCCGATCACCTCCCTCGACCGGGCCCGGCCGCGCTACGACAAGGCCGAGGCGTGGATCAACACCCACGTCCCCGCCGACCAGCGCACCGTCGTACGCGGCGAGCCGGACGCCGAGCTGCTGAAGTCGCTGGACGAGCCGAGCCGGCAGTCCCTGCGGCTGCTGCTCGACGGGCTCGCCGACCAGTGGTCCCTGGACGGGCTCACCCACCTCGTCTACGGCGTCCCCAAGGTCCAGGCCGGGTTCTCCGCCGACGCCACGCCCAAGGAGCTGCCGCCGGAGATCAAGACCGCCCAGCGGACGTTCTTCGCGCTCCTCTACCACCTGCTCGTCGGCCGCGACACCGGCCCGCGCCTGCCCACGCTGCTCCTCGCGGTGGGACAGGAGCGGGTGCGGACCCTGCTCGGGGAGTGAGCGGGCGGCGGTGATCCGCCGCCACGGCGAACGAGCAGCCGCCTCTACGGCGAAGGGGGCGCCCGGCGAACACCGGGCGCCCCCTTCGCCGTACGCGGTGCCCTCGGGCGACGTCGCCGTACGCGGTGCCCTCAGGCGATGTGCTCGTCCTCCAGCTCCGCCGTGTGGCGCTCCTGGAAGCGCAGGACCATGCGCTTGGCCTCGGCGTCCGGGACGGAGACGCTGTAGGTCGCCTCGACGTCGTAGCTGAACTCGCGCGGGGTGGGGTAGCCGCTGCCGTTGTTGAGCGACTGCTTGAAGACCTGGTAGTAGTCGTCCTCGCTCGGGCCCTCGGGCTCCGCCGCGCCGCCGCCTTCGCCCAGCTCGCGGGTGCGGTGGGCGCTGACCGGTATCGGGAAGCTGCCGGTCTCCTCGGGGGAGGGCTCCTGCACGGGAGGCTCCTCCTCGAACTGCTGCCGGTACTGCTCGGCCCGCCGCTGCTCCGCTTCCCACAGGGCGTACTGGTCCGGGTCGTACGTGGGGTCGTAGCCGCCGTGGTACTCGACCGACTGCGGATCCCGGGCGTGCAGCCAGAGGTTCTGGTCCGGGCCCGGCTCGTTCCACTCCGGACCGGGCTGGGTCTCCTGCGGCCCCCGGGCCTCCAGTGGCCCCGCTTCAGGTCCCCCGCCGCCGGTCAGCTCGGGACGCTGCTCGGGTACGGGCGACGCCTGCTGATCCGCCGGCTCCGGCCGGGGCGCCGGCGGCAGCAGGGCCGGTTCGATGCCCGCCGCTGCCAGGCCCGACGGGGCGGTCTCGGCCAGCGGGACGCCGTAGCGGGCCAGACGCAGCGGCATCAGCGACTCCACGGGGGCCTTGCGGCGCCAGGCCCGGCCGAACCGGGAACGCAGCCGCGCCTGGTACACCAGCCGCTCCTGCTCCAGCTTGATGACCTGCTCGTAGGAGCGCAGCTCCCACAGCTTCATGCGGCGCCACAGCAGGAACGTCGGCACCGGGGAGAGCATCCAGCGGGTGAGGCGGACGCCCTCCATGTGCTTGTCGGCGGTGATGTCGGCGATCCGGCCGATCGCGTGCCGGGCGGCCTCCACGGAGACCACGAACAGGATCGGGATCACCCCGTGCATGCCCACGCCCAGCGGGTCGGGCCAGGCCGCCGCGCCGTTGAAGGCGATCGTCGCCGCCGTCAGCAGCCAGGCCGTCTGCCGCAGCAGCGGGAAGGGGATGCGGATCCAGGTCAGCAGCAGGTCCAGGGCCAGCAGCACGCAGATGCCCGCGTCGATGCCGATCGGGAAGACGTAACTGAAGTTCCCGAAGCCCTTCTTCAGCGCCAGTTCCCGCACCGCCGCGTACGAACCCGCGAAACCGATGCCGGCGATGATGACGGCGCCGAAGACGACCATGCCGATGAGAACGCGATGCGTCCGGGTCAGCTCTAGTGGCGCGGCCACCCGTACTCCCCTCCCAGTGCCTGTTGTTGCGCGCAACAGAGTGGCACATGTGTACGGGGAACGGGTGGCCGGTAGGTCGATACGGTCCGTCAGCTCGACTTCGACGCGGACGCGGAGGCCGACTCGGAACCCGCGCCGGAGGGCGCCGGCGAACCGCTCGACGCGCCACCGCCGCCCTCGGCCGGGCCGTTGGCCTTGGTCACCGCGGCCACGGCCTCCTTGGCCGCCTTCTGCGCGTCCTTGACCATGTCGTCGGCGTCCGGCGCCTTCTCGCCCGCGAGACCGGCACCGTTGTAGTCGAGGGTGACGACGACGTTCTCGACCCGCGCCACCACCGTCTGCTGCTTGAAGGTGCCTTCCTTCTTCTTCAGCTCGTAGCGCACCACCGAGGCCTCGTCGCCCGTGCCCTCGACCTGCTCGGTCTTGAGGCTCTTCGCGTCCTTCGTGGCCTGGGCGTCCTGCAGCTGCTTCTGGAAGTTGTCGTGCGCCAGCTTGTCGCCCGCGCCACGCGTCGCGTCCGACTCGAAGCGCAGCATCGACACGCTCAGCCAGCGGAACTGGGAGCCGTCCACACCGTTGTCGTCGAGGCTGTCCCAGGAGCAACCGGCACGGGTGGCGGTGTCGTTGGAGCCGCCCTCCTTGCCGGAGTCCGCCTTGGGCACCAGGTCCTTCAGCGACTTCTTCGCCAGCACCGAGCACGGCTCCGGAAGTTTTCCGTACGCCGCGGCCTGCACCGTCGGCGACGGGCTCGCGGACTCGGACGCGGCGGACTCCTTCGCGGCCTTGTCCTTGGCGTCGTCGGAGCCGGAGTCCGAGGAGCAGCCGGCTGCCACCAGCACGGCGGGGACGACGGCCGCGCAGACGAGGAGGCGGGTACGCCCCGCCGCTCGCCGCTCTCGCTTCTCTCGCTGGTCACGCTGGGCTCGAAGCTGCATGGTTCCTTCACTCGTGGTACTCGGCACACTCGTATCGACTCAAGCCGACCGGAGCCGACTCGTGTGACTTGTGTGACTCGTGTGACTCGTGGTTCTGCGTTCGGAACGGGTCCGAGGGGCCACGGTACGCGGTGAAGAAATCGTGCGGACGCCCTTCCGGCGCCCCGCGCCCGGACGCCCGGGAGCCCCGGGCGGGTTCAGCCGCCGAGCGAATCCGCCAGCTGGGAGGCGAGTTTCCGGGCCATGTCCTGCATTTCCTCGCTGTCCGGCACGACTCCGAGCGTCGCCGACTGCTCCGCGTACTCGATGGTCACCACGACGTTCGACGTGCGGAACGCCACAGTCACCGTGCGCCGCTTCGCCGTCGAACCGGACGCGCTCAGCTCGTCGTCCACGAACGCCTCGTCGCCCAGGTCGTCGAGGAGCCGGGGCTGCAGTTCGGCCGACGGGCCGGACGACGCGTCACCCGTGGCGGACCCGGACGCGGACCCCGACGCCGACCCCGACGCCGATCCGGACGGCGGCCCGGAGGACGCGCCGGGTGAGGCGGTCGCGGACGGCGCCCCGGACTCGGACGCGGCACCGGACTCCGGCGCGAAACCCGACTCCGACTCGGGAGCCGACTCCGAGCCCGACTCCGAGACGACCGGCTCGGGCAGGTCGGCCGCCTCCACCTGCTGTGCGAAGAGCTGCTCCGCCTGGTCGTCGTCGCTCACCGCGTTGTCGTACGACACCACCCGCTCGAAGTCGACGGAGAGGTGGTCGGTGGCGTCGGCCGACTCGACCTTCCAGCTGCAGCCGACCTTGCGGTCCGTGTCGTACGCGAGCGTCGGCTCACCCGCGTACGCCTTCTCGCGCTGCTCCTCGTCGGTGATCTCCTCGATGCCGGGCAGGAGCGCGTCGAGCGTCTTGTCCCCGACCACGCCGCACGGCTCCGGGAGGGTGCGGTACCTGCCGGGCTCGGCCGCCTCGGTGGTGACCCCGGGCTGCCCGGGGTTGGAGTCGTCCGCGGTGGCGCCGTCGCCCGAGCCGCCGGTGCAGCCGGCCAGCACCGCCGCGAGGAGGGCGGCGATGCCGGGTACGTAGGCCTTCCGCTGCACGGTGCGGCTCCTCTCGCCGGGTGGCTGTGGTTCGGGACTCCAGTGTCCCCGCTGGTTATTCGCTTGCCGCACGGGGTCGCCCCCTGCAGACAATGTGTATCGCACGCGCTGCCGTGAACGCCGGTCGGCCATCCGTTTCACCGCCATTGGTGCCGGTTTTGCGTTGTGCCGCTTATGCCTGCCTTGCGGGTAACTGTCTTACGGGGAAATGGGGGACGTCATGTCGTACGTGGAGATGCCGGGTGCGAAGGTGCCGATCCGGATGTGGACCGACCCGGCGGGGGTCGAGGAAGGCGCGCTGCAGCAGCTGCGCAACGTCGCGACCCTGCCGTGGATCAAGGGCCTGGCGGTCATGCCGGACGTCCACTACGGCAAGGGCGCGACCGTCGGCTGCTCACTGCTTGCTGGGCAAGGGGACTTGGCCGGAGCGGAGGCGCCACATACGAAGGTTGCAGCTCTGCGGCGTCCTGTCGAGCACGTCGGCGGCCGCAGTGGGGCTGTTCAGCTTCAGCAGGATTCGGTCCTCGGTCTCGTTCCAGCGGCGCGCAGTGTGTGCGGCTCTCATGCCAGCTGGACGGACCCAGGTGGCGAGTGAGCCGGCAGCCGAGCGCTTGCGTTCCAGGGACAGGCAGCCGGGGTAGTACAGGTCAGCTGCCAGGTGTTGAGCCGCTTCCATGGTGTACAGGACGTTGTAAATGCCGTCCCGTGTGTTGCGCTTAATGGTTCGTTGGGTTCCGGTCACCTTCTTGGCGTAGTCGCACAGGTAGTGTCCGATGGCCGTACTGGTCGTCGTGAGGGAAATGAAGGGCAATCCCTTGCCGGTGTAGCCCACCGATCCGTCGGCGTCGATGACTCCTCGGAGATAGTCACGTCCGGAGAAGCTGCTCCGCGGCGGTGCGATCAGCGCTGACTTCCGCCCATGGGGAAGCCCAAGGTCGTGCAAAGTCGTCCTGGCCGCGAGGGAGTACAGCGTCCAGGTGGCCGAGGTGTATGCCGCGGCGAAGTTCGTAGATCTGGTGCGCTCGGTAATGGTGCTGTTGTACGGCGTGAGCGCGCGGAACTGGTGCAGAAGTTCGACATCCCGCGCGGAGAGTTCAACTCTCAGCTTGCCTTTCTGCCCAGCACCTTGCTCGAGATGCCCGTCGGCTTGCAGGAAGCCGAACATGTACGAGTACTCCGGGACCCTCAGGTCCATGAACTGTCGACCGCTAGGCTTGCGTTCAGCCACAGGGAAGCCCTACTTCCTTGTTGGTCAGGTCCTCGGCCAGGACAGGCATCCCGGCCGTGGACCGTCACGTTGAGCGTTGTGGCGCGAGCCTAGATCTCCAGTTCCATCGCTGTTCGCGTAATCGAAGGTGCGTCACCCCTGCGAGTTACCTACCGTCTCAGCCCTCCCGGTGCACCTTCGTGTTCGAGGCCTGGGCGCGGGGGCGGACGACCAGGAGGTCGATGTTGACGTGGGCGGGGCGGGTGATCGCCCACGTGATGGTGTCGGCGACGTCGTCGGCGGTCAGGGGCTCGGCGACGCCCTGGTAGACCTTGGCCGCCTTCTCCGTGTCGCCGCCGAAGCGGGTCAGGGCGAACTCGTCGGTCCTGACCATGCCGGGCGCGACCTCGACGACGCGCACCGGGCGGCCCACGATCTCCAGGCGCAGGGTCTCGGCGAGGACGTGTTCGGCGTGCTTGGCGGCGACGTAGCCGGCGCCGCCCTCGTAGGTGCCGTGGCCGGCGGTGGAGGAGACGACCACGACCGTGCCGTCGCCGCTCGCCTCGAGGCGGGGGAGCAGGGCCTGGGTGAGGTTGAGGGTGCCGAGGACGTTCGTCTCGTACATGCGGCGCCAGTCCTCGGGGTCGCCGGTGGCCACCGGGTCGGCGCCGAGCGCGCCGCCGGCGTTGTTGACCAGGACGCCGATCGTTTTGAACGCCGTGGCGAACTCGTCGACGGCCGCGCGGTCGGTGACGTCCAGCGGATAGGCCGTCGCCTGGTGGCCGGCCGCCTGGATCTCCTCGGCCAGTGCCTCGATGCGGTCCTTGCGGCGGGCGGTGAGGACGACGCGGTAGCCGGCGGCGGCGAGCTGCCGGGCCGTGGCGGCGCCGATGCCGCTGCTCGCGCCGGTGACGACGGCGATGCGGGAGGCGGCGGACGGGGCGGCTGCGGGGGCCATGGACTGCTCCTGGGTGCTCACGGGGGCGGTGTGGCGGTCGCCGCCCAGGGTAGTCAGCCGCCGTTGCGCGGCGCCCACATGATCACGGCCATCCCGGCGAGGCAGACCAGGGCCCCGGTGACGTCCCAGCGGTCGGGGCGGTAGCCGTCGGCCACCATGCCCCAGAGGATCGAGCCGGCCACGAAGATCCCGCCGTACGCGGCGAGGATGCGGCCGAAGTGGGCGTCGGGCTGGAAGGTGGCGACGAATCCGTAGGCGCCGAGGGCGAGGACGCCGCCCGCCGCCCACAGCCAGCCGCGCTGTTCGCGCACCCCCTGCCAGACCAGCCAGGCGCCGCCGATCTCGAACAGGGCGGCGACGACGAACAGGGCGGCGGAGCGGAGGACGAGCATGCGGGCAGCTTCGCACGGGCCGCCGGGCGGGGCCGGGCCGCGGGTCGGAATAACGGTCGGGGGGCTTTCGTTTGCCGGTATAGTTGAACCGTAAACAACTTGGAGGTTGAGCGATCATGCAGTTCGGCATCTTCAGCGTCGGCGACGTCACGCCCGACCCGACCACGGGGCGCACGCCGACCGAGCGTGAGCGCATCAAGGCCATGGTCGCCATCGCGCTCAAGGCCGAGGAGGTCGGGCTCGACGTCTTCGCGACCGGCGAGCACCACAACCCGCCCTTCGTGCCCTCGTCGCCGACGACCATGCTCGGCTACATCGCGGCCCGCACCGAGCGGCTGGTCCTGTCCACCTCCACCACCCTGATCACCACCAACGACCCGGTGAAGATCGCCGAGGACTTCGCGATGCTCCAGCACCTGGCCGACGGCCGGGTGGACCTGATGATGGGGCGCGGCAACACCGGGCCGGTCTACCCCTGGTTCGGCAAGGACATCCGCGAGGGCATCAACCTCGCCGTCGAGAACTACAACCTGCTGCACCGCCTGTGGCGCGAGGACGTCGTGAACTGGGAGGGCACGTTCCGTACGCCTCTCCAGGGCTTCACCTCCACCCCGCGTCCGCTGGACGGCGTCGCGCCCTTCGTCTGGCACGGCTCCATCCGCTCCCCGGAGATCGCCGAGCAGGCCGCGTTCTACGGCGACGGCTTCTTCCACAACAACATCTTCTGGCCCGCCGACCACACCAAGCGCATGGTCGAGCTGTACCGGGCCCGGTACGCCCACTACGGCCACGGCACGCCCGAGCAGGCGGTCGTCGGCCTCGGCGGCCAGGTGTTCATGCGGCGGAACAGCCAGGACGCGGTGCGCGAGTTCCGCCCGTACTTCGACGTCGCGCCGGTCTACGGGCACGGGCCGTCACTGGAGGACTTCACCGAGCAGACGCCGCTGACCGTCGGCTCGCCGCAGCAGGTGATCGAGAAGACCCTCGCCTTCCGCGACTACGCCGGTGACTACCAGCGCCAGCTGTTCCTGATGGACCACGCCGGGCTGCCCCTGAAGACCGTCCTGGAGCAGCTCGACCTGCTGGGCGAAGAGGTCGTGCCGGTGCTGCGCGAGGAGTTCGCCAAGGGCCGCCCGGCGACCGTGCCGGACGCCCCGACCCACGCGTCGCTGCTGGCCGGGAAGGCCGGGAAGGGTGCGAAGGCCGCGACGGCCGCCGACGAGGAAGGAGTGCGGGTATGAGGCTCGTCGTCGTCTCCGCGGGGCTGAGCGTGCCGTCCTCCACCCGGCTGCTCGCCGACCGGCTCGCGGCCGTCGCCGCAGCCGACCGCGCCGCCGGGGAGCCGGCGGCCGAGGTCCGGGTGATCGAGCTGCGGGACCTCGCCGTCGACATCGCGCACACCTTCACCACCGGCTTCCCCGCGCCGCCGCTCGCCGACGCGTTCGCGGCGGTTGCCGGGGCGGACGGCGTGATCGCGGTGACGCCGGTGTTCTCGGCGTCGTACAGCGGACTGTTCAAGTCGTTCTTCGACGCGCTGAGCGTCACCGACGAGGACGCCCTGACCGGGACGCCCGTGCTGATCGGCGCGACCGGCGGCACCGCCCGGCACTCCCTGGTGCTGGACCACGCGCTGCGGCCGCTCTTCGCCCACCTGAAGGCCGTCGTCGTCCCGACCGGCGTCTACGCCGCCTCCGAGGACTGGGGCGCCGAGGGCCTCGACGCCCGGATCGAGCGGGCCGCGGGGGAGCTGGCGGCGCTCGCGGCGGGGCTCTCCACGGCGCGTGCGCCGCGGCCGGCGCGGGACTCCTTCGAGGAGGTCACGCCGTTCGCGGAGCGCCTGGCGGCGCTGCGGCCCGGCGGGTGAGACCACGGTGAGACGGGTGAGACCACGGTGAGACGGGTGAGACGGGTGAGACGGGTGAGACCACGGTAAGAAGCGGGGCCCTCCGGCCGCCGGGCCGTCGGCCTTGGCAGACTGGGCGGGTGCCCCGGACTGTTCTGCTCGCCGAAGACGACCGCGCCATCCGGCACGCCCTGGAGCGCGCCCTGACCCTGGAGGGGTACCGGGTCACCGCGGTCGCCGACGGCGTCGAGGCGCTGGCGCAGGCGCACCGCGGGCGGCCGGACGTCCTGGTCCTCGACGTGATGATGCCGGGCGCCGACGGCCTCCAGGTCTGCCGGGCGCTGCGCGCCGAGGGCGACTCCACGCCGATCCTGATGCTGACGGCACTGGTGGAGACCGCCGACCGGATCGCGGGCCTGGACGCGGGCGCCGACGACTACGTCGTGAAGCCCTTCGACGTCGAGGAGGTCTTCGCCCGGCTGCGCGCCCTGCTGCGCCGCACCGACCGCACGGAACCCGACGCCGCGGCCGGCGCCCCGGGCTCCGACGCGGCGGACGCCGAGCGGGCCGCCCCGGAGCTGACCGCCGAGGGGCTGCGCGTGGACCCGCAGGCCCGCCGCGCCTGGCGGGGCGGACGCGAGCTGGAACTGACCCGCACCGAGTTCGAGCTCCTGGAACTGCTGGTCCGCAACGCGGGCATCGTGCTCGACCACTCCACGATCTACGACCGCATCTGGGGCTACGACTTCGGGCCCGGCTCCAAGAACCTCGCCGTCTACGTCGGGTACCTGCGCCGCAAGCTCGACCAGCCGGGCGCCCCGCAGCTGATCCAGACGGTGCGCGGCGTCGGTTACGTGCTGCGGGCGGACTGAGTGGGCGCCGCCCCGTACGGGCACCGGCCCCGGCTGCTGTCCCTGCGGACGACGTTCGCGGTGTCCTTCGCGACGATCACCGCCGTGGTCACGGTCCTGGTGGGAGGGCTGTCGTACAACGCGGCGGCGCGGCTGGTCCGGGTGGACCAGGAGTCCGTCTTCGAGGGGGCCGTCCAGGACCTGCGGGCCGAGGTGCGCCGGCAGCGGCTGACGCCCGACGACTTCACCTCCTCCGCGCCCGGCCACGACATCGTGCGCCCCGCCCGCACCGACGTGCAGATCCTCGGTCCCGGCGGCGCGGTCCTGGACCCGGCGCGGCCCCGGCTGCCGGTGACCGACGCGGACCGGCGGACGGCGGGCGCGGACCCGGCGGGGCGGGTGGTGCAGCACGACGACGTCGGCGTGGGCCGCGACGTCTTCCGGGTCGGGACCGTCTCCCTGGGCGGCGGCCGGGGCGCGGTGCAGGTGGCGCAGGAGTTCAGCGACACCGAGGACCTGCTGCGGGCCCTGCAGCAGCGGACGCTGCTCCTGATGGCGGCGGTGGTGCTCGCCGCGGGCCTGTTCGGCTGGTGGCTGGCCCGGCGCATCACCCGGCGCCTGGTGGTCCTCACCTCCGCCGCCGAGAAGGTCGCCCGCACCCGCAGGCTCGGCGTCCAGGTCCCGGTCACCGGCCCCGACGAGGTGGGCCGCCTCGGCCGCGCCTTCGACCTGATGCTGGGCCGCCTCGCCCAGTCGGAGGAGGACCAGCGGCGCCTGGTCCAGGACGCGGGCCACGAGCTGCGGACGCCGCTGACCTCGCTGCGCACCAACATCTCCCTGCTGCGCCGGATCGACGAACTCCCGCCCGGCGCCCGCGAGGAACTCGTCGCGGACCTGGGCCAGGAGGCCCGGGAGCTGACCGACCTGGTCAACGAACTGGTCGAGCTGGCGGCCGGCCAGGCCGAGGGCGAGCCCGCCCAGCCGGTCGACCTGGCCCGCATCGCACGGGACGTGGCGGCGCTGGCCCGGCGCCGCACCGGCCGCGAGATCGGCGTACGGGCCTGCGGCGAGACCACGGCGGACGGGCGGCCCGCCCTGCTCACCCGGGCGATCTCCAACCTGGTCGAGAACGCCGCGAAGTTCGACCCCGGCGGCACCGGCCCCATCGAGGTCGCCGTCGCCGGGCCCGCCGTACGGGGCACCGTCCGCGTCGAGGTCCTCGACCGCGGACCCGGCATCGGCGACGCCGACCTGAACCGCGTCTTCGACCGCTTCTACCGCACCGCCGACGCCCGCTCCCGGCCCGGTTCGGGCCTCGGCCTGTCCATCGTGCGCGAGGTGGCCCTGGCCCACGGCGGCGCGCCCTTCGCCCGCCGGCGGGACGGGGGCGGCTCGGTGATCGGCTTCACGGTGGGCGCGGTCCCGGCCGACGACGAAACGGAGCCCACCGGGGACGACGGCCCCGGGTACGGGCACGAGGGCGGGGACGCGGGCCGGGCATGACGCCGTAGGGACCGGATGCGGTGGGCCGGGCGGGACCTCGTAGGGCCCGGAAGCGGTTCGGAAGCGGTGGGCCGGTGGTGCCGGAAGCGGCGGCGCCGGTGGGCTGGGGGCATGTCTGCGTCACCGGCGTCCGTGCGCCCCACCGCCCTCGCCGGCGCCGGCACCGGTGTCCTGGCCCCCGGTGCCGGCGCCGACGTCGGTGCTGGTGCCGGTGAGGGCGCGGGCGGGCGGGGAGGTGCGCAGGTAGGTGCCCAGCGCCGACAGGTCGGTGCGCTCCAGGTCGGCCGGGCGGATCACGACCCGCAGCTCGGGCGCGGTCGTCGGCTCCCGGCGGCAGTGCGCGGCGAAGCTCTCCACGATCATCAGCAGCAGCTGCGTACGGTCGAGTTCCACGATCCGGGCCAGCCCCGAGCCGACGAGGGCGACCGCGACCGGCTTGTACATGCCGTACCGGGCGACGGCCGGCCAGAGGGCGTCCAGGCTCGCCCGCAGGTCGGCCGGTGCCGAACGGGCGACGAGGTCGTTGCCGAGCCGGGAGTAGGCGACGGCGAAGACCCGGCGGCCGTCCACCGCCAGCGGGACGGTGGTGCCGAGGGGATAGCGGACCCGGCGGCCCCGCGGCTTGTCCTGGGGACGTTCCGTGCGCAGCGGCGTGAAGGCCCGCAGCCCGGCCTGGATCCGGTCGTCCAGCAGCCGGCGTTCGCCGCCGAACAGCCGCTGGACCAGCTGCCCCTGCACGCTCTCCCGGCTGATCACCAGGTCCTGCTCGGTCGCCGTGTCGAAGGTGTCGGTGAACCCGACCACGAGATTGGCGTCGGCCTGGTCGAACAGGTCGCCCCGCACGACCACGAGGTCCGTGCCGCCGGGGAACGGCTGCCGCAGCAGCTCCCGGCCGTGCCGCTCGCGCAGCCGGGCCCGCAGGGCGCCGAGCAGGTCGGCGACGTCCTGGTCGTCCGGCCGCTCCCGGGCCATGCGTTCGGCGACCGGCAGGGCGAGGTCGTGGCGGCCCAGCTCCATGCGGCTGCGGATCAGCTGCCGGCGGGCCGTCTCGTGCAGGGCGGCGAGCCGGCGGACCAGCGGGCGGGCGAAGTCCTCGTCGCCCGCCTCCACCAGCGGCCGGCCGCGGACCAGGGCGAGCGCCGCCGCCAGCCGGTCGGCGGCCGACGCGGGGGCGGCGAGCAGCGCGGAGTTGACGAGGTCGGTGAACTCCGAGCTGTCCAGCTCCTCGGGCCCGAGCACCAGCCGGTACGCCGTCTCGGGCACCGGTGCGGCCAGGGACTGCTCGGTGCGCAGCACCCGGGCCGCGTCACCGCGCTGGGCGGGATCGAGGGCGCGGCGCAGTTCCAGGACGCGCTTCTGCACCTCGTTGCGGCGGCGCTGCGACTGGCGCGGCCCGTCGTCGTCGAGGGCCCACACGTCCCGGTGCAGCCGGCGGACCGGTACGGGCTCGCCCTCCGCCGCCACCAGGCGCACCAGCAGCCGTGTCGTCAAGGGGGTCAACCGGGCGGGCACGCCGTCCACTTCGAGCCTGGCCGGACCCAGGACGCTGACACGGATGCGCGCCATACAAGTGGTCTCCACTCGTTTCACCCTGCCCCGCCCGATGGTCGCGGGGGAGGTTCCGGCAGCGTATCAATTGTCCGTTTGGGGGAGTTGTGGATTCGGCTGGTTCGCGTGGGGCCGGTCCGGTGGTCCGTCCGGCGCGGGGGAGCGGGCGGCTGAGGGCCGGGAGCGGGCGCGGTGCGCGACGGTGGCGGCGTACGGCCGGGCGGCGGGCTCCGTTCGGCGGGGCGCGGAGCCGCAGGCTGTTCGCCGGCAGTGTGATGGCGGCCTTCGGCGGGGTGTCCGCGGTGCTCCAGTTCGTGGGGCAGCTGTGGCCCGAGGCGATCCCGGGCCCGGCGCCGGTGGCGGCGGCCTCGGTGCTGCTCTGCCTCGCCTGGGCCGTGGCGCGCAGCCGCCCGACGGTCTCCGTGCACCAGGAGTTCACCCGGCCGCGGATGACGGTGGGTGTGGCGCCGGGCGACCTCTTCGAGGAGTCCGCGCACCTGGTCGTCGGGTTCTGCGACACCTTCGACACGGACGTCAGCGACGGCGTCGTCATCAGCGGCGAGAGCGTGCAGGGGCAGCTCCTGGAGCGCCGGTACGAGGGCGACGTACGGCGGCTGGACGAGGAGCTGTACGCCGCGCTGGGCGGGGCCGTGCCGGTGGCGACGGAGGCTCGGCGGGACAAGCCGTACGGCAAGCTCGACCGCTATCCCGTCGGCACGGTGGCGGTGCTCGGCAGCCGGCCCCGGCTGGTCTTCGGCGTGGCCTACAGCCGGCTCGGCAACGACTGCGTGGCACGGTCGGGCACGGAGGAGCTGTGGCTGAGCCTGGGCCGCGTGTGGGACGCCGTGTACCGGCACGGGCAGCTGGACCGGGTGGCGGTGCCGCTGATCGGCTCGGGGCTGTCCCGGCTGCACGGTCTCGACGAGGAGAGCCTGCTGCGCCTGATCCTGCTCTCGTTCATCACGCACTCCCGGGAGCGGGTGATCTGCCGCGAGCTGCGCGTCGTGCTGCGCCCCGCCGAGCTGGAGCGGGTGGACCTGGCGGAGGTCGCGGCCTTCCTCCGGGTGCTGGCGGCGGCGGACGGCGGCGGTGCCGGGTAGGGCCGCCGGGCCGCGGCGGTGCAGGGCCGTGGCGGTGCCGGGTGGCGCCGAGGGGCCGCGGCGGTGCCGGGTGGCGCTGACGGGCTGTGGCGGTGCGGACCGGCCCCCGGGGCGCGTCCCTGGTGACGGGACGTGCCCCGGGGGCCGGGTGCGCCGGTCCCCCGAGCGGCGCGGGATCCGCCGGGCGTCACGGCCGGCGGTGGTATGCGGACAGGTGCTGGTACGGGTAGGTGTGGCGCCAGTCCGAGCCGGTGTCGTCGACCGCGCAGCCCGCCGACTTGAGGCGTTCCACGATCTTGCCGAGTGCGGTCTCGGAGCCGTCGAAGCGGATGACGTTGCGGCCCGTGATGTCGGCGATCGGCCGCACGCCGCCGACCTCGACGATCAGCGTGCGCTCGGGATAGGCCATCAGCACCATGCCCAGCTCGATCAGGACGTTCGGGCGCGGCTGGCACACCGGCCCGGTCTCGTGGGCCGGTTCGGTGCGGCCGTGCAGCTCCGGATGGAGGTGCACGACGTCGTCCGGGGTGAGCAGCACGAGTGCCGCCTGCCCGTGCGTGACGGCGACGGGCAGCACGTCGCCGAGGAAGGGCGCGGACTGGCCGGTCTCCTTGACCAGTTGCTCCCACTCCAGGGGGCGCAGGTCGAGTCGGCGCAGGAGTTCGAACATCTCGCGGCGCACCTGGTCGTCGCGGCCGTGCACGACGAAGACGCTGCGTGCGAGCTCGGCCGCGTCGGGCGGCGCGCCCCCGTTGCGCCGCTGGGCGCCCGAGTACGGGTGAGCGGACGGGCCGCCGGGCCCCGGCACGGTGGCGGGGGCGTCCGAGGTCCCGGTGCTCTGGGTGTTGTTGTTGCCGACGCTCTGGTTGGTGCCGTAGTTGATGTTGCTGTTGGGGCCGAAACCGCCGCCGGGGTAGTGCTGGTCCGTCATGCCGGTCGTGCCTCCCTGGTGCCGCCGGAACGAGGCCCCGCGGTCTGGGTGTTGTTGTCGCCGACGCTCTGGTTGATGCCGAAGTTGACGTTGTTGTTCGCGCCGAAGTTCTGCTGGAGGATGTTGGTCTGGTTGGCCTCGTGGTCCCGGGTGTCGACGTCGTGCTCGCGCAGGAAGTCGCCGACGATCTGCAGCAGATGACGTTCCACGATCTGCGTGTACTTGAGGGCGTCGGTCTCCTGGAAGAAGTGGTGGAACTCGTCGTGGGTCGCCATCTCCCGGACGCTGGTGAGGGCGCCGCTGTTCACGTCGGTCCGGGCGTACCGGCCGATCCAGAACCCGTGCCGTTCGGGCGCCGGTGACGCCACGGCCGTCCCCACCGCGACCGAGCCGCGCCGCCGGGGCAGCCGGCTGCGCACCGCACCGGTGGCCCGGCCCAGCACCGCGCCGGGCGCACCGCGGGTCACGTCCCACGCCACCCGCCGCACCAGGTGGCCGTCGATGACGTCGGGCAGCCGGTCGACCAGGTGGAAGCTCTCGATCACCGGGGCGAGGACGTAGGTGTAGAACTCGGTGTGCAGGGTGGCGCCCCTGATGTCGAACCCGACGAACACCGTGGTCACGATCTCCTGGTCCCAGGAGCCGACCCGGATGCGCAGGTACTCGCGGTCGGCGTCGTAGCCGTCCCGCCAGTGCTCGGCCCGCCCGTCCCCGGGGCGTGGGGGGTGGGGGCCGTTCGCGGGCTCCCGGTCGTCGCTCCGGCCGCCCGTGGGGGCGGCGGCGGTGAACCGTCGCCGGTCGACGGAGAGCAGCCGGACGCGGTCGGTCTCGGGCGGCCGGGTGGACAGCTCGGCGAGCATCCGGTCGCTCACCTCTGCGGTGATCTCCTCGGGCGTGAACCCTCTGACGGGCTTCCGCCGCGGGGGCGCGGCCGGGTCCGCGGCCCCGGACCCGTCGCCGGCCGCGTGCCGGGCGTTGGTCCCGCCGCCGTGCGTGCCGCCGCCGTGCGTGCCGGTGCCGTGGGTGCCGGTGCTCGGGCCGTCGCCGTTGGTCCCGTCGCCGTTGGTCCCGCCGTTCGGGCGGGGGAGCAGGCCGCCCAGCGGGCCGTCGGCGAACGACGCCGCGGCGCGGACCGGGGCGCCGATCAGCAGCTCAGCGTTGGACCACCGGCGGACGAGTTCGCCCGCGCCGACGAAGGGCTTGTACCCGCCGTAGCGCACCGTGTCGCAGGACTGCTCGGTGTCGATCTTCCGGACGAGCTCCTCGGTCAGGCGCGCGGTCCGCGGGTAGCGCCGTCCGTCGAAGCCGGCGTGGTCGCGCGACGGGCGGAACTCGGCCGCCAGGATCCTCAGCACGGCGATCCGGCGCAGGACCACGGTGGCCCAGCCGAGCCAGACGAGCGTGAGCAGGCCGACCAGCCCGTTCAGCACGTCGGCGTACACGAGGGGGACGACGAGGGCGGTGCCGGCCGCCAGCGTCCACTGCTGCTGCATCCGCAGCCGGTCGGCGGCCAGCGCGTGGGCCAGCACGGGCACCGTGTCGTAGCCGTACGAGGGGGCGACGAACCGGAACCGGTCGGTGAGCAGTTCCCGGATCACGTCCTTGCGGTAGGTCGGGTCGAGGTAGGCGCCGGCGGACAGCAGGCGCGTCACGTTGCTCTTCGCGTCGGGGCGCTGAGGCTCAAGGTGGCCGGTCATGCGGGTCCTCAGTTTCTTTCCTGGACGGCCGCGTCGACGATGACCCCGTCCCGCACGGTGTAGGTGCCGTCGAATGCCTGCTGGGAGCCGTCGGTCTGCCGGGCCACGAACGTGACGGACACGTCCTCGCCCGTGGTGCCGACGACGGTGAGCTCGTCGCTCTCGGTGGTGTCGAAGCCCGCGACGAAGTGGTCGTAGTCCTCGTCGAGGTTCCTGCCGCCCAGGTCCCAGGCGGTCGGGAAGTCGCGTTCGTTGATGGCGTCGAAGTACGCCGTCACCGTCGCCGCGGGTCCGTCCTCGTCCGCGTACGCGTCGTCGTTCGGGTCCGCGTAGGGGGAGTCGGCCGGGTCCTCGGCTGGGGTGTCCTCTCCGGAGGCCTCCGGGGAGTCCCCGGCGGTCGGGTCGTCCGTGCCGGTGCCGTCCGTGGTGCCGTCGTCGGGCCAGGTGCCCTCGCCGGTCAGGCCGCCGGAGCCGTCGGGGACCGTGCCGTCGCCGGTGCCGTCGTCCGTGGTGCCGTCGTCGGTGGTGCCGTCGTCCGTGCCGGAGTCCCAGCCCGGCAGGGAGCTGTTCCCGTAGAGCCCACCGGTGCCCGGCGCCTCGTCGTCGCCGGCCGTGGCGAGTACCACGGCCAGCACGACTATGAGGACGAACGGGATCGCGACGACGGTCATGGCCTGGTTGCGTACGTGGCCGGGTGTGAGTGCCAGTCCCGGCGCCGGATAGGAATGCCGGGCGCCGGTCGGAACGCGTGTATTACTCATCTGTCACCTCGCTGCCGCCGGTGTCAGAACCGGCGGATACGGCACGCGCCCCGAGTGGGCCGATGTGCCTCGTGCATCGACCGATCCGACCAGGGCGGCCGCTTCCGGAGCCAGATTCCGGCGGTTCCGATGCGCTTCCGATCGGCTTCCGGCAGGGCGGCGGGCGGGCGCGGGAATATACCCCCTAGGGGTATTGTTGCCGTACGGTGGAAGACGTGAGCGAGGTGGAGGGAAGACACCCATGCACGCACACACCCATACGCCCGCGCATGCTCCGGCGCCCTGGTCGACGGCGGCCCGCGCGACGCTGCACTGCCTGACCGGCTGTGCCGTCGGCGAGATCCTCGGCATGGTCGTGGGAACAGCCCTGGCCTGGGGCAACGCCCCGACCATGGTGCTGGCGATCGCGCTCGCGTTCGTCTTCGGCTACTCCTTCACGCTGTTCGGCGTGGTCCGCGCCGGCCTCGACCTCAAGTCCGCGCTCAAGGTCGCGCTGGCCGCCGACACCGTCTCCATCGCGGTGATGGAGCTGGTCGACAACGGCATCGTCGCCCTCACGCCGGGCGCGATGGACGCCCAGCTGTCGGACGGCCTGTTCTGGGGCACGCTCCTCGGCGGCCTCGCCGTCGCCTTCGTCCTCACCACGCCGGTCAACAAGTGGATGATCGGCCGGGGCAAGGGGCACGCCGTGGCCCACGCCCACCACTGACCCGCTCGCACAACCGGTCCGTCCTGACGCGTACTTGGCGGCCCACCCGGCATCGAAGCCCTGGTGAACGCTTCCGGAAACCGGCAATGCGGATCGGTGGCCCCCTCACGCATCATGGAGGCAACGGGGAGCACAACGGAGAAAGAGGGGGCGGACGATGACGACGAACAGCTGCTTCGTCCGCCCGCTCCACCGGCTCCGCCCCGACGAACCCGGCCGAGTCGTGCGCGCCGCCGCTGCCGCGGCCCACGACCGCCGCGCCGTTCGCGCCGCCGACGCCGCCATCGCCGCCTACGCCGTCTGAGACCACGCCGGAACCCACGCCTCGCCCCGCCGGGCCGGCGCGACGGCGGTCTGCCCGACGACGGCCCGAAGGCCTGAAAGCCGGAAAGCCGGAAGGCTCGACGGCCTGGAAGCCCGAAGGCCCGAAGGCAACCGCATCCTGCAACCCGACGGCCCGACCCGCCCGCCGGTCCGACCGTCCGACCCGCCCTCGCCCGCCCGCACGGGCCACCACACCCGCGGCTGTCCACATCCGCAGCTGCCGCGACCGGCCCGGTCGCGGTCCGGCTCCGGCCCGGCCGCCTCATGCCGTAAGGACGTATGCCTCATGGAAGTCATCGGTGTCCTCGCCGCCGTCTGCCTGCTCCTCGTCGCCTTCGTGCTGTTCGTCGTCTCGCGGCTCTTCCGCAAGGTGGAGCAGGGCAAGGCGCTGATCGTCTCGAAGATGCGCAAGGTGGACGTGACCTTCACCGGTCAGGTGGTGCTGCCGGTGCTGCACAAGGCCGAGGTCATGGACATCTCGGTGAAGACGATCGAGATCACGCGGGCCGGCAAGGAGGGGCTGATCTGCCGGGACAACATCCGCGCGGACATCCGCATCTCGTTCTTCGTCAAGGTCAACAAGACCGTCGAGGACGTCGTCAAGGTCGCCCAGGCGGTCGGCACCGCCCGCGCCAGCGACCGGGACACGCTGCAGGAGCTGTTCCACGCGAAGTTCTCCGAGGCCCTGAAGACCGTCGGCAAGCAGCTGGACTTCACCGACCTCTACACCAAGCGCGAGGAGCTGCGGTACCGGATCATCGAGGTCATCGGCGTCGACCTCAGCGGATACCACCTGGAGGACGCGGCGATCGACTACCTGGAGCAGACGCCGCTGACCCAGCTGGACCCGGCGAACGTCCTCGACGCCCAGGGCATCCGGAAGATCACCGAGCTGACGGCCGTGGAGCACGTGCGCACCAACGAGGCGCGGCGCACCGAGGAGAAGGAGATCACCCGGCAGAACGTCGACGCCCGCGAGGCCGTACTGGAGCTGGAGCGCCGGCAGGCGGACGCCGAGATCAAGCAGAAGCGCGAGATCGACACCACCCGGGCCCGCGAGGAGGCCGAGACGGCGCGGGTCGTGGAGGAGGAGCGGCTGCGCGCGCAGGGGGCGTTCCTGCGCACGGAGGAACAGCTCGGCGTGCAGCGCGAGAACCAGGCCCGCGAGGTGGCCGTCGCCGCGAAGAACCGCGAGCGGGTCATCGCCGTCGAGAACGAGCGCATCGAGAAGGACCGCATGCTGGAGGCGATCGGCCGCGAGCGGGAGACCGAACTGACGCGGATCGCCGCCGAGAAGGAGGTCGAGGCGGAGAAGCGGGACATCGCCGAGGTCATCCGCGAGCGCGTCGCCGTGGACCGCACGGTCGCCGAGCAGGAGGAGTCCATCAAGAAGCTGCGTGCCGTGGAGGAGGCCGAGCGGGACCGGCAGACCGTCGTCATCGCGGCCGAGGCCCAGGCGCAGGAGCAGCTGGTCAAGGACATCAAGGCCGCCGAGGCGGCCGAGGCGGCGGCCACCCACCGCGCCGCCGAGGAACTCACCCTGGCCGAGGCCCGGTTGAAGAGCGCCGATCTGGACGCGCAGGCCAAGCTGCGGATGGCCGAGGGACTCCAGGCGGAGGCCGCAGCGTCGGGCCTGGCCGCGGTCCAGGTGCGCGACAAGGAGGCCGACGTCATCGAGAAGGCCGGCCGTGCCGAGGCGGAGGCGACCGGAGCCCGGATGCGTGCCGAGGCCGAGGGCGCGCGGGCCAAGGCGCTCGCCGAGGCCGAGGCGATCGGCGGCAAGCTCAAGGCGGAGGCCGCCGGACTGACCGAGAAGGCCGCGGCGATGGCCGCCCTGGACGACGCCTCGCGCGGTCACGAGGAGTACCGGCTGCGCCTGGAGGCCGAGAAGGACATCCGGCTGGCCGGGCTCGACGTGCAGCGGCAGGTCGCCGAGGCGCAGGCCACGGTCCTGGCCACCGGCCTGGAGAACGCCGACATCGACATCGTGGGCGGCGACACGGTCTTCTTCGACCGGCTGATGTCCTCGGTGGCGCTCGGCAAGGGCGTCGACGGGTTCGTCAAGCACTCGGAGACGGCCCAGGCCCTCGCCGGGCCCTGGCTGGACGGCTCGTCGAGCTTCACCGACGACCTGACCCGCGTCCTCGGCTCGGTCTCCACGGCCGACGTGCAGAACCTGACGGTCTCCGCGCTGCTGATGCAGCTGATGAAGTCGGGCGGCTCCGACGCCGGCCAGGTGCAGCGGCTCCTGGAGCGCGCCGGTGAACTCGGCCTCGCCGACACCCCGCTCACCGCGCTGAACGGCGCGACCCGGGGCTGACCGCCCCCACCGACCGGGTGCCGGGGCCGCCGTACGGGGGTCGGCGGCTTCGGCACCCCCTCGCACGCCCGCACCTCGACCCCGGGCTCCTCCACCCGCCTCCTCGAAGGGATCAACCACGCATGGCCACCGCCCCGGAGACGGACACCACGCGGCGACCGGGGACACCGGACGAGCCCGGCCCGCGCCCCGCCGCCGACACCGCCGGCCCGCGCCCCGCCGACACCGCCGACGCCGGTGCCTACGAGGTGCTGCGCGACCGCCTCGCCGCACAGGCCGCCGAGCTGACCCGGCGGGCCGAACTCCTCAACGCCCGCCGGGTGGAGGAGTTCGGCTCGGCACGCCTCGAACTGGCCGGCACCGAGCGGCTGCGCACGGGGCGTCCTGGCGTGCCGCGGGACATCGCCGCCGTCGGCGAGGGCGTGCTGCTCCTCGGCTCCGCCGGCCGCCCGGGCGCGGGCATCCCGGCGGCGGTGGCCGACGTCTTCACCCTCTACGACCGCGACCTGAACCCGCTGCCCGAGCCGGCCGTCCCGGGACTGCTCGACGACCCGGCCTTCGTACGGGAGTTCGCGGACCTGCACCGCTACTACCGCGGCGCCCGCCTGCTGCGGCTGCGCGTCGTCGACGGCAGGCTGCTGGCCGTCTTCCGCACCGGCGACAAGGCCGACGACATCCGCGTCCTGCGCTGGAACCTCGCGGCGGACGGCCCGGCCGCCTTCCTGGACGCGCGCGGCGAACGCGACGACGTCTTCCCGCCGGCCCACGACTTCACCTGGACGCCGACGGCCCGCGAGGACCACGTCCAGGGCCGGCACCCGCACATCGCCGTCCCCGGCGGGTTCTACGTCGGCGCGGTCGGCGGCGCGCTCACCGTCAAGTCGGACAACGACACCGAGACCGACCGGGGCGTCTTCACCGAGCCCGTCGACGAGCCCCTCCAGGCCCTCGCCGACGCGGACGTCGCACACGCCCGGGTCGGCCCGCTGGTCCTGCTGCGCGTGCGGCCCTACAAGGAGGACACCGACCGCTACCTGGTCTGCAACACCCTCACCGGGTCGGTGGTCCGCCTGGACGGCATCGGCACGGCCTGCCGCCGCCTGCCCGACGACCAGGGCATCGTCTTCCCCGGCGGCTACTGCCTGGCCACGGGCGTCCACAAGACGTACGAACTCGACGCCGACGGACTGGAGTTCGAGCGGGAGGTGCGCTCGCCGAACGGCGAGGACGTGCTGTACGCGTTCCACGCGCGCGGCCGGAGCCGGGGCCTGCTGCTCTCGTACAACACCATCCGCAAGGAGGTCGCGAACCCGCTGCCCTGCCGGGGCTGGGCCCTGGCCGAGGACGGCACCTTCACCGTGCTGCGCGCGGACGGCGACGAGCCCGCCCAGGTGCACCCGGTGCAGCTGTGGAACTCGCCGTACGTCTCCGACACGTACGCCGCCGCCGCGCCCGCCGGGAGCGGTCCGCTGGCCCGCGTCGGCAACGCCGACCTCGTGCGGGGGATCTCCGCCGCCCTGTCCGTCGCCGGCGCCGTCGCCGACGGGATCACCACCGCCGAGGGGTACCGCGCGCTCGCCGCCGACTGCGTGCGCGCGGCCGACGGCCACCACTGGCTCGGCGAGGACGAGTTGGGCGACCTGGCCGGCGCCCTGGCGGCGGTGCGGGACACCGCCGGGCAGGTGCTCGCCGAGTTCGAGACGGTGCGCGAGCTGACCCGGCGGGCGGCCGAGGCCCGCGACGAGGCCGCCGAGCGGATCGCGGCGGTGGTCCGGCGGCTGCGCGGCGAGGCGCCGAAGGAGGCCGCCGCCTGGGTGCGCGGCCTCACCGAACTGCGGCACGCCCACGGGCATCTGCTGAGCGTCGGGGAACTGCGGTACGCCGACGGCCCCGCGGTCGCCGCCCTCGCCGAGGAGGCCGAGGCGTCCCTCGCCGACCTCGGCCGTCGCGCCGTGGCCTTCCTCGCCCGCGAGGACGCCTTCGACGCCCAACGCGCCGACGTGGAACGGCTCGTGGCCGACGCCGAGGCCGTCAGCACCGTCGCCGGAGCCGCGCCCGTCGCCGCCCGGCTCGACGAACTCGCCGACGGACTGCGCACGGTCACCGACGTCGTCGCCGAACTCGACATGGGCGACGCCACGGTCCGTACCGCCCTCCTGGAGCGCGTCGCCGCCGTCCTCGGCGGGGTCAACCGCGCCCGCGCCACCCTCGACGCCCGCCGCCGCGCCCTCCTCGACCACGAGGGCCGCGCCGAGTTCGCCGCCGAGACGGCCCTGCTCGGCCAGGCGGTCACCGCGGCGCTCGCCGCCGCCGACACCCCCGAGCGCTGCGACGACCAACTCGCCCGCCTCCTGGCCCGCCTGGAGGACCTGGAGTCGCGCTTCGCCGAGTTCGACGTCTTCCTCGGCGAACTCGCCGACCGGCGCACCGAGATCTACGAGGCGCTCGCCGCCCGCAAGCAGGCGCTCTCCGACGCCCGCGCCCGCCGCGCCGAACAGCTCGCCGCCTCCGCCGCCCGCGTCCTGGAGACCGTGACCAGGCGCTGCGCGACCCTCCCCGACGCCGACGCGGTCAGCACCTACTTCGCCTCCGACCCCATGGTCGGCAAGGTCCGCCGCACCGCCGGCGAACTGCGCGCCCTCGGCGACACCGTCCGCGCCGAGGAACTGGACGGCCGCCTCAAGTCGGCCCGCCAGGAGGCCGCCCGCGCCCTGCGCGACCGCACCGACCTGTACGCCGACGACGGCCGCACCCTGCGCCTGGGCACCCACCGCTTCGCCGTCAACAGCCAGCCCCTCGACCTCACCCTCGTCCCCGACGGCGACGACGGCATCGCCTTCGCCCTCACCGGCACCGACTACCGCACGCCGGTCACCGACCCGGACTTCGCGGCCACCCGCCCGTACTGGAACCGCTCCCTGCCGTCGGAGTCGCCGGAGGTTTACCGCGCCGAGCACCTCGCCGCCCGCCTGCTGCGCGCGCACGGAGCCGCGTCCCTGGCCGCCGCCGACGACCTGCCCGCGCTGGTCCGCGACGCGGCCCGGGAGGCGTACGACGAGGGCCACGAGCGGGGCGTCCACGACCACGACGCCACGGCCGTGCTCACCGCCCTGCTGCCGCTGTACGAGACGGCGGGCACCCTGCGCCACGAACCGGCCGCCCGCGCCGCCGCCCAGCTCTTCTGGTCCCACGGCACCACCGACGAGCACCGCAGGACCTGGACCCGGCGCGCGGTGTCCCTGGCCCGGGCCCGCGACACGTTCGGCCTCACCGGTGCGATCGAGGACCTGGAACGGGAACTGGCGGAGGAGATCGCCGCGTGGACCGCCCCGCTCGACGCGGAGCGGGCGGGCGCGGCGGCCGGGTACCTCTTCCACGAACTGACCAGCGGCCCCGAGGGCTTCGTCCTCGGCGCGGACACCCGCACCCTCCTGGACAAGTTCCGCCGCACGGCGGGCGGCCCGGCCTACGCCGAGGACCTGGCCGCACTCACGGAACCGGCCGCGCTCACCGGCCCGGCTGCGCTCACGGAACCGGCCGGGCCCACCGACCCGGCCGGGCCCACCGAATCAGCTGGGCCCGCCGGACCGGGCACCGGGGGCCGGTCCGCCGGGTCCGGTGCCCTGGCCGCCCGTCGCCAACTCGTCGAGGCGTGGCTCTCGTCGTACGCGTCCGCCACCGGCACCGACCTCGCCCCCGGCGACCTGGCCGAGGCGGTGGCCGCCGAGCTCTGCCCCGGGCTGCCCCGCTACGACGGCGGCGCCCCGCCGGCGGCCACGGCCGAGGGCCTCCTCGGCGCCCACCCGCGCATCACCGGCGGCCGCCTCGACCTGCGCCTGGACGACTTCCTCACCCGCACCGCGCGCTTCGCCGCGCACGAGGTCCCCGCGTTCCGCGCCTACCAGCGCCGCCGCACCGCCCTGGTGGGCGCCGAACGCGAGCGGCTGCGCCTGGACGACCACCGCCCGCGCGTCATGTCCGCCTTCGTCCGCAACCGGCTCGTCGACGAGGTCTACCTGCCGCTCATCGGCGACAGCCTGGCCAAGCAGCTCGGCACCACCGGCGCGGACAAGCGCACCGACACCGGCGGCCTCCTGCTGCTCCTCTCCCCGCCCGGCTACGGCAAGACGACCCTGGTCGAGTACGTCGCCGACCGCCTCGGCCTGATGCTGGTGCGGATCAGCGGCCCCGCGCTCGGCCACACCGTCACCTCGCTCGACCCGGCCGACGCCCCGAACGCCACCGCCCGCCAGGAGATCGAGAAGGTCAACTTCGCGCTGGCGTCCGCGAACAACACGCTCCTCTACCTGGACGACATCCAGCACACGTCCCCCGAACTCCTCCAGAAGTTCATCCCGCTGTGCGACGCCACCCGCCGCGTCGACGGCGTGTGGCAGGGCCGCCCGCGCACCTACGACCTGCGCGGCAAGCGCTTCGCCGTCTGCATGGCCGGCAACCCCTACACCGAGTCCGGCGCCCGCTTCCACGTCCCCGACATGCTCGCCAACCGGGCCGACGTCTGGAACCTGGGAGACGTACTGACCGGCAAGGAGGACGCCTTCGAGCTGAGCTTCCTGGAGAACGCGCTCACCGCGAACCCGGTCCTCGCCCCGCTCGCCGGCCGCGACCGCGCCGACCTGGAACTGCTCGTCCGCCTCGCCGGCGGCGACCCGACCGCCCACGCCGACCGCCTCGTCCACGCCCTCCCGCCCGCCGAGCTGGAGCGCGTCCTCGCCGTCCTGCGCCACCTCCTCGCCGCCCGCGGGACGGTGCTGGCCGTCAACGCCGCGTACATCGCCTCCGCGGCCCGGTCGGACGCGACGCGCACGGAGCCGGCGTTCCGGCTGCAGGGCTCGTACCGGAACATGAACAAGATCGCCCAGCGGCTGCGCCCGGTCATGAACGACGCCGAGCGCGCCGCCGTCCTCGACGACCACTACACCGCCGAGGCCCACTCCCTCGCCCAGGGCGCCGAGGCCAACCTCCTCAAGCTCGCCGAGCTGCGCGGCACGCTCACCCCGGAGCAGGCCGACCGCTGGGCCGAGGTGCGGGCCGCCCACGTCCGCGCCCGCACCCTGGGCGGCCCCGACGACGACCCCCTCGCGCGCGCCGTCGCCGCCCTGGGCCTCCTCGCGGACCGCGTCGCCGCCGTCGAGTCGGCCATCACCCGGGCCCACCGGCGCGGGTGACGCCCGGGCTTGGGACCGACACCTGATCACCATCCGCCCCAACTACTGTTAGCGTGCAGTTGCGCATGATTGGCAATAACAACCTGGACGCTGAACGTCGGAGGATGTTGGACATGGCGGTGTACTCGCTCCCGGAGCTCCCCTACGACTACTCGGAGCTCGAACCGGTCATCAACCCGCAGATCATCGAGCTGCACCACGACAAGCACCACGCGGCGTACGTCAAGGGCGCCAACGACACGCTGGAGCAGCTCGCCGAGGCGCGGGACAAGGAGCAGTGGGGCTCGATCAACGGCCTGGAGAAGAACCTGGCCTTCCACCTCTCCGGCCACATCCTGCACTCCATCTACTGGCACAACATGACCGGCGACGGCGGCGGCGAGCCCCTGGCCGCCGACGGCGTGGGCGACCTCGCCGACGCGATCGCCGAGTCCTTCGGCTCCTTCGCCGGCTTCAAGGCGCAGCTCACCAAGGCCGCCGCGACCACGCAGGGTTCGGGCTGGGGCGTCCTGGCGTACGAGCCGCTGAGCGGCCGGCTGATCGTCGAGCAGGTCTACGACCACCAGGGCAACGTCGGCCAGGGCGCCACCCCGATCCTGGTCTTCGACGCCTGGGAGCACGCCTTCTACCTGCAGTACAAGAACCAGAAGGTCGACTTCATCGACGCCATGTGGGCCGTCGTCAACTGGCAGGACGTGGCCAAGCGCTACGAGGCCGCCAAGTCCCGCGCGAACGTGCTGCTGCTGGCCCCGTGACGCACGCGCTCCGTCCCGTCCTGTGATCGTCTCCCTCCCGGCGGCTTGACCCTGACACCGTGACAAGGTCTTCACTGCTCGTCAGGAGGTGGTCCTGATGGCGATCACGGGACAGGACACGGCGGACACGCGGCACACCGCGCGAGCGCTGCGCGCGCTGGAGTACGACGACCCGTCGGTCCGGCTCGCCGCGGCGCTGGCCGTCGGCACGGAACCGGACCCGCGCTACGTCGACCGGCTGATCGAGCGCTGCGCGACGGAACCGGAGTTCCACGTACGGGACATGCTGACCTGGGCCCTCACCCGCCACCCGGTGGACCTGACGCTGCCCCGGCTGCTCGGCGAACTCGGCTCGGAGCACGCCCAGGCCCGGAGCCAGGCACTGCACACCCTCTCCAAGACCGGCGACCCCCGGGCCTGGCCGGCGATCACGCGGGCCCACCTGTGCGACCCCGACGACGAGGTGGCGCGGGCCGCGTGGCGGACGGCGGTCGTCCTGGTGCCGGAGGGCGAGGAGCCCGCCCTGGCCGCGGTGCTGGCGACACAGCTGGGCCGCGGCGGACGGGACACGCGGCTGAGCCTCAGCAGGGCACTGGTGGACCTCGGCGACGTGACGGCACCCGCCCTGCACGCCGCGGCGCGCGCCGCCGACCCGCGCGTACGCACCCACGCGCTCGCCACCGACCGCCTGCGGCGCGACCCGGACGCGGGGTTCGAGGCGGCGGTCGAGGAGGCGAAGCGCGTCGTGGCGCTGGGGGACTGAGCACCCGGTGCACGATGGTGGCGGTGCCGGCGGGCGGAGGGACGCGATGCTGATCGGTGAGGTGGCGCGGAGGTCCGGGATCAGCGCCCGCATGCTCCGGCACTACGAGTCCCTCGGCCTGGTGCGCCCCTCCTCCCGCACCGGCTCGGGCTACCGGGAGTACTCCGGGGCCGACATCCGGCGCATCTTCCACATCGAGAGCCTCCGCTCGCTGGGACTGTCCCTCAAGGAGACCGCCCGCGCCCTCGACGACCCCGCCTTCGCGCCCACGGTGCTGGTCGGCGACCTCATCGACCGCACCCGGGAGCGCATGGCCGCCGAGGAGAGGCTGCTGACCCGCCTGAGCCGCATCGACGCGGCGGGTCCGGCCGACTGGGAGGACGTCCTCCAGGCCGTGGCCCTCCTGCAGGCGCTGGCCTCGAAGAGCGCCGGCGCACGTCAGCGCGCCGCCCTCGCCGCCACCGGCGAGACCGCCCCGGTGCCGGCGGACGCCCTCGCCGAGGCGGCCCTGAACGAGGCGGACCCGAACGTCGCCGGCGCGCTGCGCTGGGCCCTGGCGAGATCGGACGACGACGTACCGCCCCTCCTGGCGCAGGGCCTGGACTCCCCCCTGCCCGCCGTACGTGAGCGCGCCGTCCGCACCCTCGCCGCACTGCCCGGCGACCGGGCCACCCCGCACCTGCGGGACGCCCTGGCCCACCCCGACGAGGCGGTCCGCGGCTGCGCGGCCCTGGCGCTGGGCGCCCGCGGCCACACCGAGGCGGTCCCGGAGCTCGTCGGCATGATCGTGGCGGGCCGCAACGACACCGACGCGGCCGACGCGCTGAGTGTCCTCTGCGACGCCCCCGGGACGGCGGACGAGATCACGGACGCCCTGGTCACCCACCTCACCGCCGACGCCACCCGCCCCCCGGCCCGCGGCCGCCTGACCCAGGCCCTGGGCGACATCCCCGGCCCGCGCGCGGCACGGGCCCTGGCGTCCCTCACCGAGGACGGCGACCCCGCCGTCGCCCTGACGGCGACCTACCTGCTGCGGCTGCGCGGTACGGAGTGAGGACGGCATGACACCGACGACCGGAGCGGTCTACCTGCCGGACTCGGGCAGCCTCCCCCCGTGGGCGGGGATCGCCGTCGGCGCGGTGGTGCTGCCGCTGCTGGCTTTCCGCCTGCACCGCCTGTACCGCCGGTGGCGCGCCCACCGGCGCCGGCGCTGAGCGCGGAGGAGCTGACCGCGCCGGCGCTGACCGCGGAGGCGCTGCTGACCGCGGAGGCGCCGACCGAGGAGGTCAGGCGCCGGCCCCGCCGTCTACCGGCAGGATCGCGCCGGTCACGTACGAGGCGCGGTCGCTGAGCAGCCAGGCGGCGGCCTCGGCGACCTCCCGCGGCGCGGCCATCCGGCCCAGCGGGACGCTCGCGGTGATCCCCTCGACGATGCCGGGAGTCGCCGCCTCCCACTCGTCGATCATCCGGGTCGCGGTGCCGCCGGGGGCGATGCCGTTCACGCGGACGCCGGCGGGGCCCAGGTCGACGGCGGCGGTCTCGGTGAGGCTGTTGAGCGCCCGCTTCATGGCGCCGTAGGCGGGCAGGGCGGGGTTGGCGCGGCGGCTGCCGATGCTGGAGGTGTTGACGATCGCCCCGCCGCCGCCCCGCCGCATGAGCGCGACCTCGGCGTTCATGGCGGTCCAGTGGGCGCGGAAGTTCACGGTGAACTGCCGGTCGATGTCCTCGTCGCTGGTGCTGCCGACCGGGCCGGGCTGCTGGATCGCCGCCCCGTTGTTGAAGGCGCCGTCGAGCCGTCCGTGCAGCTCGTCGACGCGGCCGACGGCGGCGCGGATGCTCGCCGGGTCGGCGAGGTCGAGGGCGACGGCGTCGGCGACGCCGCCGTCGGCGCGGATCTCCCGCACGACGCGGTCGAGGGCGTCGGTGGAGCGGGCGGCGAGCACGACGGAGGCGCCCTCGGCGGCGAAGAGCCGGGCCGCGGCCTCCCCGATGCCCCGGCTGGCGCCGGTGATGAAGACGACCTTGCCGCCGAGCAGGCCGACGCCCGCGTCCCCGGTGGCGTCCGAGGAGGTCTTCGCGTTGTTCGTGTCGTTCGAGTCGCTGGTCATGGCACCAGCGTCCGGCCGGCCGCCGACCGCATACAGGCACAGGCTGTACCAGGCTCCGGCACCGCGCCGCGCGCACACTTGGCCCATGGACAGACGGGAACTGGGCGCATTCCTCCGCAGCCGCCGCGAACGGCTCCGCCCGCAGGACGTCGGCCTCGCGTCCGGCCCGCGGCGCCGCACGCCGGGGCTGCGCCGGGAGGAGGTGGCGGTCCTCGCGCACATCTCCACGGAGTACTACGTCCGGCTGGAGCAGGGCAGGGCGCCGCGCCCCTCGGCCGACGTCCTGGCCGCGATCGCGGGGGCGCTGCGGCTGACCGACACCGAGTCCGACCACCTCCACGTCCTCGCGGGCACCGCGCCGAACCGGACGGGGGTGCACCGGCGCGACGTCCGCCCCAGCATCCTCGCGCTCCTGGAGCGGCTGCCGCAGACGGCCGGCATCGTGGTGTCCGCCGCCTTCGAGGTCCTCGCCTGGAACGACCTCGCGGCCGCCCTCATGGAGGACTTCGCCCCGCTCGCCCCCGCGGACCGCAACCTCGCCCGCCGTGCCTTCGCCGGGCCGCGGGCCCCCGGGAAGCCGCTCTACGGGGTCTCCGACGCCGCCGAGTTCCGGCTGAGCGTCGTGATGCGGCTCCGCACGACCCTCGCCCGCTACCCCACCGACCCCGCGGTGACCGGCCTGATCGACGAACTCCGCGACACCGACCCCGACTTCGCCCGGCTCTGGGAGCGGCACGACGTACAGGTCCCGCCGATGCTCACCAAGACCTTCCACCACCCGTCCGTCGGCAGCGTCACCGTCGACTGCGACACCCTCGCCCTCCCGGACCGCGACCAGCACCTCGTCCTCTACAGCGCCCCGCCGAACTCCCCCGACGCCGAGGCCCTGGCCCTGCTGAGCGTCCTGGGAAGGGAAGCCTCCGCGATGTGACCTGCATCACTATCGATCCGCTCTCCTTGCATGTCACTTAGCGCCATGGTGTCGTTAAGTGACAGGCCGAGCCGCCGGTTCGCGGAGTCGCCGCGAACCCGTCCCCAGGCGAGAACGGAAGAGCTGATCACCATGACGAACCTGTACGCCGAGAAACCGGTCACCGACATGCCGCAGGCCCCCGCGGGCACCGGCTCCCGGAAGCCGTCCGTCCTGGAGCAGGCGGGCGGTACCAAGGGCCTGGCCTACACGGCGCTGCCCGCCCTCGTCTTCGTGGTGGCCAACAACTTCCGCGGGCTGCGCTTCGCGGTCATCGCCTCCATCGCCCTCGCCGTCGGCATCGCCGCCGAGCGCATCGCGAAGAAGGAGTCCCTCCAGCCCGCCCTCGGCGGCCTCTTCGGCGTCGCGGTCGCCGCCGGCATCTCCTGGTACACCGGCTCCGCCAAGGACTACTTCCTCATCGGCATCTGGGCGAGCCTCGGCGGAGCCGTGCTCTTCCTGGCCTCCGTACTGGTCCGCCGACCCCTGGCCGGCGTCCTGTGGAACTCCGCCACCGGCAAGGGCAACGCCTGGCGCGACGACAAGCGCTCCCGCCGCGCCTACGACATCGCCACCCTGACCCTCGCCGCGATCTTCGCCGCCCGCTTCGCCGTCCAGCAGTACTTCTACGAGACGGACGCCGTCGAATCCCTCGGCGCCGCCAAGATCATCATGGGCTACCCGCTGCTCGCCGTCGGCCTCCTCGCCGTCGCCTGGGCCGCCCGCACCTCCGACAAGCGCCTCAAGGCCGCCGCCCCGCGCCCGGCGAACCAGGCCTGACGGCCCACCGGGCACGTGGACGCCACGGAACGAAGCAGGGAGCCGGACATGGACGGCACGACCGCGGACAAGCGCAGAGGGATGAGTGACCTCAGGCGTCACCGTCTGCGCCTGGAGATCTCGCGGGAGGCGTCCCGTCTCTTCTGGGAGCAGGGCGTGGCCGCCACCACCGGCGACCAGATCGCCCGGGCCGTCGGCCTGTCGACCCGCACCCTGTGGCGCCACTTCCGCAACAAGGAGAGCTGCGCCGAACCCGTCCTCCTGCGCGGTGTCGAGTGGGAGACGTCCATGCTGCGCGACTGGCCCCGCCACGTGTCGCTGGAGGACCACTTCACCTCGCACGTCCGGCACTACACACTCACGGCCACCCGGACCGACCACCTGGACGACCTGCTCGCCGTGCAGATGTCCGTGCTGGCCCGCACCGAACCGGCCATCCGCGCCGCGTGGCTGATGGCCTGCGACCAGACGCAGCGCGAGCTGGCCGAGATCATCGCCGCGCGGGTGGACCTCCCGGCCGACGGGCTGCTGGTCCGGATGCACGCCGCGGCCGCCTCCGCCGTCATACGCGCCCACAGCGAGTACATCGGCGCCGCGCTGCTCACCGGCGCCGATCCCCTGCAGTTCGCCGACGCGCCGCGACGCATCGCCCGCGCGGTGCACGCCGCCACCGGCGGTGCGGTGGGCGGCGTGCCGGCGGCCTGACGCGCCCTCTGCTCAGGCGACCTGGAGCTGCTGGAGCATGTGCAGGCCGTCGGCGTTGAGCCAGTACTCGACGAACCGGCCGTCCTGGATGCGGAGCGTGTCGGTTCCGGTGAAGGCGACCACGGTTCCGGCCGGGGCCTTGGCGCCGGGGAAGCCGCCGTCGTAGGTGCCGGTGGCGGTCCAGCGCACGGACAGGTGGTCGCCGTCGTACAGCGGCGGCACCTCGACGGCGAACGTGAGGTCCGGGGTGTGCGAGCGCCCGGCGCGGACCATCTCCCGCAGGCCCTCGGCGCCCCGGATGTCGCTGCTGTCGCTGCCGTCGATCAGGTGGCTGTGGACCCGGAACTCGTCCGAGGCGACCTCGGACGCGAGGGTCAGTTCGCCGTTCCAGAGCCGCAGCCAGGCCTCGAACAGGGCCTTGGACTCCGCGGTGCGGTCAGTGGTCATGGTGGTGCCTTTCGGGTTCGCCAGGAGGAGCGGAGCCCCCGTTGGCCGGGGCCCGCCGTTCCGTATTTACGACTGTAAGGCTACGCCCGTAAACCTCGCTTGAGCAAGAGGCTGCGCCCATAAGGTTTCAGTTGTAAGGCTGCGTGTGTGCCTGCTGGGCGAAGTCGGTCAGGCCGTGTGCGGCCGCTGCCGGCCTCACCCCGGCCAGCTCGTTCACCCTGCGGTAGACGTGCACGAACCCCGGGACCGGCAGGTAGCCGAGCTGCCCGGTGATGCCGGTCCCGGCGTACGGCCGCGCGTAGTCGCACACGCCGTTCAGCACGAGCCGGCCGAAGCCCAGCAGGACGGAGGCGACCTCGGTGCGGATCTCCTCCGCGTCCGAGAGGCGGCTGACGACGGGTGCCGGGCCCGTCGCGGCCGTCCCGGCGTCGCGCAGCGTCTGGTGGCCGCGGCGTACCAGGTACAGGTGGGTGAACTCGTGCGCGAGCACCGCCTTCACCGCGGCGAGCGAGTGGTACAGGCCGTTGTCGATGTACAGCGAGAAGCGCCCCTGCTGCCCCTGCTGCCCCTGCTGCCCCTGCTGCCCCTTCAGCCCTTCCTGGCCCTGCGGCGTCCTGCGTTCGAGCCGCCCCGGCTCCGGGAGCCCGGCGTGGATGAGGACCCGTTCCGGCGGCAGGACCTCCTCGTCCAGGCCCAGCCACCTCAGGTACTCGGCGCAGTAGTGCCGGGTCGACCCCACGAGGGCCGCGGGGTCCAGGAGGAAGTCGTCGCCTCGTCGCGGCCGTTCCTCGCGGATGACGGGGAAGAGCTCGCCGATGACGGCGTCCAGCTCGTTCGGGTCGTACTCCGGCACGATGCGCTGCGCGGGTTCCATGCGGGCAGGGTGCGGGGGTCTCGTGGGGAGGGGTCCCGGGCCCGGGGCCGCGCGGTCACCGGCCCGGCGCCGTCTCGCTCGGAGCGCCGTGTCCGGGGAAGGGTGGGGGGAGTGAACTGCCCGTTCGCGGCGCGCGGTTCAGTCGTCGGCGGAGGTCGGCAGGAGTCGGGTTGCGAGTGACCGGGCTGTGGCCGTGAGTGTGGCCGTGTCCATCCCGGTCCGGCTCATGAACACGAGCCCCTGCTGTGCGGCCAGCAGGGCCCGCGCCAGGGCGACAGGATCCGCCTCGGCCGGCAGGTCGCCCTCGCGCTGGGCGCGGGCGACGCAGTCGCCGATCAGTGCGGTGGACGTCTCGTAGGTGCGGTGGGCGTGGGCGAGGACTTCCGGGTCGGCGTTGCCGAGTTCGCTGGCGCTGTTGGCCATCAGGCAGCCGCGCCGCGTGCCGGCCGGGTCGTCGACCGGCGCCTCGATGAGCATGCGCAGTGCGTCCAGGGCCCGTGGGGCTCCGGCGAGAGCCTCTCGGAGGCGGCCGTGGTTGGCCTCGGTGTAGCTGTTCAGCACCCGGAGGAAGAGCTGGCGCTTGTCGCCGAACGCCGCGTACAGGCTGCCTTTGCCCAGCCCGCTGACCCGCATCAGGTCTTCCAGCGAGGTGGCCGCGTAGCCGGCGTCCCAGAACTGGTCGCGGACGGCGTTCAGTACCTGCTTCTCGTCAAAGGTTCGCGGACGTGCCATGTGTACAGCATACGAATTCTTGACCGTTCGGTCCACCATGCTTATGGTGGACCGAACGGTCAAGAACTACGGGGTGCCGCGCCGCACGTGCTGCGCCGCGCCCGGGGAAGCGGGCACCACATGGGAAAGCTGGACAACAAGGTGGCGATCGTCACCGGAGGGTCGCGGGGGATCGGGGCGGCGTCGGCGTTGGCGCTGGCCGACGAGGGGGCCGACGTCGCGATCAGCTACTCGTCCTCCGCCGATCGGGCCGAGGCCGTGGTCGCGGAACTGGAGGCGAGGGGGGTGCGCGCGGCGGCGTTCCAGGCCGACCAGGCGGACGCGGCGCAGGCGGCGGGTCTGGTCCGGCGGGTGGCCGAGCGGTTCGGGAGGCTGGACATCCTGGTCAACAACGCGGCCGCGGGCGGCGGCGACCTCGTCGACAGCGAGTCCGTCGACCAGGCGGCCGTCGAGCGGCAGCTCGCCGTCAACTACACCAGCGTGGTGGCCGGGATCCGTGCGGCGGTGCCGCTGCTGCCCGAGGGCGGGCGGATCGTCAGCATCAGCTCGGGTGTCGCCGCCCGGGCGGGGTTCCAGGGGATGGCGTACTACACGGGCACGAAGTCGGCCCTCGAAGGCTTCAGCCGGGGCGCGGCCCGCGATCTGGCGCACCGGGGCATCACGGTCAACGTCGTCCAGCCGGGATTCATCGACACCGAGGGGAACCCCGCCGACAGCCCGGCCGCGCCCGTGTTCCTTCCGACCACGGCGATGGGGCGGTACGGCAGGCCGGAGGAGGTCGCCGCGGGCGTCGTCTTCCTCGCCGGTCCGCAGGCCTCCTACGTCACCGGTGCGGTGCTGAGGATCGACGGCGGATACGGCGCCTAGCCCGACCGTTCGGCCGTCGCCCCTGCGGCAGGACCGGACCTGCCGGCGCAGCCGCTCACGCCAGTGGCAGCGGCTCGTAGGTTGACCCAGATCGCCTTGTACGGGTGGCGGCCCTGCCGGCGCTTGATGAGGTCGACCGCCCGGGCATGGTGAAGGTCGCGTTCAGGGCGTCGAGGTCGGTCAGGCGCAGTTGCAGGACGGCACTGGCGACGGCCACCGGGGCGTGGCCGCCGCCGGACGATCCGCGGCCGCTCTCCCCGCGGCGTGCCGTACCCGGCCGCTCGCCCCTCCCGCGGCGGGGCCGTGCTCCGGCGCACCCGAACGGCTCCCCGCAGGTGGCCGCCCCGTAGAGTGCCTCCCCGACGCCCACCGCGACGCCCACCCGACCCCGAGGTACCGAGCCGTGACCGCCGCCCGATCCGCACCGACCGCCGCAGTACCGACCGCCGCAGTACTCGTCGTCGGGATCGGCGCCGACGGCTGGGAAGGACTGCCGGACGCGGCGCGACGGGCACTGCTCGACGCGGAGGTCGTCCTCGGCGGCCCGCGTCAGCTCGACCTGCTGCCGCCGGAGTGCGCCGCCGAGCGGGTGCCCTGGCCCTCCCCGCTGCGGCCGGCCGTCCCCGGCCTGCTCGCCGCGCACGCGGATCGCCGTATCGCCGTCCTGGCCAGCGGCGACCCCATGTTCCACGGCATCGGACGCACCCTCACCGAGGTGCTCGGCCCCGGCGCGGTGCACGTCCTGCCGCACCCCTCCTCGGTCTCCCACGCCTGTGCCCGCCTCGGCTGGCCCGTGGAGGACGTCCAGGTCGTCACACTCGTCGGCCGTCCCACCGCACGCCTCGCCGCGGCCCTGCACGACGGCCGCCGCCTGCTCGTGCTCAGCGCGGACGCCGGCACGCCCGGCGAGATCGCCGCCCTGCTGCGGGACCGGGGTTTCGGCCCCAGCCGGATGCGGGTGCTGGAACAGCTCGGCGGCGTGAAGGAGCGGACGGGCGAGGCAGGCACCGCCGACGGCTGGCCGGAGCACCCGGCGCCCGACCCCCTCAACATCGTCGCCGTCGAGTGCCGCCGTGCCCCCGGCACCCTGCGCCTGGGTGCCGTCCCCGGACTGCCGGACGAGGCGTACGAGCACGACGGGCAGCTCACCAAGCGGCACGTGCGCGCCGCCACGCTCGGCGCGCTCGCCCCGGCCCCCGGCGAACTGCTGTGGGACGTCGGCGGCGGCTCCGGCTCGATCGCCGCCGAGTGGATGCGCACCCACCCCTCCTGCCGGGCCGTCACCGTCGAACGCGACCCCGTACGCGCCGAGCGCATCGTCCGCAACGCCGACCGGCTGGGCGTGCCCGGCCTGCGCGTCGTCACCGGCGCCGCGCCCGGGGCCCTCACCGGGCTGCCCCGGCCGGACGCCGTGTTCGTCGGCGGTGGGCTCACCGCACCCGGCCTGCTCGAGGCGTGCTGGGACGCACTCCCCGTCGGCGGCCGGCTGGTCGCCAACACCGTGACGCTGGAGTCCGAAGCACTGCTGGCCGACGCCCGCAGACGCCATGGGGGCGAGCTGGTGCGCCTCGCGGTGGCGCACGCCGTGCCCGTGGGCGGCTTCACCGGGTGGCGGCAGGCGATGCCGGTGACCCAGTGGGCCGTGGAGAAGACCCCCGAGAAGTCCCCAGGAGCAGACAGATGACCGTGTACTTCATCGGCGCCGGCCCCGGAGCCGCCGACCTGATCACGGTGCGGGGCGCCCGGACGCTCGCCGCCTGCCGGGTGTGCCTGTACGCGGGCAGCCTGGTCCCGCGCGAGCTGCTGGCCGAGTGCCCGCCGGACGCCCGGCTGGTCGACACGGCGCAGCTCACCCTGGACGAGATCACCGCCGAGCTGGTCCGCGCGCACGAGCAGGGCCACGACGTGGCCCGCCTGCACTCCGGCGACCCGTCCGTCTTCAGCGCGGTCGCGGAGCAGATGCGGCGCCTCGACGCGGCCGGGGTGCCGTACGAGGTCGTCCCCGGTGTCCCGGCCTTCGCCGCGGCGGCGGCCTCCCTCAAGCGGGAGCTGACCGTGCCGACGGTCGGGCAGACCGTCGTGCTCACACGGGTCGCCGAGCAGGCCACCGCCATGCCGGAGGGCGAGGACCTGGCCACCCTCGGCCGCAGCGGCGCGCTGATCGTCCTGCACCTGGCCGCCAGGTACGTGGACCGCGTGGCCGGCGAGCTGCTGCCGCACTACGGCGCGGACTGCCCCGCGGCCGTCGTCGCCTACGCCTCCCGCCCCGAGGAGCTGATCATCCGGGGGACCCTCGACGGGATCGCCCAGCAGGTGAAGGACGCCGGGGTGCTGCGCACCGCGGTGATCATGGTCGGCCGCACGCTGGGAGCGGAGCAGTTCGGCGACAGCCACCTGTACTCCCCGGAGCGGGAGCGGCACGTCTGCTGAGGACGCGCGGACGCGAGGTCGCGCTCCCGTGGTTCACGCCACGGTACTGCGGCCCACCACCGTGCCCGCGCGGTCGACGCAGATCACGTCGACCGCGACGGGCGCCCCCCGCAGTACGGCAAGGGCCTCGTCGCGGGCCGCGAACGCCACCAGGTCCCCGAGCGGCACCCCGGCCGCCCGGCACATCTGGAGCGCGGCGAGACCTGTGTTGGCCCCGGACACCTCGCGGGCCAGGGCGTCGTCCGCGCCGCCCCGCCTGGCCAGTCGGGCGAGGAATCCCTTGTCGACCTGGGAGCGGGCCGAGTGCAGGTCGAGGTGGCCCGCGGCGAGCTTGGACAGCTTGGCGAACCCGCCGCAGACGGTGAGCCGCTCCACCGGGTGACGGCGCACGTACTTCAGTACGGCGCCCGCGAAGTCGCCCATGTCCAGCAGGGCGTCCTCGGGCAGCCCGTACTCGGCGACGACCGTCTTCTCCGAGGTGGACCCGGTGCAGCCGGCCACGTGCGTCCGTCCGGCGGCCCTCGCGACGTCCACCCCGCGCCGGATCGAGTCGATCCAGGCCGAGCAGGAGTAGGGGACGACGATGCCGGTGGTGCCGAGGACGGAGAGGCCGCCGAGGATGCCGAGGCGGGGGTTCCAGGTGGACCGGGCGATCTCCTCGCCGTCGTCGACGGAGAGGGTGATCTCCACGTCGCCGCTGCCGCCGTGCCGCTCGGCGACGCGTGCGACGTGCTCGCGCATCAGCTGCCGGGGGACCGGGTTGACGGCCGGCTCGCCGACGGGCAGGGGCAGGCCGGGCCGGGTGACGGTGCCCACGCCCGGCCCCGCCCGGAAGACGACGCCGGAGCCCGCGGGCAGCCGCCGTACCGTCGCCCGGATCAGCGCACCGTGGGTGACGTCCGGGTCGTCACCGGCGTCCTTCACGATCCCTGCCATCGCGTACGCGTCCGTCAGCTCCTCGGCCGCGAGCGCGAAGGACGGCGTCTGCCCCTTGGGCAGCGTGATCGTCACCGGGTCGGGGAAGTCACCGGCCAGCAGCGCGGTGTACGCGGCCGTCGTCGCGGCGGTCGCGCAGGCACCGGTGGTCCAGCCGTGGCGCAGACCGGTGTGCTTGAGTTGGGCGCTGCGACCGCCCCTGGCCTCGCCGCTCATGCCTCACTTCCAGGAAGGGAACCGGATGAAGGACCTGTCGTGCACGTGCTGATCCTCGGCGGCACCACGGAGGCCCGCCGGCTCGCCGAACGGCTGGCGGCCGAGCCGCTGCCGGGGCTGCGGGTGACGAACTCCCTGGCGGGACGGGTCTCCGCGCCCAGGACGCCGCCCGGCGAGGTGCGCGTCGGCGGCTTCGGGGGAGCCGATGGGCTCGCCGCCTGGCTCCGCGAGCACACGGTCGACCTGCTCATCGACGCCACCCACCCCTTCGCCGCCACGATCAGCTTCAACGCGGCCCGCGCCGCCGCCACCGCCCATGTTCCCCTGCTCGCGCTGCGCCGCCCCGGGTGGGCCCCGGTCGAGGGAGACGCCTGGCACGAGACCGGCTCCCTGGCGGAGGCCGCCGAGCTGCTGCCCTCCCTCGGACGCCGTGTCTTCCTGACCACGGGGCGCATGGGCCTGGCCGCCTTCGCCGGCCTGGACGGTCTCTGGTTCCTCGTCCGGTCCGTCGACCCGCCCGAGGCGCCGTGTCCGTCGCGCATGGAGGTGCTCTTGGAGCGCGGCCCCTTCACCCTCGACGGGGAGCGCGCGCTGCTGCGCCGGCACCGGATCGACGTCCTGGTCACCAAGGACAGCGGCGGCGCGGCCACCGCGCCGAAGCTGACGGCCGCCCGCGAGGCGGGCCTGCCCGTGGTCGTGGTGCGCAGACCCCCGGTGCCAGAAGGGGTGCCGGTGGTGACCGAACCCGATCAGGCGGCGCTGCGGGTGCGAGAGGCCCTCGCACGCCACCCGTCCGCGGGGCGGTTCGGCTCCCACGACTCCGGACCGTCCGCGGGGCGGTTCGGCTCTCACGGCTCCGGACCGTCCGCGGGGCGGCTTGGCTCTCACGACTCCGGACCGTCTGCGGGGCGGTTCGGCTCTCACGGCTCCGGACCGTCCGCAGGGCGGCGCGGCCCTCACGGCTCCGGATAGCGGCGGGGCGTCCAGACGACCTCCTCGCCGTCCCCGCGCCGTACGGCCCGGGTCTGGGACGAGCCGACCAGCAGGATCGTGCGCATGTCGACCTCGGCCGGGTCCAGCTCCGCCAGCGGAACCACCCGCACCCGTTCGTCCGCGCCGCCCACGTCCCGGGCGACCACGACCGGTGTGTCCGGAGCCCGGTGTCCGAGGAGCAGTTCGCGGGCCTTGCCCACCTGCCAGGTCCGGCTGCGCGACCCGGGGTTGTACAGGGCCAGCACCAGGTCGGCGGCAGCGGCGGCGCGCAGGCGCTCGGCGATGACCTCCCAGGGCTTGAGCCGGTCGGACAGGGAGATCGCGGCGTAGTCGTGGCCGAGCGGAGCACCCGCGCGCGCGGCCGCCGCGTTGGCGGCCGTCACTCCGGGCAGCACCCGCACCGGCACGTCCGCGTACCCGTCCTCCGACGCGGCCTCCAGCACGGCGGTGGCCATGGCGAAGACGCCCGGGTCACCGCCGGACACGACGGCCACGCGCCGCCCCCGCAGGGCGAGCCGCAGGGCGAACTCGGCACGCTCGGCCTCGACCCGGTTGTCGGAGCCGTGCCGGCGCTGGCCGGGGCGTACGGGCACCCGGTCGAGGTAGGTGGTGTAGCCGACCAGGTCGTCCGCCGCGGCGAGGGCACCGCGCGTCTCGGGCGTCAGCCACAGCGGGCCGGCCGGGCCCGTGCCCACGACGACGACCTCGCCCGTCGCCCCCGCTTCCGGCGCGGCCGGTTCGGCGTCGGCCCGGCTCGGCAGCACCGCCACCGAGAAGTACGGCACCGAGCCGGCGTCCACGTCCGCCAGTTCCGCGAGGCGCTCTCCCGCCATGGTGGCGCGCTCCACGTACCGGGCGGCACCGAGCCGCCCGGAGCCCTCCAGCGCCCGGCGCACCTTGGGGAAGGTGCGCCCCAGCTTCATCACGACCGCGGCGTCGGTCGAGGCGAGCCGTGCGGTCAGCTCCTCCTCGGGAAGGGTGCCGGGCAGGATGGTGAGCACCTCCTCGCCCTCGGCGAGCGGGGTGCCCAGGCGGGCCGCGGCGGCGGAGACGGAGGTGACGCCGGGGATCACCTCGGTCTCGAAGCGGTCGGCGAGCCGCTTGTGCATGTGCATGTAGGAGCCGTAGAAGAGCGGGTCGCCCTCCGCCAGGACCGCGACCGTCCGGCCCGCCTCCAGGTGGGCGGCGAGCCGGGCCGACGCCTCGGCGTAGAAGTCGTCGATGGCGCCCTGGTAGCCGCCGGGATGGTCGGTGGTCTCGGTGGTGACCGGGTAGACCAGCGCCTCCTCGACGTGGTCGTCCCGCAGGTGCTTCGCCGCGATCGAACGGGCGATGGACCGGCCGTGCCGGGCGCTGTGGTACGCGATCACGTCGGCCTCGGCGATGGCCTCGACGGCCCGCACGGTCATCAGGGATGGGTCGCCGGGTCCGAGCCCGACTCCGTACAGCTTGCCGCTCATTCTTCCTCGCTCGCGATCGCGTTGAGCGCGGCGGCGGCGATCGCGCTGCCCCCGCGACGGCCCCGTACGACCAGGTGTTCCAGGCCCGAGGGGTGGGCGGCCAGGGCGTCCTTGGACTCGGCGGCGCCGACGAAGCCGACGGGTACGCCGATCACGGCGGCCGGGCGGGGCGCCCCCTCCTCGATCATCTCCAGGAGCCGGAAGAGCGCGGTCGGCGCGTTGCCGACGGCGACCACGGCACCCTCCAGACGGTCCCGCCACAGCTCCAGGGCGGCGGCGCTGCGCGTGGTGCCGAGCTTCGCCGCCAGCTCCGGGACGGCCGGGTCGGACAGGGTGCACAGGACGTCGTTGTCCGCGGGCAGCCGCTTGCGGGTCACGCCGCTGGCCACCATCTGCACGTCACAGAGGATCGGCGCGCCGGCGTGCAGGGCCTCGCGGGCGCGTTCCACCACGGCGGGGGTGTACGAGAGGTCGCGGACGAGGTCGACCATGCCGCAGGCGTGGATCATCCGGACCGCGACCCGGCTGACGTCCGCGGGCAGCCCCGCGAGGTCCGCCTCCGCGCGAATGGTCGCGAAGGACCGGCGGTAGATGGCCGCGCCGTCCTTCTCGTAGTCGTAGGGAGTCACGGTGCTGTTCTCGCTGCTCTCGGTCGTGGTGGTACGGCTCATGGGGTGATCGCCGCCAGGGCGGCGGGGAGGTGGGAGACGTCGTCGAGTCCGGTGGTGCGGGGCGGTCCGTCCCCGTCCGGTGCGGTCAGGCGGTAGCCGCCGTCCGGGGCGGCGAGCACGTCGACGTGGCTGCCGCCGGGGTGGCCGCAGCGCCGCTCGCAGCCGGACCAGTACAGGGGGAGGTGCGATGCGCCCGCGGCGGCGAGGGTGCGGGCGGCGTCGGCGCGTACGTCCGCCCGGGACTTGCCGCAGCCCGGCCGGCCGACGCACGCGCCGACGCGCAGCCAGGGCGAGGAAGGATCCGTGACCAGGCCCGCGGCGGCCAGCCGGGACAGGGCCGCGCCCCGGTCGGACGCGGTCGTGTCCGGGGCGGGTACGACGATGCCGCGCCACGGGGTGAGGCGCAGTTCGACGGGGGCGGCGTCGGTCAGCTCCCGCCACTGAACGGCGGTCAGGCGCCCCAGCGGGGCGTGGACGCAGAGCGCGGACCCGTGGACGCCGGGAGTCGGTCCGCCGACGGCCGCCGCGTCCTTCGGGACCTCGTCCGTCGGGGACCCGTACGTCAGAACCCCGTCAGTCGAGACCCCGTCGTCCGTCGGGACCCCGTCGTACGTCGGAGCCCCGTCGTCCTTGGGGGCACAGCCGATCCCCGACTCCGCCACGCGGCGCCGTACGGCAACGGACAGCTCCGCCGACCGCGGGCCCAGTTCGTCGACCCGCCAGACCCGTTCACCGGCGTCCCGCGCGAACTCCAGGAACACCTCTGCGGCCAGCAGCGCCGCTCCCGGCGCGTCGTCCGCGGCGACCCGCAGCGACTCCCGCGCCGAGCCGAGGGAGATCAGCGCACCGTCGCCGGCCGTGGCCCGCACGGTCACGTCGGCGCCGAGCGAGGCCACGTCCCCGCGCCCGTCGTCGAGAGCGAACAGGAACCGTCCCGACAGCCCGCGCGCCGCCGTACTCGCGCACAGCGCCGCGTCCAGGGCGGTGAGCCAGGGCCGCACCTCCCGCGCCCCGCGCCCGTCCAGCCCGGACAGCGGTGAGGCGACGACGTTGCGCACCCGCTCGTGCTCCGGCGACGGCAGGAGCCCGACCTCCTCGAGCAGCCCGGCCAGCTCCCCGCCGCACGCGTCGCGGAGCCCGCGCAGCTGCACGTTGCCGCGTGAGGTCAGATGCAGCTCCCCGTCGCCCAGCCGCAGGGCCGCGTCCGCGAGGACGCGCGCCTGCCGGACGGTGAGGACGCCGCCGGGCACGCGGACCCTGGCCAGGGCGCCGTCGTCGGCGGCGTGCAGCCGCAGCGCACCCGGGCAGGCGTCACCGCGGTCCCGCAGAGCCGGTGTGGCCTGGGGCGATGAAGGCGGGGGAGCTGTGGGCACGGCGGCGAGCATACCGACCATCACACCGGCTGTATGCCGTGCCCTCTTGTGGTGCCCCTTACTATGCTGACCAGGTGGATCATCCGGTCCACCGCCGCCACGACGGCGACAGGGGAGGAAGCCCGGTGCGAACCCGGCGCGGTCCCGCCACTGTGAGTCCGGCCACTACGGGGCCGGGCGAGCCAGGAACTCCCGCCGTCCTTCACCGCCCGGGGCGCGGACCCCGAGGAAGGCCAGACGCCGCATGCTGCCATCGTCCGGGGGTCCCCTCACCTCCCCCCGCATCCTGCTCCTGTCGACGTCCGACACCGACCTGCTCAGCGCCCGCGCGGCCGGCGGCCCGGTGCCCTACCGCTTCGCCAACCCCTCCCGCCTCCCGCTGGACGACCTGCCCGCCCTCCTCGACGGCGTCGGGCTCGTCGTCGTCCGCCTCCTCGGCGGGCTGCGTGCCTGGGAGGAGGGCCTGGACCTGCTGCTCGCCGACGGCCGCCCGGTCGTCGTCCTCACCGGCGAACAGGCCCCCGACGCCCAGCTGATGGCCGCCTCCACCGTCCCCGTCGGCCTCGCGGCCGAGGCGCACGCCTACCTCGCCCACGGCGGACCGGCCAACCTGGAGCAGCTCGCCCGCTTCCTGTCCGACACGGTCCTGCTCACCGGCCACGGCTTCGAGGCGCCCGCACCCGCGCCGACCTGGGGCCCGCTGGAGCGCGAGCCGGAGCGTGATGCCGAGCCCGAGCCCGAGCCGGAGCGCGGTCCTGAGCGCGAGCCGGTCGGGGCGGCCGGCCCGACGGTGGCCGTGCTCTACTACCGCGCCCACCACATGAGCGGCAACACCGCCTTCGTACACGCCCTGTGCGACGCCGTGGAGGCCGCCGGCGGCCGGCCCCTGCCCCTCTACGTGGCCTCCCTGCGCGCCCCCGAGCCCGAGCTGGTCGCCGAGCTGCGCGCCGCCGACGCCATCGTCACCACGGTCCTCGCGGCCGGCGGCACCAAGCCCGCCGAAGCCTCCGCCGGCGGCGACGACGAGTCCTGGGACGCGGGCGCGCTCACCGCCCTGGACGTACCCATCCTCCAGGCCCTCTGCCTGACCGGCTCCCGCAGCGCCTGGGAGGAGAACGACGAGGGCGTCTCCCCGCTCGACGCGGCCAGCCAGATCGCCGTACCCGAGTTCGACGGCCGCCTGATCACCGTCCCGTTCTCCTTCAAGGAGATCGACGCCGACGGCCTCCCGGCCTACGTCGCCGACCCCGAGCGCGCCGCCCGCGTCGCGGGCATCGCCGTACGCCACGCCCGCCTGCGGCACATCCCGGCCGCCGACAAGCGCCTGGCCCTCGTCCTGTCCGCCTACCCGACCAAGCACTCCCGCATCGGCAACGCGGTCGGCCTCGACACCCCCGCCAGCGCCGTCGCCCTGCTGCGCCGGCTGGGCGAGGAGGGGTACGACTTCGGCACCGGCGGCGAGGTCCCGGGCCTGGTCTCCGGCGACGGCGACGAGCTGATCCGCGCGCTGATCGACGCCGGCGGCCACGACCAGGACTGGCTGACGGAGGAGCAGCTCGCCCGCAACCCGGTGCGCGTGCCGGCCGCCGACTACCAGCGCTGGTACGCGACCCTCCCGGCGGACCTGCGCGCCTCCGTCGAGGAGCACTGGGGCCCGCCGCCGGGCGAGATGTTCGTCGACCGCAGCCGCAACCCCGAGGGCGACATCGTCCTGGCCGCCCTGCGCCACGGGAACCTGCTGATCCTCATCCAGCCCCCGCGCGGCTTCGGCGAGAACCCCATCGCGATCTACCACGATCCCGACCTGCCGCCCTCCCACCACTACCTCGCGGCCTACCGCTGGATCGCCGCCCGCGCGGAGGACGGCGGCTTCGGCGCGGACGCCATGATCCACCTGGGCAAGCACGGCAACCTGGAGTGGCTGCCGGGCAAGAACGCCGGCCTGTCCGCCGCCTGCGGCCCCGACGCCGCCCTCGGCGACCTGCCGCTGATCTACCCGTTCCTCGTCAACGACCCCGGCGAGGGCACCCAGGCCAAGCGCCGCGTCCACGCCACGCTCATCGACCACCTCGTCCCGCCGATGGCCCGCGCCGACTCCTACGGCGACATCGCGCGCCTGGAGCAACTCCTCGACGAGTACGCCCAGATCGCGGCCATGGACCCGGCCAAGCTGCCGGCGATCCGCGCCCAGATCTGGACCCTCATCCAGGCCGCCAAGCTCGACCACGACCTCGGCCTGGACGACCGCCCCGACGACGAGGGCTTCGACGACATGATCCTCCATGTCGACGGCTGGCTCTGCGAGGTCAAGGACGCCCAGATCCGCGACGGCCTGCACGTCCTGGGCACCCCGCCCGCCGGCGCCGACCGCGTCAACCTCGTCCTCGCCATTCTGCGCGCCCGCCAGATCTGGGGCGGCGCCACCGCCCTGCCCGGCCTGCGCGAGGCCCTCGGCCTCGACGAGTCCGCCGCCACCCGCACCACCGCCGACGAGGCGGAGGAGCGGGCCCGCGCCCTGGTCCAGGCGATGGAGGACGCCGACTGGGACCCGGCCGCCGTACCCACCGACCACGGCGAACAGGTCGCCGCCATCCTGGAGTTCGCGGCCCGCGAGGTCGTCCCGCGCCTCGCCGCCACCAGCGCCGAGATCGACCACGCCGTCCACGCCCTGAACGGCGGCTTCGTCCCCGCCGGCCCCTCCGGTTCCCCGCTGCGCGGCCTGGTGAACGTCCTCCCGACCGGCCGCAACTTCTACTCCGTCGACCCCAAGGCCGTCCCCTCCCGCCTCGCCTGGGAGACCGGACAGGCCCTCGCCGAGAGCCTCCTGGAGCGCTACCGCACCGACAACGGCGACTGGCCCACGTCCGTCGGCCTCTCCCTGTGGGGCACGAGCGCGATGCGCACGGCGGGCGACGACGTGGCCGAGGCCCTGGCCCTGCTCGGCGTCCGCCCCGTCTGGGACGACGCCTCCCGCCGTGTCACCGGCCTCGAAGCCGTCCCGTACGAGGAACTGGGCCGCCCCCGCATCGACGTCACCCTGCGCATCTCGGGCTTCTTCCGCGACGCGTTCCCGCACACCATCGGCCTCCTCGACGACGCCGTACGCCTCGCCGCCTCCCTGGAGGAACCCGCCGAGGCCAACCGCGTCCGCGCCCACGTCCAGGCCGACCTCGCCGACCACGGCGACGAACGCCGGGCCACCACCCGCATCTTCGGCTCCCGCCCCGGCACCTACGGAGCCGGGCTGCTCCAGCTCATCGACTCCCGCGACTGGCGCACCGACGCCGACCTCGCGGAGGTCTACACCGTCTGGGGCGGCTACGCCTACGGCCGCGGCCTCGACGGCCGCCCGGCCAGGGACGACATGGAAACGGCGTACAAGCGCATCGCGGTCGCCGCCAAGAACACCGACACCCGCGAACACGACATCGCCGACTCGGACGACTACTTCCAGTACCACGGCGGCATGGTGGCCACCGTCCGCGCCCTGCGCGGCACGGCACCCGAGGCGTACATCGGCGACTCCACCCGCCCCGAGACGGTCCGCACCCGCACGCTGGTCGAGGAGACCTCCCGGGTCTTCCGCGCCCGCGTGGTCAACCCCAAGTGGATCGAGGCGATGCGCCGCCACGGCTACAAGGGCGCCTTCGAACTCGCCGCCACCGTCGACTACCTCTTCGGCTACGACGCCACCACGGGCGTCCTGGCCGACTGGATGTACGACAAGCTCACCGAGACCTACGTCCTGGACCCGGCCAACCGCGAGTTCCTCCAGGAAGCCAACCCCTGGGCCCTGCACGGCATCGCCGAGCGCCTGCTGGAGGCGGAGTCCCGGGGCATGTGGGAGAAGCCGGACCCGTCCATCCTGGCCGCCCTCCGCCAGGCATACCTGGAGACGGAGGGCAACCTGGAGGGCGACGACTGAGCCCCGCCCTGCCGCCAGGGGAGCGCCGGCCAGGCGATCACAGGACGAGCATGAGCTTGCCGCCGGGGCGACGGGACCGGCTGAGCTCGGCCGCTTCCCGGATCCGGTCGAGGGTGTAGGTGCGGGCGACCGGTACGGCCAGGACGCCTTCGCCGGCGAGCCTGGCGAACTCGTTCATCCGGTCGTAGCGGATCTCGGTGGTGATTCTGACGCCCAGTTCGGCTGCGGCGGCGAAGTCCGAGACGGTGAGGACGCGGTCGGGATCCCCGGTGAGCCCGATCAGGGCCGGTAGCGAGCCGCCGTCCGGACTGGGCCGGTCGGCGCGGTCGATCCGGCCCCCGGCCGGCGTGGCGTCCAGCGCGCGGTCCACGGGGCCTCGGGCCAGTGCGCCGACGCGTCCGGCCATGCCCTCGCCGTAGGCGGTCACCTGGGCGCCGATCTCTTCGAGGGCGGCGGCCCGGGTCGGCCCGGCGGTGGCGATCACCCGAATTCCCCGGTGCAGCGCGAAGCGCACCGCCGCCTCACCCACGGTGGTGCCCGCGCCGTGGACGAGCAGCAGCTCGCCCGGCTGGACGCCGAGGTCGTCGAGCGCGCGCCACGCCGTCTCGGCCGCCATCGGCAGCGCGGCGGCCTGCTCGGCGGTCACGCCCTCGGGGATGCGGGCCCAGGCCGGCATCAGCGCGTACTCGGCGGCGCCGGCCGTCGGGCCGTCGAAGGCGGCCGGGCCGAAGACGCGGTCGCCGACCTGGACGCCGGTGACGCCCTCGCCGAGCGCGTCGACGGTGCCCGCGACCTCCAGGCCGAGCCCGCGCGGCAGCGGCGGCAGATGGTCGGCGAGGAGACCGTCGACGACGTGCCAGTCGGCCGGTGTCAGGCCGCACGCCCGCACGGCGACGCGGATCTGGCCGGGTCCCGGATCCGGCTGGGGGACATCGCGGAGCTCGATCACGTCCGGGGAACCGAACCGGTCGAATTGCAGAGCCTTCATGACGATCTCCCTGCTGATGACAGCATCTGTTGTCATCGACCGTACCAGCCGACCAACAGCTGACAACAGCTCCTGTTGTCGTACGCTGGTGGGCATGCCGCGATGGGAATCCGACGCACAGGGCCGGCTCGAACGCGCGGCGCTCGATCTGTTCGAGACACAGGGGTTCGAGCGCACCTCGGTCGCGCAGATCGCGGGCGCCGCCGGTCTGAAGGAGCGCTCCTTCTACCGCTACTTTCCCGACAAACGGGAAGTCCTCTTCGCCGGCAACGAACTCGAAGCCCACCTCGTCGCCCAGGTCGAGGCGGCCGCCCCGGGCCTCACCCCGATCGAGGTGCTGCTGACCGCGCTGGGAACCGCCGAGGGGATCTTCCGCCCACGCGAGTTCCTGCTGCGCCGGGGACGAGTGATCGCCGCCAACCCTGCACTGGCCGAGCGCGATCTGATCAAGCTCGCCGACATCGCCGACGCGCTGGCACCGGCGCTCGAACGCCGCGGTGTCGAGCCCGGCCAGGCACGCTTCGTCATCGACGTGGTGCTGGCGATCCACCGACGCGCCATGCCCCGCTGGCTGACCGAGCCCGACACCACCCTCGCTCAGCTCATGACCCAGGCCGCCACCGAACTGCGCGAGGCGGTCATGCCACCGGCTCCAACACCCCGCTGAGCCGACGGTCGCCTGGGCACAACGATCTGCGATCGCGGCCACCCCGGCCACCTTCCACACGGCCAACAAGTGGGCCGCTGGGATCTCGGACAACCTCGCGCTGGGCATCCTGTGCGAGGCGCCCGCCATGGGCTGCCGGTCACCGTGCTGCCGTACCTGAACTCTGCGCAGGCCGCCCATCCTGCATACCGCCGCAGCTTGAACCTGCTAGGCGAGATGGGTGTCTTGGTCGGCTCCTACGAGCCTCACCGACCCAAGGCGGGCGGCGGAGCCGACCGCTACCGCTGGGAGGAAGTGCTGGAGCTGCTTGCCCCGAGGCTGTGCGCGCGGTCGTGATCAGCGCCGATGTGCTCGCGGCCAAAGGCCGTGCCCCTTACGAATCAACCCGACCCCTACGAAACCCCAGCTCAGGGCCACACGAGGCAATACGGCTGATGCCCCGCCTCATGGAGCCGGTGGCTGAAGTCCTGCCACTCGTGGAGCAGTTGGTACACGTTGAACGCGTCCCTCGGGCCGCCCCGGTCCGGGACCGTGGACCAGATGAAGGCGGCCGCGCCGACCGCCTCCTCGCCGATGCCGCGCAGGGGGTCGACGACGGTCATCGGGAGTTTCACGACGGCGTAGTCGGGGTGCAGGACGACCAGTTCCAGCGGGGGGACCTTGTGCAGGGGGACGCCCTCTATGCCGGTGAGGACCATGGCGGCCATGGTCTCCGGCTTGATCTTGGTGAACATGCCGTTCATCCCGAGCTCGTCCCCGCCGAGTTCCTCGGGGCGCATCGAGATCGGGACGCGGGCCGCGGTCGCGCCGTCGGGCGCGCCGAAGTACTTGTAGGTCACCCCCACCCGACCACCCTTCCCGCTCCCCGCCCCCGGCCGGTCGGCCCGCCCGGAGAGCCGGTCGGGCTCGCTCGGTGTGCCGTGTGCCTGACGTGCTTCGGACGCTTCCTCCGCCTCGCGTCGGTGCTTTCCCCGCCGGGCACGTCGAGGACCCAGGTCGTCGGTCCCCTCGCCCAGTCCGCCACCGCGATGCATATCTCCACCCGACTGCTTTTCTAGGACGCGTGGCCCCCGCCGCGCAACCCGATCATCGTGTCAGTGACCTCCCCCACGGCCGCTTGCCGAAACGTGCGGTGAAACATATGTCCTTCATCTCAACGTCATATGTACGCCGGGGCGTCGGCAGCCCCTTCCCCGCTGCCCCGGTGAGCTGCGTGGACGGTCTCCAGTCTGGCAGACGGCACGGCGATCGGGGCGGTTGTCTACCCTTAACGAGGTCACCCTGGGCAACCAGAGGCCGAGGGGAGCCCGAAACGTCGGAGAAGGTCGAGAAGGTCGGAGAAGTCGCAGGTCATGAGCGAACTGGCATACCCATACGAAGCACCGGCCTCGCAGGCTCTGTTCGACCGCGCGGCGGCCGTCACGCCCGGCGGGGTGAACTCCCCGGTGCGCGCCTTCCGCGCCGTCGGCGGCACGCCCCGGTTCATGGTGTCCGGCACCGGGCCGTACCTGACCGACGCCGACGGGCGTGAGTACGTCGACCTCGTCTGCTCCTGGGGACCGATGATCCTCGGGCACGCGCACCCCGAGGTGATCGCCGCCGTGCAGGAGGCCGTGGCGCGCGGCACGTCCTTCGGTACGCCCGCCGAGGGCGAGGTCGCGCTCGCCGAGGCGATGGTCGAGCGCGTCGCGCCGCTGGAGGAGGTGCGGCTCGTGTCGAGCGGGACCGAGGCCACCATGTCGGCCATCCGGCTCGCGCGCGGGTTCACGCAGCGGACCAAGGTGATCAAGTTCGCCGGGTGCTACCACGGTCACGTCGACTCGCTCCTCGCCGCCGCCGGTTCCGGCGTCGCCACCTTCGCGCTGCCCGACACCCCCGGCGTCACCGGTGCCCAGGCGAGCGACACGATCGTGCTGCCGTACAACGACCTGGACGCCGTGCAGGCCGCCTTCGCCGCCCACCCCGGCGAGATCGCCTGCGTGATCACCGAGGCCTCTCCCGGCAACATGGGCGTCGTGCCGCCGCTGCCCGGGTTCAACCAGGGACTCAAGGACGCCTGCGCGGCGAACGGCGCGCTGTTCGTGTCCGACGAGGTCATGACCGGGTTCCGGACCAGCCGCGCCGGGTGGTACGGGGTGGAGGGCGTCGTACCCGATCTGATGACCTTCGGGAAGGTGATGGGGGGCGGGTTCCCCGCGGCCGCGTTCGGCGGGCGGGCGGACGTCATGGCGCACCTCGCGCCGGCCGGGCCCGTCTACCAGGCCGGCACCCTCTCCGGGAACCCGGTCGCCACCGCCGCCGGACTCGCCCAGCTGCGGCTCCTCGACGACGCCGCCTACGCGACCGTCGACGCCGTGTCCGCGCAGATCCAGGGGCTCGTGACCGAGGCGCTCGCCAAGGAGGGCGTCGCGCACACGGTGCAGACCGCCTCCAACATGTTCTCCGTCTTCTTCACCGACCGGCCGGTCAACGACTACGAGGGCGCCAAGGCGCAGGAGTCCTTCCGCTTCACCGCCTTCTTCCACTCCCTCCTCGCCCACGGCGTCTACCTGCCGCCGTCCTCCTTCGAGTCCTGGTTCGTGTCCACCGCCCACGACGAGCGGGCCGTCCAGCGCATCGCCGACGCCCTCCCGGCGGCGGCCCGCGCGGCTGCGGAGGCGACGGCATGAGCAACGCGAACCACGAGAACAACGCGAACGACGTGAACAACATGAATCACGCGAACGACGAAGAGCTGACCGTCGTCCACGTCATGCGGCACGGCGAGGTCGAGAACCCGACCGGCGTCCTCTACGGGCGGCTCCCCGGCTACCACCTCTCCGAGCTGGGCCGACGCATGGCCGAGCGGGTCGCCGAGCACCTGGAGCCCCGTGACGTGACGTATGTCGTCGCCTCCCCGCTGGAGCGGGCGCAGGAGACGGCGACGCCGATCGCGAAGACGCACGGGCTCGACCTCGGCACCGACCGGCGCCTCATCGAGGCCGCCAACGTCTTCCAGGGCAAGACCTTCGGCATCGGCGACGGCGCGCTGCGCCGGCCCGCGAACTGGAAGCACGTGGTCAACCCGTTCAAGCCGTCCTGGGGCGAGCCGTACGTCGACCAGGTCGTGCGGATGAAGGGCGCGATCGACGCCGCCCGGGACCGGGCGCGCGGGCACGAGGCCGTGGTCGTCAGCCACCAGCTGCCGATCTGGATCCTGCGGTCCTACGTCGAGCGGCGGCGGCTGTGGCACGACCCGCGCAAGCGGCAGTGCACGCTGGCGTCCCTGACGACGTTCACCTACCGGGGCGACCGGATCGTCTCCGTCGGCTACACCGAGCCCGCCCGCGACCTCGTCCCGGCCCACCTGCTCGCGGGCGCCAAGCCCGTGAAGGGGCAGGGGAAGGCGTACGGCGCCTGAGCGGTCGCAGGCCGAGCACGGCGAGCGGCGGGGCGGGGGACGGAGCGCGCCCCCCGCCCCGCCGCTCGCCCGTTCCTGTCAGTCCGCTGTTACCCAACCCGCACAAATTTCCGGAACCCGTTCGTTCGTCGTGTCCTCTCACCCAGTGACCACGAAGAACGCGACGAACGAGGTTGCGATGCGCACTTCCAACCGCACTCTCACCCGCAGGGGCATGCTCGGGCTCGGCGCGGGGGCCGCCGCGGCGGTCGGGCTCGCGGGCTGCGGCACCGGCACCGGCTCCGGGTCGGACGGCTCGCACCAGGCCGGCGACGGGAAGCCGTCGCCCTCCGGCAGCGGCAAGGCCCCCGCGAAGCCCATCGGCGACGGCTCCACGTCGTACACCGGCAAGCAGCCGCACCAGCCGGACGCGCCCGTGCCGCTGGAGCCCGGTCAGACGCCGCCGCAGTTCGTCGTCTTCTCGTGGGACGGTGCGGGCGAGGTCGGCAACGGCCTCTTCCCGCGCTTCCTGGACCTCGCCCAGGAGCACGGCGCGCACATGACGTTCTTCCTCTCGGGCCTGTACCTGCTGCCCGAGTCGAAGAAGCGCCTCTACGACCCGCCGAACAACCCGCGCGGCGCCTCCGACATCGGCTACCTCACCGACGCGCACATCAAGGACACACTGAAGAACGTCCGCCGCGCCTGGCTGGACGGGCACGAGATCGGCACCCACTTCAACGGCCACTTCTGCGGCGGCAGCGGCACGGTCGGCAACTGGACGCCCGCGCAGTGGCGCAGCGAGATCGACCAGGCGAAATCCTTCGTCAAGGAGTGGAAGACCAACAGCGGCTGGACCGACCTGCCCGCCCTGCCCTTCGACTACGACAAGGAACTCGTCGGCGGCCGCACGCCCTGCCTCCTCGGCCAGGACAACCTGCTGTCCACCGCCCGCGAGCTGGGCTGGCGCTACGACGCCTCCTCGCCCGGCGGCCGGCAGGTGTGGCCGGTGAAGAAGGACGGGATCTGGGACTTCCCGCTGCAGCAGATACCGTTCCCCGGCCACTCCTTCGAGGTCCTCTCGATGGACTACAACATCCTCGCCAACCAGTCGGTCAACTCGACCAAGGCCCCCGCCCACAACTACCCGGGCTGGCGCGAACAGGCCACGAACGCGTACATATCGGGCTTCAAGCGGGCGTACGAGTCGAACCGGGCACCCTTCTTCATAGGCAACCACTTCGAGGAGTGGAACGGCGGCATCTACATGGACGCCGTCGAGAACGCCCTCACGCACATCGCGCGGGAGAAGGAGAAGGGCGAGGACATACGGCTCGTCTCCTTCCGCCAGTTCACCGACTGGCTGGACGCGCAGAAGCCGGAGGTGCTCGAGAAGCTGCGGACCGTCGAGGTCGGGCAGCAGCCGGCGGGCGGCTGGAAGACCCTCCTCAAGGACGCCCCGGCCTCCTCCCCGGCCTCCCCTCCGGCCACCTCGGGAGCGCCCGCGAACGGCGCCTGAAATGGGGGTTTCCGGCCGTGAGGGGGGTGCGCAAGATCCTCGGAACGGACATGCGAAACTTTTCACATGAGTGCCGCCAGCCGCGCCCCCCTGCGCTCGGACCGCAACACAGCCCGCGCCCGTAGCCGCGCCCTCCTCGCCGCCGGTGCGGCCGCCGCGGCGCTGCTCGTCTCCGCGTGCGGCTCGGGCGGCACCTCGGGCGGCGGCGGCCAGACGGGCTTCGTCACCGGCTCGGACGGCATCGCCACCGCCAAGGAGGGGGAGCGCGCCGCCGCCCCCGAGCTGTCCGGCGAGACCGTCGACGGCGGACAGGCCGACGTCGCCGACTACCGGGGCAAGATCGTCGTACTCAACGTCTGGGGCTCCTGGTGCGGGCCCTGCCGGGCCGAGGCGAAGAACCTGGAGAAGGTCTACACCGACACCAAGGACCAGGGCGTCCAGTTCGTCGGCATCAACACCCGCGACACCTCCACCGGCCCCGCCCGCTCCTTCGAGCAGGACTACGGGATCAGCTACCCGAGCCTGTACGACCCGAGCGGCAAGCTGCTCCTCCGCTTCGAGAAGGGCACCCTGAACCCGCAGGCCATCCCCTCGACGCTCGTCATCGACCGGGAGGGCAAGGTCGCCGCGCGCACCCTCCAGGCGCTCAGCGAGGAGAAGCTGCGCAAGATGCTCGACCCCTTCCTCCAGTCGGAGAAGTGACGTGTCCGCGGTGATCACCCTCGCCGAGGAGGCGGGCTACAACGGCACGGTGCTCAACGGCGCCCTGCTGGTCGCCCTGCCCATCGCCCTGCTCGGCGGCCTCGTCTCCTTCTTCTCCCCCTGCGTCCTGCCCCTCGTCCCCGGCTACCTCTCCTACGTGACCGGTGTCACCGGCACCGACCTCGGCGAGGCCCGGCGCGGGCGGATGGTGGCCGGCGCCTCCCTCTTCGTCCTCGGCTTCACCGCCGTCTTCGTCTCCAGCGGCGCGCTGTTCGGCTACTTCGGCCAGACGCTGCAGGAGAACCGGGGCGTCCTGACCGACATCCTGGGCGCGTTCATGATCGTCATGGGCGTCTTCTTCATGGGCCTGCTGCCCTGGTTCACCCAGCGCGAGTTCCGCTTCCACCGGAAGCCCGTGAACGGCCTGGTCGGCGCCCCGATACTCGGCGCGCTGTTCGGCATCGGCTGGACGCCCTGCATCGGCCCGACCCTCGCCTCGGTCCTGGCCCTCTCCGCCGACCAGGGCACCGCCGGCCGCGGCGCCGTCCTGACCGTCGCCTACTGCCTCGGCCTCGGCGTCCCCTTCGTCCTCGCCGCGGTCGCCTTCCGCAAGGCGCTCGGCGCCTTCGGCTGGGTCAAGCGGCACTATGTCTGGGTGATGCGCGTCGGCGGCGTCATGATGATCGCGACCGGCCTGCTGCTGCTGACCGGCGTGTGGGACGGCATCGTGCAGTCCATGCAGACCTGGTCCAACGGCTTCATTGTGGGGATCTGACCGATGAGCACCACTTCGACAACCGGTCCCGGCAAGCAGCCCGGGACCGACGGCGACGACCAGGACCTCGGCGCCGCCGGCTCCCAGCTGTCCACCGCGCCCAAGGAGGAGGCCCCGAACCTCCCCTCCCTCGGCGTGATCGGCTGGGCCCGCTGGTTCTGGCGCCAGCTCACCTCGATGCGCGTCGCCCTGCTCCTGCTCCTGCTCCTCTCGCTGGGCGCGATCCCGGGGTCCCTGATCCCGCAGGACGGCGTCGACGCCATGAAGGTCGAGGAGTTCCGCGACAACCACGACCTGCTCGCCCCGGTCTACGACAAGCTCGGCCTCTTCCACGTCTACAGCTCGGTGTGGTTCTCCGCGATCTACCTCCTGCTGTTCGTCTCCCTCATCGGCTGCATCGTCCCGCGCACCTGGCAGTTCGTGGGCCAGCTCCGCGGCCGCCCGCCCCGCGCCCCCCGGCGCCTGGACCGGCTGCCGGCCTACACCACCTGGCGCACCGCGGCCGAACCCGAGGAGGTCCGCGGGGCGGCGCTGACGCTGCTGAAGAAGCGCCGCTTCCGCGCGGACGCCGCCGGGGACGCCGTCGCCGCCGAGAAGGGCTACCTGCGGGAGGTCGGCAACCTCGCCTTCCACATCGCCCTGATCGTGATGCTGATCGCCTTCGCCTGGGGCCAGCTCTTCAAGTACGAGGGCAACAAGCTGATCCTGGAGGGCGGCGGCTTCTCCAACACCCTCACCCAGTACGACGACTTCAAGTCCGGCAACCTCTTCGACCCGGACCACGACCTGACCCCCTTCAGCTTCTCCCTGAAGGACTTCCACGGCACCTACGAGCCGACCGGCCCCAACCGCGGCACCCCGCGCGTCTACGAGGCCGAGGTCACCTACAGCGAGGGCGCCTACGGCGCGGAGAAGACGAAGACCGTCGAGGTCAACAAGCCGCTGGAGATCGACGGCTCCAAGGTCTACCTCGTCAGCCACGGCTACGCGCCGATCCTCACCGTCAAGGACGCCAAGGGCGACGTCGTGATGGACAAGGAGGCCACGGCTCTGCTGCCGCTGGACTCCAACGCCACCTCCTCCGGCGCCGTCAAGGTCATGGACGGCTACCGCAACGCCGAGGGAACCAAGGAGCAGCTCGGCTTCAACGCGTTCTTCCTGCCGACCTACGGCGGCCAGGGCAGCACGATGCTCTCCACGTTCCCCGCGCCGATGAACCCGATGCTCGCGCTCTCCGCCTACCACGGGGACCTCGGCGTCGACGCGGGCTTCCCGCAGAGCATCTACCAGCTCGACAAGTCCAACCTGAAGGAGTTCAAGGACTCCGACGGCGAGCTGTTCAAGAAGCAGCTCAAGGTCGGCGACACCATGACCCTTCCGAACGGCGCCGGCACGGTCACCTTCGACGGCATCCAGGAGTGGGCCGGCTTCCAGGTCACCCAGCAGCCCGGCAGCGGCTGGGCGCTCGGCGGCGCCGTCGCCGCCATCCTCGGCCTGGCCGGCTCCCTGTTCATCCAGCGCCGCCGCGTCTGGGTCCGGGCCGTGCGCGGCGCCGACGGCGTCACCGTCGTGGAGATGGCGGGCCTCGGCCGCAGCGAGTCCGCGAAGGTCCCCGAGGAGCTGGGCGACCTCGCCGGAGTCCTGTACGACCGGGCGCCGGAGCCCGCCGCCCCCGACGCGTCCGGGCCGCCCGCCCCCGACGCGTCCGAGAACGACGACACCCCCGATTCCCCCGACACCCACGTCGTACCTGCCGAAGGGGCTGAGAAGTGACTCTCGCCGCCGCAACCGAGCTGGCCGCCGCGACCAACGAGAACCTCGCGAACGTCAGCAACACGCTGATCTACTCATCGATGGCCGTCTACACGCTGGCCTTCTTCGCGTACATCGCCGAGTGGCTCTTCGGCAGCCGCAGCAAGGTCGGCCGCACCGCCGCCGCGCTCACCGCCACCGGCGGGGCGAAGGCCGAGGCGAAGTCCGGCCCGGCCGTCACCGTGAACAAGGCCGGCGGCACCGCCGTACTGGAGCGCCCCGCGGTCGTCGTACGCAGCGCGTCCGGCTCGCGCGACGTGCCCGACGGGCCCGGCGCGCACGGCGGCACCGAGCAGGGCGACCTGTACGGGCGGATCGCCGTCTCGCTCACCCTGCTCGCCTTCGCCGTCGAGGCGGGCGGCGTCCTCACCCGCGCCCTGTCGGTGAGGCGGGCGCCGTGGGGCAACATGTACGAGTTCAACATCACGTTCACGACGGTCGCCGTCGGCGTGTACCTCGCGCTGCTCCTGCTGAAGAAGAAGGTCCGCTGGCTGGGCCTGCCCCTGATCATCACGGTCCTGCTCGACCTCGGCCTCGCCGTCACGGTCCTCTACACCGCCAGCGACCAGCTCGTCCCGGCCCTGCACTCGTACTGGCTGTACATCCACGTCTCCACCGCGATCTTCTGCGGCGCGGTCTTCTACGTCGGCGCGGTCGCCACGATCCTGTACCTCTTCAAGGACAGCTTCGAGAACAAGCTCGCCTCCGGCGGCACGCCCGGCCGCTTCGCCAACTCCGTCCTGGACCGGCTGCCCGCCGCCGCCTCCCTCGACAAGTTCGCCTACCGCGTCAACGCCGCCGTCTTCCCGCTGTGGACGTTCACGATCATCGCGGGCGCGATCTGGGCGGGCGACGCCTGGGGCCGCTACTGGGGCTGGGACCCCAAGGAGACCTGGTCCTTCATCACCTGGGTCGCCTACGCCGGCTACCTGCACGCCCGCGCCACCGCAGGCTGGAAGGGCCGCAAGGCGGCCTACCTGGCCCTGGTCGCCTTCGGCTGCTGGCTCTTCAACTACTACGGCGTCAACATCTTCGTCTCCGGCAAGCACTCCTACGCGGACGTGGGTCTCGGCGCCCTTCAGTCGGTGGGCTTCTGACCGATGCCGGTGATGACGTCCCGCAGCCGCTCGACGTACAGCCGCAGGTTCTTGTGGGCGATGTCGGTGTCCGGGTAGCGGCTCGCGAACCACAGCCCCTCCGGCAGCCGGGTCACCCAGGCACACACCTGGTCGCCGTACGAGACGCGGAGCATCGCGTACGCCGTCTGCTCCGCCCAGTCGCCGGCGCCCGGGACGTCGCGGGCGTCGACGTACGACACGATCGAGTACAGGTCGGGCGAGCCCGGCCGGAAGTCCGTGCCGAGCAGCCGCAGCACGCGGTCGATCGGCATGCGGGACATCCGCCGGTTGGCCTGGAGCTCGGCCCGTACGGTGCGCAGGGCGGCGGGGAAGTCGTGGGCCCGGTCCACCGGGACCTCGATCGGCGCGCCGCCCACGTACCAGCCCACGGACTCGGACCACTGGGACCGCGACCGGGTGTGGAAGGGCACGACCGTGCGGTAGACGCTCTCGCCGCCGATCTCGTGGACGATCAGCGCGGTCGCGGCCAGGACACCGACCAGGCTGCCGCCGTAGGGCCGGCAGTACGCCTCGAAGGCGGCGGCGTCGGCCGCGTCCACCAGCGGCTCGCGCAGCAGCCGCTGCTCGGGCAGCGCCCCGCCGGGCCGCAGGCCGAGGTCGACGGGGAAGGACGGCAGACGTCCGTCGCAGCGCCGGATGAACTCCCGCCAGCGGGCGACGATGTCGTGGTCGGCGTCGATCCGGTCCGCGTCCGCCCGCTCGGCCTCGCAGAAGTCGACGTAGGAGCCCACCCGGGGCTGCGGCACGGTCCGCCCCGCGATCCCGGCGGCGTACAGCTCGCCCACCTCGGCGGGGATGCGGTAGATGGAGTAGGCGTCGACGTTGCTGTGGTCGAAGGCCATGTAGACGCTCACGCCGTCGTCGCGGACGACCGCCGTGTAGATGAGGTTGGGCCAGCGCAGCGCGTCCGCGACCCGGTCGAAGCGGTCCTGGAGGTGGCCGGCGAGGTCCGCGGCGTCGGGGAAGTCGCCGACGTCCTCGCGGTGCAGCGACACGGCGTCCGGTTCGAGCGTGAACCGCCGCATCGTGTCACCGCTCTCCCCGCTCCACCGGAACCCGCTGCGCAGCGTCTCGTGCCGCAGGGTCCAGGAGCGCAGGGCCTCCTGGAGCACGTCCAGGTCGACCGCGCCCGGGATGTCGAAGGCCGCGCCGAGCCAGGTCGGCACGAACAGGCCGCCCTCGCGCACCGACCGGGCCGTGCGGATGTGCGACTCCTGGATGTACGCCGGCGGGCGCGCGTCCTCGGGCAGGCCCGCCGCGATGTCGAGCGTCCTCGGACTGAGCGTCCACTCGACGAGGCGTCCGGGCCGGATCTCGCAGCGCTGGATGTCGGTCATTCGCACGAGAGGGTCTCCGTTCGCAGATGTACAGACCCGACCAAGGGAATGCCGTCTTCGCGGCCCCGCACCTGGTGTGTCGGCACTGTTCAACGGAACGGATGGCCCCTCGAACGCCGATGCGGACGCGTACCCGGCGCCCCCTTCACCCTTCCCCCTCGCACCCTTCACTCCCCGGGTACGCGTCCAGCCGTACGACCCCGGGCCGTGGCGGGGGAAGCCACGGCCCGGGGCCGGTCCTGGGGGTCCTTGATCTCTTGACGGAGCGGGGACCTACTCGGCCTTCGCGGCGCGGGCGGTGACGTCCTGGACGGTCTTGACGGCGATGTCGGGGCTGTCGGTGTGGATGTAGTGGCCGGTGCCCTCGGCCATGGTGACCTTGCTGTCGGTGGACAGCTTCAGCCACTCCTGCTGGCCGTCGGCCCACATCTTCTCCAGGGCGGTCTCGTGCTCGGGGACGATGGAGTACTGGGACTCGTGCCGGAGGATCTCGACCGGGATGTCGCCGGCCGAGTGGACCGGGCCGTCGGCGATGACGAACTGCTCCGGGTTCTGGCCCTCGTTGGCGGCGATCGCGCCGTCCCGCACCTGGGCGGACGCGCCGGTGGCGTCGGCGGGGATGGTGGCCTTCATGTCGCGGGTGAGGTGGGGGATGGTGGCGTCGAGGAGGACCAGGCCCTTGACGCGGTCGGTGTGGTCGGGGGTGTAGCGGGCGGCGATGTTGCCGCCGAGGGAGTGTCCGGCCAGGACGACGGGGCGGTCGCCGGCGAGCTGGTCGAGGACGCCGGTGAGCAGGACCGCGGCGTCGTTGATGTGCTGCGGGGTGCCCGCCTCGGGCTTGTCGCTCTTGCCCTCGCCGAGGCGGTCGTAGGAGCAGACCCGGTTGCTGCCGCTCAGCGACTTCTGCAGCGCGGCCATGTTGTCCAGGCCCTCGCCGCCGCCGGCCATCAGCAGCACCAGGGGCTGGTCGGCGTCCGAGTCGCCGGAGCAGGAGACGTTGACCGAGTGGCCGTCGACGCGGATCTTCTTCGTACCCGTGAACGAGGGACCCGCGTCGGCGGCGGTGTCCTTGCCGTCGTCCTTGCCGAACTCCTCGTTGAGGACGAGTCCCGCTCCGGCCACGGTGCAGACGACGGCGATCGCGGCGACCGCCTTGGCGAGGGTGCGGAACATGGGGGCCTCCAGCAGGCAAGGGTGGGGTACGGATCAGGTGACGGGGGGCTTTCTCGGTCGGCCTGTCGTGCTCGGCGACTGATGAAGACTCTATGGATCCGGCGCTCCGGCATCGTCCCCCCGCGGTGGACACCTGGGCGTAGCTCCCCCGGGGGACAGCGGCGGTTCCGGTGTCGCCCGACGCCCCGTCCGCCCGACTCCGTGCGGAGGCGAAGCGCGGCGTCGAGGAGGAGATCGGCGGTAACCTCGCCGCGGTGCTGTTTGAGGGGCCGCGGGCCCCGGTCGTCATCGCAACGGGGAGACAGAGCAGACGTGTTGGAGCTGAACGGCAGCGGAGCCGGGCCACTGGAGGACGAGGACCCGCGGTGGATCGGGCCGATCCCGCTGGTCGGGCGCCTCGGCGCCGGCGGAATGGGGCGCGTCTATCTCGGAGTCCACGAGGGCCGGTACGCGGCCGTCAAGCAGCTCCTGCCCTCGGTCGTCGCGGAGGACAAGGACTTCCTGCGCCGCTTCGGACACGAGCTGGACAACCTCGCGCGCCTGCCCGAGGAGGCGACCGCGCCGCTGCTCGCGGGGGACCGGGAGGCGCGGCCGCCCTGGTTCGCGACCGCCTACGTGCCGGGCCTCACGCTGAGCGAGGCGCTGGAGGCGCACGGCGGCCCGCTGCCCGCCGAGGCGCTGTGGCTGATCCTGCGGGAGGCTGCCAAGGGGCTGGCGGCGGTGCACGGCCTGGACATGGTGCACCGCGATCTCAAGCCGTCCAACGTGATGCTGACCCTGGACGGGCTCACGCTCATCGACTTCGGTGTCGCGCGGGCGGCCGAGCAGAGCCAGCTGACCCGGACCGGCATGGTGGTGGGCACGCCCGCCTACATGTCTCCCGAGCAGGCTTCGGGGAGCCGGGCGTCCAGTGGTGTCGTGGACGTGTTCGCGCTGGGCTCGGTGCTGGCGTACGCGGCGTCCGGGCGGCCGCCCTTCGGTGACGAGTCGGGGCACGCGGTGCTGTACCGGATCGTGCACGAGGCTCCCGACCTGGACGTCCTGCGGGACCTGGACCCCGAACTCGCGGACGTCGTCGCGTCCTGCCTCGACAAGGACCACGAAGGCCGGCCGACCGCCGCCGAACTCCTCGACATCGCCGAGCGGCACGGACCGTACGAGCCCCCGCTGTGGCCGGAGGCCGTCACCGGGCTGCTGTCCGAACGGGCCGCCTTCGCCGGTACGTTGCCGGACGCCGCGGACCTGCCCGAGCCGGACGCGGAGCCGGGCGGCGGGACCACCGAGCCCGGCGAGGCGAAGCAGAAGGACCAGAAGGAGCAGAAGGAGCAGGAGGACCAGAAGGGGCGGAAGGAGCGGGGCGAGCGGCGCGGGCGCAGGCGGGTGCTGTTCGCCCTCGTCCCGGTCGTGGTGGTGGCCGGAAGCACGCTGGCCATCCAACTCCTGCCCTTCTCCGCCGACTCGGACGCGGAGGCGGGCACGGGCCCCACCTCCTCCGTGTCGGCCCCGCCCGCCCCGCAGGGGTCGCCGTCGGCCTCGGCGTCGGGCACGGGCAGCCCGACTGCGAGTGCGTCGTCCTCCGCCTCGTCCTCCTCCTCGCCCGGGGCGCAGGGGCCCGGCAGCGACAACGGCACTGCGGACGGGGGGAGTTCGGGGTCCGGAAGCGGTGGGGACGCGAACGGCTCGGCCGGATCAGCGGGTTCGAACGGCTCGGACGGCTCGGACGGTTCGAAGGACTCGGACGGCGGTGCCGGCGGCGGGGGTTCGAGCGGCTCGGACGGTTCGGACGGCTCGGCGGGGTCCGGCGATGCCGGTGCCCCCTCCTCCGGCTGGTTCGTCCTGAAGAACGGTGAGGACGGCACATGCCTCACCCAGGCCTTCAGCGCCGCGGACACCGGGTCCTGCACGGGCGCGGCGGCCCGCTGGACCTTCCGGAGCGGGGCGAACGGCGCGGTCAAGGTCGTCAACGAGTCCGGCTCCTGCCTGAGCGCCAACATGAAGGGGCAGGCCGTCTTCACCGCCGACTGCGCCTCCGACGGCACCGCGGTCCTGTGGCGGTCCGGGGCCGGCGGCACCCTGCGCAGTGTCTTCAACGACGGCTGCCTCGACCTGGCCTTCGGCTCCGGCGTCGACGCCCAGACCTGCGAGTCCGGGCAGTCGTCGCAGCAGTGGAAGCGGACCTGAGGGATCAGGAGGCGCCGTACGCCGTGACCGCGGTCCGCACGAACGAGCGGACCAGCGGGTTCGGGTCGGTCCGGGGCCAGGCCAGCAGCAAGGGGCTCGGCGGCAGGCCGGCCAGCGGGACCACGGTGAGGCCCTCGCCGGGCACGTGACCGGCGAGGGTCATGCCGACCGTGCCGTTCCAGAGGACGGCCTGCCGGCATTCCCGTACGGTGCGCACCACCGGCCCCCGCCGCGGCTCGCCGCCGTTCCAGTACGCCTGCCACGCGGGGTCCGTGCCCGCCGGGAAGCGGAACCAGCGGCGGTCGGCCAGCTCGGACGGCGTCAGGCTCGCGCGGCCGGCCAGGGGGTCGTCGGCACGCAGCAGCGCCCCCACCGGATCGGCGCGCAGCTCGTGCGTGCTCAGACCGGTCGGGTCGAAGGGGCCGCGGGTCAGCGCCACGTCGACCAGCCCGGCGTGCAGCCCGCACGTGGGGTCGGTCAGGTCGGTCTCGCGGACGGTGACCTCGACGTGCGGGTACCGCCGGCGGTAGGCGTCGGCCAGCCGGACCACGTCCGGGTCGGCGCTGTCGCCGAGGATGCCGACGGTGAGCGCCGTCGCGCCCGCGGCGGCGGCGACGCGGGCGCGTACCCGGTCGGCCCGGTCGAGCAGGCCGCGCGCCTCGTCGAGCAGTACCGCGCCCGCCTCGGTGAGCGTGACGCCGGCGGACGTCCGGTGCAGGAGCGCGGCACCGAGTTCCGTCTCCAGCGCCTTGATCGCGCGGCTCAGCGGCGGCTGGCTCATGTGCAGCCGGGCGGCCGCGCGGCCGAAGTGGAGCTCCTCGGCGACCGCGACGAAGTAGCGCAGCGTACGCAGCTCCATCCGGTTCACCCGCTCCTCACCGCTCCCTCTCCGCTGTCTCTCCTCTGCCCCTGCCTCTGCTTCCTGCGACGATACCCGTACGGTATCGAGTGCGCGGAACAGGTCTTGGACGCCCCCGGCGCCCCGGCGGTGGAATCGACGCATGAACGTCGCGTACTGGATCGTCGCCGGACTCCTCGCCGCCTTCTACCTCTACGGGGGCGGGGTGAAGGTGCTCCACAGCCGGGACCGGCTCCGGCCGATGATGGCCTGGGTGGACAGCACACCGATGCCCGCCGTCCGCGCCATCGGGCTGGTCGAGGTGCTCGGCGCGGCCGGGCTGGTCCTTCCGCCGCTGACCGGCGTCGCGCCCGGGCTGGCCGTGGCGGCAGCCGTCGGCTTCGCCGTCCTGCAGATCGGCGCGACCGCGGTGCACCTGCGCCTCGGGGACCGCCGGGTCGCCCTCAACCTCACCCTCCTGGTCGCCGCCGCCGGCACCGCGTGGCTCGCCACGGCTTCCCTATAGGCCGGGACCTGTCCCACATCCCTCCTAGCGTGGGGCCGCAGGCATCGACCGAAGGCGTCGAGCCGTGTTCACGAGCACCGACCGGCCGGGAGGCCCCCATGAACCTCGTCTCGATCCGCGTCATCACGGGCGACGTCGCCCGCCTCGTCGACTTCTACGAGCGCGCCACCGGACTGCGCGCGACCTGGGCGACCGAGGACTTCGCGGAACTGCCCACCGCCTCGGGCACCCTGGCGATCGGCAGCACCCGCACCGTGCCGCTCTTCGCCCCCGGCTCCGCCCGGCCGGCCGACAACCGCAGCGTCATCATCGAGTTCCTCGTCGAGGACGTGGACGCCGTGCACCGCAACCTGACCGGATACGTCACCGAGTTCGTCAAGGAGCCCACGACCATGCCCTGGGGCAACCGGGCGCTCCTCTTCCGCGACCCCGACGGCAACCTGGTCAACTTCTTCACACCGGTGAGCCCGGCCGCCGTCGAGAAGTTCGCCGGCGTCGCCCGCTGAGGGCCGCGGGCACGCGGCGGCGGCCCCTACTCCTTGTCCTTGTCCTTCTTGTCGTCCCGCTCCTCGTCGTTGTCGAGGGACTTCAGGAAGTCGGGGTTGTCGTCCGGCGCCACCCACTGCCGCCGGCCGCCGCCCTGCCAGGGGGACGTGCCGGCCGGCTGCCGCTTCTTGCCGGCGATGATCCAGGAGATCGAGCCGACCAGCGGGAAGACCAGCACGAGGATCGCCCACAGCGGCTTGGGCATGTGGCGGATGTCCGAGTCCTTCGTGCTGATGCAGTCGATGAACGCGTAGACGCTCAGGGCCAGGGGGACGAGGAACATCAGCACCCGGAGCATGGGCCTCTCCAGCTCAAGCGAGGGGTGGGGACGCGTCACGGGCCCCCAGGTACAGGGCCAGGGTAACCGCTCGGGGATACTGGGCGGCATGGCTTACGACGATCTTCGCTCCCTGCTCAGGGCCCTGGAGCGCGAGGGCGACCTCAAGCGCATCAAGGCCGAGGTCGACCCGCACCTGGAGGTCGGGGAGATCGTCGACCGGGTGAACAAGGCGGGCGGCCCGGCGTTGCTCTTCGAGAACGTGAAGGGCTCCGACATGCCCCTCGCGATGAACGTCTTCGGCACCGACCGCCGCCTGCTCAAGGCCCTCGGACTCAAGGCGTACTCCGACATCTCGGACAAGATCGGCGGCCTGCTCCGCCCCGAGCTGCCGCAGGGCTTCGTCGGCGTGCGCGAGGCCTTCGGGAAGCTCGGCGCGATGACGCACGTACCGCCGAAGAAGGTGAAGGCGGACAGCGCGCCCGTCCAGGAGGTGGTCCTCACCGGCGACGACGTGGACCTCGACCGCCTCCCGGCCCTCTTCACCTGGCCGGACGACGGCGGCTCCTTCTTCAACCTGGGCCTGACCCACACCAAGGACCCGGAGACGGGCATCCGGAACCTGGGCCTGTACCGGCTCCAGCGCCACGACAGGCGCACCATCGGCATGCACTGGCAGATCCACAAGGACAGCCGCAACCACTACCAGGTCGCCGCCCGGCGCGGTGAGCGGCTGCCGGTCGCGATCGCCTTCGGCTGCCCGCCCGCTGTGACGTACGCCTCCACCGCCCCGCTCCCCGGCGACATCGACGAGTACCTGTTCGCCGGGTTCCTCCAGGGCAAGCGGATCGAGATGGTCGACTGCAGGACGGTCCCGCTCCAGGTCCCCGCGCAGGCCGAGGTCGTCATCGAGGGCTGGCTGGAGCCGGGCGAGATGCTCCCCGAGGGGCCCTTCGGCGACCACACCGGCTTCTACACCCCGCAGGAGCCGTTCCCCGCCCTGAAGATCGACTGCGTGACGATGCGGAAGCGCCCGCTGCTCCAGTCGATCGTGGTCGGCCGCCCGCCGACGGAGGACGGCCCCCTCGGGCGGGCCACGGAGCGCTTCTTCCTCCCGCTCCTCAAGATCATCGTCCCGGACATCGTGGACTACCACCTCCCCGAGGCCGGCGGCTTCCACAACTGCGCGATCGTCTCGATCGACAAGAAGTACCCCAAGCACGCCCAGAAGGTGATGCACGCCGTCTGGGGCGCGCACATGATGTCCCTGACCAAGCTGATCGTGGTCGTCGACTCCGACTGCGACGTCCACGACCTGCACGAGGTCGCCTGGCGGGCGCTCGGCAACACCGACTACGGCCGTGACCTCACCGTCGTGGAAGGCCCGGTGGACCACCTCGACCACGCCTCCTACCAGCAGTTCTGGGGCGGCAAGGCGGGCATCGACGCGACGCGGAAGCTGCCCGAGGAGGGGTACACCCGCGACGGGGGCTGGCCGGACATGGTGCTGTCCGACCCGGATACGGCGGCGAAGGTCGACCGCCGCTGGAAGGAGTACGGACTGTGACGTCGGCTTCCGCCGCCCTGCCGCAGCAGCCGGGGCGCACCAAAGCGTTCCTGCGCCTGGTGATGATCGAGCACTCGGTGTTCGCGCTGCCCTTCGCCTACATCGCCGCGCTGACCGCGATGTACCGGTGGGACGAGAACATCCACTGGGGCAGGCTGCTCCTGGTCACCGTCGCCATGGTGGGCCTGCGCACCTTCGCGATGGCGGTCAACCGGATCATCGACCGCGAGATCGACGCCCGCAACCCGCGCACCGCCCACCGCGAACTGGTCACCGGCGCCATGTCGGTCAAGCACGCCTGGACCGGCGCGCTGGTCGCCCTCGTCGTCTTCCTCGGCGCGGCGGCCCTGCTCAACCCGCTCTGCCTGGCCCTCGCCCCCGTGGCCGTCGTGCCGATGGTGCTCTACCCGTACGGCAAGCGGTTCACGAACTTCCCGCAGGCCATCCTGGGCCTCGCGCAGGCCATGGGCCCGATCGGCGGCTGGCTGGCGATCAGCGGCGAGTGGTCCTGGGAGGCCGTGATCCTCGGCCTGGCGGTCGGCATCTGGATCGGCGGCTTCGACCTGATCTACGCCTGCCAGGACGTCGAGACCGACCGGCAGGTCGGAGTGAAGTCCGTCCCCGCCCGCTTCGGCGTCCCGGCCGCGATCTGGGGCGCCCGCGCCTGCCACACGGTCACCACCGCCCTGTTCGCCTGGTACGCCGTCGCCACCGACGCAGGCGTGTTTTTCTGGCTCGGCCTGCTGATCGTCGCGGGCGCCTTCGGCTACGAGCACACCATCGTCCGCCCCCACGACCTGACCCGCCTCAACAGGGCGTTCTTCTCGGTCAACGGCTTCATCGGCATCGCCCTCTTCGTGTGCGCGCTGCTGGACCTGCTGGTTCGGGGCCTGACCGTCTGAGTTCCGGCCCGCTGCGCGGCCACGTCCCGTGGACCCCGAGGGGCCGGACCGGTCCTGAGGACTGCCCCGTCCCCCGGTAGGCTCGACATGTGAACCCAGGACAGACGCACCGCGTGCCTTGGATCGTGGGGGTGTCCGGAGCGTCCGGCACCCCGTACGCCGCCGCCGTGCTGCGCGCGCTGATCGCCGCAGGCGAGAGCGTCGACCTGGTGGTCAGCCGGGCCTCGCGGCTCACCCTGCTCGACGAGACCGGCATCTCCTTCCGCGACGCCCACTGGCAGCAGGACCTGCGCGCATGGCTGGACCGCGGAGCCGACGGCAAGCCGGGCACGTTCGACACGGACGTCTCCGGCGTACGGCACTGGAGCGCGGGCGACCTCGCGGCCGGGCCGTCCTCGGGGTCGTACCCGACGAAGGGCATGCTGATCGTGCCCGCGTCGACGGCCTGCGTGGCCGGTGTCGCGCTCGGGCTGTCGAAGGACCTGCTCCAGCGGACCGCGAGCGTCACCCTCAAGGAACGCCGGCGGCTCGTCGTCGCCGTACGGGAGAGCCCGCTGGACGGCCGCACCCTGCGGCACCTGGTGGCGCTGGACGACGCGGGCGCGGCCGTGGTGCCCGCCTCCCCGGCCTTCTACGCGGGGGCGACGCACATCCAGGACCTGGTGGACTTCGTCGCCGGACGCGTCCTCGACGCGGCGGGCGTCGAGCACGGTCTCTACCGCCGCTGGCGCGGCGAGCTGGGCGCGGCCCGCCCGCCGGGCACCTGAGCACCATCCCCCCCCACGCACCATCCCCCACGCACCTTTGTTACCCACATCTTCAGAATTCTTCAGTGGAAGGCTTCGATCGCATGGACGCGGTGGACAGGCAGCTCATCCAGGCCCTGAGGGAGAACGGCCGGGCCTCCTACGCCGAGCTGGGGCGCCTCGTCGGGCTCTCGGGACCCAGCGTCACCGACCGCATCAACCGGCTGGAGGCGGCCGGCGTCATCACCGGCTACCGGGCCACCGTCGACGCCGCCTCGCTCGGCCTCGGCGTCACCGCCCTGATCGGCGTCTCGCTCTCCGACGCGGCCGACCACGACGACGTCGCCCAGCGGCTCAAGGAGCTGCGGGAGATCGAGGACTGCTGGTTCATCGCCGGCGACGACTCCTACATGCTCAAGGCGCGCGCGGCGGACGTGGACGCCCTGGAGAGCATCATCCGGCGGCTGTCGGGCACCAAGGGCGTGTCCAGGACCCGCACCACCATCGTCCTCTCCACGAAGTGGGAGAACAGGGTGGGCGAACTGCCCGAAGAGGTCCAGTAGCAGGCGCGTACTGTTGACCAGTCTGTCTCAGAAAGAGGTATCGCATGGACGCCGGGCTCAAGCGCGAGCTGGAGCAGAAGGTCCGTTCCGGTGAGCGGCTGTCCCGTGAGGACGGCATCGCGCTGTACGAGTCGGACGACCTCGCCTGGCTCGGCGGTCTCGCGCACGAGGTGCGGACGCGGAAGAACGGCGACGTCGTCCACTTCAACGTCAACCGCCACCTGAACATGACCAACGTGTGCACCGCCTCCTGCGCGTACTGCTCCTTCCAGCGCAAGCCGGGGGAGAAGGACGCGTACACGATGCGCATCGAGGAGGCGGTGAAGCTCGCCAAGGCGATGGAGGGCGAGAACCTCACCGAGCTGCACATCGTCAACGGCCTGCACCCCAATCTGCCGTGGCGCTACTACCCGCGCTCGCTGCGCGAACTGAAGGCCGCGCTGCCCGACGTGTCGCTCAAGGCCTTCACGGCCACCGAGATCCACCACTTCGAGACGATCTCCGGGATGTCCGCCTCCGACATCCTGGACGAGCTGATCGACGCCGGTCTGGAGTCGCTCACCGGCGGCGGCGCCGAGATCTTCGACTGGGAGGTGCGGCAGCACATCGTCGACCACCGCACCCACTGGGAGGACTGGTCCCGCATCCACCGCCTGGCGCACGAGAAGGGCCTGAAGACCCCGTGCACCATGCTCTACGGCCACATCGAGGAGCCCCGCCACCGCGTGGACCACGTGCTGCGCCTGCGTGAGCTGCAGGACGAGACGAACGGCTTCCAGGTCTTCATCCCGCTGCGCTACCAGCACGACTTCGTGGACATGAAGGACGGCAAGGTCCGCAACCGGCTCCAGGCGCGGACGCAGATGGCGACCGGCGCGGAGGCCCTGAAGACCTTCGCCGTCTCCCGCCTCCTGTTCGACAACGTCCCGCACGTGAAGGTCTTCTGGGTCATGCACGGCGTGCAGACGGCCCAGCTGGCCCTCCAGCACGGCGCGGACGACATGGACGGCTCGGTGGTCGAGTACAAGATCACCCACGACGCGGACGACTTCGGCACGCCGAACAAGCTGACCCGCGAGGACCTGCTCGACCTGATCCGCGACGCCGGGTTCCGCCCGGTCGAGCGGAACACGCGGTACGAGATCCTCCGGGAGTACGACGGAGCCGACCCGGCGCGTCGGGAGTCGCCGCAGCCGATGCGGGTCTGATGCTCCGCGGCAGTTCCTCGGCTGCGGGCCGGTGGGGGCCGGTCGCGCAGTTCCCCGCGCCCCTTTGGGCATGTCCTCACGCCTGCCGACAGGGGCCGGGACTGTCCCGACTCTGGGGCGCGGGGCTGAACGGGTCCTTGCGTAATGGTTACCATGGCGACGTGTCCCTTACCTTCACTCTCGACCCGGCAGTCACCCCCGACCTCCGCGACGGCGTGCTCGACCTGTGGACCGACGTGTCCAACGCGGGCGGCGCCGTGGCCTTCGTGCCGCCCGTGACGCGCGAGGAGGTCCGCCCGGCGCTGGTCAAGCACCTGGTCGGCATGGCCGAGGGCGGCACCCGCCTGCTCGTCGGCCACGACGAGGAGGGCAGGGTCGCCGCCACCGCGTTCCTCGTACTGAACACGCACCGGCTGATGACCCACTGGCTGTGGCTCTACACGGTCATGGTCCACCCCCGCCACCAGGGCCGCGGCTACGGCCGGGATCTGATGGCCGCCGCCGCGGACGCGGCCCGCACCGTCGACGGCGTCGAGGCGATCCGCCTCACCTGCCGCGGCGGACTCGGTCTGGAGCGGTTCTACGAGTCCTGCGGCTACAAGGAGGTCGGCCGGGTCCCCGCCGCGATCCGGGTGGCGCCGGGCGACGACCGCGACGACGTCTTCATGCTCCTGCCGCTGACCTGACTCCCGCCGCCGATCGCGACCCTCCCGCGACGGGCCCTGACCCCCCTGCGGGACCGGCACCCCGGCATGTTTCACTGGACGGTGCCCCTTTGTGCCGGAAACGGAAGAGTGGATTGAGATGCTCCGCTACACGCTGATGCGCCTCGGGATCTTCGTGGGCTGCCTCGTGGCCGTCTGGGGTCTCGTCTACGCCGGAGTCTTCCCGCGCGGCCTCGGCGACTCCAACGGCATGTGGATCCTCCTGCTCGCCCTGCTGATCTCCGCCCCCATCAGCTACGTCGCCCTGCGCAAGGAGCGCGACCGCGCCTCGGTGCGGGTCGTGCGGCGCGTCGACCGCATGAAGGCGAACCTGGACGCCAACCGCGGCCAGGAGGACCTCGCCGACGACGCGGCGCGCACCCAGGGCCAGGCCTCGGCCTCGTAACACCCGTCACACACCGCCCGCCCCGGCTTCCTCATCCACAGGGAAACCGGGGCGCTTTGCGTTGTGCGGGCGGTGGTCCACCCCTGCCTCTCAAAGTGAGGCTTTGAGTGTCCCAAAGTGCCGGTGTTAAAGTCGTGTGCATGAACCAAGCAGCCGCGCCGACCTCACCGCAGCGCCCGGCGCTCGTGGCGCGCCTGCACGTGGACCTCTGCCGGTGCGCGTCCGCGAACTGTCGCCCCTGACGTTCCCCCTCATTCCGCCGTCCTCCACGTCCCCCAGCGTCGATCCGCGTCTCACCACGTCAGCTCAGCGCAACCCCCGCGTCCCGTCCCCTTACGGAGCATGTCCGTGTCCTCTTCCTCGTCTCCCTCTTCCTCACCGGTGTCCTCGGTCACGAAGTACCTCAAGATCCCTTTCTGGGCGCAGATACTCGCCGGTCTCGTGCTCGGCGTGCTGCTGGGCTGGCTGGCCCGCAGCCAGGACATATCCTGGCTGGTCACCACCTTGGAGAAGGTCGGTGACACCTTCATCGGCCTGCTGAAGCTGGCCGTCGCCCCGCTCGTCTTCTTCGCGATCCTGGTGTCGATCACCAACCTGCGGAAGGTCAACAACGCGGCCCGCCTGGCGTCCCGCACCCTCCTCTGGTTCATGGTCACGTCGCTGATCGCGGTGGCCATCGGCCTCGTCATCGGCCTCGTCACCAACCCCGGCTCCGGCACCGGCCTCACCCCGGCCGACGGCGCCAAGCCCGAACACACCGGTTCCTGGATCGACTTCCTGACCGGCATCGTGCCGACCGACGTCATCACGCCGTTCACCGAGCTGAACGTCCTCCAGATCGTCTTCATGGCCGCCGTCGCCGGTATCGCCGCCCTCCAGCTCGGCGAGAAGGCCCAGCCGATCCTGAACCTGAGCGAGTCCGTCCTCGAACTCCTCCAGAAGGCCCTGTGGTGGGTCATCCGCCTCGCCCCGCTCGGCACCGTCGGCCTCATCGGCAAGGCCATCGCCACCTACGGCTGGGACCTCCTCGGCAAGTACGCGACCTTCACCGCCGACATCTACGTCGGCTGCGCGATCGTCATGTTCGTGGTCTACCCGACGCTGCTGGCCACCGTCGCCAAGGCGAGCCCGCTCCAGTTCTTCAAGGGCGCCTGGCCCGCCATCCAGCTCGGCTTCGTCTCCCGCTCCTCCGTCGGCACCATGCCGCTCACCCAGAAGGTCACCGAGCGCCTCGGCGTGCCGAAGGAGTACGCGTCCTTCGCCGTCCCCTTCGGCGCGACGACCAAGATGGACGGCTGCGCCGCGGTCTACCCGGCGATCGCCGCGATCTTCGTCGCCCAGATCTTCGGCATCGACCTGGGGGTCGGCGACTACCTGCTGATCGCCTTCGTCTCCGTGGTCGGTTCCGCCGCCACGGCCGGTCTCACCGGCGCCACGGTCATGCTCACCCTGACCCTCTCCACCCTGGGCCTGCCCATGGAGGGCGTCGGCCTCCTCCTCGCCATCGACCCGATCCTGGACATGATGCGCACGGCCACGAACGTCGCCGGCCAGGCGCTGGTCCCGGTGATCGTCTCCGCCCGCGAGGGACTGCTCGACCGCAAGGCCTACGACGAGGCCCACGCCTCGCCGATCGACGAGCCGGAGCGGAAGCGGGAGCAGGAGCCGGAGCCGGTTCCGGCAGCCGCCTGACCGCCGGCCGGCCCGACAGGACCCGACGCCCCGCACCGGCACCCGGTGCGGGGCGTCCGTCACGTGCCGGGCCGCAGCTCCTCGGCCAGCCCGACGATGACCCCCGCCGGGCCCCGCAGGTAGCAGAGCAGGTAGCTGTCCTCGAACCGGGCGATCTCACCGACGAGTTCACCGCCGTGCGGGCGCAGCCGGGCCACGGTGTCCCCGAGGTCGTCGACGGCGAACATGACGCGGTGCGTGCCCAGGACGTTGTGCGGCCGCTCACGGGGCCCGTCGCTGATCGCGGTGGGGTTGTGGTATTCGGACAGCTCCAGCCGTCCGTGGCCGTCCGGCGTCCGGAGCATCGCGATGTCGCAGCGGACGCCGTCGAGGCCGGTGCACTGGTCGGCGAAGAGGCCCTCGACCTGGCTCCTGCCCTCCAGTTCCATACCGAGTTCCTCGAAGAACGCGACCGCGGCGTCCATGTCGTCGACGACGATGCCGACGTTGTCCATCCGCTGAACCGCCATGCCGGTCTCCTCTTCCCGTCCGGTGCGGCCGGGTGCGGCCGCTCAGCCCGACGATCCCACCAAAGCCACTGCGCCGCGGGCCGTCGGCGCCGAACGGACCGTACGCTGATGCGCATGGGTGCCCAGAAGACCACCAAGCGGATGCCGCGCGCGGTCCGCGAGCAGCAGATGCTGGACGCGGCCGTGAGCGTCTTCGGACAGCGCGGTTACATGGCGGCGTCGATGGACGAGATCGCCGAACTCGCCGGCGTCTCCAAGCCGCTGGTCTACCTCTACCTGAACTCGAAGGACGACCTCTTCACCGCCTGCATCCGCCGCGAGGCCCGCGCCCTCACCGACGCGGTGCGGGCCGGGGTACGGCCGGGGCTCTCGGCCGACGGGCAACTCTGGTCGGGTCTGCGGGCGTTCTTCACCCACACCGCCCGGCACCCGGACGCCTGGCGGATGCTGCACCTGCACGCCCGTACGCACGGCGAGCGGTTCGCGGCCGAGGTCGCGGCGATGCGCGCGGACATCGTCGCGTTCGTGACGCAGCTCATCGCGGCGGCGGCCCGGGACGCGCACCAGGACCCGCACCTGCCCGAGGGCGAGGTCGCGGGGCTGGCCGAGGCGCTGGTCGGGGCCGCCGAGTCGCTGGCCGACTGGGCGGGCGCCACCGAGGGCGTCGGCGCGAAGCAGGCGGCGGCGACCCTGATGAACTTCGCCTGGGCGGGCCTGGGCGACCTGATGGCGGGGCGGCCGTGGTCGCCGCCGGAGGAGGACCCCGACCCGGTCACCGAACCGGTCACCGACCCGGTCACCGAACCGGTCACCGACCCGGCTCCGGATGCCGCGCCGAAGCTCCGCCCCGTGGTTCAGGCTGCCGGATAGGGCGCCACCTCGCCGGACACGTGCAGCCGTCGGCCGTCTCCGCCGCGCATCTCGAAGCGGCCGTCCCCGGCCCCGTACGTCACGGTCCCCGGCAGCAGCACCGGCGCCCGGAACCGCGCCCGGACCGCGGCCGCGTCCGGTGTCCCGTGCTCGGCCAGGCACCGGGCCACGGTCCACATGCCGTGCGCGATGGCCCGCGGGAAGCCGAACAGGCGGGCGGTGAGCGGGTGCAGGTGGATGGGGTTGCGGTCACCGGACGCGGCCGCGTAGCGCCGCCCGACGTCACCGCCGAGGGGCCACTCGGCGAGGGCGGGCAGGGGTGCGGGCGGCTCGGCGGAGGGCTCCTCGGGAGCGTGCGCGGCGGTGGTGCGGTGCCGGGCGAGATAGGTGCTGCGGGACTCCCACACGGGGTCCGCGCCGGCCACCCCGGTCACCCCAGCCGTCCCGGCCACCCCAGCCGTCCCCGTCGCGCCCCGCGCGGACGCCGCGCCCCTTCCGGCCGCCGCGCCGGGGCGCACCTCCGTGACCACCGACGCCTCGGTCCCGCGCCGGTGGGCGGCCAGGCCCTCGACGTACACGCTGAGTTCGTACGTGCCGGTCGCGGGCATCGGGGCGCGCCGGGTGACGGTGATCGACGTGTGGACGAGGCCGAGCAGGGGCAGTGGGAAGTCCCGGCCGCTCATCAGGCGCATGGCCAGCGGGAAGCCGAGGACGTGCGGGTACGTGACCGGGAGGGCGTCCGCGCCGGTCGCGAAACCGCAGACCCGCTCGTAGGCCGCCAGCTTCGCCAGGTCGATGCGCAGGCCGGGCAGGACGAGGCGGGTGCGGGGGAAGTCCGCGTCGGAGCGGGGGCGTTTGAGGGGCGAGAGCAGGGCGCCGCGGGCGAGGAGCGGGGCGAGGGCGGGCGCGCCGGTGAGGGTGGCGGCGGGCGTCGTCGTGGTCATCACGCCCCCAGCAGGCTCTGGCCGCAGACCCGGACGACCTGGCCGTTGACGGCGCCGGAGGCCGGGTGGGCGAGCCAGGCGATGGTGCGGGCGACGTCGACGGGGAGGCCGCCCTGGGCGAGGGAGCTCATGCGGCGGCCGGCCTCGCGGATGAGGAGGGGGACCGCCGCGGTCATCCTGGTCTCGATGAAGCCCGGCGCCACCGCGTTCACCGTCACCCCGTGCCCGGCGAGCGCGCGCGGCGCGAGGGAGCGGACCAGGCCGACGACGCCGGCCTTGCTGGCGCCGTAGTTGGTCTGGCCCGCGTTGCCCGCGAGCCCGGCGATCGAGGCCGTGGCCACGATCCGCCCGCCCCGGTTGACCGCGCCCGCCGCGAGCAGCGCGTCGGTGGTGCGCAGGACGCCGGCGAGGTTGACGTCGAGGACGGAACTCCAGCGGTCGGCGTCCATGTTGACCAGGCGCCGGTCGCGGGTGATGCCGGCGTTGTGGACCAGGACGTCGAGCCCGCCGGGGACGGCGGCGGCGATGCGCTCGCCCGCGTCGGCCGCCGTGATGTCGAGGGCGAGGGCGGTGCCGCCGAGGCGTTCGGCGGCCCGGCGTGCCTCGTCCTCCGCCTGCGGCACGTCGAGGACGACGACCTGGGCGCCCTGCCCGGCCAGCGTCTCGGCGACCGCCGCGCCGATGCCGCGCGCGGCGCCGGTGACGAGGGCGGTGCGTCCGGCGAGGGGGAGTTCCCAGTCGTCCGGGGCGGTGATGCCGCCGTCGGCCGCCGCGTCCGTCGCCTCCCCCGCCGCCGTCCCGACCTCGATCACCTGCCCGCTGACGAAGGCGGAGGCGGGGGAGAGGAGGAAGCGGAGGGTGGACTCGGCGGCGACCGCGTCGGCACCGGTGACCCGGACGAGGTTGACGGTCCTGCCCCGCCCGATCTCCTTGCCGAGCGAGCGGGTGAAGCCCTCCAACGCCTGCTGGGCGGCGGCCTGGTGGTGGTCGGCGGCCTCGGGCGGGGTGCCGAGCACCACGACGCGCCCGCCGGTCGTGACGGACCGCACGACGGGATGCAGGGCGGCGTGCACCTCGGCGAGCGCGTCGACGTCCCGTACGCCGGTGGCGTCGAGGACGACGGCGGCGGGCCGGCCGTTCTCGTCGGCGGCGAGGCCGGTGCGGGCCAGGACGGGGGCGAGGCCGAGGTCGCTCTTCCCGGCCGTGAGGTGCAGCAGGCCGCCGTCGAGGGCGTCGCGCCGCAGCGGCGCGGGCTGCGGCAGGCCGAGCCGGCGGGTGAGGAAACGGCCCGGTGCGGTGCCGGTGAAGCTGAGATAGCGGTCGGCCATGTCCTGATCTCCCCAACGGTTGCCGCGCTCTACTTACTCTGGAGTAAGGTTACCGGAGGTAATCCTATGGCACGGGTGAGGAGCAGGTCGAGATGAGCCCATCGGCACCGGGGTCGACGCGCCGCGTCGCGGTCATCGGCGGAGCACGCGTCCCCTTCGCCCGTTCCGACGGGCCGTACGCCACCGCCTCCAACCAGGAGATGCTCACCGCCGCCCTCGGCGGCCTGGTCGAGCGGTACGGCCTCGAAGGGCCGGGCGCCGTCGGCGAGTTCGTGGCCGGCGCGGTCCTCAAGCACAGCCGCGACTTCAACCTCGCCCGCGAGACGGTGCTCGGCTCCGCCCTGGACCCGCGCACGCCCGCGTACGACATCCAGCAGGCCTGCGGCACCGGCCTCCAGGCCGTGATCGCCGCCGCCAACAAGATCGCCCTGGGGCAGACGGAGTCGGCGGTCGCGGGCGGTGCCGACACCGCGAGCGACGCCCCGCTCGGCGTCAACGACCGCCTGCGCCGCATCCTCCTGGAGGCCCGCCGGGCGAAGTCCCTCGGCGGCCGGGCCAAGGCCCTGGCCGGGATCCGCCCGGGCCACCTGGTCCCCGACATCCCGCGCAACGCCGAACCGCGCACCGGCCTGTCGATGGGCGAGCACGCCGCGGTGACCGCCCGGGCCTGGGGCATCGCCCGCGAGGACCAGGACGCGCTGGCGGCGACGAGCCACCGGCGGCTGGCGGCGGCCTACGAACGCGGCCTGTTCCAGGACCTGGTGGTCCCCTTCCGGGACCTGGCCCGGGACCAGAACCTGCGCCCGGGCTCGACGGTGGAGAAACTGGCCGCCCTCAAGCCCGTGTTCGGACTCGACGCCCCCGGCCCCACGATGACCGCGGGGAACTCGACACCCCTGACGGACGGCGCGGCCACCGTGCTGCTGGCGAGCGAGGAGTGGGCCGAGGCCCGGGGCCTCGAACCGCTCGCGTACCTCACGGCGTACGAGACGGCGGCCGTGGACTTCGTCGGCGGCGACGTGGCGGGCGGCGAGGACGGGCTGCTGATGGCCCCGGCGTACGCCGTCCCGCGGATGCTGGAGCGGGCCGGCCTCGGCATCGAGGACTTCGACCTCGTCGAGATCCACGAGGCGTTCGCGTCCCAGGTCCTCGCGACGCTCTCCGCCTGGGAGAAGCGGGGCCTGGCGCCCGTGGACCGGGACCGGCTCAACGTGGCGGGCTCCTCCCTCGCCACCGGCCACCCCTTCGCCGCCACCGGCGCCCGGATCGTGGCGACGCTGGCCACGCTGCTCGCCGAGCGGGAGGGCCCGGGGCGCGGCCTGATCTCCGTCTGCGCGGCGGGCGGACAGGGCGTCACGGCCATACTGGAACGAACGTGACCTACCCTCAGGTAACCCCCGAGCTTGCACACACCCGACGCGGGACCGCCCCCGAACACGCACCAACTTTCCACTCCGGCGCCGTACGATCCCGAGACTGACCGCCGGTGACTCCCCCTGTCCGCGGAGCCCGGCGGTGGACGCCTCGGCGCACGGGACGGGGATGAACGCACCGGCGCGCGAGGCACGTACGTCATGCAGCAGAGCACAGCAGCGACAGCAGAAGCAGTCCTTGCTGGAAGCAGTGACCTTGCTGCACGTCCCAGGAGCCGCCCGTGTCCACCCCGCTTCCGTCCTTCGCCGCATCCGCCGCCTACGCCGACTCGCCCGGTCCCACCCTGGTGGCGCCCGAGACCCGGCGGCTGGACGGAGCGGTGCGGGAGGCCTACGTACCGCCGTTCGCCCCGCCGGTGCGCCGCGGGTCCCTCGCCGACCTGCCCTTCGACAACGCGGCCGCGGTGCCGGACCAGGTGGTCCTCAGCCGCCGCTCGCCGGACGGCGACTGGTCCGACGTCACGGCGGCGGAGTTCGCCGCGCAGGTCCTGGCGGTGGCCAAGGGCATGATCGGGGAGGGCCTGATGCCGGGCGACCGCATCGCGGTCATGGCGCGGACGACGTACGAGTGGACGCTCCTCGACTTCGCCGCGTGGGCGGCCGGCCTGGTCACCGTCCCGATCTACCCGACCTCCTCCCTCTTCCAGACCCGCTGGATCCTCCAGGACTCCGGCGCCGTCACCCTGGTCACCGAGACCACCGCGCAGGCCGCCGCGCTCGGTCCCGAAATGGACCGCATCCCCGACCTGAAACACCTGTGGGTGATGGAGAAGGGTCACGTGGAGCGCCTGGCCGAGCTGGGCGGGCGGCTGCACGACGCCGAGGTGGAGGTGCGCCGCGGCATGCTCGGCCCGGGCACCCTGGCCACCCTGATCTACACCTCCGGCACCACCGGCCGCCCCAAGGGCTGCGTCCTGAGCCACGGCAACTTCTTCGCCGAGGTCGACAACGCGATCGAACTGCTCTACCCCGTCTTCAAGGCGGAGACCGGCGAGGAACCCTCGATCCTGCTCTTCCTCCCCATGTCCCACGTCTTCGGCCGCATGGTCGCCGTGGCCTGCGTCCGCGCCCGGGTGCGCCTGGGGCACGCGCCGAGCCTGAAGCCGGACGACCTGCTCCCCGACCTGGCCGCCTTCCGCCCGACCTGCCTCCTGACCATCCCGTACATGCTGGAGAAGGTCTTCAACACCGCCCGCGCCAAGGCCGAGTCCGGCGGCCGGGCCACCTCCTTCGACCGCGCCGCCTCGGTGGCGGTGCGCTACGGCGAGGCCAAGGAGGCCCGCCAGACCGGCACCGGCAGCGGTCCCGGCCGGGGCCTGCGCACCGCCCGCTCCCTCTACGACCCCCTCGTCTACCGCAAGATACGCAACGCGATGGGCGGCCGGGTCAAGTACGCCATCTGCGGCGGCTCCCCGCTCGGCCGCCGCCTGGCCGCCTTCTACGCCGGGGCCGGCATCGACATCTTCGAGGGCTACGGCCTCACCGAGACGACCGCCGCGGCCACCGTGACGCCGCCCCTCCAGCCGCGCCTGGGCACCGTCGGCTGGCCGCTGCCCGGCACCCGCATCCGCATCGCCGCCGACGGCGAGGTCCTCGTCGCGGGCGACCAGGTCCTGCACGGCTACTGGGACCCCCAGGCGGGCGTCGTCCCGGCCGCCCCCGACGGCTGGTTCGCCACCGGCGACATCGGCAGCCTGGACGACGAGGGCTATCTGACGATCACCGGCCGCAAGAAGGAACTGCTGATCACCGCGGGCGGCAAGAGCGTGGCTCCGGCCCCGCTGGAGAACTGGCTGCGCTCCCACCCCCTCGTCTCCCAGTGCATGGTCCTCGGCGACCGCCGCCCCTACGTCTGCGCCCTGTTCACCCTCGACCCCGACGGCGTCACCCACTGGCGCCGCATGAACGGCAAGCACCCGGTGCCGCCGGAACTGCTGACCGACGACGAGGACGTCCACGCGGTGCTCCAGCGCGCGGTCGACGAGGCCAACAAGCTGGTCTCCCGCCCGGAGTCCATCCGCCGCTTCGCCGTCCTGCCCAGGGACTTCACCGAGTGGGAGGGCCACCTGACCCCCTCGATGAAGCTCCGGCGCGAGACGATCATGCGGGACTTCGCGGGGGTGGTGGACGGGCTGTACGAGGGGTAGCCCGCTCCGGGGATCCCCGGCTTCGGGTTCCTGGCCGTGGGGTCCCGGCTGTCGGGTCCGGGTCGTGGGGTCCTGGCCGTGGGGGCTCGGCTGTCGGGTCCGGGTCGTGGTCCTGGCCGCGGGGTCCTGGTCGGGGAGGTATCCGGCCTCAGCGCCGGGCGATGAGACAGGCCTGCGGGACCTTCGCGGAGGCGTCGCCCTCCTGTATGCGCACCGTCCGCGACAGCACCGTGAACCCGGCCTCCTCCAGCAGCCCGGCCATCGGCTCCGGCCGCCGCCGCTCGAAGTCCAGGGCGACCGGATGACCCCACGGACGGTCGTGGTGCTGTGGCTCGTCCCCGACCTGGAACCCGACGAGCAGGTGCCCGCCCGGCGCCAGCACGCGCCGCACCTCACCGAAGAGGTCCGGCAGCCGCTCCCACGGCGTGTGGATCGACGAGTACCAGGAGACGGCCCCCGCGAGCGCTCCGTCGGGCAGGTCCAGCTCCATCATCGACCCCCGCTCGAACCGCAGCCCCGGATTCTCACGGCGCGCGATCTCCAGCATCGACGCGGACAGGTCGAGCCCGAAGACCCGCAGACCCAGCGACGCGAGGTACCCGGTGACCAGGCCGGGCCCGCAGCCCAGGTCGGCCACCCGCCCCTCCGTCCCCACCAGCTCGGCGAAGGCGCCCAGCAGCGCCCGGTCCAGCGGGGCGTCGGCGAGCACGGTGCGGAAGCGGTCGTGGTAGTCCTCGGCGACCGCGTCGTAGAAGGTCCGGGTGGTGGCCACGAAGGCGGGATCGGTCATGTCGGGAACGGTCATGACGGTACCCTAGCGGCGGCCACTGACATGGGCCCCAGCGACGGCCACTGACACCGGTGCGGGCGGGAAGCCGCGTAGAACTCGTGAAAAGGGCCGAAAAGGGCAGGAGCCCCGTCGCCGAAACCGGCGCGGGGCTCCTTGGGTACTGCTGTCAATCAGACAGGAGTGACATTCTCCGCCTGCGGGCCCTTCGGACCCTGCGTGACGTCGAAGGACACCTGCTGGTTCTCCTCGAGGGAACGGAATCCCTGAGCGTTGATCGCGGAGTAGTGGACGAAGACGTCCGGGCCGCCGCCTTCCTGGGCGATGAAACCAAAGCCCTTTTCGGCGTTGAACCACTTCACGGTTCCGGTAGCCATAAGCCCTCCTTGGGCCCAAAGGGTTGCCCTGCTCCAGAACCAGCAAGTGTGAAGATGTTAAATTCCGCACAACTGCATACGCCTGAGAACGACGAGAGCCCGCGGTCACATGCTCCGCAGGCTCTGTACTGCAAGGGAAACCAAACTGCAACTTGCTGTGAGCCTAGCACGCAGGCCCCCCGGCGCAACAGAGGCCAAGATCACTTCACCTGAACGTTTGAACAACTGCGCCGTTCGGCTGACCCCGGGGGTCGGGGCCGGGCCGATACACAGGGAGGTCTAGCCTCGCGATGTGGATAATTCTCGCACCCGGCCGCGTGTCGGCCACATCCAGTTCCTGAACTGCCTGCCCCTGTACTGGGGGCTCGCGAGAACAGGCACGCTCCTCGACTTCGAGCTGACGAAGGACACCCCGGAGAAGCTCAGCGAGCAGCTGGTGCAGGGCGATCTCGACATCGGTCCGGTCACCCTGGTCGAATTCCTCAAGAACGCCGACGACCTCGTCGCCTTCCCCGACATCGCCGTCGGCTGCGACGGCCCGGTGATGTCGTGCGTGATCGTCTCGCAGGTCCCGCTGGACCGGCTGGACGGCGCCCGGGTCGCCCTGGGCTCGACCTCCCGCACCTCCGTACGACTCGCGCAGCTGCTCCTGGAGGAACGCTTCGGCGTCCAGCCGGACTACTACACCTGCCCGCCGGACCTGAGCCTGATGATGCAGGAGGCCGACGCGGCAGTCCTCATCGGCGACGCGGCCCTGCGCGCCAACATGATCGACGGCCCGCGCTACGGCCTCGACGTGCACGATCTGGGCGCGCTGTGGAAGGAGTGGACGGGCCTGCCGTTCGTCTTCGCGGTCTGGGCGGCCCGGCGCGACTACGCGGAGCGCGAGCCGGCCATCACCCGCAAGGTGCACGAGGCATTCCTCGCCTCCCGCAACCTCTCCCTGGAGGAGGTCGACAAGGTCGCCGAGCAGGCGGCCCGCTGGGAGGCCTTCGACGAGAAGACCCTCGCGAAGTACTTCACCACCCTCGACTTCCGCTTCGGCGGCCCGCAGCTGGAGGCGGTCGGCGAGTTCGCCCGCCGGGTCGGTCCCACCACGGGCTTCCCGGCGGACGTCGAGGTGGAGCTGCTCGGCAGCTGACGCGCCCGGGGTGCCCCTCGCGGCGGCCCACTACCCTGCTGGCAGACACCGGCGTACGGGGGAGGGGTGGACGCCATGCGGGACACCGTGCGGCCGCTCGATGCCGACGAGCCCACCGTCGTGGGGCCCTACCGGCTCCTCGGGCGGCTGGGCTCCGGCGGCATGGGCCGGGTCTACCTGGGCCGCAGCGCCGGCGGACGCACGGTCGCGGTGAAGATCGTGCACCCGCACTTCGCGCTGGACGAGGAGTTCCGCACCCGCTTCCGGCGCGAGGTGGAGGCCGCCCGGCGGGTCGGCGCCGCCTGGACCGCGCCGGTACTGGACGCGGACCCGGACGCGCGCGTGCCGTGGGTCGCCACGGCGTACGCGGCCGGCCCCTCCCTGACGGCGGCCGTCGCGGACGGCGGCCCGCTGCCCGCCCACTCGGTACGGGCACTCGGCGCGGGCCTCGGCGAGGCGCTGGCGGCCGTGCACGAGCTGGGCCTCGTCCACCGCGACGTGAAGCCGTCCAACGTCCTCCTCACCCTCGACGGCCCCCTCCTGATCGACTTCGGCATCGCCCGTGCCTCTGGGGGAGGCACGGCCTCGCTGACGTCGACGGGCGTGTCGATCGGCTCGCCCGGCTACATGTCGCCCGAGCAGATCCTCGGCAAGGGCGTGACGGGCGCCGCGGACGTCTTCTCGCTGGGCGCGGTACTGGCGTACGCGGCGACGGGCCGGCCACCCTTCCCCGGGGACTCGTCGGCCGCGCTGCTCTACAAGGTCGTCCACGAGGAGCCCCGGCTGGACGGCCTGGACGATCTCGACAGATGTGATGGTCCCGGCGGTGGGCTGCGTGAGCTGGTCGCGGCCTGCCTGGCCAAGGACCCGGCCGCCCGCCCGGCGCCCGGTGAGGTGGCCCGGCGGCTGGCCCCCGAGGGCGCGGCCCGGCTGGTGACCGGCGGCTGGCTGCCGGGGGCGCTGGTGGAGCAGGTCAGCCGCAGCGCCGTACAGCTGCTCAATCTGGAGGCGGCGGAGTCCGCGCCGGGCCCGGGGGCGGGCGCGGGGTCCGTGACGGCGTCGGGTCCGGTGGGGTTCAGCCGGTCGTCGGTGACGGCGGAGGGCGGGGCCGCGGGAGCCGCGGGGGCGGCGGCCGGTGTCTTCGGGCCCCCACCGGTGATGCCACCGCACACCCCGCCCCCGTCGCTCTCGCCCTCGTCGCCCTCCCCGCCGGGCTCCGTCCCGGGGCAGCGGAACGCCGCCGGGCGGAGTGCCGAGCAGGTCGGCGACCGGGCCGCCGGGTCCGCGCCCGACCGGCTGGCCCTCTCCGTCGAGGCGACCGCAACCCGGGGCGCCGGGGGACGTGGCCGGCGCCTCAGCTGCACCGTGGCGCTCGCGGTGGCGGGCGCGCTGGCGGCGGTGACGGTCGGCTCGGTGTTCGTCCTCGACCTGCTGCCGGGCGGGGGCAAGGACGCCAACGACTCCGGCGACAGCGCCCCCGCCGGGCGCCCCCCCTCCGCCTCGGCCTCCACCGGCAGCCTGCCCCAGCGCTACGTCGGCACCTGGGAGGGCCAGGCCGCCGCCCTGGAAGGCAAGCTCCCGCTGGGCACCTTCCGCATCACGATGAAGCGGGTGAACGTCGGCCAGGAACTCGGCAGGCTGCACCAGACCGACGCGCTGGGCGGCGTCTGCGTCGACGTGCTCACCCTCAAGAAGGTGACCGGCAAGCAGATCGTCGCCGGGTCCGTGGGCGCCGAGGGCAACCACGACGGCTGCAACCCCGCCCCCACCACGGTCACCTTCGCCCCGGTCGGCGACGACCTCGACTACGCGTCGCGCAGCGAGGAGTCGGGCCGGCCGGAGGCGCGGCTGTCGAAGATCGGGTAGCGGGACCGGCGGCCGGCCGGGGGAAGGGGAGGCCCCGGTTCCCCGCCGCCCCGTCCGTCCCGGCTCGGCCGTCCCGCCTCTGCCGATCCTCCTCCTGCCCCCTCGGCTCAGCCCGGGACCACGACCGTGCGCAGTTCCCCGTCGCCGAGGTGGAGCATGCCCTTGCCCGGCGCGACCTGGCCGCCGACCATGCCGCGCGAGATGCGCAGGCCGATGAGGTCGCCGCTGGAGGACTCCTGCGGGGAGAGCAGGATGCCGCGGCGGGCCTTCTTGGCGTCCACCTGCCACCCGGAGAAGCCGCTGCACACGTCCTCCTCGTCACCGGCGATGACGAGGGCGAGGCCGCGTTCGGCCCCACGGGACACGATCTTCTTCATCTGGCTCTCGGCGTCGCAGTCCTCCAGGATCTCGCCGTCGTCGATGAGCACGGCGATCGGCTCCTCCGGGCTGGCCTCGTCGATCAGCTCCTCGAACTCGTCCTCGTCGATGTCGTCGCCGGTGAAGACCTTCAGTACGCCCTCCCTGCCGTCCAGTTGCCGTACCGGTGACTGACGGGGCGCCGCGACGACCAGGCGGGTGCCCTGGGCCAGGAGCGACTGGGCGACGTTCATCAGCACCGTGGAGCGGCCCGACTTGGCGGGCCCCGCGATGACGAACGACGGCACGCCGTCGGCGAGGTCGGGCCCGAAACCGACGATCTCGTCGCCGCCGATGCCGATCAGCGCCCACAGCTTGGAGCGGGACGACTCCGGGTCGCGCATCTCCCAGGCATCCGGGAAGGCGATCCGGCTGGGCAGGCTGTCGACGCGGAACGGCCGCCGGGCACGCGGCACTTCGGCGTCGCGGGCCGTGGCGGCCTCGCCGATGGCGGTGATCGCCGCCGCCTGGCCCTGTCCCGTGGTGTCCTCGGAGAGCAGCGCGAACTGAGTCTCCGTACCGGCCTCGTTGCGGAAGGCGCGGCCCGGCGGGATCTCCTCGGGCACCTTGCGGGTCGGGATGCCGAGGGCGGAGAAGTCGCCGCGGTCGGCCAGGCGCAGACCGTACTTGTCCTCGGTGAGGGTCGCGATGCGTCCCACGAGCAGCGTGCGGTCACCGGTCAGGACCAAGTGGATGCCGACACTGGCGCCTTCGCGCATCATCGTCTGCAACTCGTCGGTCAGCGACCCGTGGTCGACCTCGCCGAGGGTGGGCACCCAGCCCTCCCACCGGTCGAGGAGCACCACGATGTGCGGCAGCCGCTCGTCCTCCGCCACCGAGGTCCGCTGCTCGCCGATGTCCGCGAACCCCGCGTCGGCCAGCAGGTCCTGCCGGCGGGACAGTTCGCCCTTGAGCCGGTTGACGAGGCGCACCACCCGCTCGGTCTGGTTGCGGCCCACGACCGCGCCGCAGTGCGGCAGCCGGGTCAGCGCGTTGAGAGCGCCGTTGCCGCAGTCGATGCCGTACAGGTGGACGTCGGCGACGGAATGGGTGCGGGCCAGCGAGCCCGCGATGGTGCGCAGCACCTGCGAACGGCCGCTGCGCGGGGCACCGCCGATCATCAGGTGGCCGAAGCTCGCGAAGTCGACGACGACCGGGCGGCGAGCCTGGTCGGAGGGCAGGTCCTCGATGCCGAACGGGGCGGGCGGCAGCTTGCCCGGGGCGGCGCCGGCGAGGACCGGGGCGTCGATGTCGTCAAGCAGCAGCGTCTCGTCGAGCGCCGGCAGCCAGGGACTGTGCTGGGCCGGAATGCCCAGGGACCGGTTGGCGTCGCGCACCGCGTCCACGAGCACCTTGAGGTCGGTGACCTCGTCGTCCTCGCGGGCCTCCGTCTTCGGCTTGGTCAACGCCGCACGGCCCAGGTCCTCCCAGCCCAGCGCCCCGACCCACGGCGCGAGCGCGGCGGGGTCGGCGGCACCGGGGCGGCGGCCACCGACGCGCCCCGACTGGAAGGGAACCAGGGAGGAGTGGCCGAGCCGCACGTAGGCGCGCCCCGGGGTGTTCTTCGAGATGTGCCCGGCCTCGGGCGAGTCGATGACGTCGCTCGACTCGCCGCCGTCGGTCACGCGCAGCGCGATCCGCAGGTTGGTGTTGGCACGGATCTCGGGGGAGACCACACCGCTGGGCCGCTGCGTGGCGAGCAGCAGGTGGATGCCGAGGGAACGCCCTCGCTGGGCGATGTTGACGAGCCCGGTCACGAAGTCGGGCAGGTCGCGCACCATGGAGGCGAACTCGTCGATGACGATGAGCAGCCGAGGCACCGGAGCATGCGAGGGATCGCGTTTGACGAGATCCTGGTAGTCCTCGATGTCCTTGGCGTCGGCGGCGGCCAGGATGTGCTCGCGCCGCTTCAGCTCGGCCCCGAGCGACTCCAGCGCCCGCTCGACCAGGTGCGCGTCGAGGTCGGTCACCATGCCGACGGTGTGCGGCAGCTTCACGCAGTCCTTGAACGCCGACCCTCCCTTGTAGTCGACGAGGACGAAGGTCATGTTCTCGGGCGTGTTCGCCACGGCGAGCGCCGCCACGATGGTCTGCAGCAGCTCCGACTTGCCGGAACCGGTCGTACCGGCGATGAGGCCGTGCGGCCCGTCCTTGCGCATGTCGATGCCGAAGGGACCGTCGTACGACTCGCCGATGACGGCCATCGTCGACTGCCCGCCCATCCGCCAGCGGGCGCCGATCGCGTCGGCCGTCGGCGGCTCCAGCTGCAGCACGTCGAGGAGCCGGCTCGCCCCGGGCAGCGCGGAGTCCTCGGTCTCCCCGCTGATGTCCCGCAGCGCGGACATGGCACGCGCCAGCCGCAGGCACCAGGCGGACGTGACGAAGTCCGGCCGTACGTCGGTGATCCGCTCGACCCCCGCCTCCTCGACCCGCAGCCGCAGCTTCTCGGTACGAGCCCGCTGCTCGGTCTCGGCCGGGGCGCCCGTGTGCCACGCCTGGAACGACGGGAAGCCCCCCACGACCGGCTGCGCGGCCTGCACCTGCTCCTCGTCCTGCGGCCGGCCACTCTCCTCGGCCATCGGCTCGGCGACGACGAACGCCTGGCACTCACCCGGCAGGAACCGCTCCTCGGCGTCCAGGCAGACGGCGAACATCGACACGGCCGGCCCCTCACGCAGCAGCCGCACCACGCCGGGCAACGACCGCAGCCGCCGAGACCCGTCCCACACCACCACGATGTCCGGATCGCTGAAGCTGCTCCCCTGCGCCCCGCCGCCCTTCTGCTCCGCGGCCTTCTTGCGGGCGTCGAGGATCTGCGTCAGCTCGCCGATGCGGGCCCCGACGGTCTCGGCGTCGGTGCCGATGAGGACGTTGACGTCCTGTCCGCCGGAGGGCTTGGAATGCGGCAGCCACCGCACCCAGTCCCACCCGCTCTGCGCGGAGTTCTCACTCAGCACGTAGAACTGCACGTCCATGGGGCTGTGCAGCGCGGCGGTCTGCGCGACGGCCCACCGCCCGAGCGACCGCGCGGAATCCCCGGGCCCGGCGATGCCGACGACCCCGAGGGTGCGCAGCGACAGCGCGACGGGAGCGTCCTGGATCTTCCAGGTGACCTGCCGCCGGTGGTCGTCCTGCTCGGGATCGTCGAGCACGACCTCGGAGGCCAGTTGGCCGGTCCCCACCCGTACCAGCAGATGGTCCCGATCGGTGCGCCGCCGCTCCCACAGCCGCGTCCGCGGCCCGGTCCCGACGGAGAGCACGACCGCAGGATCCGGAATGGCCTGTCGCCGATCGTCCCGCTCGGCGACCAGCGCGTCCCGCGCGTCCTTCTCGATCCGCTCCTTCTGCTCCTCGTACTCCTTGACCTGCTTGGCGTGGGACTTGCGCCCGTGCTTCTTGTCGTTGAAGTAGTTGGCGAACAGCAGGATCGGGCTGAGCCCCGCCATGATCAGGTAGTACCACCGGCCGAACACGGCCACCGCGATGACGGCACCGACGAGCGGCGTCAGCGCCATCAGCCAGGGCAGCGGCCGGGCCTCGTACTCGCGGGGCGGCGACGGCAGCCGGAAGCTGGTCTGCCGCTGCGGCGGGCGCAGCCGCGGCGGCCGGTTGTAGTCGAGCCCGACCCCGTCCTCGGACCACTTGAGCGCGGCGTTGGGCGGCGCGTACCGGGCCAGCTCGACGAGCGAGTTCCCGACCCCGATCTGCCCCCCGAGCGGCCACTCCTCACTGTCCCGGTCCTTGACGGTCTCCCCGTCGAGGGTGACCTTCTCCTTGTCGCCGTGCACGACGACCTTGCAGGCCCCGTCGCTGGAGACGGACAGCGTCAGCGCCCGGGCCTCGACCTCGGGATCCTCGATCTTGACGTAGGCGGCAGGCCCACTCCCGATGTCGTACTTCCCGACCCCGAGCCGGTGCACGAACCCGGCCCCCGGCCCGCCGACGACCCGCAGCTCCACGAGCCCGGTGGGCTCCCCGGGCAGGCACCCGGACGGATCCTGGAGCGAGACGACGGCCCCCTCGCGCAACGGCGACCCGACAACGGTGGCCGAAGGATCAACGGCGTACCCGTCCACATAGACAAGCGGAGCGCCGCCGCTCCCGCCGCCGCCCTGCTGCCGCTGATGCCCGATCGGAATGACCTGCGCGCCCGAGACCCCGACCTGCTTGGCCAGCTCCTCGGCGATGTCCCCGACGGTGGACTCGGGATCGGCGTCGAGTACGACGTCGGCGGCACCCCCGCCGTACGGGTCGACGACGGTCAGAGTCAGTCGCACGCTTGTCCTCCCCAGGCGAGCCCACAGTCCCAGGCGACGATATCCGTCGCGTGTCGCGATACGGCAACAGGGATGCGCCCGGCCGTTCCCGAAGGCAACGCAGGGATGTGACACCACTGGCCTCCCCCGTAAGCTGCTGCCTCAAGAGCGGACGATCACACCGGCCAGCACACACGGCCGGTCCGACCGGTGCGCCGGTTCGGTCCGCAAACGAGGAGCCACGGGGGTTGGCCCTGCGGCGTTGTGAGAGGAAGCGGTCTCATGGCCAAGGACCTTGATGTCACATATGACGACATGCGGAGTGCGGCGAAGCACGTCGTGAAGGAGAAGGAAAAGCTCCAGGAGAAGCTCGACGGCCTCCGCAAGTACATCTCCAACCTGGTGGAGGGCGGCTACGTCACGAAGTCCTCCTCCAAGGCCTTCGACGAGAACTTCGACGAGTTCACCAAGGGCGCGAAGGAAACCCTCGACGGCCTCGACGGCATGGGCAACTACCTGACGACCGCCGCCGACAAGTTCGAGCAGATCGACGAGGAACTGGCGAAGCAGGCGCGGAGCAAGTAGCGCAGGCGGACGCCGAGCGGGACGCGGTGCGGCGGGGGATGCCACATGCCTCGCCGCACCGCTGCCGCGGGAACGGGTGAGGATGCGTCCTCAACCCGCCTCGTCGGCCGATGCTTCGGCCGGGTCGACGAAGGACACCGTCTGAAGAATGGCCTCCAGCATTTCGCAGAACTGCGGCCAGTGATCCACGTATGCCGTGAGAAGCGTGAAGACCGCGGTGAAAGGTCCTGTGGGGAACGGGACGTGCACTTGTATCTGCGCGGTGACGACCTCCTTGGCCTCTCCGTCGGCCGTGGCTTCCGGATTGATCCGGTACTCGCGCCATGTGATGCAGGCCACTGCCGGGCCGCACGGTAGATCCAGCCACCGGACGTCGTTGTGCTGCTCCGCCGACAGGGCCGCGACGATCCCCTGAGCCACGACGTCCGTGTTCGCGCCCTCGTGCTCCGTCGGGACCGCGGCCAGAGTGAAAGCGCACTGCGCGGCACCTTCCGACAAGTCGTGCCGGGTCTCGCCGCTGTCCGGCGCGAGGCTCTCGTCGGCGGTGGAGAACAGCCCCAGCGCGGCGTACGAGACACCGGTGTCCGTCAGGAGTTCCGCCAATGCCGCGTAGTACGGCGCCGCCGGGCCCCAGACGGAGTCGTCCCCCCGCGAATACAGCTCGCGCACGAAGGAGTCGGCACGCTCGGCCCGCCCCTCAGCGCTGTCGGCGAGCGGCAACGCGAAGAAGCCTTCCGGCGTGAGGAACCAGAGCGGGGGAGGCTCGGAAGGCGGCGCCGGAACAGCGTGATGCGAGAGAGAAGTCATCGTCTTGCGGGCTCGATTTCAGAGATGTGTGTGAACTTCGTCAGAAGTCGCCGGGGAGGTAGTCGTCGATGTCAACTCGCCGCCCTTCGGCGTCCAAGGTGACACGCACCTCTGCGATACCAAATGCAGGCGTCAGGCGGGCGGGTAGGAGGATCTCGGCTCGGAGGCGTCCCGTTGGGTTGCGGGTGATGTTCGCGGGCGCCGAGTCCGAGTTCTCATTCTCCGCAGTGAAATCAAGTACCGCCTGTCGCTGAGGGGGCGGGAGGGTTTCGAGTGGGATCAGATCACGCGGGGGCGCCAGATAGCGCATCAGCTGTTGCCGTCCGCTGGAGCACAACCTGCTCCACGACCCGTCCTTGAACGTGATGGTGAAGTCGTTCCCCTCCTTGAAATTGCGAGGAGTCACGGCTTCGATCTCGGTGAGAGGGCACTCCCAGATCATTTCGTCCTCGAAGACCCTCTCGCGTACGGAGAGCAGCACGACGACCAGTCTCTGATCCGTGACGATCAGATGAGTGTGGCCGTTCTTTCGTTTCATCCGGCCGGGGTCCAGCTGCCACGGAAGAGTACGGGCCCTCGTCATCGGCGCGGCCCACATCACGGGGAAGTCGTCAACCTCGTTGGTCGGCTCGTCAGGCGTGTCCTTACCCTCTTCGGAGGGTGCGACGCTGGTACCGGTGACATTGCCGCCGGCGGAGCTGAGCAGGGCCATCACTGCCACCCCCGCGACCTTGGCCGCGCCCAGCAGGGTCTTCTGGGCGGCCGAGCCTGCGCTCGTGTGCGGGGTGAAGGACGGCCCGGCGGGCCAGCCCGCCAGCTCGTGCTGAATGTCGTGGCGTTCGGTGTCCCGGAACCAGCGCATGCCCTTGACGCGTGACGCGGCTCCGGTGGCGAAGGCCACTGAAGACCGAGCAACCATGTTTTCGTCCGGATCCGGCTGCCAGATGTTCATCGCTATACGCTCTTCCTGCCCGGGAACTCTTGTCCTCTACTCAATCACCGGACACGGCCTGGCCGATGTGTGTCGCCACCTTCGGTGCAATTTTCAGGCTGCCGTCGAGGGCCCTGCCCACACCGCTGATCGGATCCATGTTCCCCTTGAAGAAGGTATTGATCCCCCTCGTGCCCAGCCACTGTCCTTCTTGGTAACCCGCGCTCACCAGTCCTCCCATCCGCGATGCCAGCCCACTGCCGGCGTGCGAGACCTCGAAGACGTTTTGGGCGCGGCCCCCGATCATCACCAAACCCGGCTTTCCCAGCCCCTCCGCGAGGTCCGCGGACTTCTTGCCGAATGCCATGAGGATGCGGGAACTGCCGATGTCCGTGTACTTGAAGCCCTTGCCCAGCAGGGAGGTCGTGGCCTTTGCAGCCCCCTCCGCGGCATCAACCGTTTTCCCGGCCACCTTGATGCCCTTGCCGAACATGCCGATGCCCGGCATGAGTCCCACGGCGTCCAGCCCGATGGTCGCCCAGCTCACGTCCGCGCCGGCTGCCATGGCGACGCCGTGGGTGGCCAGGGTGAGCCCGCTGCCGATCAGTGCGGCCGTACCGAAAATGGCTGCGAGGGGCGGGAAGGGGAGGGTGGCGATGGCCAGCATTCCCAGGACCGCGGTGATGTCGCTGAGTACGTCGCCGATCGCCTTGATCAGGTCGGCGTGCTCCTTGAGCCAGTCGCCGGTGGCGTCCCAGGCGTCGGAGATGCCCTTGCCCAGTTTGTCCCAGAAGCCGGGCTCGTTGGGTGCGAGGTCGCCGGCCTTGTCCAGCTCCTTGCCGATGAGGCGGGCCGCCTCTTTGAAGCGTTCCTCGAGGTCGTGAACCTTCTGGACGACCCCGTCGACGGCGCTGGACGCCTCGCCGAGTTCCTTGCTGCCCTTGCCGTCGGCCTTCGCCTCGGCGTCGGCCCTCTCGTCGAGCTTCTTCCCGGCCGACTTCTCCAGCCGGTTCGCCTCGTCCTGGAAGTCCTCCAGCTCGTTCGACCAGCGGTGCAGCGCGCGTGAGGCCTTGTCGAAGGACTCGAAGCTCTTGCGGATGAGCGGGGTGACGTCCTCGCCGACGTACTCGGTGAAGGCGATCGCGGTCTTGCCCTTCCAGGCACCGCACTCGATGCGCTCGAGTTCCCGCACGGCGGTGCCCAGATCACTGGCGAGACTGCCGAGCTTCTTGGCGAGGTCGCGGGTGTCATCGACGTTCCCCGGGGTGGGGTCCCAGCCGATGTTCGGGAACGCGGGACGCGTACCGGCCACGTCTACTTGCCCTTCTTCGCCTTGGCGGCCTTCAGGGACTCGGCCAGCTCCAGGTCGAGTTTGCCGAACGTGTCGCCGATGTGGTTGATCATCTTCACGGCACCGTGCGTGTGCTTGCCCAGCTGCTTGACGCCGTAGCCCCACTCGTCGGCGAAGTCCTGCACGTCCTCGACCAGCCCGGGTTCTCCGACGGCCGAGGCGTCGGCGCCGCGCAGCGTTCGGCGCGTCGATTCCATACGGTCGCTGATGGAGGAGAACGTCTCCTTCAGGTGCTGGAAGATGGTGTCGTCGAGTGTCAGGTCGCTCATGCGGCGTACCGGGTCCCTCCGGGCGATGGGGCAAGCTCGCTGACCGTATCGATCAGTTGTCGGCTTTCGCCAGCGCGAACGAGTCAAGAATGGCTACCGGTCCCGATGACGTCGGCATCGGAGCGGGACAGCCGCATCAGGTGCATGTGGATCTCGCTGCGCTCCTCGTCGGTGACGACGGTCAGCCACGACCCGTCGTGAAACAGAACGCGGAGTCTGTCACTGCGGTGGACGCCGAGGAGGGGATCCTCGACCCGGGCATCCGCCCCGGCTATCTCGGCAACCACCACCATGCGCTCGGTCTGCCGCACGGAGACCCGTTTGGGAGGAGCCGCCAGCACGATGCGGTCCGGTGTCAGCACGAGCAGGCGCCTGGGATGCGACGAGTGCCCGTACCAATGCAGCAGGAACTGCCCGGCCGCCGCCGTCCAGTCCCCGTCGAAGAGTTGGTCCAGGGCATGAGCGGAGACGGCCTCCCGCTGCTCCTTGGCGTCATGGGCCCGGGCGCGGGCCCTGTCCCGCTCCTTGGAACTCAGGCACCACTCCGCCAGGTCCTCCAGTGAAGCGAGCAGTGTCAGGACCGCCATGACGGGCCAGAGGACGACCGTCACAACCACGCCCAGCATGCCGAGCGGCCTGATGAACGCCGGCCGCAAGGGTGCACCGCCCGCGACCTGGACGAGGTCTGCGGGCGGTCGCGGGATTCTGGTGATCCGGCACCAAGCGGCGCAGTCGGCTTCAAGTCCGAGACGTGTACTCGCGGTTCTTGCGAGTCGTGCGCGTCTCATCAGCGATTGACCGCCTGGATCTCCTGGACGGTGACCGCCTGCGTGGTGCCGAACGTCCCGTCGGGCAGGTCGCCGCCCGCGCCGCCGGTGCCGGTCCAGGCGATGTCCCAGGTGATGGTGGCCTGGAGGTCGAAGGTGCCGTTGCCGGAGGAGCGGAGGTACTTGATGCCGCAGGGCGGGGCCTGATCGGCCTTGCCCTTGGCGTAGGGCTCGCCGATGGAACCGTCGGCGTTGATCGTGCACTCGCCGGACGCCGGGTAGGTCTCGGCGTCGTCGGTGCCCGGCTTCAGTTGGAGGGCCACCGGCTTGGCGGTCGTCGTGGCCTGGAGGGCGAAGCCGGGGGCGTTGATCGCCGCGGTGGCCTGGACCTCGTGGAAGTCGGCCTTGTCGAGCCAGCTCCAGGTCGGCAGGTTCACCTTCGTGGTCCCGTCGGGAGCGAGGGTGACCTCGGTGTCGGGGAGTTCCATGTGCTGGTAGGCGAGGGCGGCGAGCATCTCCGGGTCGATGGCCTGCTCGAACTGGGGCGGCGGGGCCTCGCCGTTGTCGACCCAGAAAGGCAGCTCGCTGCAGGAACCGCGTTTGAGGATGTCGGGCTCGTTCGGATTCTCGACGCCGGCCCAGAACATCCCCTCGCCGTCCTTGTCGACGTTGTAGTCCTTGTAGCCGGGGTGGTCCTCCCAGCCGAACTCGTCCTCGTAGTGCTGCTTCGTCTGGCCGATCGCGGAGCTGGCGGTACCCGTCGCGGTGCCTGCGGCTTCCTCGATGTCCGCCGACATCTTCTTCTTGAAGTCCTTGGCGCCGAGGTAGGGGGCGTACCAGCAGGGCGGAGGTTCCCAGTTGACGTCGGCGGACGTCACGTTCCCCGTGCCGCCGTTCGGGGCGACGGATCCGGAGTACTCGATGCGGACGGCGGCGTGGATGCCGGTCTTGTCGCTGCCGGCTGTCTGCTCCGTGCCGGCACCCTCATCGTTGCCCGTACGCTCCGCTGAGTGGGCTGGCGCCGCTAGAGAAGCGACGGCGACGGCAAACGCCAGGGCGGCAGATGCTCTGCCGAGTGCCGTCCGCTGCGACGAGTTCACTGGCACTTCTCCGCCTTTGTCTCGACGAACACCTTGGAGGCCTGCCACAGGTCCTCAGTCGTGGGGTACTTGATCATGATGATCTTGAAGAAGTCGAAGTCCGCGATGCTGGGCTCGCTCTTCAGGACCTTCCCGGTCTTGACCTCTTTGCCGTAGAACTTGCTGGAGTCCACGCAGAATGCAACTTCGACAGAGTTGCCGTTCGACGCTGACCGCGTGGCCAGCTGGTAGTGACGCCGGGTGCCCGTTGCGGTCCAGCCGTCGTCGACCCTGCTGTCGATCTGAGTCTTTGCGTACTTCAGCCCACCGTCTGTGGCATATGTGGCCACGGCGGGTTCCTTGGACGTGCGCCTGTCGACACCCCGGTAGATGGCCCGGAGGAAGTTGGCGGCATCGTCCATGGCCGCCGCCTCGTTCTTGTCCGTCGGCTTGTCCCAGTCGAAGACCAGGTTCATGTCCTTGGGGAGGGACAGGTCCACGCCGTCCGAGTTTCCCTCCGTCGGGGTTCCGGAGGACGCCGCCGACTCCTTCGGTGTCTCCGATCCCTGGTCGGCGCCCGCGATCTTGTCGTTGTCGCTGGACTTGTCGTCTCCGCCCCCGCAGGCCGTCAGCAGCAAGGCTGCTGATGCGGCGAGCGCGGCGGCAACGGGCAAAGAGCGGCGCTTCACAGTGAACTCCCCGTGAGACAGCAGTGAGGTATGGCCTACTGACGGTATCCGTGGGGTTCCGCAATTGGCCAGGGAGGGTTACGCCAGGAACCGTGTGATGCAAGGCCCCTGGGTGCGGGTTGGTCGTGTCCTTGTGTCCTGATCGTGCCTGAACGCGCGGCAGCCCCGGACGCGTTGGGTGTCGCGTCCGGGGCTGTGCAGTGGGGGGTGCAGCCAGTGGTTACTGGGAGGCGCGGCGGCACCTCGGGCACGTGCACGGCGGGTACGCCGACGAGTGGGGGATTGGTCCGTTGGGGGCCGCCGGCGTGGACCCCGACCTGGCGGTCGACATCGGCCGCGATCCCGTCCGCGTCGACCTTGTTAACGCGGAGAGTGAGGTGGGAGCGGTGGCGGGCGGCGGAGTCGAGGATGTCCAAGGGGTCCGTCGTCGGCGGGTAGTGCGGGACGCACTCGGGGCACGCGTAGACGTTGAAGCCTGGGCCGGTGGCGGCGTGAACCTCGTGGACCAGGACTGGCTCGTCCGTCGTTCGCTGGCAGCGGGCGCACATCCGCACGGTGGGGCGGGTCACCGGTTGGCCGCCGATGCTGATGGGTCGTGGAAGGGCTTCTGGGCCCGGGCTGCCGGGGGTTGCCGTGGTCTGGCTGCAAGCGAGGGTGATCTCGGTGTCGGGAAGTTCACTGCCGTCCTTGGCGACGTTGCAGTCCTTGTACTCGGAGTGGTCATGCCGACCGGACTGCGTCCCGCAATGACGCCCACAGGTCTACCGGCATCTTCTTCCAAGTCCTTGGCGTCGATGTAGGTGGCCTAACAGCAGGGCGGCTGGTCACTGGCTGACAGGAGGATTCCGCGGTGGCGGCGGAACAGGTCGGCCACCTGATGCACCGGGCCGTTGTGCGTCGGCGCGCCGGTTCCCACGCACGCCAAGTACGGCCGCGCTCAGCGAACACGCAGTGAAGGCGATGTTCGCGCCGGCCGCTGCCCAGAGCCACCTGGCGACGTGCGGTGCGCTCCAACTGGGCGGTACTCGTCCTTCGGGGTCGTGGAACACGCGAATCCGGTCCCCGGGCCGCGCGCCACGGCAGCCACCGACCGGGCCCGCGACGATCGCGCCATCGCTCCGGCGCAGCTCACAGGTCGAGTTGACTCTGGTCCGTGCCTTGGACGTCACGACCACGTCGATCCACTCACCATGCTGCTGCAGGGCCCGGTCCTGGACCAGGAACAGACCGAGGACGAAGAGAACCGCCGTAGAGAGGAGGAACATCAGGGTCAGCGCGATCCGCTGTCCGGTGTGCACCGCGATGAGCCAGAGCAGCACGAGCGCCACCGCCAGGCCGGGAAGCACGAGCCAACGGCCGACGAGTCCGCAGAGCATGGCGCCGTCGAGGGCGGCCAGGACGGTCACTCCCGCGTAGAAACGTGGGGCGGAGTGGCGCAGTTCCAGGCGGTCGAGCCACGCGGGGCCTGCCATCACTGCGTCCCTTTCTCGCGGTCGCGGCTCTGCCCGCGAAGACGCACGGGGCGGCCGTTGCCTACCACCGGGAAGGGGCGCTGGGCCAGGACTTCTCCTCCGAGACTCTCGCCCGGGCCTCTCGCAGTGCCCACGCATAGTGCCGCAGGCCCTTGCCCACGCCCCACAGACCGAGGGCGGCGAACGCAGAGCCTCCGCCCGCCACACCGATCTGAAGGCAGAAACCGCCGTCCTTCCGGTCGAGGTCTCCCGTCAGGGCAACGAGCACCAGAACGACACCCATCATGAGTGGAGCGACGGGGGCCATCATCCACATGAGCGACTTACCGGAGAGGAACACGAGGTACCGGCGCCCGTCGAGTGGAACGGTGTTCTTCCAGGGCTGCCCCGCACGCATCAGGTCCCACGTCGAGGCGAGAGGCTGCTGAACGTTTCCGGGAGGGAGCGAGCGGGCCGGGGCGAGGCGGTCGAGCCTCGTCCACGCCTCAAGCAGTCGCTGTGCGGCGCTGCCCCGCCGCACCACCCGCACGAACACCGCAGCGGCCACTGCCGCCGCCAGAGACGATACGGCCATGAGCAGGACGACGACGAGCAGGTCCGCCCCCTTGGGATCGTCCAGACCGAGGTACCAGCCCAGCCCCGCCCAAGCGACGAGCCAGCTGCCCGCGACCACCGCTGTGGCCAGCCCGGCCCACAGCATGTTCCGTAGCGCCATACTGCGCCGGGCCAGGACGTCCGTGGCCGCGGCCCTGGAGCTTAGAAGCCCGGCGCGGTCGTACCAGCTCAGCGTCCGGGGGTCCGGGGGAAGGTCGGGCGGGTTCCCGGCATTCATGACGATGCACCGTCCTCTGTGGGTTCCGGGTCTTCGAGAAAGGTCGACTTCCCGGCGATGAGGGCCACGACGCTCGCCATGGAAAGCACCTGCTCGGCGTCCAGGCAGGTACCCACGACCATGAGACCGCGCCCGCCACCGGGAGGGCAGGCGAGGCAGACGGCGAGTCCCAGCTTCGCCAGCGGCCGGGTCGAGCCGGCCGTCTGCGGCTCCGGAAAGAGTTCCGTCCTGTTGACCGATATCAGTTCCGGCTGGGAGATGACCCCCATGCCGATCCCCATCTCGGTGGGGAAGGACTCGGTGTAGACCTGCCGCCCCCGCAGTTCCTGTCCGAAATGACGCGCGAGCACCTCGCCGAGGTCGACGTCTTGATGGACCGTGGACACCTCGACGACCCCGGCACTGATCTGCCACACAGCCCTACCGTATTCACCTTCCGGCACAGCTACGACGCCGTGGGCGATCACACCCTGAGAGAGAAGAACTTGGCGCCAGGCCATCAGCGCGTCGGCGTAGGCCTGACGTGGTCCGGCTGCCTTGTGCGGATAACTCCGGTTGATCACGTCAACGCAGCGGGTGTGTGCGGCCTCCTCGTCGTCGCCGTCGGCGAGAAGGTCGAACCAGTCGGTCGGTGCGTACAGCAGGACGGAACCGAGCGGGTCCCGCAGCGCTGAGGCTTCAAGAGGTCGGGAGACAGGCATGTCAGGCCGTTCTGAACGTACGGTCGGTGGGCGCACGGGTCGCGGCCGTCGGGCCGGCCACGTCCGTTCGCAGTTATTTCTTGTCCCTGAGGGGCTCGGGTGTCAGGGCCTCGGGCCACACGTCCTCGCCAGGACCCTTCGTCTGGTCACCCGGGATGGCGTACTTGCCGACGTCCCACATCAGCTGAGCTCCTCCGCCAGGGCCGAGAGCGGCGGTGTTGGCGCCCCAGTTGGCGCCGAACTGGGCGACCTTCAGTCCGAACTCGGCTCCTTCCAGCACGTGGCCGGGCTGCGTGAGAACTCCGCGGAAGAAGCCGTATGGGGAGGCTCCGGCCAACTTTCCCAGCTGACTGCCGGCTTTGTAGGCACCGAAGCCGAATGCCAGCGCTGCGGCGTCGGCGACTACTGTCGGATCTGTCAGCGCGTCGATGAAACTTCCTGACTTACCCACCTTTTCCAGGTAGTGAGACCCAAGGGCAACGGCTCCGAGGATCAATGCCGGTGCAGCCAGGAACTGGAGTCCGGGGACAAGTGACATCAGGCCAAGGACGGTGCTGGCGAAACCGGCGACGTTGCCGATGAACTCGAAGACCCAGGCGTATTCCTTGAGGAAGTCCTTGAGGTCGTCGAGGATCGCCTCACCCAGTTCTGCGGCCATCTCCGCGAACTTCGCAATGGCTTCGCCGATCTTGTCCCAGATTCCGGGCTCGTTGGGCGCGATGTCCATCGCGTGCTTGAGACGGTCGGCGATCGCCCCGCCTTCCTCGATGTAACGTTCCCGCAGTCGTTCGGCCCGGCCGCGTATCTCCTCCAGGTCGGCGTTGGCCGCATGCAGCGACTTCTCCTTGCCGCTGCGCTTCTCCTCCTGCCGCTCCCGCTTCGCCTTCTCCTCGTGCGTCTGGGCGCCCAGCCGCTCGCCGAACCCGGGCTTGGACGGCATGCCGTCCAGTTCGCGCTGGATGCCGGCCGCCTTGGCCTTGGCGTCCTGCGCCTCGCTCTCCAGCTTCTCCGCGTACGCCTGGTGCTCGCGCATGTACCGCACCCAGTCGTCCAGGGCCCGCCCGGCATCGGTGAAGGAGTCACGTGCGTCGTTGACCTTGGGCCGGAAGTCGTCTTGGAACTGTTCACGGAACGCCTCGGCGGCCTTGCCCTTCCACTCCCCGCGGCCGGTGCCGTTGAGGACCTGGGCTATATCGCCGAGCGTCTTTCCCGTCCTGACCACGATCTCCGCGACGCGTGCGGCATCCGCCCGCTTGCCGGGGCAGGGGCAGAACCCGATTGCAGGGAAGCGGGCGTCGGCGGCGGGGTCCGGACGCAGCCAGCCGGGCTGGGAGTAGTCCGTCACCGCTGCCCGCCCTTACCGGACCGGGCTTTCTCCAGCTCCCGCGCGAACTCCTCGTCCGTCTCCTCGAAGGTCTTCTTGATCTGCCCCAGCGCCTTCGCCGCAGACTTCGAGAACTTCGACATCTGCTTGATCCCGTACGACCACTCGTCACCGAAGTCATCCATGCGCTGCGCCAACTTGAACACACCCATCGCCGCGCCGTCGACCTCTTCCATCTCACGGCACGGCGCCGCCATCACCTCATGGATGTCGTGGATGTCCTTCTGCGTCTGCTCCAGCATCTCGAAGTCTATGTACAGGTCACCCATGACTCCCCCGTTCCTGCTGCGACTGCTGCTTCACATGTACGCACCAACGCTATACAGAAAGTGAACGGGGCACTTGAGCGGGGGTGAAGGCCACCATCGCGCCGCACACGATCACTGCGAGGGGTGTGTGAGTGGTGCCGGCTGCACCACGAGCCGATGCGACGCGGTACCGCAAGGCAAGGCACCTCGGGCGTCACGATGGGACTTCGCCCTCGTACGAGCCGAAGGAAGAGATGGCCATGGACGAACGGCACCTGCTGAACGAACTGATGAAGGCGGTCGCTGAAGAAGCGCACGAGTTCGTGGTCAGGCCGCACATCCCCGGTTTGAAGAAGTTCGCGGCCTTCGCATATGTTGCTGAACGCTTCGGATATCGCTACATGGGACACGCCCCGGGCGGTGTGGCACTGAACAACCCCTACTTCCTGTTCCTACGCACACCTGATGCTCGGGAGGGGGCTGCCCTGCTTACGCTCAGCTCAGAGGCATCCAACCGCAAGCTACTGCCGGGCATGCGGCCGGGTCTTGGTCTCACCCCGGACAAGGAAGCCCGGCCACAAGTGCAGATTCTCTACTCACAGATGGTCGTCGATGCTGGCGGGCGATACAACGCGCGTGTTCTGAGTAACATTCTCATTCTGCCGATCGTTATGGCGATCTTCCTCATCTTCCCCGGGTACACAACGAAGAGCGTATCCATCGCAGCGGGAATTTGGTTCGCCTTCTTCCTCTGCTATCTCGTCGGTCTCGGTGTGACCCGACGAAGGCGGACCAAGCACCTCGCACTTCTCTCCGCAGCGGGCGTGGAGTGGCCGCCGCGGATCGATGCGTGAGGTACTCAAGGCCCGCGAAGATCAGCCGTTCTTCTAATCCGTAGTCCCACGAGTCGGCACTTCGTCGGAGAAGAACCTCAGGAGCGACATGTGCAGACCTCTGGTAAGTGCGTACCGGCGGCTGGAAGCCGGCTTCGGATTCGCAGCGCTACCCCAGCTTCCCGTTCTGCGCCTTCACCACCGTGGGTGAGAGTTTCACGTCGCTCGGCCTGTTGCTGGCCATCGCCAGCCCGTCGACCGAGAAGTAGACGGCGAGGACGTCACCGCTGCGGACGACCTCGCCGTGCAGAACGTGCTTCACGTCGCGGAAGGTGATCGTGGACTTGAAGCCCAGCGACTCGTCCCCGGCCGGCGTGACCTTCTCCGGTGTCACGGAGTCGTACGGGCTCTCGTCGCCGTTCGCCTCGGCCGTGAAGCCGCTCCCGCACGCGTCCACGGCCTTGCGGGCGTCGGCAAAGGCGGACCGCGCGTCCCCGGAGGCGTGGGCGGACAGAGTGACGTACGTGTAGGTGATGCCCTTGGTCAGCGCTGTCTCGGCGTCCGTCTGCCCCGAGGCCACCCGAGTGAGGGAGGCTTGTGGGTCGCCGAGCGGCAGTTGATTCATGGCGTAGGCGAGGGGCGCGCAGACAGGCTTGTCGACCGTCACCTCGTCCGACGACTTCGCGAAGATGTATTCGTCCTGCGTCTCTTGAACACGGAAGCCGTCGGTGTCCGACGTCGTGATGATGGTGTCGGCCAGGCGCTTCCCAGGAGACGCGGTCCTCTCCGTCGAGGCCGTCGCGTTGGCCTTCGGCTTGTCTGCAGCCGGGTCCGAGTCCGAGCTGCCGCCGCAGGCGGTGAGTGCGGTGAGGGACAACAGGGACAGGGTGGTGGTGACGACTGCCGTGGCGGGGCGGTTCACGAGTACTCCGTTGCTTCGAGGGCTTGGGTGCTTCGAGGATCTGTCCTGCGCCGCGCGCCTTTGAGGTCAGTCGCCGTCGACCAGTTCGCGCAGTTGCGGGGAGAGCTCCGGTACGTGTGCGCCCGCCGCCTGTGCCGCTTCCAGCGACTTGACGTACTTCAGGGCCTCTTCCCGCAGCTGATTCTTCTCGTGGCCCTGGCGACTGCCCGCGAGCCACACGAGGATGGCCACGGGGACGAGGAGGAGGGCGGCGTATCCGACCGGGGAGCCGGTGGAATAGGCCCAGGCGGTGCCGATCAGGCCCGCGAAGACGAGGAGCCAGCCCGTCTCGTCGTGCCAGCCGCCTACGTCTGCCAGGTGCTCGTATTCCGTGACGGCTGGGGGCTTCGGCGGCACGGGTGCGGGCGCGGAGGTCGCGGGCGATGCGCGTATAGCGGCCTGCGGTGCCGGTCCTCCCTCATCGGCGGTGCCCTCGTGGTCAGGAGAGGAAGAGGACGCCGCCGCCTGAGCGGTGGCCGGTGGAACGGGCGGATGTGCCGGGACGGGGGTGGCCCCCTTCCCGCCGCCGGTCGGAGACCGGCCCTCCAGCCACGCCGGCACGTGCGTCAGCCGGATTCCGTGGGCACGGGCGATGCCCAGTGTCTCGCGGTAGCCGACGAGCGCCGGGTGGGTCAGCTCCCGTTTCCAGCGGACGCGTACGAGTGCGAGGGCAGCGACGGCGACTACGAGCAGGGGCCCAGCCGGGGCGTACACCAGTACCGGTTTGCCCGCGAACGCAGGGAGGATCGGGGCGAGGAACGGCCAGATGACACCCACCGTGAGCGTCGAGCCGCCCAGCCAGACGAGTGGGCCGCGCTGCGTCGCCTCCACTGCCCGCCGCCGCTCCGCCAGCAGCGCCGTCACCGCCGTGTCGTCGCTGTAGTCGACGCCGTGGCGGGTGCCGACGGTGCGTACGGCCGCCAGGGCTCTCGGGTCGGCCGACAACGCGGCCCCGCTCACCGGAAGTAGGTCCACCGTTGCCGCCCCCATGCTCTCTCCGTACTCGCCCCGTCACTGATCCGAGCGAAGATCATGGCATGGGGGCGACGTTCTCCCGTGAGTGAATCGTGCAGGACCCATGGGCGCAGCGTGATGAAGTGCACGCGGGTGGTGTCCGGGGCTGGTCGTCTGGGATTCGCGCCAGCACAGTGGGAGTGGCTGGTCGGTGGGCCGTGCTCAAGGGGGTTCTGTGGATGCGAAGTTGCAGATGGGTAGCGGTGGACGGGGTGCGTGGGCGGGGGTGGGTATGCCTTGAGGGGCTTATGTGGGGCTGATACGGTGCGATGGCTTGACACTCGCCTTACTGCTGGTTGTTCGCCCAGGTCCGGCGGGTGTGTCAGCGGATGTCCCGGGACGTCATCGGTCGGGTGAGTGCGGGGCAAGTGTCCGGAAATGCAGATGTGATAGCGCGTTCTGTGTGCTGGGCGCGCTCCGGCAGTTGATGGCAGTCGATGTCCGCGTCAGGGCATGTCGGAACATGGCAGACAATTTCTTGGGTGTACGGGGAGCGGTTGCGTGAAGATCCAGGAGCGTACGGGGGCGGGCGCGGGACGTTCCGCATCTCCGGCTCAGCCACCGGTCGGTGACCGGCTTCCCAGCCCTCCTCGCGAGCGCAAACCCGCGCTGGCCGCGCTGGCGGTGCTGCTGATCCTGGTGGGTGCGCTGGGCGCCACGATGCTGGTGCTGCGGGCCGGCGACCGGGTGGAGGTCGTCAAGGTGACGGCGGACATCCAGGCCGGCGAGTCCGTCGGCAACAAGGTCACCTCCGTCATGGTGGCCGCCGACGACAGCATCAACTACATCGAGTGGTCGCAGCTCGGAGCCCTGAAGAAGCTCAAGGCCAAGTCCACGATCTACACGAACACGGTCGTCATGGGGCAGATGTTCGCCGCGCAGGAGCAGATCCCCGAGGGTAAGGCGTCCGTCGGCGTCGCCCTGAAGGAGGGGCAGTACCCGGCAGGCGTGAAGTCCGGCGACATCGTCGCCGCCTACCGCGTCGGCTCCAGCAGCTCCGGCGACTCCGCCGACAAGGACACGTCGTCCTCCGCCTCCGGCGGCGCGATCGTCCCCGACGCCCGCGTGAACGGCGTGGCGGACGACGGCGACTCCACCGTGAGCACCGGCAACAAGTCGTTCACGCTCCTGGTGGACGAGGCCGACGCTGCGGCCCTCGCCTCGGCGGCCGCCGCCGGCGAGGTCGCCATCGTGCGCGTTCCCGGCAACTAGAAGGCGACCGAAGAAGCCATGGCCCTCATCGCCCTCGCCGCCGACAAGGGTTCCCCCGGCGTCACCACCGCGGCCGTCGCCCTCGCGGCGGTCTGGCCGCGCCGCGTCCTGCTCGCCGAGACCGACCCGGCCGGCGGCGACCTGGTGTACCGGTCCGCCGCAGCGCACGGCGGTCCGCTGAACCCGAACACCGGCATGCTGTCGATCGCCGCCACCGCGCGCCGCGGCCTCGTACCCGACCAGCTCTGGGACCACGTACAGCCGCTCAGCGGCGGCCTGGAGGTACTGGTCGGGCTCGGGATCTCCGAGCAGGCCGCCGGTCTCGCGGGGCTGTGGCCCACCCTCGGCCGGGCCTTCGCCTCCCTCGCCGACTCTCCGAACGCGCCCGCCGACGTCATAGCCGACTGCGGCCGCGTCAGCGGCGACACCCCGGCCGCGGAGCTGTTCCCGCACGCCGCGCTGGTCCTCCTGCTCTCCCGTACCGAGCCCGAGGCCATCGCCCGCGTGCGCGACCGCGCCGCCGCGCTCTCCAACAAGCTGCACGGCGGAACCAACCCTTCGGTGCGTCCCGGCGTGCCCGGCGCGCCGCTGATCGGCGTCGTCCTGGTGGCCGACACGAACAACGCCGCCAAGCTCTCCGGCCAGGTCAACGACATGCTGGTGCACGCCCAGACCGGCGCCCGCGTGGTCGGCACGATCGCCGACGACCCCGCCGGTGCCGAGCAGTTGGCCGGGCGCCGGCGCGGGCGGCTGGAGAAGTCGCTGCTCATCCGGTCGGCCCGCAAGGTCGCCTCCGACCTGTACCAGCAGTTCGGCGCCGCCTGGTCCGTGCCCCACACGGGGCCCGCCGGGCACCCCGGTCCCGCCGCCGGACCCGCCGGCCCCACCGGCCCCGTCGGGCACCACGGACAGCCCGGCTACCCCGGGCCCGCCACCGGCCACCCCGGACCCGCCGGCACCGCCGGTCCCGGAGGCCACGCGGGGGCCGGTCGATGAGTGCCGTCGACCACTCGCTGGTCAAGCGGTTCCGGCAGGACGCCGGTGACCGCATCTCCGAGCAGCGCCGCCAGGACCAGGTCGCCGGTGTCACACCGATGTCGACCGAGGACGAACGGCACTACGCCCGTGCCGTCATCGCGCAGATACTGGAGGAGTACGCCCGCGCCGAGATCAACGCCGGGCGTACGCCGCTGGACGCGGAGACGGAGGAGGCGTACGCCGCCGCCGTGCACGCCGCGCTGTTCGGCGTCGGGCGGCTGCAGCCGCTCCTCGACGACCCCGAGGTCGAGAACATCGACATCAACGGCTGCGACCACGTCTTCGTCGGGTACGCCGACGGGCGTGAGACGCGCGGTGAGCCGGTCGCCGAGACCGACGAGGAGCTCATCGAGCTGATCCAGATCCTCGGCGCCTACTCGGGCCTCTCCTCACGCCCCTTCGACTCCGCCAACCCCCAGCTCGACCTCAGGCTGCCGGACGGTTCGCGTCTGTCGGCGGTCATGGACGTCACCCGGCGCCCCGCGCTCTCCATCCGCCGCGCCCGCCTGGGCAAGGTCTTCATCTCCGACCTCGTCGGCAACGGCACCCTCACCCCCGAGCTGGGCCACTTCCTGGCCTGCGCGGTCCGGGCCCGCAAGAACGTCATGATCGCCGGTGCCACCAACGCCGGCAAGACGACGCTGCTGCGCGCCCTCGCCAACGAGATCCCGCCGGGCGAGCGGCTGATCACGGTCGAGCGGGCGCTGGAGCTCGGGCTCGACACCTTCCCCGAACTCCACCCCAACGTCGTGGCGTTCGAGGAGCGGCTGCCCAACTCCGAGGGCCAGGGCACCATCAGCATGGCGGAACTGGTCCGCCGTTCCCTCCGTATGAACCCCTCCCGCGTCATCGTCGGCGAGGTCCTCGGCGACGAGATCGTGACCATGCTCAACGCGATGTCGCAGGGCAACGACGGCTCGCTCTCCACGATCCACGCCAACAGCTCGCACGAGGTTTTCAACCGCATCTCCACGTACGCCCTCCAGGCCACGGAGCGGCTGCCGATCGAGGCCAGCCAGATGTTGGTGGCCGGCGCCGTGAACTTCGTCGTCTTCGTGCAGCGGCGCAACGACTTCCAGAGCGGCGGCCGCCTCCAGCGCATGGTCACCTCGGTCCGCGAGGTCAACGGCGTCGACGGCCGCGTGCTGTCCAGCGAGGTCTTCGCCGAGACGCCCGACGGCCAGGTCGTGCCGCACGCCCCCATCGCCTGCCTGGAGGAACTCATCGCCTACGGCTACCGGCCCAACGGAACCTGGGGGTGAGGGACGTGACGACGCAGACCACGCACGTGCCGCTCGCGGCGCTGGACTCGCTCGGCTCCATGGGGGGCCTGTTCTCCACCACGGTTCTGTACGCCCTCGGCTGCGGTGTCGCCGTCGGCGGCGGCCTCGCCCTGCTCCTGGTCGCCGTACGCGGACTGCCCGCCAAGCCCGAGCACGAGAAGCGGCAGACGAGCGAGCGCGTCAACGAGCTGATCCGCTGGGCGGGCCGGCGCGGTTCCGCCGCCGCCATCGTCGGGCTCGTCGTCCTGCTCCTGACCCGCTGGGCGGTGCTCGGCATCGCGGCCGGCGTCCTCGTTTTCTTCTGGGACCGCCTCTTCGGCGGAGCCTCCGAGGAGCGCGCCGCCATGAAGCGGGTGGAGGCCCTCGCCTCCTGGACGGAGTCCCTGCGCGACACCATCGCGGGCGCGGTCGGCCTGGAGCAGGCCATCCCCGCCTCGGCCCGCGCCGCCGCCCCGGTGCTGCGCCCGCACCTGGACGCCCTGGTCGACCGGCTGCGCTCGCGCACGCCGCTGCCCGAGGCGCTCCAGCACCTCGCCGACGAGATCGACGACGCGTCCGCCGACATCATCGTCGCCGCGCTCATCCTCAACGCCCGGCTGCGCGGCCCCGGTCTGCGCCAGGTGCTGGGCGCGCTCGCCAAGTCGGCGCGCGAGGAGGTCGACATGCGCCAGCGCGTGATGGCGCAGCGCGCCTCGACGCGCCGGTCCGTGCAGATCGTCGTGGCGGTGTCGGTGCTGTTCGTCCTCGGCCTGTCCATCTTCAACCGCGACTTCGTCGAGCCGTACGGCTCACCCGTCGGCCAGCTCGTCCTGGCCTGCGTCTGCGGGCTGTTCGCGCTCGGCTTCTGGTGGCTCCGCAAGCTGTCCACCATCGAGACGCCGGAGCGCTTCCTGGTCCGGGACGGCACCGACGTCCAGTTCGTGCGCCCGCGTACGCCGGGGCAGGCGGCCGGCCCGGGGGGCGTCTCCGGTCACCCGGGTCAGCCCGTACAGCGCCTGCCGCAACCGTCCCAGCAGCCGCCGGCGTCTGGGAACGAGGGGGTACGTCGATGAACCTGACCATGCCGGTCCTGGTGGGCGCCGTCATCGGCCTGGGCATCTACGCCCTGGTCCGCGCCCTGATGCCGAGCAGACGCAGCTCCATCCAGCAGGTCGCCCGCATCGACGCGATGCGGGCGCGCGGGGCGGCGTACGAGTCGTCGCGGGTGGCGCAGGACGCCGGCCGCCTCGGTTCGCTGCGCGCCCAGGTCGGCGCGCGCGTCGCCGAGCTGTACCTGCAGCAGGGCTGGGAGCAGCGCTCGCTGCGCGCGGACCTCGCGGTGCTGGACCGCAGCTGGGAGAAGTTCCTGGCGACGAAGGCGCTCCTTGCGGTGGGCGGGCTGTTCTTCGGCCCGTTCCTGTTCGCGATCGTATGGCAGCTGGGCTTCGGCGACAGCCCGATCATCCCGGTCTGGCTGGCCCTGCTCTGCGCCGCGCTGTTCTTCTTCCTCCCCGACCTGGAGGTACGCCGGGACGCCGCCGACAAGCGCCGCGACCTGCGGCGCGTCATCGGGGCGTACCTGGACCTGGTCTCCATGAGCCTGGCCGGCGGCCGCGGTCTGCCCGAGGCCCTGATGGCGGCGGCGGAGGTGTCGGACGGCTGGGCCACCCACCGCATCCGCAACGCCCTGGCCGACGCGCGCATCACCGGCACCAGCCAGTGGCAGGCGCTCGGGCAGCTCGGTGAGGAACTGGGCGTGGAGGAACTCAAGGACCTCTCCGCCTCGCTCGCCCTGGTGGCGGACGACGGCGCCAAGGTCCGCGAGTCGCTCGCCTCCCGCGCCGAGACCATGCGCCACCGCGAACTGGCCGACATCGAGGGCAGCGCGGGGGAGAAGTCGCAGTCGATGCTCGTGGCGCAGCTCCTGCTGTGCGCCGGATTCCTGGTGTTCCTGATCTACCCGGCGGCGATGCGGGTGTTCCAGGTGTGACGCGGCTTCCCGCGCTGTCCGCGCTTCGCTCCATTCGGTTAGCAGATCCGAGCCGCTCCACTCCCAGAACTTGCACGATTCGCCCCACAACTGACACGAGAGGACAGAACCCGCCATGAACGGACGGAACTTCCGCACCGGCACCACGGGCATCGTGCCCGTCGACTTCCTGATCACCTTCCTGCGGGCCCGCGTGGACCGCGCCCGCTCCGGCGAACTGGACCGCGGCGCCTCCGCGGTCGAGTGGGTCATCATCTCCGCGGTCGTCGTCGCGATCGTCGGCGTCGTGGCCGCCATCATCAACGCCGCGCTCAGCGACGGTGCCAACAAGGTCGGCGACTGCATCAAGGGCGCGGACGCGGGCAAGACCTGCTGACCAGCCGCGACACGCGAAACGGGGCTGACGGGGACGATGACGTGAGGGAACCGACGGGGACGGGGATGCCGGCCGCTGTGCGCGGCGTCCTCGGACGGGTGCGCCGAAGAGTGGACGCGGCACGCGAGGCGGCGGCCACCCGCGGCGACGACTCCGGCATGACCGCGATCGAGTTCGTGCTGCTCACGCCGGTCCTGTTCTTCATGATCTTCGCAACGGTGCAGTTCGGTCTGTACTTCTTCGCCGACCACGTGGCCCAGGCCGCGGCCCAGGCGGGCGCACGCAAGGCCCGCGCGACGGCCGACGCCCAGCCCGGCGGCTGGCGGGGCGAGGCCAACGACGTGGTCGACAGCTACATCCGCCAGCTCGGCCCGCAGCTGGTCCTGTCCCCGGACGTGAAGACGCTCCAGCCGCAGCAGGACACGGTCGGCGTCGAGATCACGGCCCGGATCCCGACGGTCTTCCCGGGCCTGGACCTCACGGTGCACGCCCAGTCGATGGGCCCCGTGGAGCGCTTCGTGCCGGAGGGGCAGAACTAGATGAACGCAGCCCCTGCCGACCGGCGTCGGCGGCGCACCGGTGACGACGCGGGCCTGTCCACCATCGAGGTGGTCATCCTGGCCCCCGTGATGATCCTCTTCATCCTCGTCCTGGTGGCCTTCGGCCAACTCGTCGACGGCCGCGGCGCACTCGACGGCGCGGCCAGGGACGCGGCACGCGCGGGCTCGATCCAGAAGAACCACGGCACGGCGATCGCGGAGGCGCGGAGGGCCGCGGAGGCCGACCTCACGGACGTCTGCTCCGGCCCGGTCTCGGTCGTCCAGAAGAGCGCCGGCTTCGAACCGGACACCCTCTTCACCGTCGAGGTGAGCTGCGAGGTGCGCGGCCTGGCCACGATCGGCCTCGACATCCCCACCACCCTGTCGGCGACCTTCAGCTCCCCGCTGGACCCGTACCGGAGGACGGCGTGAGAACCCCCGTACCCGTCGAGAGAACGGTCGTGGCCGACGTACGGAGGCTCGTACCCGAGTGGTGCGCGCGCCCGCTCGCCCGCCGGCGCGCGCACCTGGACGACCGCGGCTCGGGCGCCGGCGCGGTCATCATCTTCGCCCTGGTCTTCCTCTCCCTCTCGGCCTTCGTCATCGACGGCGGCATGTCCATCTCCAAGCGCGAGCGCGCCGCGGACATCGCCGAACAGGCCGCCCGCTACGCCGCCCAGGACATAGACCGCGAGGCCCTCTACGACGACGTGGGCGGCCCCGCCCCCATCAACTACGAGAACTGCGACGCCCGGGTCAAGGCCTTCGCCGCCGAGATGGACATGACCGGCGCGGACATCGCCGCGACCCACTGCGTCGCGGCCGACGCGGCCCAGGTGGAGGTCGAGGTCCAGCTCACGTACTCCCCGGTCTTCACCGGCATGTTCTACGGCGGCGACGTGGTCGTCCACGGCCAGGCGCTGGCGGAGAACGAGGTGGGCTGACCGACCGCTGGCCACCCCTTCTCCGTACCTCTCTAACCAAAGGAGGCAACACCCCTCATGCGCACCCGCACCCGTACCGGCACGACCACCACCGTGGCCGCCGCCCTGACGACTGCGGTGGCCCTGCTGCTCTCAGGCTGCGGCGGCTCCGACTCCGACGACTCGGGCAAGGATCAGATCGCCGGCGCGGACACGGGGGCTTCAACGTCTGCACCTTCGACGCCTAGCAAGGACACGGTCGAGCGACCTGAGATCAAGCTACCCGAGGACATCGAGAACGTGTTCGAGGGCAGTCCGACCGGCGATGCGAAGAAGGACGCCGTTCTGGCGGACAACGAAAGGCGCGTCAATTCGATCGATGAGGCGATCGTCGTCGATGCGGAGAAGCACCCGGCGCTGGAGTTCTACTCCAAGGGGGACGCCCTCGCATCGGCCGCGACGTACATCAAGTCCTTCTACGACAACGACCGCAGCTTTACCGGCAAGACCCGCTACTACGACCGCGAGGTCACGTTGGCGAAGGACGGGTCGGCGACGGTCACCTACTGCGTGGATGGGACGGACACCTACCCCAAGGACCGCAAGACCGGCAAGGCGGACCGCTCGGTCAAGGCGTCCCCCAGCGACTACGTGTTCTACAACTCCCGCCTGGAGAAGAGTGCCGAAGGCGTGTGGCAGACCACGAGCGTGTCCTCGACCAAGGCGGCGAAGAGGTGCATGTGATGCGCCCCGCGATCCCGAAGCGTCTGTTCCTCGTCCCCGCCCTTGCCCTCATCCTGAGCGCTGTGCCGTCCGCTGTCGTAGCCGGTGGTGGCCGTGATGCGGGCGCTGGTACGGAGGGGAACGCCGAAGGTTCCGCCCGCGACGGTGTGATCAGGGCAAAGACCAAGGTCACAACAAGCGTGAACGGCGTCTCTCGGGGGACAGGCACGCTCACGGCTCAGAACAGCAGCTGGACGCCTCCTGCCTGCTGGTACGAGCCCGCCTTTTCGCCCAAGGAGATCGAGACCACGGTCAAGGCGTGGCGAAGCATAGACGGCGTGCCGTTCCTCGGCGGCGTCGGGAAGCTGGTCGGCGACTCGCTGGACGCGTACTACAAGGACGGGGAGCCGTACGAGGACTACAACGTTGACAAGCAGGGTGAAGGAATGTTCTGGGCGGCGGTGAAGAACCCGAACCGTCACGATGATCCCGAGGCCAATGCCTGCGACAAACAGCCGTTCTGGGTGAACGAAGGGGATGTACCGGAGGAGCCGCTCGCTGTGTCTCCGCGGATTCTCGCCGAATACGCCTACGACGAACTCCCCGTGCCCGGGACCGAGATCGAGATGAAACCGGCCGGTGCGACGAAGGTGAATCTGCCCACCTGGGTCTGGCTGGACAAGGCGACGTTCAAGAAGATCTCGGTGACTGCCAGTCTCCCCGGCACCGGCCTCTCGGCGACCACCTCCGCCGAACCGGTCTCCCTTCATCTCGACCCGGGCACGGGCGACGCCCGGACGTACCCTGCCTCCGGCGACTGCGAGATCAACGCCGACGGCAGCATCGGCCAGCCGTACGCGCAGGGCAAGGCCAACGACACCCCGCCCTGCGGAATCACCTACCTGCGCGCCTCCGGCTCCGACCGGCCGTATGCCATGCAGGCCACCGTCACCTGGCAGATCACCTGGACAAGCACCACGGGCGAGGGCGGCGACCTCCCGGACGGCACGTTCGGAGTGACACGGGACGTCGCGGTCCAGGAGATCCAGTCGGTGAACCGCTGAGAGAAGGGGGAGAAAGCCGTGAGCGATCAGCAGGCGGACATCGACCGAATAGCCGAGTGCGCGCGGGAGCTGGGCAAGATCCACCGCACGTTCACCAAGGGCGCCGACCCGGCTTCGGGCTTGGGAGTATCCGTACTCGGTAGCGAAAAGGTGATCGATGCCCTGTCGTCCTTCGGCAGTAACTGGAAGATCCACCGGGAGAAGCTCGCCGAAGAGGTGAACGCGCTGGCCGGGATCACTTCCGCCGCGGCAGAGGCGTACGAAACGATCGACAGTGAGCTGGCGAAGGCCCTCCGCGAGGTGGATGCCAGGCATGGTGGGAAGCGGGGGAGGAAGTGAGCGCCCGCCCGGCACCACACCGCTGGGAAGTTCTGGGCGAGCCGTCCGATCCGGTGCCGGGTGATCCGTACGAGGTGGCTGCGCTCGGCAAGAAGCTTCGTAAGACGGCGGAATCGATCCAGAAGCAGGCCGACAGCATCAAAGCACTGTCCAGTGTCGAGAACTGGAAGAGCAAGGCCGCCACAGAGTTTCGCGAGGCGGCTGAGGGTGCGGAGGGCAGGCTGCGGAAAGCCTTCAAGCGCTATGACGCGGCAGCTGACGCCCTGGGCACCGAAGTCCGCGAAGGTGTGTGCAGCACGGAGTACGCCTCAGAGTTGCACCGGGCGCAGCAGGCGGCAGACAAGGCGCTTACGGAGGCCGAGGGTGCGGACTCGGACAGACAGAGCGCGGAGAAGGCCCTCGAAGGTGACCTCCCGGACAAGGACAAGGGCCGGAAAGAGGACGACAAAGAAGCCGCAGAGGGAGCAGTACGGGCAGCCAAGCGCGCCCTTGAGGGGGCCAAGGCCGTTCGTGACGGCGCCGCGAGGGCCGCAGCCGAGGCCATCGAGTACGCGATCGACAACGACGGGTTGAAAGACGGCTTCTGGGACAAGTTCAAGGAAGTCGTCAACGAAATCTCCAACTGGGCGGGGCAGATAGCTTCATGGCTGGGAGTGGCAGCTCTGTTGCTTTCCTGGGTCCCAATCCTCGGCCAGGTGCTGGCGGTGCTGGCGACTGTGGTCACGGTGGTCTCCCTGCTCTCCAACATCACCAAACTCGCCATGGGGGAGGGGAGCTGGGCTGACGTGGCGCTCGATGTCGTCGGGCTCGCGACGGTGGGCGTCGGCCGGGCCGCAGCTCTGGGGGCCAAGGCGGGTATCAACGGGACCAAGGCATTGGCCCACTCCCGGCTGTTCCAGCAGGGTGTCAAGGCCGCCGCCAAGGCGGGAGCCCGCTACCCGGCCCGTGCGGCGCTTCAGTTCGCCAACAAGAAGGCGCCCGGGGCCGTGCTCGGACCGGGTAAACAGGCTCTGATCGATGCCATCCCCAAGAAGGGGTGGCCGGGGCTGAAGAACATCAAGGACGGCTTCAGCCCGGCCGGTATGGGCAAGGACTTGGCCGGCGTCCTCAAGGGAGGCTTCAAGGTCGACGCGCGTTCGCTCGGCGACGCCAACGTCGTCGAAAGTCTCAAGGGGCTGAAGGACCTCGGGAGCGTGGGCCTTCAGAATCCGGCGATCCGGTCGGCCATGCTGAACACCGCGGGGCAGTCCGCGGTGTGGGCCGGCTCGACGGCCACCAGCATGGCCGCAGGGCCTGGAAACGTCTGGGGACACTGGTATGACGACCTCAAGTAGACGACGCCGAAAGTAGTGACATGACCGATATCGCAGTGGAGATCGAGCTGCCACCCGACTGGGTCGAGCTGCCGCTGTCGCCCACCGCCGATGTGGACTCCTGGTCCGTGACGGAGGCGGAACGGATCGCTCAGCGGTTTGCCGCAGAAGGCGAGGAGGCCAGTCCCGAAGCGCTCGCCCGGGACCTCAGAGAGCGTGCGGAGGACAGCCGCGAACGAGAGCCGCAGTTCGCCCTGGCCCTGTTCCTGAGCGGATTCAGCGCGTCGGTCGGCTGGCTCGAGACCGAGGTGTGGAAGCCGAGCGAGGCGATGCCCGAACTGTCCTTGGAACAGCTCGTACAGGCATTGTCGTACGACCACTTCGGTGAGCCGGACCTGCGGGAGGTACAGACCTTGGCCGGCCCCGGTGTTCGCATTCGTCAAAATATTCGCGGGGAGCGGCTACTTCGGCTCGGGCCAAGGCGCGTGTTGCAGACGCTGACCTATGCCATCCGGCCGGAGGCGACGGACCGGGCCGTGGTGATGCGGGTGTCCTGGCGTTCGGCAGCACTGGACGAGCCGATGCAGACCATGGCCGATCGCGCCGCGGAGACGCTCACGGTGACGGCGGCGCCCGGGCGGGAGGGCACCGAATGAGCGCCGACCTGACACCCGACGACGGGTCGCGTGCCGCCCCGCCGGGCCCTGCGGAACCACCCAGCGACTACTCCCTGACGCTGCCAGAGGGATGGTTCAGGATCCCGCTGAGCCCCGAGGAACTGGACGCTTCCGTCGATGCACTGGTCGAGCGGCAGTTCGAGGGTGTGGACGATGCTCCGCATCTCAAGCGGCAGATCCGGCGTGACCTGGTGAAGCGTGGCAGGAAGTCCTTCCGTAACGGCGGTATCGAGTTCTACGTGAGCTTGGAGATGGGTGGCCCTCTCCCGATCCCGGCGTCCCTTGTCGTGACCCTTGTCCCACCGGGACAGGACGCACTTGTCCCGAGGGACCTGGCGGTGAGCCTCGCCGCTTCCGGGCCTCTTGGACGGGAGGTGAGCATCATGGAGCGGCTGACGGGCGACATCGTCCGTACTCGCGTGCGCACAGAACCGGAACCGGACGACGCCATGGGTAACACGTTGCCGGTCACCTCTGCCGACTACTACCTGCGGGTTCCCCGTTCTCCGGCGATCCTGCTCCTGTCCTTCTCCACACCGCTCGACCCGATCGCCGAGACCATGGTGGAACTCTTCGACGCGATCGCCGGCTCGCTGACATGGCGCGAGTAGCGGAGCCGGCGGAGTCGGAGCGGTTCGCCGTACGCCTCCTCTGGCTGCTGGCCGGGTCCTGCGTCGCCTGGGTCGTAGGCATCGTCCTGGTGGCGGCGCTGCTGCAGGACGTCATGATCTCCTGGGCCCGAGGGTGGCCCGGAGGCGCGTACGGGTTCCTGCTCAGCATGGCGGTCCTGGCGCCGACCGGCTTGGCCGGCATCGCGCTAGCGTGGAACTGGCGGATGCATGGCGCGGGTCCGCTGAGGTGGGCGTGCGCAGCCGCTTTCGCTGCCGTAGTGGCGGGTTCCACGGTGATCCCCCTGCTGGCCGCAGCTCCGAGGGGACGCGACGACTCGGGGGCGACCCCGGAGTTCCAGACGTGGGTGACCGCCGCCGCCCCCGGGGCGTTCTGGTGGGCGCTGGCAGTGTCGTTCGTGACCATCATCGGCTGGTCCTTCGTCGTTGCCAAGGCGGCCAAGCCGGGAAAACCGACAACCTCTGTGCGAAGAACCACAGTTCGCCGACCTGGACGGAGTGACTACTGACATGACCGCCGACGACCTGTCGAACCTCGGCCTGGAGTGCTCGGAGGACTGGGTCCCCTTCCCCGTCGCCGGAACACTCGACCTCGACTACTGGGCCAAGCACCAGGCAGGGGAACTGGTCGAGCGGTACGCACGCGACGGGGAGAAGGGCAACGCCCGCCTCCTCGCCCGCGACCTCAAACGCGCCGCGGCCGACAGCCGTACCCGCGAACCCCTGGGCGCCTTCGGCTGGTACCTCAGCGGCCACCAGACGGTGGCGGCCGTCCTCGAACTCGACGCGATCCACCCGGACGCCACGTTCCCGGAGGTCACCCTCCCGCTCCTCACCGAGCACATGACGGCGAGGGACTTCGGCGAACCCGACGTCCGCGAGGTCCGCCTCCCCCTGGGCGACGCGGTCCGCATCCGCCAGAACCTCATCGAGGAGAGGAAACGCCTCCTCGGCCCCCGCCCGGTCGTCCACACCCTCTTCTACGCCGTCCGCCCCGCGACGACGGACGCGGCCATCACCCTCCTGGTCTCCTGGACCGAACCGGTCCTGGACGAGCCCCTGGAGAACATCGTGGACACCATCGCGGAGACGCTGCACCTGTGACGACGGAAGTTACTTCTCGCTGCCGCCCTTGCCGCCCTTGCCGCCCCGCTTGTCCTCGGTCTTCACGGCGTCGTTGATCTTCTTGGTCAGCTCGTCCTCGAGCTTCTTGAACTCCCGGACGACGGCGTCCGACATGTCGCCGAGCGCGTCGAGCTGCTGGCCGATGTCCTCGCGGCCGTCCTCCCAGTTGGACTCGAAGTCGCTGAGGGCGTCGTTGACGCTGCCGTCGCCGATGTCGTCCTTGTACGACTCGAAGAGCTTCTTGGTGTGGTTCAGCCGCGTCTTGAGCGACCGCAGCCGGCGCCCGTAGTCCTCCATCTCGGTCAACGGCAGTGCGAGGTCGCTCTTGCCCATGGCCGAAGTCCTCTCTGCGGGGTCAGGGTCAGACGAAACGGAACGTGCCGGTCACAGCGTCGAAGATGTCGTGGAACGCCTCGGCGAGATCCAGCACCGGGCTGGCTCCGGAGACGAGCACGACCTGGTCGGTGGTTCCCGGTACGGGGACGTACGTCTGCGTCAGCACCATACGAAGGGTACGACGGTCGCCCGGCGCGACGGGCACGTCTTCCACGCCGTACGTCCGCGCGGCCGGGCCCACTTCGGGGATGTCGACGGTCGTCACCTTGCGCCAGGCGTCCCCTTCACGCCGAGCGGTGACCGTCCGCAAGCTGTCGGCGATGGCCCGAGGGTCGGTGGACAGGGCGACACCCTGCTGGTTCTTGGCACCGAGGACGGACACGGTGACGGTGGCGGAGAGCGGGACGCCTTCGAAGTTCTCCGCCATGCAACCCAGGTAGAGGGCCCCGGAGTCGTGGGCGTCCCTGGCCATCTTGCGGAGCATGGCAGTCAGGTCGGAACGGTACGGGGCGAGTTCCGGTGTCTCGTTGACGCGCTCGTCCACGAGGTCACGGATCGTCGCTTCCCGTCCTTCGGGACGGATTTCGAACTCCCACCATGAATCGGGAACAGTGAGGGAGAATCCGGCGGGCGATACATCCGTTGAGGTCATGGCTGCTCTTTTGCTGTCACAGTGGCGGTCAGGCGAAGAATTTCCTGATGTCGGTCGGCGCCTTCCCTTGCTTCTTCCACTGGGTGCCGAGATGAGCTGCCAGCAACCTGAAGTCTTCCACTCCGAGCGAGGTCGGACTGCTCGAGCTCTTGTCTGTCACCTCGACATTTCCGCTCAGGAGCGACATGCGCATGCTGTCCGAAGTCTCCCCGCCGCGATCTGAGAGGTAAACAGTCTCGGAGTCTTCTTCCAGCAGCAGAAAAGCCTCCAACGTGCCGTCCACAAGCGCATGGTAGTGATGTGGAGAGTTCCCATTGGAAATCAGTTTCAGTCGAAAAGAGTGAGCCATCATCATTCCTCTGCGGTGACCGGCCGCCCGTGACCGTCACGGGCGGCAGCAGCTTGATCCCAAGTGTAGCCAGCGTCGATCGTGGCCTTGTGAGCCGTGCTGTAACTCTGACTTCCGGTGGTCCTCATGTGGTTTGATTCGTGTAGTTCATGTCGCAGAAGGTCAATATCAGCCGAGTGTGGACTTCCGTTATTCAATCTCTGCCAAGCTTCAGCGATGCGTGGGTTGGCATCGAATCGCGCCATGTAGGCGTCACCATAGCTGTCGAGAAGGTGCTCCTCGTGAAAGAGATGGTTCTTGATCTGCTCGATCTCTGACCGGGAGAACCCGTGATCGGCAGTATTCCTGGCGACATTGTCGATGTCGTCCGACGAACGGATGACGTCGTATGCCTCATCTGCCCAATCGGTGACGAAGTCCACGTCGCCACGTACGCGGCGGAGTGCTCCTCCTGTTTGTAGCAGACGGTCAACCTGTCTGAGTCTCGCGGCACCTTCGCGTATTCCGCGGAGAGTTTGCGCCACACTTTTAAGACCGCCGCCGATGCCCTTCATGAACCCGGCCCCCAGGGAGCGCAGGCCCCCCGCTTTCCACAGCTTGCCGAGCTTGGCGAGGCTGGTGAAGCCCTTGGTGGCGGGGATGCAGTCCAGGGCGGCCCATAAGAGGTCGCCCCAGCCGGCCTCTCCCTTGATGACCTTTCTTATCGTGTCGGCCATCACGACGAGCGCCGCCGCGAAGACGAGCCAGCCGAGCGGGCCGCCGACGATCATCACGATGATGCCGACGATGGTCACGACCCACTTGCAGACGGTGACGATCTCGTCCCAGTGGTCGGAGACCCAGTCGCCGATCTCCTCCCACCAGTGCCGGTTCGGGATTCCGGCGTCGGAGGCTTCCTGAAGCTTGGTCACTGTCCGGCGGGCCGCCTCCTGGCGCAGGCCCTTCGCCTGGCCGGCGAGCTTCTTGGCCGCGTCCAGGGCACTCTGCGCGCTCTCGACGTTCCGCTCGGCCGCCGCCTGACGGGCCTTCGCGTGCTGGGCGTCGCGGGTGGCGCGGCGGACGTCGGCCTCGGCGGGCTTGGGTACGTCCTTGCCGCCGTTCTTGGCGGGGTCGTACGAGTCCGTCTTCTCGGTCGCCCTGCGGACCCAGTCGTCGGCGCCGGTCAGCGCGGTCTGGGCGGTGGTGAGTTCCTCACGGGCCTTGCGGCCGTCGCGCAGCGCCTTGTCGGCCTTCTCCTGGGCGTCCTGGAGGTCGGGCCAGAAGGTGGCGAGCGCGTCGCCCGCCAGGCCGTACGACTTCTTCAGCTTGCGCAACTGCTTGGGGGCGTCCTCGAACTCGTCGGCGAACACCTCCGCCGTCTTGCCCGCCCAGGAGAGGATCTCGTCCTCCTTGGCGATCCCTTTGAGATCGCGCAGGGCGTCGGACACGTCGTCGGCGAAGTCGTGCAGAGTTCCGGCGAGTTTGCGAATACGGCCGGGGTCGCCCGGAGTCGGATCGTTGTCCAGGTCGAGCACGTGCCAATCCGTCGGCCTGTACGACACCGTGTCCCCCTTGTACGCATGCATCGCCCTCGCGCAGAACGCGCGTATGAACTTATCGCACGGGTGCTGCGTCCGAAGGTCAGGTCGTGGGCGCCTTGAGGCTCCGGAGGAGGGAGGCAAAGGAGCCGGCCGGGACGGTCAGGGTCCCGCGGGACGGGTCCTTCGAGTCGCGTATCGCGATCCGGGTGTGCAGTCGGGCAATCTCGACGCACGTGTTGCCGTCACCGCCGCCGGAGAACGACGACTTGCGCCAGCACAACGTCTCGATCACTGCTCGCCTCACAGTTCCTTGGCCAAACGGTGGATGAAGTCCCGTGACGCCGCAGGGCTCAGTGACGCCTTCTCCACCTTACGGAACAGTGTTCGAAGCTGGTTCAGTTGAGGCTCTGCGTCGATGAAGGCAGTCCCCGTGGGAGAGTCGCGGAGTACGGTGTCCAGCGGGGGCACAGGTCCGCATGCCTGCATCATCGAGGCCTCGGCGCCGGCGAACCCGTCCTGGTCGGCGGGGATGACTCGGACCGTAGCGTGACCGTCCTCGCTCTGCGCCAGGATCTGACGGAGCTGCGCCTGCGCCACCGGACGGTCGGCCACACGCACTCTGAGCGCGAACTCGTGGATGATCGTCTCGTACGGAGTCGGGCTGTCGCCCTCGATCACGGAACGGCGCCGCATCCGGTGCTCGATCCGAGGAAGTACCTCGCTGTCGGGCAGTCCCGGCATCATGTACGTGAACACCGCGCGGGCGTAGTCCGTGGTCTGTAGCAGCCCGGGAACGTGCGTGATCACGATCTCGCGCAGAGCCGTCGCATGGTGCTCCACCTCGGCCGTGTCCAAGAACACCGGTGGCAGCACGCCTCGGTACTCCTCCCACCAGCCGCGGGTGCGATCGGTCGCCATCGCGACCAGCGCGTCGATCAGGTCGTCGTCCGTACAGGCGTAATGAGCCGCGAGGCGGCGTACGCGCTTGGCGCTCACCCCGGCTACCCCGGACTCGATCTGGCTCATCTGGACTGAGTCCGCCCCGAGTAGTTCGGCAGCCTCCCTGGACTTCATGCCCATTGCCTCGCGCAGTTTCCGCAGTTCGGAGCCCAACCGCACCCTGCGTGCCGTGAGGTGTCTCTTCGGCGGCAACTCGCTCCTCCTGGTTTCAACTGCACACGTGACGTCGCTCGTTCGGGGGCAGAATACGGCAGCCGCTTGTAGTTTCCTAAAACTAGGAAATACGGTCAGTGCTGCCACGTACACCGTGTGGCATTCAAGAGTGCCGGAAGAGCACCGCTTCGTCCTGCCTGGATGAGCGGCGACGCCACCGGTTGGTCACTTGTCCTCATCGAACGGAGTTAACCCATGCCTGATGTCGAGCCGACCGCCCAGTCGGCCGTGGCCCCCTGGGAGTACACCCTCTACATCCCGAACGATCTCCGCGCCGTCACCGTCTGCCGCCGCACTCTCCGGCTGGTCCTCACCATGCACGGCCTCATCCGCCTCGTGGATACCGCCGAGCTGCTCGCGACCGAATTGGTCTCCAACGCCGTGCGTCACACCGAGGGCCCCGCCGCGCTGAGGGTGCGGTGGGCGGCCGGCGTGCTGCGGGTCGGGGCGTGGGACGCCGACCCCGAACCACCGGAGCCCCCTGGCGAGTTCGAGGCGCTCGGCGAGGCTGAGGAAGGGCGCGGGCTCGCGCTGGTGCGGGCGTGCGCAGATGCCTGGGGATGGCAGCCGCTGGTCAGGGACGGGAACCGGGGCAAGTATCTGTGGTGTGACCTGGTCGCGGCGTAGCGCGTTGATTGCTTCGTACAGGAGGGAGAGCTGATGGTCAGCGCGTCGCACGAGGCGCTGCACTGGGTCTTCCAGAAGGATCCTGCGCTGCTGACGCGAGCGTTTCAGAAGGTGCTGCGTGTTCCGTTCCCGGAGCCGCGTGACTTCGCGGTCCTGAACACCGATGTCACGGAGATCGAGCCCGTCGAGCGGCGGGTGGACACGTTGATGCGGGTGGAGACGGATGAGGGGGCGTACCTTCTCGTCGTCGAGGCGCAGGGGAAGAAGGACGACGACAAGCGTGCCAGTTGGCCGTATTACCTCTCGTATCTCTATGCGAAGTATCGGTGTGAGCCGGTGCTGGTGGTCATCACGCAGAGCAGTGCGACAGCCCGCTGGGCGGCGGAGCCCATCCGCAGAGGGCTGCCCGGCTGGGATTCGCTCACCGTGCGGCCGTTGGTGATCGGCCCGGACAATGTGCCGGTGATCGCGAATGAGCGGGAGGCCGAGCGAGACGTCCCGCTTGCCGTTCTGTCGGCCATGACGCACGGGCGGGGCGTGAAGGCCGCCGCCATACTGGAACCGTTGGCGTTTGCCCTGCGTACCGTCGACGGCGAGAGCGCGGCGGTGTTCGGACAGCTCATTGAATCGTGCCTGGGGGACCCCGAGGCCAGAGACCTCTGGAGGGAACTGATGTCGGAGATCCGCTACTTCTTCAACAATCCGGTGGCCGAGAAGGTCCGTGAGGAAGGTCGGGAGGAGGGCCGGGCCGAGGATCGTTCCGAGATCACGTTGCAGATCCTTGAGTGGCGGGGCATCCCCGTGTCGAGTGCCGTGCGGGAGCGGGTGCTTGCCTGCACCGACCTGGAGCAGCTCAAGATCTGGTCCCAGCGGGCCATTCAGGTCGCTCGGGCCGAGGACCTGTTCAGCGGTTGATGGACTGGATCTCCTGGACGTCCATGTCCTGGGTCGTTTCGAAGGTGCCGTCGGGGAGGTCGCCCTGGGTGTCGCCCGTACCTTCCCAGGAGATCTTCCAGGTGATCGATGCCTTCAGCTGGTACGGCTTGCCGCCCGAGGCGCGCAGGTAGCGGATTCCGCAGGGCGGGGTCTGGTCGGCCTTGCCCTTCGTGTACGGCGTGCCGATGGAACCGTCGGCGTTGATCTCGCAGTCGCCCGAGGCGGGGAAGGTCTCGGCGTCGGCCGTGCCGGGCTCCAGGTGGAGGGCGACGGGTTTCGCGGTCGTCTCCGCCCACAGCCCCGTGTTGGGCAGTTCGGCGCGGACCTTGACGTCCTTGAAGGTGCCGTTGTCCAGCCAGACCCAGGTGGGCAGGTTCACCTTGGAATTCGTCTGGGGCTTCAACTCGACCTCGGTCTTCGGTACGTCGATCTGGTCGTACGCGTAGGCGGCGAGGGTCTCGGGAGTGGGGGCGTGCGGGTCGTCCGGGATCGTTCCGGCGTCCTGCCAGAACATCACCCGGCCGCAGTCCCAGGCCTCGGTGTCGTCCTCGTGGCCGTTTCGGACCACGCTGCGCCAGAACATTCCGTCCTTGCCGGTGTTGTAGTCCTTGTAGCCCTCGGCCATGGTGTTCTTGGAGGAGTTGAGGTCGAAGTTGTCCTGTTCCTCGCCCTCCTCGTAGTGATCCACGAAGATGCCCGAGGTCCAGAACTCATGGGCGTTCACAGCGCCCGATCCGCCGTTCTTCTTGAGGTCCGCGACGGCGGCCTTGAGCTCCTCGGGCGTGAACACCGGCTCGTACCAGCAGACGGGCGGCTCCCAGTTGGGGTCGACCGAGGTCAGGTCCTCCATGGAACCGCTGCCGGTTCGGCCGTTGGGATAGGTGACTTGAATGCGGGACTGGGAGACCGAGGCCAGCAGGGTGCGGCCGTGGCGGTTCCCCTCGGGACTCTGGTCGGCCGGCGGAGACGTGGTGTTGCCGGGGGCCCCGTTTGCGTGGGCCGCAGGGGCCATGCTTCCCAACAATGTGGCCGAGAGAGCGGCGGACGACCAGTACAGAACGCGGCGAGACATGGTCATCCCTGGCACTCCTTCACCCGGCCCTGCACCTCGATCTGCCGTGCCTGCCAGACCTTTGCCGACTGCTCGGACGGGCTCATCAGCAGACTGAACTTCTGGTAACTGTCCAGGTTCTCGTCGGTGTAATTGACCTTCCCGGTCTTGACTTTCTTGCTGTAGAACTTCGCCTGGTTGCGACAGAAGGTGATGAGTGTGGACTTGCCTTCACCCACGGGATCGATACTGGCGTTGAAGTAGCGGTCGTTCCCCGTGACCGTCCAGCCGTCCTTCACCCAAGCTTCGATCTGTGACTTGGCGTATTTCGCGGCCCCACCTGTCGAGTAGAACTGGTACGCCGGGTCGTTCGGATCCTGCTGCGCGATGCCATGGTCCAGGGCTCGGATGTAGTTCGCGGCGTCATCAAGTGCCGCGGCCTGTTCCGCGTCCGACGGCTTCTCGAAGTCGAAGACCAGCTTCAGGTCCTCGGGCAGGCTCACGTCCGGGCGGTCCACGTCGGACGAACCCGATGCCGAAGGCGACGGCGTGGCACTGCTCGTGCTCGTCTCCGCCCCCTTGATGTCGTCCTGCGACGAGTCGTCGGCTCCGCCGCCGCAGGCGGTCAGGAGGAGGGCCGCCGTTGCGGTCAAGGTGGCGGCGGTCATGGTGAGGGCGGTGCGGGCCACTGGTGTTCCCCCCGGGGTGCGGCGTGTGCGACAGGGAACGAAGTTATCAGGGGGCGTGCAGGCGCTCTGGCCGGATTCGGGGCGCGTGTGCGAGGTGTGAAGCGTTGGGGGCGAGGGGTTCACATCCCTGCTCCTGCTTCCTCTCCCGTACTGGAGCCGGCAAAGGTGTGGGCCGAGAGGGGTGTGTCCGAGGGGTCCGAGGGCGGTCGGTCGCCAGTAACGCGGCGGTCGTGGGCAGCCCTGCGCCAGGCCCTCACTTCGCGCAGCCGCCCCTCTCCGAGCGAACGGTGTCGTTCTGCCACACGCCTTGGCTGCTCTTGCGAAGTGTGACCTGGTAATACACGTGAGGGTCCATGTACTCGGGGTTCCCCTCGGTCTCGCCGGTCTTACGGTGCTTGGTGTAGGCCTCGCTCTCGTCGGTGCAGTAGCCGAGGGACGCCGTACTGCCGTCGTCGAGAAGGGTCACCTTCGGATCGAAGACCGGCAGCTTGCCGACGACCGTCACGCTCTTGTCCGTGTACGACTTGATCCACTTCTTGCTCTGCGACCGACTGGAACCGGTGTCATAGAAGGCGACGGACTCGCTGTCGGGGTCGTCGGCGGTGATCGCGGCGTATCCCGCCCGCAGCTCTTCCCTGGCGTCGTCGAGCACGGCCTGCTGCTTGGCGTCGCTGCTTTTCCAGTCCTCGAAGGTCAGTTGAAAGCTGCTTGGAAGCTTGATCACCGGACGATCGATGCCGGGACGTGTTGATGGGCTCGGCGATTCCGAAGCCGAAGGCCTTGCCGCCCCCGTCTCTGTCCCGTTGATGTCGTCCTGCGACGAATCGCCGCTGCCTCCGCCGCAGGCGGTCAGGAGCAGGGCCGCCGTCGCGGTGAAGGTGGCGGCGGTCGTGGTGAGGGTGTTGCGGACCACTGGTGTTCCCCCGGGTGCGGCGTGTGCGAGAGGGAACGAAGTTATCAGGGGCGCGTGCAGGCGTCCTGGCCGGTTTTCGGGACCGGGTAGGGGCGTGAAGGAGAGGGGTGACAGGGACAGGCAGTGGAGGAAAGGCGCTGCGCATGGCCGGAGGCGATCAGCTCCGACAGGCGTCGGACTTCCCCTCCACGGTGATCTGTTGGGCGTGCCACACGGACGAACCCTCCTGGGGCGCCATGAGGAGGCTGAACTTCTGGTAACTTGCCGGGCTTTCCTCAGTTCGGTGGACCTTGCCGGTCTTCACTTCCTTGCCGTAGGCCTGGGACTGGTCCTCGCAGAACGTGACGACGATCGACTCCCCCTCGTCCGTGGGGCTGGTTCCGGCCTGGTAGTACCGGTCCTTGCCTGTCAGGGTCCAGCCGCCGTCCACGTACTCCTGAATCTGCGACTTGGCGTAGCGGGCGGCTCCGGCTGCCGAGTAGAAGCCGTACGCGGGGTCCTTCGCGTCCTGCTCGGTGATGCCGTGGTTCAGCGCTCTGATGTAGTTCGCGGCGTCGTTCAGGGCGGCAGCGGAGTCCGCGTCCGACGGTTTCTCGAAGTCGAAGACCAGCTTGAGGTCCTTGGGCAGGCTGACGTCCGGCCGGTTCACGTCGGCCGTACGCGACGGCGGGGGCGAAGACGACGGGCCGCTCACTCCCTCGGTGTCGCCTCCTGAGCCGCAGGCGGTCAGGAGCAGGGTCGCCGCCGCGATGAGGGTGATGGCGGTCGTGGTGAGGGTGTAGCGGGCCACTGGTGTTCCCCCGGGTGCGGCGTGTGCGAGAGGGAACGAAGTTATCAGGGGGCATGCAGGCGCTCTGGCCGGTTTTTGGTGATTGTGTGCGGGGCTGAAGGGGAGATTGGCATGGGCGGGTGAAGGGGGATCAAGCGGGCGGCAGTTGTGAGGTGGTCCGTTCCCGGGCCTTCGTCGCTGTCGGTCGGAGTCCATAAGATCTCTGTAGGCTCAGCACGCCCCGCATACCGGACGCCCCCACGGCCTCCGCCGCCCACGACCCAGGACTCCGCCCATGCCGCGACGCCGCACATCAAGCTCCTCAAGCTCGTCGGCGCCTTCGGCAGCGCCCTCGGCACCTTCGTCTTCCTCTTCCTCGTCTTCCCCGACACCGAGGAACCGCACGCCTCAGCCCGTGCGGGTGCGGCGGCGGTCGTTCGGGGACTTCGTCAAGGCGTTCTTCGCCTTCGTCGCGCTGGCGGGGCTCGTGGCGGGGGTGCCGGTCGCGTTGGCGCTGACCGTCGGGTGGCCGCTGCCCGGCGGTGCGCCCAGTCTCGACTGGCTGCAGCGTGAGATCACCGTAGAGACCTTCCTGCACATCCTCACCGTCATCGTCTGGCTCGCGTGGGCGCAGTTCACCGCCTGCGTGCTCGTCGAGGTCAAGGCCGCGCTGTCCGGCGCCGGGGTGCCGGGACGGGTGCCCGGGTCCGGGCCCAGTCAGCTGCTGGCTCGGCAGCTCGTCGCCGCGCTGCTGCTCGTCGGCGCCACCGCGGCGAGCCTCACGCCGGGGCTGTCGCAGCTCGGGCAGAGCCTGGAGGGGAACCAGAGGCCGGCCGTCGCCGCCGCGCAGCAGACGCCGGGGCTCTTCGCCCAGCAGCAGGAGCAGGCCGCCGCCACGGCCGGTGCCCTCGCCGAGCAGGCCGGACAGGCGGAGCAGGCGGCGGCGCGGGCCGACGGAGGCGGTTCCGCGGCGCACGGGGACACGAAGTACTACCGGATCCAGCCGCCCGAGGGACGTCACCACGACTCGCTGTGGGAGGTGGCCGAACGGCACCTCGGGGACGGGCGGCGGTACAAGGAGATCTTCGAGCTCAACAAGGACCGGGTGCAGCCGGACGGGTCCCGGTTGTCCGAGGCCTCGCTCATCCGGCCGGGCTGGATCATGGAGATGCCCGGCGACGCGCGCGGCGGCGAGCTGGTGGAGATGCCCGACGAGGCGCCCAACGTCTCCGAGCAGGTGCAGCAGCAGATCAGTGACTACGCCCGGAGCGGGGATCACGCGCAGGGGGGCGGTCACGCCGGTGGCGGGAGTGGTGACGCGCGGGTGTCTCTGCCCGAGCAGCGGCCCGCGCCCGCGACGCCCGCGCCCGCTCCGAGCGCCGGGCAGGACCACGCGACCCCCGCCGCCGGACAGGCCGGGGCCTCCTTCGGGCTGCCCGAGGCCCTCCTCGCCGCGCCTCTCCTGGCCGCCGGGCTCCTCGGGGCCCTCGGCCGGCGGCGCCGGCAGGCGTTGTGGCAGTCGGCGCTCGGGGCCGTCGGCGGGCGGCGCGGTATGGAGCCGCCCACGCCGACCGGCGACGCCCAGGACGTCCAGGACGCGCTGCTCGTCGGCGCCGACCCCGACGGTGTACGCCTGCTGGACCGTTCGCTGCGCGGGCTGGCCGCGTCGCTCGCCGCCGAGTCGCGCGCGCTGCCCGTCGTCTACGCGGCCTGGATGAGCGGCGACGGCGACCTGCACCTCCAGCTCGCCCAGCCCGCCGGGAAGCCGCCCGCGCCCTGGCAGCTCGGGCAGGACCAGACCTTCTGGATGCTGACCCGCGCCGATGCCGAGCGGTACGAGGAGGCCGAGACGGCCGCTCCCTACCCGGGGCTCGTCAGCCTCGGCACCATGGACGACTCCCGGCTGCTGCTCAACCTGGAGGCCGTGCCCGGCATCGTCTCGCTCAGCGGCACCGAGGCCGACCGGGCCGCCGTGTTCGCGTCGGTCGCCGCCGAACTGGCCACCAACGGATGGTCGGACCGTATGACCATCACCCTTGTCGGGTTCGGGGACGACCTCACGCCGCTCGCGCCCAACCGGATCCGCCATCTCGACGGGTTCGAGGACCTCTTCGAGACCATGTCCGCCGAGACCCGGCAGCGGCGCGGCGCGCTCGGGGCCGCCGGGCACGACTCCGTGCTCACCGGCCGCACCGGGCCCGCCCAGCACACGCGCTGGGCCCCGCACCTCGTCCTGCTCGCCGCCCAGCCGTCCGACGAGGAGGCGCTGCGGCTCGCCGAACTCGCCGCCGACGCCGGCCGGCTCGGCATCGGCTACCTCGTCGGGACCGGCGGCACCGATCTGCCCGGTGCCGCCTGGGAGATGGAGATCACCGGACAGGGCCGGCTGCTCGCGCCGCTGCTGGGCCTGGAACTGGACGCCCAGTTGCTGCCGGTCGCCCAGCAGCGGGCCGTCGTCGAGCTGTTCAGCGACACCGACCCCGAGCACGGGTCCGACGGCTCCGGCGGCTCCGGCAACAGGCCGCCGTTCCTCGTCGACGTCAGCGAGCAGGGGCGGCCCGCGGTCTACGCCCGGCTCGTCGGGACGTACGAGATCATCGGCCTGGACGCGCCCGACGGTGACCGCAGCGCCCAGCTCCACGAGGCGCTCGCGCTGCTCCTGCTGCACCGCGAGGGCGTCCACCCGCGCGTGCTCTCCTCCGCGCTGTGGCCGCGCGGCGTCACCGAGGACGTGCGCGACGCGCTCCTCGACCGGCTGCGGACCTGGCTCGGCACCGACCCCGACGGCGGCGCCCGGCTGCGTACCGACGCCACCGGACGGCTCACCCTGGCCCGGTCCGTCGTCTCCGACCTCGACGTACTGCGCTCCCTCTACTACGAGGCCACCCAGGGCCGGGGCGCCGGCAGCCGCCAGGTGCGCGGACGGCTGCTCACCGACGCGCTGGTGCTGGTGCGCGGGCCGCTGCTCGCCGACCGGCCCGAGGGCCGCTACCGCTGGCTCACCCACGAGATCATCGACGCCCAGCTCCCGCTCCTCGTCGCGGACACCGGGCTGGCGCTCTGCGAGTTCCACCTGGAGAGGGACCGCGCGGAGAAGGCCATCGAGGCGCTGAACGCCGCCCTGCGCACCGCCCCCGCCGACGAGCGGCTGTGGCACGAGCTGCTGCGCGCCACGCACGCCACCGACGACACCGACCGGCTGCGCGCCCTCGCCGCCGACCTGATCGGCCGCAGCGGCGCGCGCGGTCTGCCGCCGCGCACCGAGGCGCTGCTCGACGAACTCCTGCCGACCTGGCGCGACGGCGCCGCGGCGGCGGGCTGACCTCGGGCCGCCGGATGGGTCCCGGTCTCGGGGTGGACCTCGATCTCCTGGTCGTTCTCGTCGCCGCGCTCTGGGGCGCGGGGGCGGGCGCGCTGCTGCCCCGCGCCGTCTACCGGTTCGCCGCCCCGTCCGGGGAGGCCTGGCGCGAACGGTGCCCGAGGGAGCACCCGGTGCGCGGCTGGCTCGGACGGGCCCGCTGCGCGCAGTGCACGGGCGAGCGGCAGGCATACGGTCCCGGTGCGGGCCTGCTCGCCGCCGTCACCGCCGTCGTCTGCGTCGCCCTCGCCGGTGCCACCGGTGCCCGGCCCGAGGTCGCCGTCTGGCTGCTGCTCGCCCCGGTGGGCGTGCTCCTCGCCGCTGTCGACCTGCGGGTACGGCGGCTGCCCGACCCCCTCACCCTGCCGCTCGCCGGCGCCGCGCTCGTCCTGCTCGGGCTCACCGCGCTCGTGCCCGAGCACGCGGGGGAGTGGACCACCGCCCTGCTGGGCTCCCTCGCCCTGGGCGCCGGCTACCTCGTGCTGTTCCTCATCAACCCGGCCGGCATGGGCTTCGGCGACGTGAAGCTGGCCCTCGGCGCCGGTGCCGTCCTCGGCTGGTACGGCTGGCCCACGCTGATACTGGGCACCTTCGCCGGGTTCCTGCTCGGCGCGTTCTACGGCGGAGTCCTCCTCGTCACCCGGCGGGCGGGGCGCAAGACGGCGATCCCGTTCGGGCCGTTCCTCATCGCGGGCGCCTTCCTCGGCCTCCTGGTCGGCGCCTTCACTGCTTGAGACGTGCCTGGTCGGTGCCTGCGCGGCCTGCGCACGAGGCCGCGGAAGGGCTGGCGTACGCTGGTCGGGTCCGTCCACAACCCTTACGAACCTTGCGAAAGGGACGCCGGTGACCGAGAAGGCCGACCTTCAGCCCATCCTCGACCGCGCCGCCGCCGGTGGGCGGATCACCCCCGAAGAGGCGCTCGACCTCTACCGCGACGCCCCGCTGCACGCGCTGGGCGCCGCCGCCGACGCCGTACGCAGGCGCAGGTACGCCGGCACCGAGCACATCGCCACGTACATCATCGAGCGCAACATCAACTACACGAACGTGTGCGTCACGGCGTGCAAGTTCTGCGCCTTCTACGCGGCCCCCAAGGACACCAAGAAGGGCTGGACCCGCGAACTCGACGACATCCTGCGCCGCTGCGCGGAGACGATCGAGCTGGGCGGCACGCAGATCATGTTCCAGGGCGGCCACCACCCGGACTACGGCGTGGAGTACTACGAGAAGCACTTCGCCGCCATCAAGAAGGAGTTCCCGCAGCTCGTCATCCACAGCCTGGGGGCGAGCGAGGTCGAGCACATGGCGCGGATCTCGAAGGTGTCGGTCGAGGAGGCCATCACCCGCATCCACGCCGCCGGGCTCGACTCCTTCGCCGGTGCCGGCGCCGAGCTGCTGCCCGAGCGGCCCCGCAAGGCGATCGCGCCGCTCAAGGAGTCCGGCGAGCGGTGGCTGGAGATCATGGAGATCGCGCACAACCTGGGCGTGGAGTCGACGTCCACCATGCTCATGGGCACCGGCGAGACCAACGCCGAACGCATCGAGCACCTGCGCATGATCCGGGACGTGCAGGACCGCACCGGCGGCTTCCGCGCCTTCATCCCGTACACGTACCAGCCCGAGAACAACCACCTGAAGGGCCGCACGCAGGCCACGCTCTTCGAGTACCTGCGGATGATCGCGATCGCCCGTGTGTTCATGGACAACGTCGCCCACATCCAGGGCTCCTGGCTGACCACCGGCAAGGAGGTCGGCCAGCTCTCCCTGCACTACGGCGCCGACGACCTCGGGTCGATCATGCTGGAGGAGAACGTCGTCTCCTCCGCGGGCGCCAAGCACCGGTCCAACCGGCTGGAGATCATCGACCTGATCAGGAAGGCGGGGCGGGTGCCCGCTCAGCGGGCCACCACGTACGAGCACCTCGTCGTGCACGACGACCCGGCGAACGACCCCGTCGACGAGCGCGTCGTCTCGCACATCTCGTCCACCGCCATCGAGGGCGGCACGGCGCACCCCGAGTTGAAGCTGCTCGCCTCCAACTGACGGCGGCCGTCCCGATGCTGACGATTCACGCGGCCGAGCGGGTGCGGCGCACCTGGGACTCGGCCTCGCTGGAAGGCGGCGCCGTCGCCGTCGAGGGCGGCCGGGTCGCCGCCGTGGGGCCGCTCGCCGAGCTGGCCGAGCGGTTCCCGGGCGCGCGGGTGCGGCGCTGGCCCGGTGTGCTCGGCCCGGCGCGGGTGCACGAGGGCCCGCTGCCGGACGCGCCCACGCCGCGCGAGCAGGTCCACGCCGTGCTGAAGCTGGGCGCGGTGGCGGTCCTGGCGGAGTACGCCGGTTCCCGCGAGCTGCGGGCGGCGGCCGAGCGCAACGACGTCGCGGTGCTCGAACGGGCCCGCCCCGCCGCCCTCGTCGACCTCGGCCGCGCCGACCTCGCCGTCCTCGACGACGGCGGCGCCTGCATCGCCACGGTGTGCGCGGGGCGCCTGGTGCACCGGCGGCGCTGAACCCCGGAGACACCCGAAGAGGCCCGGCCAGGCGCCGTGCCTCGGCGACACCCGGCCCGGAGGTTCCTTCGGCTCGGCACTCCGTGCGGCTCGACACCCCGTGCGGCTCAGCCTCCGAAGGCGGCTGCGAACGCCCCCGCCTCCTGCTTCACCCCGCTGCAGTCCGTCGCCGCGTCGTCCGAACCGGATCCGTCGTCCGAGCCGGAACCGTCGTCCGAGCCGGAGCCGCCCGTGCACGGCTGGTCGCGGAAGGCCGCCCACATCGACACCCAGCCGATCCCCTTCTCCTCGGCGAAGGCGCGGACCTCGGCCGCGTCGTCGAGGGTGAACGTCTCACCGGCCACGTCGTTGACGCCGAGCATCGAGGTGAGGGCCATGCCCCGCCAGGCGTCCGCGTCGGACGTCCCGAAGACGTCCCTGAGCTGGGTGTGCGCGGCCTTCGCCGAGGTCAGGGCGTACTCGCCCATGTCGCCGGTGTAGGACTCGCCGTAGTTCATCGTCATCAGGTCGACCGTGGCGACCCGTACGCCGTGGTCGTTGGCGGACGCCAGCAGCGCCAGGCTGTCGGCGTCCAGGCCCGAGGGCATCACCGGCAGGGTGAAGGAGACCTCCAGGTCGCCCCGCTCCTCCTGGAGCAGCGCGATCGCCTCCGAACGCAGGGCGCGGGAGCCGGCATCGGTCAGCTCGTCGCCCTCGACGTCGAAGTCCGCCTGGGCGGAACCGGCGGCGTCCAGCGCCTCGCCGTACGCCGCCGCCAGGTCCGAGGCGCTGTCGCAGGCCGCCGCCAGCTCCGTGCCGGAGGCGCCGCCGAAGGAGACGCGGACGGTGGCGCCGGACTCCTTCAGCTTCTCGACGCGGGCGGCGACGGAGGTGTCGCCGATGTCCTGGGTGCCGTTCCAGCGCGGGACGCAGTCGTCGCCCGAGGAGATGACGAACGCCAGGTTGTACGTCGCCGGGGAGCCCGCCGTGTCGTTGGCGGAGGCGGTGGTGGCGCTGACGTAGGGGGCGTAGGCCGTGGCCGCCGAGGACGGTGCGGAGGTGCCGGCCGGGGCCGCCCCGTCGGCGGTGCCGCCCGAGTCGTCCTGTCCGGCGCAGCCCGCCGTGGCCAGGGCGAGCAGCAGGGCGCACCCGGCCGCCGCCTTCCGGTGAGCCCTCATGTGCGTACGCTCCCGATCCTGTCGGCGTCTGTGTTCGGACGAGTGAGCCTGGCACGCGTTTCTGGGTCTTCGCTGAGGAAAGGGCACGGATCGGCCCCCTCTCCCAGCAGACGCACAGCGCGGGCCGGTTTTCACCGGGATCTCTCAACAAGCTCCCGGTTCACGACAGGGAAGGCTCCTTAACGTCCGGGGAATGCAACCCGAGCCTGCCATCGCCTCCCGTGCCGCCGCGCGCGGTCGCCGTCGCAAACGAGGCAAGGGGTCCGCCGAGGGCCCCGTGTTCGTCGACAGCTCCGGACGCCGTGCGCGGCTGCTGCGCCGGCTCGGGCTCCTCGTGGGAGCCGTCTGCGTCGGTTACGCGGCCGTCCTGGGCCTGGCCTTCATGGGCGTCGGCATCTCGGTCAACCCGTCGTCGCTGCTGCCGTTCGGGGCCGGCGGCGACGGGCCGGGCGGCCCGGGGCCGGGCAGTGGCGCGGGGCCGCAGGGCGGTGTCGCCCCCACGGGTCCTCCGCCGAGCGCAGGTCCCTCCACTTCTCCCAGCGCGGTCCCCAGCGCCGCCTCCACCGACTGACCGGACGCGCCCACTCCATGACCACGCCCACCACGCCCACCGCACCCCCCTCCCCGCCCGCCCGGGGCCGTCGGCGCGCTCCCTCCCGGATCGGCCGGGCCGCCTCCCGCGCCGCCGCGCTGCAACGCCCGCGCGTCCTCCTCGCCCTGCTGCTCCTCCTCGCGCTGACCTGCGTGATGCTCCTGGACGGCTATCTGCGCGCCGAGGTCGGCGGCGACGAGCGCGTCCGCACCGGCGCCTCCGCGAGCGACGTGCCCGACGACGTCCTGGACGGCGGGCCGATCCTCACCTTCCCCGGCGGACAGGCCACCACCGTCTCGGTGCCGGACAAGACGATCGTGCTGACCTTCGACGACGGACCGGACCCCACCTGGACGCCGCAGGTCCTCGACATCCTGGACGAGTACGACGTGCCCGGCACGTTCTTCCTGGTCGGCTCGATGATCTCGCGCCACCCCGGCATCGTCCGGGACCTGGTCGAGCAGGGCAACGAGGTGGGCGTCCACACCTTCACCCACGTCGACCTCTCCTACCAGAGCGAGGCCCGCGTCACGCGGGAGGTCGAGCAGACCCAGCTGGCGCTGGCGGGCGCGGCGGGCATCACCACCACACTGTTCCGGGCGCCGTACTCCTCCGAGACGAACGCCATCGACGACTACAGCTGGCCCGTCTACCAGAACCTCGGCGAGGACGGCTACACCAGCGTCTTCATCGACACCGACAGCGACGACTGGAAGCGGCCCGGCGTCTCGAAGATCGTCGAGTGGGCCACGCCGGAGGACGACGAGGGCGCCTCCGTCCTCTTCCACGACGCCGGGGGCGAGCGGTCGCAGACGATCGCGGCGCTGCCGAAGTACATCGAGAAGATGAAGGCGAAGGGCTACACCTTCACCACCGTCAGCGGCGCCATGGCCGACCAGCAGTCACCGCAACAGCAACAGCAACAGGAACAGGAGTCGCAGCAGCCGGGTGGCGGCCGGCAGCCGGAGCAGTCCGGCGGTGGTCTCCAGGCCGCCCACCACAAGGCCACCGGCGCCACCCTCTACGAGGGCAAGGCGCTCGTCGCGGCGGTCGCGGTCGCCGAGTGGACGGTGCCCGCGCTCTCGGTCGGGCTCGTGATCGTGGGCGTCGCCGTCATGGGCCGGTTCGCGATGATGCTGGTCCTCGCCCGCCGCCACCACAGGCAGCGCAACAGACGCCGCTTCAGCTGGGGCCCGCCCGTCACCGGGCCGGTGAGCGTGGTCGTCCCGGCGTACAACGAGAAGGAGTGCATCGAGGCGACCCTGAGATCACTGGCGCGCAGTACGCACCCCGTCGAGATCATCGTCGTGGACGACGGTTCGACGGACGGCACGGCCGAGATCGCCGAGTCCCTGGGGCTGCCGGGAGTGCGGGTGGTCCGGCAGGCCAACGCGGGCAAGCCCGCCGCCCTCAACAACGGCGTCCGGCACGCCCGGTACGACATCGTCGTGATGATGGACGGCGACACCGTCTTCGAACCCGACACCGTACGGCACCTGGTGCAGCCCTTCGCCGACCCCGCCGTCGGCGCGGTCGCGGGCAACGCCAAGGTCGGCAACCGGCGCACCCTCATCGGCGCCTGGCAGCACATCGAGTACGTGATGGGCTTCAACCTCGACCGGCGCATGTACGACCTGCTGCGCTGCATGCCGACCATCCCCGGCGCGATCGGCGCGTTCCGGCGCGAGGCGGTCCTCCAGGCCGGCGGCATGAGCGACGACACGCTCGCCGAGGACACCGACATCACCATCGCCCTGCACCGCGCGGGATGGCGGGTCGTCTACGAGGAGCACGCCCGCGCCTGGACCGAGGCGCCGGGGTCGCTCGGCCAGCTCTGGTCGCAGCGCTACCGCTGGTCGTACGGCACGATGCAGGCCCTGTGGAAGCACCGCCGGTCCCTGACGGACAAGGGGCCCTCGGGCCGCTTCGGGCGGGTCGGCATGCCGCTGGTCGTGCTCTTCCAGGTGGTCACGCCCGTCTTCGCCCCGCTCATCGACGTGTTCACCGTGTACTCCATGGTCTTCGTCGACTTCCGCGCGGCGCTGCTCGCGTGGCTGGCGGTGCTCGGCGTGCAGCTGGTGTGCGCGGCGTACGCCTTCCGGCTCGACCGGGAGAAGTACCGGTACCTGCTGATGATGCCGCTCCAGCAGCTGGCGTACCGGCAGATGATGTACCTGGTCCTCATCCACTCCTGCGTCACCGCCCTCACCGGCGGCCGGCTGCGCTGGCAGAAGCTGAAACGGACGGGCGAGGTGGGGACGCCGGCGGGGAACGGGTGATGGGGGCGCACAGCAAGGGGGCGGCGCGCCGAGGGCCAGCGGAGGGAAAGCCCCACGCCGAGGAAAGCGCCCCCGCACCGGACCGGGGCGCCGTACCGGACCGGGGCTCCGCACTGGACCGGGGTGCCGTACCGGACCAGGGCTCCGCGCGGGACCGGTATTTCGACACCCTGCGGGCGCTCGCGCTCGTCCGGGTGGTCGCGTACCACGCCTTCGGCTGGCCCTGGGCGGGGCTGGTCTTCCCGTCCATGGGGGTCATGTTCGGCCTGGCCGGCACGCTGATGGCCCGCTCGCTCCGGCGCCCCGCGCCGACGGTGCTGCGGAGCCGGCTGCGCCGCCTGCTGCCGCCGTTCTGGTGCTGGGGCCTCTTTGTGGTGGGCGCGATGCTGGTGCGCGGCTGGATGCCGGGGTGGCAGATCGTCTACTGGGTGGTGCCGCTGGGCGACCCGCCGGGCAGCGCCTGGGGCGAGCAGGCCTGGGAGATCCTCTGGTACCTGCGGACGTACCTGTGGTTCGTCCTGCTCTCCCCGCTGCTGCTGCGGCTGTTCCGGCTCGCGCCCGTGCCGGTGCTGCTGCTCTCCCTCGTCCCGATCGTCGTCCTCCAGTTCCTCTGGCAGCCGCCGGGCAACCGCTTCGGCACCGGGCTCCTCGACCTCGCGACGTACCTCTTCTGCTGGATCCTGGGCTTCGCCCACCACGACGGCGTGCCGGCCCGCGCGAGACCGGTCGCGGTCGTCGCCCTGTCGTCCGCGGCGCTCGCCTGCGGCGCCTGGTACGCGTTCGCCCACCGGAGCGAGTACGGCACCTACGACCTCGACGACATCCCGCTCGCGCAGGCCCTCTGGTCGGCCGGGTTCCTGACGCTGCTGATGTACGCCAGGACGCGGCTCGGCACCGGCTTCCCGGGGCCGGTCCGGATGCGGCGGCTGGACCGGCTGGTGAGGGTGTTCAACGCCCGCGCGGTGACCGTCTACCTCTGGCACGAGCTGGCCCTCGTCCTGGCCGTCCCGCTGATCGACCGGTGCTGGGACGTGCCGGCCTTCGAGGCGTACCTGCCGCTGAAGAGCCAGTGGTTCCTGCTGGGCGTCGGCTGGGTCCTGGTCGCGGTGTTCGTGTTGCTGTTCGGATGGGTGGAGGACGTCGCCGCGCGGAGGAGGCCGCGCCTGGTGCCCTGAGGGGAGGCTGCAACAATGGGCCCGTGACCCGCGCCTCCCTGAACAAGCAGCCGCACGAAGTCGCCTCGATGTTCGACCACGTCGCGGAACGGTACGACCTGACCAACGCCGTGCTCTCGCTCGGCCAGGACCGGGCGTGGCGCAAGGCGGTCGCCCAGGCCGTCGACGCCCGGCCCGCGCAGAAGATCCTGGACCTCGCGGCCGGTACGGCGACCTCGTCGCTGCCCTTCGCCCGCACCGGTGCCTACGTCGTGCCCTGCGACTTCTCCCAGGGCATGCTCAAGGTCGGCAAGGAGCGGCACTCCTGGCTGCCGTTCACCGCGGGCGACGCGACGCGGCTGCCGTTCAGGGACGACGTCTTCGACGCCGTCACCATCTCCTTCGGGCTGCGCAACGTGCAGGACACGGACGCGGCGCTGCGCGAGCTGTACCGGGTGACGCGGCCCGGCGGGCGGGTCGTCATCTGCGAGTTCTCGCACCCGACGTGGGCGCCCTTCCGCACCGTCTACACCGAGTACCTGATGCGCGCGCTGCCGCCGGTGGCCCGCGCGGTGTCCTCCAACCCCGACGCGTACGTCTACCTCGCCGAGTCCATCCGCGACTGGCCCGACCAGGCGGCGCTCGCCGGGAGGCTGGGCGGGGCCGGCTGGTCGAGGGTGGCGTGGCGGAACCTGACGGGCGGCGTGGTGACGCTGCACCGCGGCTTCAAGGCGGGCTGAGGCGCCGGGGCGGGGGCGGCCGCGGCGCACCCGCGGACCCCGGGCAGCCTCACGGCAGGCTGAGGACCGCGCGGCGGGCCGGCGGCTCGCCCGGCTCCGCCAGTTCCCTGCGGAGCCCGCCCGGCGGCGGCCGCGGTACGCGCGGCTCGCGGATGCCCCCGCCGCCCTCGCCCTCCCCGAAGTCGAACCACACGTACACCGTCGACTCCCGGGGCACCTGCGCGCCGGGCTGCGGATACTGGCGTACGACGTGGTCGACGACGGCGTTCCGCAGGTCGGGCCGGTCCGGCGCCTGCAGGGACAGGCCCTGTACGTGGGCGGTTTCGGCCGCGTCCACGGCCATCAGGCCGACCAGGCGCGGCACGCGGACATCGGGTTTCTCGGATACCAGGCGCACGGACGTCACCCCCAGCGGTACCCGGCAGAGTAGCGCCGCCGGACGTCACCCGGAAGCGTCAAGTGGCTGACTGTGACAGTCGACTACTCTGTGTTGCGGTGCGGCTTCACACCTCGTCCAGGGCCAGGCGGTAGCAGTGCCCCCGCCGTTCGGAGCCCGGGGTGGTGAAGACCTCGGCGAGCCGCATGCCCAGCCGCCCGGTGACCGCGATGGACCGGGCGTTGCGCGCGTCGACCATCGCGACCACCTCGGACACCCCCGCCGCCCGCACCCGCCGAACGGTCTCCCGGGCCGCCGCGGTGACGTACCCCTTGCCCCAGTGCGCCCGACCGAGCCGCCAGCCGATCTCGATCTCGCCCCTGGGACCCCAGTCGCGCGGCCACGGCTGGGCCCCGGTGAAGCCGAGGACCTGCCCGGACTCGTCCACCATGGTCCACAGGCAGAATCCGCGCTCGGCCTCGTGGCGGCGCTGGCGGGCGGTCAGTTCCTCGTAGACGGACAACTCCGCGGACCGCGCGCCGTGGAACTCCATGACGTCCGGGTCGTCGAAAACCCGGTGCCAGGCGAGGGCGTCCTCGTCGGTGGGGACGCGCAGCCGTACAACGGGGAGAGGTCGCTTCACGGGGCAGCCCTTCAGCCGGGTGGTCGATGACGCTGAATAGACTGCCCATGTCCAGTGCCGGTCGGCACGCAGATTCCGAACTTGGGGAGATCCCGCCGTGACCGTCGAGACCGAGCCGCTCTCCGAGAACACCGCCGATGTGATCGTCGTGGGCGCGGGGCCGGCCGGCTCCACGACCGCGTACCACCTGGCCAGGTCGGGACTCGACGTCCTGCTCCTGGAGAAGACCGCCTTCCCCCGGGAGAAGGTCTGCGGCGACGGCCTCACCCCGCGTGCGGTCAAACAGCTCGTCGCCATGGGGATCGACATCTCCGAGGAGGCCGGCTGGCTGCGCAACAAAGGCCTGCGCATCATCGGCGGCGGCTCCCGCCTCCAGCTGGACTGGCCGGACCTCGCCTCCTTCCCCGACTACGGACTCGTCCGCAAGCGCGACGACTTCGACGAGCAGCTCGCCCGGCAGGCGCAGAAGGCGGGCGCCCGGCTGTACGAGCGCTGCAACGTCGGCGAGCCGATCGTGGACGACCGCACGGGCCGCATCACGGGCGTGCGGGCCAAGCTGGGCGAGGACAAGCGCGAGGTCGCCTTCCACGCCCCGCTCGTCGTGGCCGCCGACGGCAACTCCACGCGGCTGTCCCTGGCGATGGGCCTGCACCGCCGGGAAGACCGCCCGATGGGCGTCGCGGTGCGCACGTACTTCACCTCGCCGCGCCACGACGACGACTACCTGGAGTCCTGGCTGGAGCTCTGGGACCGGCGCGGTGCGCAGGACCGCCTGCTGCCGGGCTACGGCTGGGTCTTCGGCATGGGCGACGGCACGTCCAACGTCGGCCTGGGGGTGCTCAACACCTCCGCCGCCTTCAAGGAGCTCGACTGGCGCGAGATCCTCAAGGCCTGGTGCGCGTCCATGCCCGAGGACTGGGGCTACACCCCGGAGAACATGACCGGCCCGATCCGCGGCGCCGCCCTGCCCATGGCCTTCAACCGGCAGCCCCACTACACCAAGGGCCTGCTCCTGGTCGGCGACGCCGGCGGCCTGGTGAACCCGTTCAACGGCGAGGGCATCGCCTACGCCATGGAGTCCGGCCAGATCGCCGCCGACGTCGTCGTCCAGGCCCACGCGCGGGCCACACCGGCCCAGCGCGAGATCGCCCTGCAGCGCTACCCGCGTGTCCTGAAGGACACCTACGGCGGCTACTACAACCTGGGCCGCGCCTTCGTGAAGCTCATCGGCAACCCGAAGGTCATGCAGATCGCGACCCAGCGCGGCCTCACCCACCCGATCCTGATGAAGTTCACCCTCAAGATGCTCGCCAACCTGACGGACCCGACGGGCGGCGACGCGATGGACCGCATCATCAACGGGCTGAGCAAGGTCGCGCCGAAGGCCTGAAGCCGAAGGCCTGAAGCAGACGCCCGGCGTCGGCGCCCCGATCAGTCGAAGGCCGCCGCGTTGGCGGACCGGCGCGCGAAGACCTCCTCGCGTCGGTCCGCCGACTGCCTCAGCGCGGTCTTCCGCTCCCGCGCGGAGAGCCGGTCCAGGTAGACGTGCCCGTTCACGTGGTCGGTCTCGTGCGCGAGGCAGCGCGCGAAGTACCCGGTGCCCTCGACGAGCAGCGGCGCGCCGTCCTTGTCCAGGCCCCGCACGACGGCCCGGTCGGGCCGGGGTACGGCCATGACGGCGCCCGGCACCGACAGGCACCCCTCGCCCTCGTCGAGCAGCCGGCGCGCGGCCGGGGCGAGGGCATCGAGGACCGGGTTGACGATGTGCCCGACATGTCGGACACCCTCGTCGTCCGGGCAGTCGTAGACGAACAGGCGCAGGCCGAGGCCGACCTGATTGGCCGCCAGCCCGGCCCCTTCCGCGACGTACATGGTGCGGAACATGTCGTCGATGAGTGCGGCCAGGTCCGGCCCGAACTCCGTGACGTCCCGGCACGGCCGGTGCAGCACCTCCTCGCCGACCTCGGTGACGCGCCGCACCGATCCGCGCCGGGCCTCGGGTGCGAACGGGGGGTACGAGGCGGTGGGCCGCCCCTGTACGAACACACTCGGCATGACGTTCTCTCTCCTCCGGCTCGTGGACGGGCCGGTGGGGGGCCGGCCCGCGCCGAGCATGCCAGGAGAGGCCGGAGGGCCGCAGCCCCCGAGCGGCTGCGGCCCTCCGCGCGGACGTGTCCGCGGTGTGCCTCGTGCGCGTGATGCGCATGGTGCGCTTCTTGCGTCGTACGTGCCGTACGTGACGCCGTACGCGGCCGTACGGGACGCCGTACGCGCGACGGTGACGCGTGCGGGTTACAGCACCCGCACCGCGCCGCTCGGCGGGTCGTACGACAGCGGCTTCTCGACCACGCCGGTGGAGGAGTTCTGCGCGCCGACGAACATGCCGTCGCCGACGTAGACGCCCACGTGGTACGCGCTGCCCGCACCGCCCCAGTACAGGATGTCGCCCGGCTGGAGGTTGTCGAGCCCGACCTGGGTGCCGGCCGTCGACTGGGCCTGGGAGACGCGCGGGAGGCTGATGCCGACCTGGTTGAAGGCGGCCTGCACGAGTCCGGAGCAGTCGTAGGCGGACGGTCCGGTGGCGCCGGAGACGTACGCCTTGCCGACCTGCGCCTGCACGAAGGAGACGATCGCGGCGGCCGACCCGGAGGCCGGGGGCGCGACGCTGCTGCTGCCCGTGCTCGCGGCCGAGCCGGTGTCCGCGGAGGCGCTCAGGGTGGTGCGCTCGGCGGTGCGCGAGGCGCGCTCGGCGGCCTCCTTGCGCGCGGCCTCCTCGGCCTTCTTCTTCTCCTCGGCGGCCTTCTTCTTGGCCTCGGCGAGGTCCGCCTTGGCCTGCTTGGCGGCCTTCGCGGCAGCCGCGTCGCGCTCGGCCCGCAGCTCGTAGCTGGAGGCGGCCTGCTGCGTGACGTCCGCGGAGTGGGCGACCTGAGCGGCCAGGTCGGCCGTCAGGGTGGGCAGTTCGAGGGTCTGCGTCACCGGTTCGGCCGCGGTGGCCGACCCCGACGCACCGGCCACTGCCAGGGTGCTGAGGACGCCACCGGCAACTCCGGTCCGCATCGCGATCGTCGACGCGCTGCGGCGGGGCTTCCGGTGGCTGCGTATGTGAGCGGTGTGGGACATAGGGACAACCGGTATCAGTGACTCCTCCATACCTTCAAGAAACGTGGGCTGCGCCACAATTGTTCAATCGGACCTCCGAATCCCGGGCGTGTCGCTCTTTATTGACGCCCTAGCGGGCATATCGGGCGCCCGTGACCGGGCCGTGATCACGCACTTTCATCGTTACGTCCGAATTGCCCCGCACCTACCATTGGTTGGGGTGGTTGGCCAATCCCTGCTCTCATGCGCCTCTCATGGATGTGACGGAGGCCACGCGTCGAGGCGGCGCTGCGACGCGCCGGAGCCGGTGCAGACCGGCGCGTCCGGCGCGGCGGGTGGCCGGGGCGGGTCAGTCGCCCGCCCGGGACTCCTTCACGGGCGGCCCGCCCAGGTACTTCCCCTTGGAGTCGTAGGGCCAGGCGTTGGCTTCGCAGCCGTCGAGTCCGTATATCTGCTGCATCATCGCCGGGGCCGGCTTTCCGCGGCCGGGGCAGCCTTCGTGGCCGTGGCCGATGCGGTGCCCCACCTCGTGATTGATGATCAGGGCGCGGTACTCCGAGGTGGGCCCCGGGAACTCGGGCGACCCCGTGAGCCAGCGTTTGAGGTTGACCACGACCTTGTGCCCGACGTCGCAGTTCAGCTCGCCCTTGGTGTCCAGGTCCCCCTCGGCGCAGATGCGGTCCGCGGTGTCCGGGCTCGCGATGTCGATCACGAAGTCGTACGGCTTCTCGGAGACGAGCTGGAAGGAGTTGGCCCCGTCGGCGGTCCAGCCCCGCTTGTCGGCGAGGATCTTCTCGATCTCCCGGGCCGCCCCGTCGGCCGAGACCCCCGTCTCCTCCTCGACCATGACCGCGAACCGCCGCACCTTGCCTCCGTCGCCGTGCACCTCTCCGGAGGCCCGCGCCGTGTCGAACTCGCCGCTGCCGTGCTGCAGGACGCCCGGGACCGGTCCGCTGTCGGTCACCAGCGGTCTGTCGTCCACTCCGTTCCCGTCGTCGGCGCCGCCGACCGTGCCGCAGGCCGACAGGACGGACGCCGTGGCGAGTGCTGCGAGGGAAAGAGCCAACGATGGGCGGACCGGCATGCTCTTCTCTCCTGACTCTTCTCTTCGCGGTGCGGCTCTCTGCGAGGCGTGACCGGCCGTGCCGTTCGAGGCGCTCTCCTCACTTGCCATGACGCTGAAGCGGCGCGCGAAGTTCACTCCGTGCAAGGGGAGACGGACTTCGTGAACGCGTGCACGTGTTCACGGCGGCCCCCGGCTCGCCTCCAAGAGGTGAACGCGTCCTCTATCAAGCAGGCGCGTCCAGCGCCAATTTGCATGCACGGGAACCATCTTGATATTGAGACGCGCTCCGCTCCGGGTCTCTGGCCTGCGATGACGAGTGAAAATGTCACCTATGGTGATCAGCTGAACGCTTCTTGTGTGAAGATCACCGCTCATCCGACTTCATGATCGTTCGTCAGGTGGTGGAGATCACAAAGCTTGTGCAATACCCCGTGTCGCAGATCACAGAGCGGCGGGCATAAGATGCGAGGCAGTTGGGCTTGTGACCTGCTTCACATGTTCGCGATCTTCGTCGGGACGGGCGGGGCTCGTGGGGCTGTTGGGGCGGTGGTGAGTCCAGTGCAACCGCCAGCAGTCAGTGCCGACTGAGAGGAGCGAGGAGCGGTGAACGCGTATGCGCCCATCCTCGTACTGGGAGCCCTCGGGGCAGGCTTTGCGATCTTCTCCGTGGTGATGGCCACGCTGATCGGTCCGAAGCGGTACAACCGGGCGAAGCTCGAGGCCTACGAGTGCGGCATCGAGCCGACCCCCACGCCGGCCGGCGGCGGGCGCTTCCCCATCAAGTACTACCTGACGGCGATGCTCTTCATCATCTTCGATATCGAGATCGTCTTCCTCTACCCCTGGGCCGTCACCTTCGACGCCCTGGGGATTTTCGGGCTCGTGGAGATGCTGCTCTTCGTGCTCACCGTCTTCGTCGCGTACGCGTACGTATGGCGGCGCGGCGGCCTGGAATGGGACTGAGGGGCTCTTTGACATGGGACTCGAAGAAAAACTGCCGAGCGGCTTCCTGCTGACCACCGTCGAGCAGGCCGCGGGCTGGGTGCGCAAGTCGTCCGTCTTCCCGGCCACGTTCGGCCTCGCCTGCTGTGCCATCGAGATGATGACCACCGGCGCCGGCCGCTACGACCTGGCGCGCTTCGGCATGGAGGTCTTCCGCGGATCGCCGCGGCAGGCGGACCTGATGATCGTCGCGGGCCGGGTCAGCCAGAAGATGGCGCCGGTGCTGCGGCAGGTCTACGACCAGATGCCGAACCCGAAGTGGGTGATCTCCATGGGGGTCTGCGCCTCCTCGGGCGGCATGTTCAACAACTACGCCATCGTCCAGGGCGTCGACCACGTCGTCCCCGTCGACATCTACCTGCCCGGCTGCCCGCCGCGGCCCGAGATGCTGATGGACGCGATCCTCAAGCTCCACCAGAAGATCCAGGGCTCCAAGCTCGGGGTGAACGCGGAGGAAGCGGCCCGCGAGGCGGAGGAGGCGGCGCTCAAGGCCCTGCCCACGATCGAGATGAAGGGGCTGCTGCGGTGAGCGACGCCGACAAGAGCGCGGGTGACGCGGACGGGGTGAACCCCGAGAAGGACCTGTCCGCGGAGAACCTCCCGGGTCAGCGCGGCCAGGGCGGCGAGGAGATCCGCGTCCAGCGCGGCATGTTCGGCGCCAACAACGGCGGCGACACCTCCGGCTACGGCGGCCTGGTCCGCTCCGTCCGGCTGCCCGGACCGGCGAGCAGGCCCTACGGCGGATGGTTCGACGAGGTCGCCGACGAGCTGGAGGGCGCGCTGGAGGAGCAGGGACTGCTGCCCGACAACGCGATCGGGAAGACGGTCGTCGACCGCGACGAACTGACCTTCCACATCGAGCGCGAACACCTGGAACGCGTCGCCCGCACCCTGCGCGACGACCCGGCCCTGCGCTTCGAACTGTGCACCGGCGTCAGCGGCGTCCACTACCCGCACGACAAGGGCCGCGAGCTGCACGCCGTCTACCACCTGCGCTCGATCACCCACAACCGGCTGATCCGCCTGGAGGTCAGCGCGCCCGACAGCGACCCGCACATCCCGTCGCTGTTCGCCGTCTACCCGACCAACGACTGGCACGAGCGCGAGACGTACGACTTCTTCGGCATCGTCTTCGACGGTCACCCGGCCCTGACGCGGATCATGATGCCGGACGACTGGCAGGGCTTTCCGCAGCGCAAGGACTACCCCCTCGGCGGCATCCCCGTCGAGTACAAGGGCGCCCAGATCCCGGCTCCGGACCAGCGGAGGTCGTACTCGTGAGCACTTCCCACGCCTCCCCCAGGGAGACGACCGAAGGCACCGTCTACACGGTCACCGGCGGTGACTGGGACGAGGTCGTCCAGTCCGCCGCCCGCGCCGACGACGAGCGCATCGTCGTCAACATGGGACCGCAGCACCCGTCCACGCACGGCGTGCTCCGCCTCATCCTGGAGATCGACGGCGAGACGGTCACCGAGGCCCGCTGCGGCATCGGCTACCTGCACACCGGCATCGAGAAGAACCTCGAGTACCGGACCTGGACGCAGGGCACCACGTTCGTGACGCGCATGGACTACCTGACGCCGTTCTACAACGAGGCGGCGTACTGCCTGGGCGTCGAGAAGCTCCTCGGCATCGAGGACGACATCCCGGACCGGGCCTCGGTCATCCGGGTCCTGCTGATGGAGCTGAACCGGCTCTCCTCGCACCTGGTGTGCGTCGCCACCGGCGGCATGGAGCTGGGCGCCACCACGGTCATGATCTACGGGTTCCGCGATCGTGAACTGGTTCTCGACATCTTCGAGCTGATCACCGGCCTGCGGATGAACCACGCGTTCATCCGGCCGGGCGGCCTCGCCCAGGACCTGCCGCCGGGCGCGGTGGACCAGATGCGCGAGTTCGTGAAGAAGATGAAGAAGAACCTCCCGGAGTACGACAAGCTGTTCACCGGGAACCCCATCTTCAAGGCCCGCATGCAGGACGTCGGCTACCTCGACCTGGCCGGCTGCATGGCCCTCGGCGCCACCGGACCGGTCCTCAGGTCCGCGGGCCTCCCGCACGACCTGCGCAAGACCCAGCCGTACTGCGGCTACGAGACCTACGACTTCGACGTCCCGACCGCCGACACCTGCGACTCCTACGGCCGCTTCCTGATCCGGCTGGAGGAGATGCGCCAGTCGCTGCGCATCATCGAGCAGTGCCTGGACCGGCTGGAGCCCGGCCCGGTCATGGTCGCCGACAAGAAGATCGCCTGGCCCGCCCAGCTCGCCCTGGGGCCGGACGGCCTCGGCAACTCCCTCGACCACATCAAGAAGATCATGGGCACTTCCATGGAGGCCCTGATCCACCACTTCAAGCTGGTCACCGAGGGTTTCCGCGTGCCACCGGGACAGACGTACGTGGCCGTCGAGTCGCCCAAGGGCGAACTGGGCGTGCACGTCGTCTCCGACGGCGGCACCCGTCCCTTCCGGGTCCACTTCCGCGATCCGTCCTTCACCAACCTGCAGGCCATGGCGGCGATGTGCGAGGGCGGCCAGGTCGCCGACGTCATCGTCGCGGTGGCCTCCATCGACCCCGTGATGGGAGGCGTCGACCGGTGACCACCTCTTCTTCGGAGCGGGGCGTCAGCCTGGGCATGCCGGAACTGCCCGCGCCCGCCTACCCGGACGACGTCCGGGCCCGGCTGGAGACCGACGCGCGCGAGGTCATCGCCCGCTACCCGGACTCCAGGTCCGCCCTCCTGCCGCTGCTGCACCTCGTGCAGTCGCAGGAGGGGCACGTCACGCGCACTGGGATGCAGTTCTGCGCGGACATGCTGGGCCTCACCACCGCCGAGGTCACCGCGGTCGCCACCTTCTACACCATGTACCGGCGCCGGCCGAGCGGCGACTACCAGGTAGGCGTCTGCACCAACACGCTGTGCGCGGTCATGGGCGGCGACGCCATCTTCGAGTCCCTGCAGGAGCACCTGGGCGTCGGCAACGGCGAGACCACCGAGGACGGCAAGGTCACCCTGGAGCACATCGAGTGCAACGCGGCCTGCGACTTCGCCCCCGTGGTGATGGTCAACTGGGAGTTCTTCGACGACCAGACCCCCGCGAGCGCCCGCGGCCTCGTCGACGACCTGCGCGCGGGCCGGCCGGTGACGCCCACGCGCGGGGCGCCGGTGTGCACCTTCAAGGAGACCGCCCGAATCCTGGCGGGCTTCCCCGACGAGCGGGACGGCGCCGTCGCGGCCGGCGGCAGCGCGGGACCCGCCTCCCTGGCCGGGCTGAAGCTGGCCAAGGGCGAGGTGCCCGCCGCACGCGTCGTACACCCGCGGGACGGCGGACCGCACGACGCGCCGCAGGACCGGGACGTGCACGACCCGTCCCCGACGGAACACCTCAGCTCGCACGACGCGCCGCAGGACACATCGGCGTCCGACCCCGCCAACCCGGCAGGGCCTGCCGCCGAGGAGGGGGAGTGATGACCGTGGCAGCCGAGATCAAGGGCAGCAGCCCGGAGAAACTGCTCGCACCCGTGCTGTCGGCCTTCTGGGACGAGGAGGAGTCCTGGACTCTCGACGTCTACCGGAGGCACGAGGGGTACGAGGGGCTCCGCAAGGCGCTGGCCATGGCGCCGGACGACCTGATCGCCTACGTCAAGGAGTCCGGTCTGCGCGGACGCGGTGGCGCCGGGTTCCCGACGGGGATGAAGTGGCAGTTCATTCCGCAGGGGGACGGCAAGCCTCACTATCTTGTTGTCAACGCCGACGAATCGGAGCCGGGGACCTGCAAGGACATCCCGCTCCTCTTCGCGAACCCGCACAGCCTCATCGAGGGCATCGTCATCGCGTGTTACGCCATCAGGTCTTCGCACGCCTTCATCTACCTGCGCGGTGAAGTCGTCCCAGTGCTGCGGCGACTGCACGAGGCCGTGCGCGAGGCCCGTGAGGCCGGCTTCCTCGGCGAGAACATCCTGGGCAGCGGGCTCGACCTGGAACTCACCGTGCACGCCGGCGCCGGCGCGTACATCTGCGGTGAGGAGACCGCACTGCTCGACTCGCTCGAAGGCCGCCGGGGTCAACCGCGGCTCCGTCCCCCCTTCCCTGCCGTCGCGGGCCTCTACGCGTGCCCGACTGTGGTGAACAACGTCGAATCGATCGCTTCGGTTCCCGCGATCCTCAACAGGGGCAAAGACTGGTTCCGGTCGATGGGCAGCGAGAAGTCCCCGGGCTTCACGCTCTACTCCCTCAGCGGCCACGTCGCGGGCCCCGGCCAGTACGAGGCACCGCTCGGCATCACGCTGCGCCAGCTCCTCGACATGAGCGGCGGCATGCGACCCGGCCACCGCCTCAAGTTCTGGACGCCCGGCGGCTCCTCGACGCCGATGTTCACCGACGAGCACCTCGACGTCCCCCTCGACTACGAGGGAGTGGGCGCCGCCGGTTCCATGCTCGGCACGAAGGCGCTCCAGTGCTTCGACGAGACGACCTGCGTCGTGCGCGCCGTCACCCGCTGGACCGAGTTCTACGCCCACGAGTCCTGCGGCAAGTGCACACCCTGCCGCGAAGGCACGTACTGGCTCGTCCAGTTGCTGCGCGACATCGAGGCGGGCAAGGGACAGATGTCCGACCTCGACAAGCTGAACGACATCGCCGACAACATCAACGGCAAGTCCTTCTGCGCCCTCGGCGACGGTGCCGCCTCGCCGATCTTCTCCTCGCTGAAGTACTTCCGCGAGGAGTACGAGGAGCACATCACGGGCCGCGGCTGCCCCTTCGACCCGGCCAGGTCGACGGCCTGGGCCGACCACCGTACGGAGGTGAACGCATGACTGTGACCACCAGCGCTCCCTCCGGCGGGGGAGAGGCGGCGGTCCCGCCGGAGGACCTCGTCTCGCTGACGATCGACGGCGCCGAGATCAGCGTGCCCAAGGGCACCCTGGTCATCCGGGCCGCCGAGCAGCTCGGCATCGAGATCCCCCGGTTCTGCGACCACCCCCTCCTCGACCCGGCCGGCGCCTGCCGCCAGTGCATCGTCGAGGTCGAGGGCCAGCGCAAGCCGATGGCGTCCTGCACCATCACCTGCACCGACGGGATGGTGGTGAAGACCCAGCTCACCTCGCCCGTCGCCGAGAAGGCCCAGCACGGCGTGATGGAGCTGCTGCTCATCAACCACCCGCTGGACTGCCCGGTCTGCGACAAGGGCGGCGAGTGCCCCCTGCAGAACCAGGCGATGTCGCACGGCCAGGCCGACTCCCGCTTCGAGGGCAGGAAGCGGACCTACGAGAAGCCGGTGCCGATCTCCACGCAGGTGCTGCTCGACCGCGAGCGCTGCGTGCTGTGCGCCCGCTGCACCCGGTTCTCCAACCAGGTCGCGGGCGACCCGATGATCGAGCTGATCGAGCGCGGCGCGCTCCAGCAGGTCGGCACCGGCGAGGGCGACCCCTTCGAGTCGTACTTCTCCGGCAACACCATCCAGATCTGCCCGGTCGGCGCGCTCACCTCGGCGGCCTACCGGTTCCGCTCCCGGCCCTTCGACCTGATCTCCTCGCCGTCCGTGTGCGAACACTGCTCCGGCGGCTGCGCGACCCGCACCGACCACCGGCGCGGCAAGGTCATGCGGCGCCTTGCGGCCAACGAGCCCGAGGTCAACGAGGAGTGGATCTGCGACAAGGGGCGCTTCGGGTTCCGGTACGCCCAGCAGCGGGACCGGCTCACCACCCCGCTGGTGCGCAGCCCGGAGGGCGACCTGCAGCCGGCCTCCTGGCCCGAGGCCCTGCAGATCGCCGCCCAGGGGCTGCTGGCCTCCAGGGGCCGCACCGGCGTCCTGACCGGCGGGCGGCTGACCGTCGAGGACGCCTACGCGTACAGCAAGTTCGCGCGCGTGGCGCTCGAAACCAACGACATCGACTTCCGCGCGCGCGTGCACAGCGCCGAGGAGGCCGACTTCCTGGCCGCCCGGATCGCCGGACGCGGCCGGGACCTCGACGGTAAGGGTGTCACCTACACCGCGCTGGAGAAGGCGCCCGCCGTCCTGCTGGTCGGCTTCGAGGCCGAGGAGGAGGCGCCCGGAGTCTTCCTCCGGCTGCGCAAGGCCTGGCGCAAGCACGGGCAGAAGGTCTTCGCCCTGGCCACGCACGCCACGCGGGGCCTGGAGAAGGCGGGCGGCACCCTGCTCCCCGCCGCCCCCGGCACCGAGACCGAGTGGCTGGACGCCCTCGCGAGCGGCGTCGGCCTGGAGGAGGGCGGCGCCCAGGCGGCCGAGGCACTGCGCGCCGAGGGTTCCGTGATCGTCGTCGGCGAGCGGCTGGCGTCCGTGGCCGGCGGTCTCACCTCCGCCGTACGCACCTCCGCCGCGACCGGCGCCCGCCTGGCGTGGATCCCGCGCCGGGCCGGGGAGCGCGGCGCGATCGAGGCGGGCGCGCTGCCGTCGCTGCTGCCCGGCGGACGCCCGGCGACCGACCCCCGCGCGCGTGAGGAGGTCGCCACCCTGTGGGGCCTGGCCGACCTTCCGCACCGCTACGGCCGCGACACCGGCGAGATCGTCGAGGCCGCGGCCCGGGGCGAACTGCAGGCGCTGCTGGTGGCGGGCGTCGAGGTCGCCGACCTGCCCGACCCCACGCGCGCGCGTGCGGCACTCGACGAGGCCGGTTTCGTGGTGTCGCTGGAGCTGCGGCCCAGCGAGGTCACCGAGCGCGCCGACGTGGTCCTGCCCGTCGCCGCGGTCGCCGAGAAGCCCGGCACGTTCCTCAACTGGGAAGGCAGGGCGCGTCTGTTCGAGGCCGCGCTCAAGCCGGACCAGATGACCCGCCGCCTCGCGCCCGCCGACGCCCGCGTCCTGCAGATGCTGGCCGACGCCATGGACGTACACCTCGGCCTGCCGGACCTGCGCACCACGCGCGCGGAGATCGACCGGCTCGGCGCCTGGGACGGGCCGCGGGCCGGTGAGCCGCTGCAGACCGCGAGCGCGCTGCCCCGGCCGGCCGCCGGAGAGGCCGTACTGGCCGGGCACCGCCTGCTGCTCGACCGGGGCCTGCTCCAGCAGGGCGACGAGGCGCTCGCCGGCACCCGGCACGCCGCACGCGCGCGCGTGTCGGCCGCCACGGCCGCCGAGGCCGGGGTCAAGGACGGCGACGTCCTCGCCGTGACCGGTCCCGGCGGAGCCGTCGAACTGCCGCTCCAGGTGACCGAGATGCCCGACCGGGTGGTCTGGCTCCCGCTGAACTCGGCCGGCTCCGGTGTCGCCTCCGACGCCGGTGCGCTGCCCGGCACCCTCGTCCGCATCGGTCCGGCGACCTCCGCCGGCGAGGCCCCCAAGGAGGTGGAGGCATGAGCCCGCACCTCGCCGCTGAAGACCTCTCGATGTTCGGCACCGACCCCTGGTGGCTGGTCGTCGTCAAGGCGGTGTTCTGCTTCGCCTTCCTGATGGTGACGGTGCTGTTCGCCATCGTGTGGGAGCGCAAGGTCGTCGCCTGGATGCAGCTGCGCATCGGCCCGAACCGGCACGGCCCCTGGGGCCTGCTCCAGTCGCTCGCCGACGGCATCAAGCTGATGCTCAAGGAAGACGTCATCGTCAAACGCGCCGACAAGGCGGTGTACGTCCTCGCCCCGGTCGTCGCGGCCGTCCCGGCCTTCATGGCGATCGCGGTGATCCCCTTCGGACCGGCCGGCAACGAGATCTCGATCTTCGGCCACCGCACCGCCATGCAGCTCACCGACCTGCCGATCGCGATGCTGTTCATCCTGGCCGTCGCCTCGGTCGGCATCTACGGCATCGTGCTGGCCGGCTGGAGCTCGGGCTCGACGTACCCGCTGCTCGGCGGACTGCGCTCCTGCGCGCAGATGATCTCCTACGAGATCGCGATGGGCGCCGCGTTCGCCTCGGTCTTCCTCTACTCCGGCTCGATGTCCACCTCGGAGATCGTCGCCCAGCAGAACGACCGCTGGTACATCGTGCTGCTGCCGGTCTCCTTCATCCTCTACATCGTCACGATGGTCGGCGAGACCAACCGCGCCCCCTTCGACATGCCCGAGTCCGAGGGCGACCTGGTGGGCGGCTTCAACACCGAGTACTCGTCGATCAAGTTCGCGATGTTCATGCTCGCCGAGTACGTGAACATGGTGACGGTCTCGGCGGTCGCCACCACGCTGTTCCTCGGCGGCTGGCGGGCTCCCTGGCCGATCAGCACCTTCTGGGAGGGCGCCAACCACGGCTGGTGGCCGCTGCTCTGGTTCGTGGTCAAGGTCCAGCTGCTGCTGTTCTTCTTCATCTGGCTGCGCGGCACCCTGCCCCGGGTCCGCTACGACCAGCTGATGAAGCTCGGCTGGAAGGTCCTCATCCCGGTCTCCCTGGTCTGGCTGATGTGCGTCGCCACCGTGCGGGCCCTCAGGAACGAGGGCTACGACTTCACGGACATCGCCCTCTACATCGCCGGCGGCGTGCTGGTCCTGCTGCTGTTGTCCTTCCTCGCGGACATGTTCCGCGACAAGGGCGACAAGGGCGCGGAGGCCGACCGGGCCGACGAGGACCGGGCCGCCTTCGACCCGATGGCCGGCGGATTCCCCGTACCGCCCCTGCCCGGGCAGCAGTTGCCGCCGGTGCCCAGGCGCCGCCCCCGCCGGGAGCGGGAGCTGATTGTCAGTGGTGGGCCCGATACTCGGAGTGACGGACCTGTGAGCGGATCTACGGATGGAAAGGAGGCGTCCGATGGCTGAGGGACACAAGAAGAACGCAGAGCACGCGGGACACGCGGAACACGTGGAGAACCAGCGGGACAAGGGGCACAAGGAACCCGTGCAACCCAAGGGGACCGATCCCGGTTTCATGAACCCCGTGGCCGGCTTCGGCGTGACCTTCAAGGCCATGTTCAAGAAGCGGCTGACCGAGCAGTACCCGGAGCAGAAGAAGACCACCGCTCCCCGCTTCCACGGACGGCACCAGCTCAACCGCCATCCGGACGGCCTGGAGAAGTGCGTCGGCTGCGAGCTGTGCGCCTGGGCCTGCCCCGCCGACGCGATCTACGTCGAGGGCGCGGACAACACCGACGAGGAGCGCTACTCGCCGGGCGAGCGCTACGGCCGCGTCTACCAGATCAACTACGCCCGCTGCATCCTGTGCGGCCTGTGCATCGAGGCGTGCCCCACGCGCGCGCTGACGATGACCAACGAGTTCGAGCTGGCCGACTCCAGCCGTGCCAACCTCATCTTCACCAAGGACCAGCTGCTCGCCGGCCTGGAGGAGGGCATGGTCGACTCGCCGCACGCCATCTACCCGGGCACGGACGAGCAGGACTACTACCGGGGCCTGGTGACCGAGGCCGCGCCCGGCACGGTCCAGCAGGCGGCCCACTCCGAGGGAGAGGTCGTCCAGGAGGCCGAGTCCACCTTCGGTCCCGAGGAACCGGCGTCCGAGGAGGTGATCCGCCGATGAGCGCGCAGCTCGCGGCGGCGATGACGCTCTCCGCCGGCACCTCCACCGGGGAGGCCGTCCAGTTCTGGATCCTCGGCACGGTCGCGGTGATCGGCGCCCTGTGCACCGTCTTCATGAAGAAGGCCGTGCACAGCGCGCTCTGCCTCGCCGGAACCATGATCGTCCTGGCGGTGTTCTACCTCGCCAACGGCGCCTACTTCCTCGGCATCGTGCAGATCGTCGTCTACACCGGCGCCATCATGATGCTGTTCCTGTTCGTGGTGATGCTCGTCGGCGTCACCGCGGCGGACTCCCTGAAGGAGACCATCAAGGGCCAGCGCTGGCTGGCCCTGCTGTCCGGGCTCGGCTTCGGCATCCTCCTGGTCGGGGGCATCGGCAACGCCTCCGTCGGCGAGTTCACCGGCCTCGGCCAGGCGAACGCGAACGGCAACGTGGAGGGCCTGGCGTCCCTCATCTTCACCAAGTACGTCTTCGCCTTCGAGATCACCGGCGCGCTGCTCATCACGGCCGCCGTCGGCGCCATGGTGCTCACCCACCGCGAGCGCACCGAGCGGGCGGCGACCCAGCGCGAGCTGTCCGAGAAGCGTCTGCGCGAGGGCAAGTACCTGCCGCCGCTGCCCGCACCCGGCGTCTACGCCCGGCACAACGCGGTCGACATCGCCGGCCTGCTGCCCGACGGCACCCCGTCCGAGCTGACCGTCAGCAAGACGCTGCGCGAGCGGGGCCAGATCCGGGACGTGTCCATGGAGGCGCTGGGCGACCTGAAGGCGCTGGAACAGCGGGCCGGGGAGCGCCTGGAGCGCGGGATGCCGGCTCCGGCGGACTCCGAGGGGTCCGGCGCCAAGAGGTCCGAGGAGGCGTCGAAGTGAACCCGGTCAACTACCTGTATCTCGCGGCCCTGCTCTTCACGATCGGCGCCACGGGCGTGCTGATCCGGCGCAACGCGATCGTGGTCTTCATGTGCGTCGAGCTGATGCTCAACGCCTGCAACCTCGCGTTCGTCGCCTTCTCCCGGCTGCACGGAAACCTGGACGGGCAGATCATCGCCTTCTTCACGATGGTCGTCGCCGCCGCGGAGGTCGTGGTCGGACTCGCGATCATCGTGTCCCTGTTCCGTTCCCGCCACTCGGCCTCGGTCGACGACGCCAGCCTGATGAAGCTGTGAGGGGCTGAAGTGGAGAACCTGATTGCGCTGCTGGTGGCGGCGCCCCTGCTCGGAGCTGTGGTCCTGCTGTGCGGCGGACGCCGGCTGGACGCCGTCGGCCACTGGATCGGCACGCTGCTGGCCGCCGTGTCCTTCGTGATCGGCGCCGTGCTCTTCGCCGACCTGCTCGGCAGCGGCGCCGAGGACCGGACCCTGACGCAGCACCTGTTCAGCTGGATCCCGGTGGAGGGGTTCCAGGCCGACGTCGCCTTCCGGCTCGACCAGCTGTCGATGACGTTCGTCCTGCTGATCACCGGCGTCGGCTCGCTCATCCACCTGTACTCGGTCGCGTACATGGAGCACGACGAGCGGCGCCGCCGCTTCTTCGGCTACCTGAACCTGTTCCTCGCGGCGATGCTGATCCTCGTCCTCGCCGACAACTACCTGCTGCTGTACGTCGGCTGGGAGGGCGTCGGTCTCGCCTCCTACCTGCTGATCGGCTTCTGGCAGCACAAGCCCAGCGCCGCCACGGCCGCGAAGAAGGCCTTCCTGGTCAACCGCGTCGGCGACATGGGCCTGTCCATCGCGATCATGCTGATGTTCCTGTGGTTCGGCACCTTCGCCTTCGGGCCGGTGCTCGGCGGCCACGGGGAGGCCGGACTCGCGAGCGGGGCGGACGAGGGCAAGCTCACCGCGATCGCCCTGATGCTGCTGCTCGCCGCCTGCGGCAAGTCCGCCCAGGTGCCGCTGCAGTCCTGGCTCGGTGACGCGATGGAGGGCCCGACCCCGGTCTCGGCCCTCATCCACGCCGCGACCATGGTGACGGCGGGCGTGTACCTGATCGTCCGGTCCGGCGCGATCTTCAACGGCGCGCCGGACGCCCAGCTGGTGGTCACCATCGTCGGCGCGGTCACGCTGCTCTTCGGTGCGATCGTCGGTTGCGCCAAGGACGACATCAAGAAGGCGCTGGCCGGCTCGACGATGTCGCAGATCGGCTACATGGTGCTTGCCGCGGGCCTCGGCCCGATCGGCTACGTCTTCGCGATCATGCACCTGGTGACGCACGGCTTCTTCAAGGCCGGGCTGTTCCTCGGCGCCGGCTCCGTCATGCACGGCATGAACGACGAGGTCGACATGCGCCGCTACGGCGGACTGCGCAAGTACATGCCGGTCACCTTCGTCACCTTCGGCCTCGGCTACCTCGCCATCATCGGCTTCCCGGGCCTGTCCGGCTTCTTCTCCAAGGACAAGATCATCGAGGCGGCGTTCGCCAAGGGCGGCACTGAGGGCTGGATCCTCGGCGCCTGCGCCCTGCTGGGCGCGGCCCTCACGGCGTACTACATGACGCGCGTGATGCTGATGACGTTCTTCGGCGAGGAGCGCTGGCGCAACGCCCCGACGCCGTCGCCCGCCAAGCCCGACGTGGAGCCCGCCGCCGAGACCCGCGGCACGTACGAACCGCCGCACCCGCACGAGTCGCCGGGCCTCATGACCATCCCGATGATCGTGCTGGCCGTCGGATCGGTCGCGGGCGGTGCCTTCTTCAGCATCGGCGACCGCTTCCTGCACTGGCTGGAGCCCATCACCGGGCACGACCACGGGCACGCGCCGATCAGCGCGGGGGTGGTCACGGGGGCGACGGTGGTCTGCATGGTCGTCGGCGTCGCGATCGCCTGGGCGCAGTACGGGCGCCGCCCGGTCCCGGCCGTCGCCCCGCGCGGGTCGCTGCTCACCCGGGCCGCCCGCCGCGACCTGCTGCAGGACGACTTCAACCACGTCGTCCTGGTCCGCGGCGGCGAGCACCTCACGCGGTCCCTGGTCTACGTCGACCACACCCTGGTCGACGGAGTCGTCAACGGCACGGCGGCCTCGGTCGGCGGCCTGTCCGGGCGGATGCGCAAGCTGCAGAACGGCTTCGCGCGCTCGTACGCGGTCTCGATGTTCGGCGGTGCGGCGCTCCTCGTCGCCGCGACCCTGCTGATGAGGGCGGTCTGATACCGATGTCCTTTCCCCTGCTGACAGTCACGGCGGCCCTCCCGGCCGTCGGGGCGATCGCCACGGCCGCCGTGCCGGCCGCGCGACGCACCGCGGCCAAGTGGCTGGCGCTGCTGGTCTCGCTGGCCACGCTCGCGCTGGCGGTCACGGTCCTGGTCCGCTTCGACCCCGGTGGCGACCGCTACCAGCTCACCGAGTCCCACTCCTGGATCGCCGACTTCGGCGTCCGGTACGAACTGGGCGTGGACGGCATCGCGGTGGCGCTGATCGCGCTGACCGCGCTGCTGATCCCGTTCATCATCCTCGCGGGCTGGCACGACGCCGATCCGCTGGAGACCGGCAGCAGCCGGTGGCGGCCGACGCAGGGCTTCTTCGCCCTGATCCTGGCCGTCGAGGCGATGGTGATCATCTCCTTCGAGGCCACCGACGTCTTCCTCTTCTACATCTTCTTCGAAGCCATGCTGATCCCGCTGTACTTCCTGATCGGCGGCTTCGGGGACCGGGCCCACCAGCACGGCGAGAAGACGGCGGCGACCCAGCGGTCCTACGCCGCCGTGAAGTTCCTGCTCTACAACCTGGCCGGCGGCCTGATCATGCTGGCCGCGGTGATCGGTCTCTACGTGGTCGCCGGGAACTTCTCGCTCACGGAGATCGCCCAGGCCCGGGCGAGCGGTGAGCTGGACATGGCGACCAGCACCGAGCGCTGGCTCTTCCTCGGCTTCTTCTTCGCCTTCGCGGTGAAGGCGCCGCTGTTCCCGCTGCACACCTGGCTGCCCAACGCCATGGGGGAGTCGACCGCGCCGGTCGCCGTGCTCATCACGGCGGTCGTCGACAAGGTCGGCACCTTCGCGATGCTCCGCTTCTGCCTCCAGCTCTTCCCGGAGGCCAGCAAGTGGGCGACGCCGGTCGTCCTGGTCCTGGCGGTCGTCAGCATCATCTACGGGGCGCTGCTGGCGGTCGGCCAGCGCGACATCAAGCGGCTGATCGCCTACGCGTCGATCTCGCACTTCGGCTTCATCATCATGGGCATCTTCGCGATGACCAGCCAGGGCCAGTCCGGCGCCACGCTGTACATGGTCAACCACGGCATCTCGACCGCCGTGCTGATGCTGATCGCCGGGTTCCTGATCTCGCGGCGCGGCTCGCGGCTCATCGCCGACTTCGGCGGTGTGCAGAAGGTCGCCCCGGTGCTCGCCGGCACGTTCCTGATCGGCGGCCTCGCGACCCTGTCGCTGCCGGGCCTGGCGCCCTTCGTCAGTGAGTTCCTGGTCCTGGTCGGCACGTTCACGCGGTATCCGGTGATCGGCATCATCGCCACGCTGGGCATCGTCCTCGCCGCGCTCTACACCCTCGTCCTCTACCAGCGGACGATGACGGGCCCGGTGAAACCCGAGGTGTCGGCCATGCCCGACCTGCGGGTGCGGGAGCTGGTGGTCGTGGCGCCGCTGGTGGCGCTGCTGATCTTCCTGGGCGTCTTCCCGAAGCCCGTCACGGACATCGTCAACCCCGCGGTGGAGCAGACCATGTCCGACGTACACAAGAAGGACCCCCAGCCTGAGGTGGAGGCGGCCAAGTGAGCGCAACAGCCGTCCACAGCCTGTGGACAACGGCGGCGACGGCAGCCGACCCGATCGGCAGGATCGACGCGCCGAAGATCGAGTACGGCCAGCTGGCGCCCACCCTGATCATCATCGGCGCGGCGGTCGTCGGGATCCTGGTCGAGGCCTTCGTGCCGCGCCGCGCCCGCTACTACGCGCAGATGTTCCTCTCCGTCGTCGCGCTGATCGCCGCCTTCGCCGCGGTCGTCGCGCTGGCGGCGGGCGGATACGGCACGACCAAGGCGGGCATCGCGGCCATGGGCGCGATCGCCGTCGACGGGCCCGCCCTCTTCCTGCAGGGCACCATCCTGCTGGTGGCGCTGGTCGGCCTGTTCACCTTCGCCGAGCGGCGGCTCGACCCGGAGGCCCACGGCAGCCGCGTCGACTCCTTCGCCGCGCAGGCCGCCGCCGTACCCGGCAGCGAGAGCGAGCAGAAGGCGGTCAAGGCCGGCTTCACCACCACGGAGGTGTTCCCGCTCCTGCTCTTCGCGGTCGCCGGCATGCTGGTCTTCCCGGCGGCCAACGACCTGCTGACGCTCTTCGTGGCCCTGGAGGTCCTCTCCCTCCCGCTCTACCTGCTGTGCGCGCTGGCCCGCCGCAAGCGGCTCATGTCGCAGGAGGCGGCGGTCAAGTACTTCCTCCTCGGCGCGTTCGCCTCGGCCTTCACCCTGTTCGGCATCGCCCTGCTCTACGGCTACGCGGGCTCCATGTCGTACGGCACGATCGCGCAGGTCGTCGACGGCACCGTGCCGACCGTGACGCCGGCGCTCGCCGACACCATGGGCAACGACGCGCTGCTGCTCGTCGGCTCCGCGCTGCTCGTCATGGGCCTGCTGTTCAAGGTGGGCGCGGTGCCGTTCCACATGTGGACGCCGGACGTGTACCAGGGCGCGCCGACGCCGGTGACCGGGTTCATGGCGGCGGCGACCAAGGTGGCCGCCTTCGGCGCCCTGCTCCGCATCCTCTACGTCGTGCTGCCGGGCCTGCGCTGGGACTGGCGGCCGGTGATGTGGGCGGTGGCGATCGTCACCATGCTGGCCGGCGCGATCGTCGCGATCACCCAGACCGACATCAAGCGCCTGCTGGCGTACTCGTCGATCGCGCACGCCGGCTTCATCCTCGCCGGTGTCATCGCGACCACGCCGGAGGGCATCTCGTCCGTCCTCTTCTACCTGGCCGCGTACTCCTTCGTCACCATCGGCGCCTTCGCGGTGGTGACGCTGGTGCGCGACGCGGGCGGCGAGGCGACGCACCTGTCGAAGTGGGCCGGGCTCGGCCGCAGGTCGCCGCTGGTCGCGGCCGTGTTCGCGGTGTTCCTGCTGGCCTTCGCCGGCATCCCGCTGACCTCCGGGTTCTCCGGCAAGTTCGCCGTCTTCAAGGCGGCCGCGGAGGGCGGCGCGGCCCCGCTGGTCGTGATCGGTGTGATCTCGTCGGCGATCGCCGCGTTCTTCTACATCCGGGTGATCGTGCTCATGTTCTTCAGCGAGCCGCGCCCGGAGGGACCGACGGTCGCGGTGCCGTCCCCGCTGACGATGACGGCGATCGGCGTCGGCGTGGCGGTCACGGTGGTGCTCGGCGTGGCGCCGCAGTACTTCCTCGACCTGGCCGGCCAGGCGGGAGTGTTCGTACGCTGACGCGGCGCCCGCAGCTTCGGGGCTGTGGCCCGGCACCCTTTTCGCAGGGTGCCGGGCCACAGCCTTCGGCGCAGCACCCGCACGTCTGTGACGGGTGAACCCTGTGGACAACTCCGAGGCTGTCGGTGCGGGCCCCTATCGTTGATGCAGTGGCCGGGGCAGGACGGGCCGGACAGACGTGAGTGACCGGACGGGCGAGGCAGTACGTACGGGGACCAGAGGATGGGCGGGACGGCGTGATCGGCGAGATGGCAGAGACGGCGCAGGTGGGGGACGGGGGCAGCGAGGCACTGGCCACGCTGCACCGGGTCTTCGGGTACGAGGCGTTCCGCGGCGAGCAGGAAGCGGTCGTCGACCACGTGGTGGCCGGCGGCGACGCCGTCGTACTCATGCCGACCGGCGGCGGCAAGTCCCTGTGCTACCAGATTCCGTCCCTGGTCAGGCCCGGCACGGGCATCGTGGTCTCGCCGCTGATCGCGCTGATGCAGGACCAGGTCGACGCCCTGCGGGCGCTCGGCGTGCGCGCCGGGTTCATGAACTCCACGCAGGACTTCGACGAGCGGCGCGTGGTGGAGGCCGAGTTCCTCGCCGGAGAGCTGGACCTGCTGTACCTGGCGCCCGAGCGGCTGCGCCTGGAGGGCACGCTCGACCTGCTCTCGCGCGGCAAGATCTCCCTCTTCGCCATCGACGAGGCGCACTGCGTCTCGCAGTGGGGCCACGACTTCCGGCCCGACTACCTCGCTCTGTCGCTGCTCGGCGAGCGCTGGCCGGACGTGCCCCGCCTCGCGCTCACGGCGACGGCCACGCACGCCACCCACCGCGAGATCACCGAGCGGCTGAACATGCCGTCGGCACGGCACTTCGTGGCCAGCTTCGACCGGCCGAACATCCAGTACCGGATCGTGTCGAAGACCGACCCCAAGAAGCAGTTGCTGAGCTTCCTGCGCGAGGAGCACCCGGGCGACGCGGGCATCGTCTACTGCCTCTCGCGCAACTCGGTGGAGAAGACCGCCGAGTTCCTCTCGCGCAACGGCGTCGAGGCCGTCCCGTACCACGCGGGCCTGGACGCGGGCACCCGCGCGGCACACCAGTCGAGGTTCCTGCGCGAGGAGGGCCTGGTCGTCGTGGCGACCATCGCCTTCGGCATGGGCATCGACAAGCCCGACGTACGCTTCGTCGCCCACCTCGACCTGCCCAAGTCCGTCGAGGGCTACTACCAGGAGACCGGCCGCGCGGGCCGGGACGGACTGCCCTCGACGGCCTGGATGGCGTACGGACTCAACGACGTCATACAGCAGCGCAAACTGATCCAGTCCGGCGAGGGCGACGAGGCGTTCCGCCGCCGGGCCCAGTCCCACCTGGACGCCATGCTGGCCCTGTGCGAGACCGTCCACTGCCGCCGCGGCCAGCTCCTGGCCTACTTCGGACAGGATCCGGACCCGGCCGGCTGCGGCAACTGCGACTCCTGCCTGACCCCGCCCGAGACCTGGGACGGCACGGTGGCGGCGCAGAAGGTGCTGTCGACGGTGGTGCGGCTGAAGCGGGAGCGCGGACAGAAGTTCGGCGCCGGACAGATCATCGACATCCTGCTCGGCAAGCGCACCGCCAAGGTCATCCAGTTCGACCACGACCAGCTCTCCGTGTTCGGCATCGGCGAGGAACTGACCGAGACCGAGTGGCGCGGCGTCGCCCGGCAGCTGCTGGCCCAGGGACTGCTCGCCGTCGAGGGGGAGTACGGCACGCTGGTGCTGACCGAGGCCAGCGGGACGGTGCTGCGGCGCGAGCGAGAGGTCCCGCTGCGCAAGGAGCCCAAGAAGCCCGCCACGGCCAGGTCGGCGGGCGGCGGTCGCGGCGAGCGCAAGGCCAAGGCGGCGGCGGCCGAGCTGCCCGCGGAACTGGCCCCCGCCTTCGAGGCGCTGCGCGCCTGGCGCGCGGAACAGGCCCGTGAGCAGGGCGTACCGGCGTACGTCATCTTCCACGACGCCACCCTCCGGGAGATCGCCACCGTGTGGCCCACCTCGGTCGGGCAGCTCGGGGGCATCAGCGGGGTGGGCGAGAAGAAGCTGGCGACGTACGGGGAGGGCGTGGTGGCGGTGCTGGCGGGACTGGAGGGGCCGTCCGCCGCCTCGACGCCCGCGGCCGGCCCGGGCGCCGGGCCCGCGCCCCACTCCGGCGAGGACGACTGGCCCGAGCAGGAGCCCGAGGACTGGGAGTAGAGCGGGAGGGGGGGGAAGAGCAGGACGGCAGCCGTCCCGTTCCGGTCCGTCCCGCCGCCCGGGCGGGGCGGCTGGTGTACTGACTCGTGAGGTTGGGGACGCGGCTGGCGGGTGGTTGCCCTTTCAGCGCGGTGTGTCCGCGGTGGTGATTGTAGGTATGCAGCCATTGCGG
>NZ_JOFH01000011.1 GCF_000721235.1 Streptomyces olivaceus
TCCCCGACCAGCTCGAACTCCCCTACGACCGCCCCCGCCCCGCCGTCGCCACCTACCGCGGCGACCGCATCCCCTTCGAAATCCCCGCAGAGCTGTACGACGGGATCGCCGCCTTGGCACGGGACACGCAGGCGAGCCCCTTCATGGTGCTCCAGGCGGCCCTCGCCGCCCTGCTGACCCGGCTCGGTGCCGGCGAGGACATTCCCATCGGCACCCCGGTCGCGGGCCGTACCGACGAAGCGCTCGACGACCTGATCGGCGTGTTCATCAACACGCTGGTGCTCCGGACGGACACCTCCGGGCGTCCCTCGGCGCTCACGCTCATCGAGCGCGTCCGGAACCAGACCCTGGAGGCGTACGCGCATCAGGACCTGCCGTTCGAGCGGCTGGTCGAGGCGGTCAACCCGGAGCGTTCACTCGCCCGGCACCCCCTCTTCCAGGTGCTCCTGGCCTTCAACAACACGGACACCGCCGCCGTCGAGGGCGCGGTCGCGAAGCTGCCCGGACTGTCGGTCTCCCGTGCGACGGCCGACACCGGTGTGGGCAAGTTCGACCTCTCCTTCGCGTTCGCCGAGCATGCGGGGTCGGGCACCGGGCTTCAGGGCGTGCTGGAGTACAGCAAGGACGTCTTCGACCGGGAGACCGTGCAGACACTGGGCCTTCGCTACCTGCGCCTGCTGCGGGCCATGGTCGACACCCCGCAGAAGCCCGTCGACGAGGCGGAGTTGCTGGACGAGGCCGAGTCCCGCACCCTGCTCTCCGAGTGGAACGACACGGCGTGCGAGGTGCCGGGGCGTTCGACGGTGGAACTGTTCGAGGAGCGTGCGGCCTCGGACCCGGCTGCCGAGGCCGTGGTCGCCGGTGCCCACACCCTGTCCTACGGCGAACTCAACGACCGCGCCGACCGTTTGGCCCGAGTACTGGCGGCGCGCGGAGCCGGCGCCGAACGCTTCGTCGCCGTCGCCCTGCCCAGGTCCACCGACCTCGTCGTCACCCTCCTGGCGGTCTGGAAGACCGGTGCCGCCTACCTTCCGCTGGACACCGAGTACCCGGCCGAACGGCTGGCGTACATGCTGGACGACGCCAACCCCGTCCTGCTCCTCACCACCAGCGACCTGACCCCCGTACTGCCGGCCGCCACACAGGTTCCCCGGGTCCTCCTCGACGAGCCGGGCCTCCAGGAAGAGCTGTCCGCGCCGGCCGGTCCCGGCCCGCTGCGCGGCATCCACGATCCGAGCGCCTCCGCCTATGTGATCTACACGTCGGGGTCGACGGGACGCCCGAAGGGCGTGGTCGTGCCGCACGGCCCGCTCGTGAACTTCCTGACGGCCATGCAGCGCCAGTTCCCACTCGGCGACAACGACCGCCTGCTGGCCGTCACCACCGTCGGATTCGACATCGCCGGACTCGAACTGTTCCTGCCGCTGCTCACCGGCGCCTCCACCGTGATCGCCGAACGCGACACCGTACGAGACCCCGCCGCCCTGTGCACCCTGATCCGCACCAGCGGCGCGACCACCATGCAGGCCACCCCCAGCCTGTGGCGCGCCGTGCTCGCCGAAGACCCCACCGCCCTCACCCCCCTGCACGTCCTCGTCGGCGGCGAAGCACTGCCCGCGGACCTCGCCACCGCCCTCACCCATCACGCCACCTCCGTGACCAATCTCTACGGACCCACGGAAACCACCATCTGGTCCGCCCACTGGCCCGCCACCCCCGACACCGCACACCACCCCCGCATCGGCCACCCCATCGCCAACACCCAGGTCTACCTCCTCGACCACACCCTCCAGCCCGTCCCCACCGGAACCCCCGGCGAGCTCTACATCGCCGGCCACGGCGTCGCCCGCGGCTACCACAACCGCCCCGACCTCACCGCCGAACGCTTCACCGCCAACCCCCACGGCCCCGCCGGCACCCGCATGTACCGCACCGGCGACCTCGCACGGTGGACCCCTGACGGCAACCTCGAATACCTCGCCCGCGTCGACGACCAGGTCAAACTCCGCGGCTTCCGCATCGAACTCGGCGAGATCGAGACCGCACTCACCACCCACCCCCACGTCACCCAAGCCGCGGTACTCGTCCGCGAAGACCACCCCGGAGACCCGCGCCTCGTCGCCTACCTCACCCCCACCACACACCAGCCCATCCCGACCACGGACCTGCGCCAGCACCTCGCCACGCACCTGCCCGACTACATGCTCCCCACCGCCTACGTCACCCTCGACGCCTTCCCCCTCACCCCCAACGGCAAGCTCGACCGCCGCGCCCTCCCCACACCCGACTACGCGGCCCACACCGAAGACGGACGAGCCCCCCGCACCCCGCGCGAGGAGCTCCTGTGCACCCTCTTCGCCGAAGTACTCGGCGTCGACGCCGTCACCATCGACGACGACTTCTTCACCCTCGGCGGCCACTCCCTCCTCGCCACCAAGCTCGTCAGCCGCATCCGCACGGTCCTGGACACGGAACTGGCCATCCGGCAGCTCTTCGAGGCGCCGACGGTGGCACGGCTGGCCGGGGTGCTGGACTCCTCGGCCGCCGCTCGCGGCCGGCTGGTCGCCGCGCCGAGACCGGCCCGGGTACCGCTCTCCCACGCCCAGCAGCGGCTGTGGTTCCTCCAGCACCTTGAGGGGCCGAGCGACGCGTACAACGTGCCGATCTCGCTCGACCTGACGGGAGAGCTGGACCAGGAGGCGCTGCGGCTGGCGCTGGCGGACGTCGTCGACCGGCACGAGAGCCTGCGGACCGTCGTCGTCGAGGACGGTTCCGGCGCCGCCCACCAGGTCGTACTGGGCCGGGAGCAGACGCGGGTGCCGCTGGCCGTGGAGCACCTCGCCTCGGACGCGGAGGTCGACGCACGGATGCGGCGTGCCGCCGGGTACGTCTTCGACCTCGCCTCCGAGATCCCCCTGCGTGCCACCCTGTTCGAGGTCGGGGAGGGGGAGTCCACGGACCGCTGGGCCCTGCTGCTGCTCACCCACCACATAGCCAGTGACGCCTGGTCGCGGGGCATTCTCATCCGGGACCTGGTGGCGGCGTACGCCGCGCGCACCACGACGGGCCGGGCGCCCGACCTGGCGCCGCTGCCCGTCCAGTACGCCGACTACAGCCTCTGGCAGCGCAGCGTCCTCGGCTCCGAGGACGACCCCGCCAGCGAGGCCACGCGCCAGCTCGACCACTGGAAGCGGGCACTGTCCGGGCTGCCCGAGGAGCTGTCGCTCCCGTTCGACCGCCCGAGGCCGGCGGTGGCCTCGTACCGGGGTGACCGGGTCGCCTTCGACCTGCCGCAGGACGTGTACGAGCGGCTCGTCCGGGTGGGCCGCGAACAGGGGGCCAGCCTGTTCATGGTGCTGCAGGCGGGGCTGGCCGCACTACTGACCCGGCTGGGGGCCGGCACGGACATCCCGCTGGGCACCCCGATCGCCGGCCGCACCGACGACGCCCTGGACGACCTGGTCGGCTTCTTCGTGAACACGCTGGTGCTGCGCACGGACACCTCGGGAGACCCGACGTACGCCGAGCTCGTCGACCGGGTCCGCGCCGAGTCCCTGGCGGCGTACGCGCACCAGGACCTGCCGTTCGAGCGGCTGGTGGAGGCCGTCAACCCGGAGCGTTCGCTGTCCCGGCACCCGCTGTTCCAGACCATGCTCAGCTTCGACAACGCCGGTCGTGCCGCGTCGCACGCGGAGCTGGCCGGGCTCGCGGTCTCCGGGCGGACCCTCGGTGCGCCCGCCGCGAAGTTCGACCTGTCCTTCGAACTCGCCGAGCGTCCGGCGGGCCCGGACCGGGCGGCGGGTCTGAGCTGCGCGCTGGACTACAGCACCGACCTGTTCGACCGCGGGACCGCGCAGGACGTCGCCGACCGCTTCGTCCGCGTGCTGACCGCGCTCGCCGACGACCCGGGGCGCCGGATCGGCGAGACGGAGATCCTCGGCCGGGACGAGCGGCGGCGGATGCTCGTCGAGTGGAACGACACCGCGGTCCAGCACGCGGACCGCACCGCGGTCCACGTCCTCTTCGAGGAGCGTGCCGCCGCCGAACCGGAAGCCCTCGCGGTCGTGTCCGGTGAGGAGCGGCTCAGCTACGGCGAGCTGAACGCGCGGGCCAACCGGCTGGCGCACCGGCTGCTCGGCCGGGGCGTCGGCAGGGAGAGCCGGGTCGCGGTCTTCCAGGAACGCTCCGTGGAACTGATCGTCGCCACCCTGGCCGTGCTGAAGGCCGGCGGTGTGTACGTGCCGATCGATCCGCAGCAGCCCGCGTCCCGGTCCGAGTTCATCCTGCGGGACACCGGGGCCGTGGCCCTGCTCACCGACCGCGACCCGGGTGACCTGCCCTTCGCGGTGGACGTGCCGGTCCTCGACGTCGGTCCCGGCACGGACCTGTCCGGGGAGGCGGACACCGACCCAGGGGTGCCGACGGACGCCGAGCAGCTCGTGTACGTGATGTACACCTCGGGCTCGACCGGTACTCCCAAGGGCGTGGCCAACACCCATCACAACGTGGTGCACCTGGCGGCGGACCGCTACTGGCGCGGTGGGCGTCACGAGCGGGTGCTGATGCACTCGCCCTACGCCTTCGACGCCTCGACGTTCGAGATCTGGACGCCCCTGCTGACGGGCGGCACGGTCGTGGTGGCCCCCGCCGGGCGGCTGGACGCGGCCGACCTCGCCGCCGCCATCTCCGGGCACGGGGTCACGGGGCTGTTCGTCAGCGCCGGTCTGTTCCGGGTGCTCGCCGAGGAGCGGCCCGAGTGCTTCCGCGGAGTCCGGGAGATCTGGGCCGGCGGCGACGTGGTGTCCCCCACGGCCGTCCGCCGGGTCCTGGAGACCTGCCCGGGCACGGTCGTCGCCAACGAGTACGGGCCCACGGAGACCACGGTGTTCTCCGCGGTGAACCCGCTGCGCGACCCGGCGGAGGTACCGGAGGCGGTCGTCCCGATCGGCCGGCCCCTGTGGAACACCCGGCTGTACGCCCTCGACGAGCGGCTGCGGCCGGTGCCCGTGGGGGTACCCGGCGAGCTGTACATCGCGGGCACCGGTGTGGCCCGTGGCTACCTCGGCCGGGCGGCGCTGACGGCACAGCGCTTCGTGGCCGACCCGTTCGCGGGCGCCGGCGAGCGGATGTACCGCACCGGTGACGTCGTACGCTGGCTGGCCGACGGGCGGCTGGAGTTCCTGGGCCGGGTCGACGACCAGGTCAAGCTGCGGGGCTTCAGGATCGAACCCGGCGAGGTGGAGGCGGTCCTCGCCGGCCACCCCGAGGTGAGCCAGGCGGCAGTGGTGCTGCGGGAGGACCGGCCCGGCGACAAGCGGCTCGTGGCCTACGTGGTCGCGGGGGCCGGGGCCGAGCCCGAGGCTTTGCGGGCGCACGTGGCGGGCACCCTGCCCGAGTACATGGTCCCCTCTGCCGTGGTCCTGCTCGACGGGCTGCCGCTCACCCTGAACGGCAAGCTCGACCGGCGGGCGCTGCCCGCCCCCGACTACGGTGCCGACACCGAGCGGCGCGGCCCGCGCACCGAGCGGGAGAAGGTGCTGTGCGCGCTGTTCGCGGACGTCCTGGGCCTGGCCGAAGTGGGCGTCGACGACGGGTTCTTCGACCTCGGCGGCGACCATGCGGTGGTTCCTGGAACGCGGCGGTCCGGCCGACCAGTTCAACCAGTCGCGGCTGGTCCAGGTCCCGGCGTCGCTGCGGCTGCCGGACCTCACGGCCGCCCTCGGCGCGCTGCTGGAGCACCACGACGCGCTGCGGGCACGGCTGACGGACGGTTCGGAACGACGGCTGGAGATCCGCGGGCCGGGGGCGGTCGAGGCCGACTCCGTCGTCCGCCGGGTGGACGCCGCCGGTCTGGACGACGACGCCCTGCAGGACCTCGTCCGCGGGGAGACCGTCGCGGCGCGGGAGCGCCTGGACCTCGGTGCGGGACGGGTCGTGCAGTCGGTCTGGTTCGACCGCGGGGACACCCGGCCCGGCCTGCTGCTGCTGATCGTCCACCACCTGGTGGTCGACGGGGTCTCCTGGCGGATCCTCGTACCGGATCTCGCCGAGGCGCACCGTGCCGTGGCGGCGGGACGACCGGTCGAGCTCCAGCCCGTGGGGACCTCGCTGCGCCGCTGGGCGCAGCGCCTCACGGAGGTGGCGGGTGATCCGGCCCGCACGGCGGAGGCGGACTGGTGGCGGTCGGTCCTGCGGCCCGCGGACCCGCCGCTGGGGCGGCGGCCGCTGGACACGGCGCGGGACACCTACTCCTCCGCCCGCCATCTCACCCTGACCCTGCCGGCGGCGGTGACCGAGCGGTTGCTGACCCGGGTGCCGGCGGTGTTCCGGGCCGAGGTCAACGACGTCCTGCTGGCGGCGTTCGCGCTCGCCTGGGCTCGCCGCGGCGGCGGACGGGGAGCCGGGGTGCTGCTGGATCTGGAGGGGCACGGGCGCGAGGAGGAGCTGGTCGGCGGCGCGGACCTGTCCCGCACGGTGGGCTGGTTCACCAGCCTGCACCCCGTGCGGGTGGACGCGGGGCCGGCCGACCTCGCCGACGCGTTCGCGGGCGGACCGGCTGCCGGTGCCGTCGTCAAGCGGGTCAAGGAGCAGCTGCGCGAGGTGCCCGAGAAGGGCATCGGGTACGGGCTCGTGCGCCATCTCAACCCGCGCACGGCACCCGGCTTCGCCGGGCTGCCGACACCGCAGGTCGCCTTCAACTACCTCGGCCGGTTCACCACCGCGGGTGTCGAGAACGCGGGCAGTGAGGCGGTCCCCGACTGGACGGTGCTGGCCACCGCGTCCGGTGTCGGCGGCACCGACCCCCGGGTGGCGCTCGCCCACCCGCTGGAGCTCAACGCCCGTACCAACGACGGGCCGCGCGGGCCCGAGCTGTCGGCCACCTGGTCCTGGGCCGGCGGAATCCTCGACGAGGACGAGGTGCGGGAGCTGGCCGAACTGTGGTTCAGGGCGCTCGAGGCGCTCGCCGACCACGCGGAGAACCCGGAGGCGGGCGGGCTGACCGTCTCGGACGTGTCGCTGAGCCTGCTGGACCAGAGCGAGATCGAACTGCTGGAAGACGAGTGGAGGAACCTCTGATGACGAAGCAGTCCGGACTGCAGGACATCCTGCCGCTGGCACCGCTGCAGGAGGGCCTGCTCTTCCACAGCGTGTTCGACGAGAAGGCACCCGACGTCTATCTGGTGCAGCAGGCCATCGACCTGGAGGGTGATCTGGACACGGCGGCGCTGGCCGCCGCCTGCCGGACCCTGCTGAGGCGGCACGCCAATCTGCGCGCGGCCTTCCGCTACCAGGGACTGAAGCGGCCGGTGCAGCTGATCCCGCACCAGGTGGAGCTGCCGTGGGAGGAGACGGATCTGTCCCACCTCCCCGAGCCGGAGCGGTCGGCGGCCGCGGACCGGCTGCTGGAGGAGGACCGGCTGCGCCGCTTCGACCTGGGCCGTCCACCCCTGATGCGCTTCACGCTGATGCGTCTCGGGGACGGCCGGTACCGCTTCGTGCTGACCAACCACCACATCCTGCTCGACGGCTGGTCGCGTCCCATGCTGGTGCGGGAGCTCCTGGCGCTCTACCGGACGAAGGGCGACGACGGCGCGCTGCCAAGGGTCCGCCCCTTCCGTGACTACCTCCAGTGGCTCGCCGGGCAGGACCGGGACAGCGCGGTCGCCGCCTGGCGGGAGGTGCTCGCCGGACTGGACGGGCCCACCCTGGTCGCCCCGCAGGCGGGCGAGCGGACGCCGGTGGTGCCCGGTCGCCTGGAGACGGAGCTGGCCGACGCCGACCACGCGGCGCTGACCAGGCTGGCCCGGGAACGCTCCCTCACCCTCAACTCCCTGGTGCAGGGCGCCTGGGCGGTGGTCCTGAGCGGGCTCACGGGACGGGACGACGTGGTGTTCGGCACGACCGTCTCCGGGCGGCCGCCTGAGGTCGCCGGGATCGAGACCATGGTGGGGATGTTCATCAACACCCTGCCCGTGCGGGTGCGGTTGCGGCCCGACGAGCCGTTCCTGGACGCCGTGCGCCGCACCCAGGACGAACAGACCCGGCTCCAGTCGCACCAGCAACTGGGCCTGGCCGAGGTGCAGCGGCTGGCGAGCGAGGGCGAACTCTTCGACACCACCATGGTGTTCGAGAACTATCCGGTCGACATCGGCGCCGAGCGGGACGAGCCCGGCGGCATCGGCGGGGTGACCGTCACCGGCACCCGCAACCGGGACGCCACCCACTATCCGCTGGCGCTGGTGGCCGTGGGCCGCGACGGGCTGCGGCTGCGTCTCGACCACCAGCCCGACCTGGTACCGCCGGCGGCGGCCCGGGCCGTCCTGGAGCGGTTGGTGCGCGTCCTGCGCGGGGCGGCCGCTGAGCCGCACCGCACCGTCGGACAGCTTGAGCTGCTCTCCGCCGAGGAGCGCGGCGCCGTGCTGTCCCTCGGCCGTGGCACGGACACGGGCCCCGCCGACGCGACGCTGCCCGCGGCCTTCCGGGCCCAGGCCGCGCGCACTCCGCACGCGGATGCCGTCCGCTGCGGTACGACCGTGCTGGACTACGCCGAACTCGACGCCCGGTCCGACCGGCTGGCGCGTGCCCTGGTGGCGCACGGGGTGGGGGCCGAAACCCCGGTGGGGCTCCTCATGGACCGCTCCGAGCATCTGGTCGTCGCGCTGCTGGCCGTGCTCAAGGCGGGCGGCGCCTATGTGCCGCTCCGGCAGGGCGATCCGCTCGACCGGCTGCGGCAGGTCACCGCCCTGGCCGGCGTCTGCCACGTCCTCACCGACGCGGAACACGCGCCCCGGGCGCAGGAGCTGGGCCTGACCGCCGTGCGGGCCGACGCGACGGACGCCCCGGCCGGGGGTGCCGCATTGCCCTCCGGCCCCGGGCACGCCGACCGGCTGGCCTACGTGATGCACACCTCCGGCTCGACCGGGATGCCCAAGGGGGTGGCCGTCACCCACCGGGACGTGGTCGAGCTGGCCCGCGACCGGTCCTTCGCCGGCGGCGCCCACGCCCGCGTGCTGGTCCACTCCCCGCACGCCTTCGACGCCTCCACGTACGAGGTGTGGGTGCCGCTGCTGTCCGGCGGGACCGCCGTCGTCGCCCCGCCGGGAGACCCCGTCGCGGACACCCTGGGCAAGGTGCTGACCGAGCACGAGGTGACCGGGCTGTGGCTGACCTCCGGGCTCTTCCAGCTCGTCGCCGACGAGGCGCCCCACCACCTGGCGGGGGTACGGGAGGTGTGGACGGGCGGCGACGTCGTCCCGGCGGCCGCGGTCCGCCGGGTCCGGGAGGCATGCCCCGGCACGGTGGTCGTCGACGGGTACGGGCCCACCGAGACCACCACGTTCGCGGTGCGCCACCGCATCCCGGCCGACGCCCCGGTGCCGGACACCGTGCCCATCGGCACGCCGCTGGACAACACGCGGCTGCTCGTCCTCGACACCGCCCTGCGCCCCGTCGCCCGGGGCGTCGCGGGTGAGCTGTACCTCGCGGGGGCGGGGCTCGCCCGCGGCTACTGGCGGCGGCCGGGCCTCACCGCGGAGCGGTTCGTCGCCGATCCCCACGGCCCGGCGGGCACCCGCATGTACCGCACCGGCGACCTCGTACGGTGGACGCCGGACGGCACCCTCGAATATCTGGGGCGCGCCGACGAGCAGGTCAAGATCCGCGGGTTCCGCATCGAACCGGGCGAGATCGAGGCCGTGCTGGGCCGCCACTCCGAGGTCGCCCAGGCCGTCGTCACGGTGCGTGAGCCGCGCCCCGGCGACAAGCGGCTGGTGGCGCACCTCGTGGCGGAGCAGGGCAGCGACCCGACGCCCGCCTCCCTGCGGGCCCACCTCGCCGCCGAACTGCCCGACTACATGGTCCCGTCGGTCTATGTGACCCTCGACGCGCTGCCCCTGACCGGCAACGGCAAGATCGACCGCAGGGCGCTGCCGGTGCCCGATCTCACCACCGCCGACGCCACCGTCGAGAGCCGGGCTCCGCGCACCCCGCGGGAGGAGATCCTGTGCGGCCTCTTCGCCGAGCTCCTCGGCATGCCGCGGGTCGGCGTCGACGACGACTTCTTCGCCCTCGGCGGGCACTCGCTGCTCGCCACCCGGCTCGTGGGCCGGATCCGCGCGGTCCTCGACGCGGAACTGACCGTGCGGCAGCTGTTCGACGCGCCGACGGTGGCGGCCCTGTCCCGCGCCCTCGACACCGCGGGTGCGGCCCGTCCGGCCCTGCGTCCGGCCGAGCCCCGCCCGGAGCGCGTCCCGGCCTCCCCCGCGCAGCGCCGGCTGTGGTTCCTGCACCGGTTCGAGGGCCCGAGCCCGACGTACAACATCCCCTTCGCGCTGCGGCTCTCGGGCGACCTGGACCGGTCGGCGCTGCGGGCCGCGCTGGCCGACCTGACGGGCCGGCACGAGAGCCTGCGGACGGTGTTCGCCGAGGATGCCGAGGGACCCCGGCAGATCGTGCGGCCGGCCGCCGAGGCCCGGCCGGAGCTGACCGTCGTCCCGTCGGTGCCGTCGGACGCCCTGGAGGCGGAGATCACCCGGGCGGCCTCGCACTCCTTCGACCTCGCGGCCGAGATCCCGCTGCGGGCCTGGCTGTTCGAGACGGGCGAGCGGGAACAGGTACTGCTCCTGCTGGTCCACCACATCGCCGGCGACGGCTGGTCGGTGCCCCTGCTCGCCCGTGATCTGACCACCGCGTACACGGCCCGTCTCGGGCAGCGCGCGCCGGAGTGGCGCCCGCTGCCCGTCCAGTACCCCGACTACACCTTGTGGCAGCGCGAGGCGCTGGGCTCGGAGGACGACCCCGAGAGCCCCGCGGCTCGGCAACTCGCCTACTGGCGTGACGCTTTGGCGGGGCTGCCGGAAGAGCTGGCGCTGCCCGCCGACCGGCCGCGTCCGGCGACGGCCGGGGGGCGGGGCGGCCGGGTGCTCTACGAGGTGCCCGAGGAGCTGCACGCCCGCATCGTGACCGTGGCGCGGACCTGCCAGGCCAGCCCCTTCATGGTGGTGCAGGCCGCCGTCGCCGCTCTGCTCACCCGGCTCGGCGCCGGCGAGGACATTCCGCTGGGCACCCCCGTCGCCGGACGCACCGACGACGCCCTCGACGGTCTCGTCGGTTTCTTCGTCAACACCCTGGTGCTGCGCGCCGACACCTCCGGCAATCCCGCCTTCCGTGACCTGGTGGCCCGGGTCCGCGAGACGGACCTGGCGGCGTACGCGCACCAGGACGTGCCCTTCGAGCGGCTCGTGGAGGTGCTCAACCCGAAGCGCTCACCGGCCCGGCACCCGGTCTTCCAGACCATGCTGACCTTCAACAACACGGACCGCCGGCCGGGCGACGGCCTGCGTCTGCCCGGCCTGGACGCCGAGTCCCTGTCCGCCGACACCGGCACCGCCAAGTTCGACCTGCTGTTCTCCTTCGCCGAGCGGCACGACGCCGAGGGGCGCCCGGCCGGACTCGGCGCGGGTCTGGAGTTCAGCACCGACCTGTTCGACCCGGACACCGCCGAGGCCCTGGTCGCCCGGCTGCTGCGCCTGCTGGACGCGGTGACCGCGGCACCGGACCGGGCCATCGGTGAGGTGCCACTCCTCGGCGACGAGGAGCGCGCCCGCGCCCTGTCCGCCTCCCTCGGGCCGACGCGCGTACCGGTCGGCGGGTCACTGCCGGAGCGCTTCGCGGTGTCGGTCGCGCGGGCCCCGCACGCCGTCGCGGTCGAAACGGCGGAAGGCGTGCTGACGTACGCCGAGCTGAACGTCCGGGCCAACCGGCTGGCCCGGCTGCTCGTCGAGCGGGGGGTGGGGCCGGAGAGCCTGGTCGCGGTGGCCATGCACCGGTCGGCCGAGCTGGTCACCGCGTGTCTGGCGGTCCTCAAGGCGGGCGCGGGCTACCTGCCGGTCGACCCCGAGTACCCGGCGGACCGGATCGCGTACATGCTCGACGACGCGCGGCCGGCCTCCGTCCTGACCACCCGGGACCTCGCCGGCGCGCTGCCCTCCGGGCCGGCCGGGCCGCCGCTCGTGGTGGACGATCCCGCCATCGTGACCCGCCTCGGCTCCCTGTCCGACGCCGACCTCACCGACACCGAGCGGACCTCCCCGGCCGGTCCGGCCCATCCCGCGTACGTGATCTACACGTCCGGCTCGACGGGGCGCCCCAAGGGCGTCACGATGCCGGTGCGCGCGCTGGCCAACCTCCTCGACTGGCACGAGCGGACCCTGCCGGGCGGGCCCGGCACCCGGGTGGCGCAGTTCACCGCGGTGAGCTTCGACGTCTCGGTCCAGGAGATACTCTCCGCGCTGCTGGCCGGCAAGACCCTGGTCGTCTGCCCCGAGGACGTCCGCCGCGATCCGGAGCGGCTGGCCGGGTGGCTGGGAGAGCGGCAGGTCCAGGAACTGTACGCGCCCAACCTGGTCATCGACGCGGTCTGCGAGGCGGCCGTCGCCGCCCGCCTCGATCTGCCCCACCTCACCGACCTGGTGCAGGCCGGGGAAGCGCTGACTCCGCACGGCGCCATGCGCGCCTTCTGCGCCGCCCGGCCCGGCCGCCGCCTCCACAACCACTACGGTCCCGCGGAGACCCACGTGGTGACGGCCCACCGGCTCCCGGCCGACCCGGCCGGCTGGGGCCCCTCCGCCCCGCCGATCGGCCGGCCCGTCGACAACACCGCCGTCCGGCTCCTGGACCCGTGGCTGAATCCGGTTCCGCCGGGCGTCCCGGGTGAGCTCTACATCGGCGGGGACGCGCTCGCCCGCGGCTATCTGGGCCGGGCCGACCGTACCGCCGAGCGGTTCGTCGCCGACCCCTACGGTGCGGACGGCGCCCGCATGTACCGCACGGGCGACCTCGCCCGGCTCACCCCCGACGGGCTGCTGGTGTACTTGGGCCGGGCCGACTCGCAGGTCAAGATCCGCGGCTTCCGCATCGAACCCGGTGAGATCGAGGCGGCGCTCACCGCACACGCCTCGGTGGCACAGGCCGCCGTCGTCGTGCGGGAGGACCGTCCGGGGGATCGCCGGCTGGTCGGCTACGTGGTGGCCGCTCACCAGGAGGCCCCCGACTCCGCGCGGCTGCGCGAGCACCTTTCGGGGCGGCTGCCCGCCCACATGGTGCCGGCCGCGTTCGTCGTCCTCGAAGCGCTCCCCCTGACCCCCAACGGCAAGCTGGACCGCACCGCGCTGCCCGTGCCCGAGTACGCGGCGGGCGGCGGGTCGAGGGCGCCCAGGACGCCCGCGGAGCACCGGGTGTGCACGCTCTTCGCCGAGGTGCTGGGCGTCGAACGGGCCGGTGTGGAGGAGGACTTCTTCGAGCTGGGCGGGCACTCCTTCCTGGCCGCACGCCTGGTGGCACGGCTGCGCGAGGAGTTCGGCCAGGACCTTCCCGTCCGTACGGTCTTCGACTCCCCCACGCCGGAGGGCGTCGCCGCCGTGCTGACCGGAACGGCCGACGGCGGCCCGGGGCGCTCCTCCGAGAGCCTGCTCGGGCTGCGGGCGCGCGGCACGGCCGCCCCGCTGTTCTGCCTGCACCCGGGCGGCGGCTTCAGCTGGTGCTACGCGGGGCTCGTCCGCCATCTCGGCCCGGACGTCCCGGTCTACGGCATCCAGGCGCGAGGTCTCGACGGGAGCGGCCCGCTGCCCTCGTCCATGGCGGAGATGACCGCGGAGTACCTCGCCCTGATCCGTTCCGTGCAGCCGAGCGGTCCCTACCGGCTGGCGGGGTGGTCGTTCGGCGGCCTCGTCGCGCACGCCCTGGCGACCGCGCTGCGCGCCGAGGGCGAGGAGGTGTCCCTGCTCGCCCTGCTGGACGCGTATCCGCCGGGCGAGAACGCGGACACCTCGGAACCGGTCGAGCACGAGGTGGTCGCGCACAATCTGCGGGCCATGGGCTTCGAGTTCGACATGGCCGAGCTCATAGCAGACCAGGAAGGCGTCCTGCGACGTTTCCGGGAGTTCCTGCAGTCGGGTGACCAGGCACTGGCGCAGCTGGAGGCCCGGGACATACTCGCACTGAAGGACGTATACGTGAACAATGTCCGGCTCATGCGGAAGTTCACACCGGAATTCTTCGACGGGGACGTCCTCTTCGTCTCCGCCGAGCGGAAATCCGCGGACGACCGGGAGGGCCGCCTGAATGTCAGCTTGTGGCAACCGTTCACGGGTGGTTCGGTCGAGGTGTGCGCCATAGACTCGACGCACGGAAATCTGATGACGGATGCCCGTCATATGGCCCGGATCGGCCAATTCCTCGCGGACCGCCTGTGACCTTTCACGAGGTACCCGAAACCCCGTCCCAGAGAAACAGTCAGCGCTGAGAAGGAGCGATGGAATGAGCAGCAATCCCTTCGAGGACCCCGAGGGCACCTACCTGGTCCTGGTCAACGACGAGGGGCAGCACTCGCTGTGGCCGGCGTTCGTCGAGGTGCCCGCCGGCTGGCGGACCGTCCTCGAGGAGAGCAGCCGGGACGCGGCGCTCGAGTACGTCAACACCCAGTGGACCGACATGCGTCCCAAGAGCCTGGTCGACGCGATGGACGGCGCCGCCTGACCCGAGCGCCGCACGACCCGCGGCCCCGGGCGTCCGGGGCGCGGGTCGCCTGCGTGTGCGGGCACGTACCGCACGACCACCACGAAAGGGGAGAGGCACCATGCCGGTCATTCCCGTGAACGGGATTCGGCTCAGCTACGACGAGGCCGGCACCGGCGACCCGGTGGTGATGATCCAGGGCACCGGCGGCGGCCGTACCGTGTGGCAACTGCACCAGGTACCCGCGCTCACCGCGGCCGGTCTGCGCGTGATCACCCTCGACAACCGGGGCATCCCCCCGTCCTCCGAGTGCCCCGAGGGGTTCACCCTCCAGGACATGGTCGGGGACGTGGCCGGTCTCATAGAGCGTCTGGACCTCGGTCCCACCGCCGTCGTCGGCACGTCCATGGGCGCGTTCGTCGCCCAGGAACTGGCACTGGCCCGTCCCGACCTGGTCAGCCGGGCCGTACTGATGGCCACCCGGGGCCGCACCGACTTCCTGCGCGCCGAGCTGACGCGCACGGAGATCGACCTGTACGACTCGGGGGTGCGGCTCCCGGACCGCTACGCGGCCGTGCTGCGCGCCCTGAAGTCGCTGTCGCCGCGGACGCTCGACGACGACTCGGCCATGGCGGACTGGCTCGACCTGTTCGAGCTGACGTCCGTGCCCGGGCCGGGGCAGCGGGCGCAGATGGAGGTCAGCCGGCTGGCGAACCGGCTCGCCGCGTACCGGGGCATCCGCGTCCCCTGCCAGGTCATCGCCTTCGCCGACGACCTGGTCACTCCGCCCCGGCTGGGCCGCGAGGTCGCCGACGCCGTCCCCGGCGCCCGCTTCGACCTCGTCGAGGGCTGCGGGCACTACGGCTACCTGGAGGACCCGGAGACGGTGAACAAGCTGCTCGTGCAGTTCCTCACCGGTCCCTGAGGGCCGGCCCGGCGGACGCCGGGCCCCTCCGCCGTGGTGTCAGGCGCTCGGCGCGAGGGAGGCCGCGTAGCCCTTCAGGTAGGCGGTGGGATAGAGGAGCCCGTTGGCCCACAGGGTTCCGTCCGCCGTCGGGTACAGGGCCGTCACCTCGGAGCCGGGCGTCGCCCCCGGGGCCGCGGCCGTCTCCCAGGCGGAGCCGTTCCAGCGGGCCAGGCCGCGGTCCTTGGTGCGGTCCGCGTACAGGCCCGCCCAGACGGTTCCGTCGTGGACAGCCAGGGCCTGCACGGACATGCGGTCCTCGGACGCGTCGCCGGTGGGTGCGGGCACCGGCACGTAGGTCGTCTGCCAGTCGGTGCCGTTCCCGCGCAGCACGAACGCCCCCGGCGTGCCGCTGTCGGTGTAGATGTTGCGGTCGGTGCCGCCGATCCACACCTCGCCGTCCCGCACGGTCACCGCGTTCGCGGTCGCCGAGAGCCCCGACAGCCGGGGCAGGGCCACCTCCTGCCAGGACGTGCCGTCGTAGTGCGCGGCGTAGGGGCGGCCGCCGCCCGAGCCCACCACCCAGACGTCGTGGGCGGACACGACGTGCACGGCCTTGATGTCGGTCCAGGCGTCGGGCGCGCCGAGCTTGGTCAGCGTCCAGGCCGAGCCGTTCCAGTGGGCGACCGCGCCGGGCACGCCCCCGTCGCTCTCCCGGTAGTTGCCGACCGCCCACACGTCGGTGCGGGAGACGGCACGGGCCGCCAGCACCTCGAAGTCCGGGAGGGTCCGGTCCGTCCACCGCGAGCCGTCCCAGTGGTACTGCCCGAAGTCGCCCCGCTCGCCGCGGCCGAAGGCCCACACGTCGTGCGGGGCGGTGCCGGTGAGCACGTCCGTGGAGGCGCCGGCGGGGGGCAGCGGGAGGCTGCGCCAGGCACCGGCCTGGCGGGTCCACAAGGTGTGCTCGTACTCGCAGGGCAGGCAGGTGGTGCTCGTCTGTACCGTGCTGCGCGCCACGGCCGACGTCGCGTCGAAGGGGACGTACGCGCTGACGCCGGCCGGGGCTGGCGGTGGCACGGCCTGCCATTGGGCGGCAGCGTGGCCCTGAGCCGCCGCGGTCAGGCCCGCCAGAAGCGCCAGGAGCAGCGCTGCCACCCCGTGCAGCGCCGCCCGTAACCGGTTCGTGGGTCTCTGTTCGATCCGCATGCTCACTCCGTCGAGGTCGGTTGAGCCTCCACCGTTGCCGCGGAACGGGCCGAGCGGGACGCGTTGGCAGCTAGTTGCCGGGCAGGGCGTCGCGAGCACGGCGGCGGGCACGCGAGAAGAAGAGGAAGGAGGGCCGTCTCCGTCCGGGGGTGACGGGCGACCCTCCTTCCTCGCCGGAAGGACCTGGCTCTACTGCTGGTAGTAGCCGGGTCGCGAGGCGTCGTCGCGGTACGGGCCGGACTGCTGGTAGCCGCCCTGCTGGTAGGGATCCTGGTGGTACGGCTGCTGGTAGACGCCCTGCTGGTAGTGCTGCTGCGGAGCCCGCTGGTACTGCTGCTGGTCGGCGGCGAACCGCGCGTACTGGGGCTGCTCCTCGGCGTGGCGGTTGCCGGGCTCGGTCTGGTCCGGGAGGGGGGCCGGTCCGTCGGGGCCGGCGGAGAGCTTGCCGGGCCACCAGTTCCACTTGCCCAACGCCGTCATCAGGGCCGGCAGTACGTAGATCCGAATGATCACGGCGTCCAGCAGGATGGCGGCCGCGAGACCGACGCCCAACTGCTTGAACTCGACCATGCTCAGGGTGCCGAAGATCGCGAAGACTCCGACCATGACGATCGCGGCGCTGGTGACCACGCCCGCGGAGCGGGTGATGCCTTCACGGACGGCGGTCCTGGTCGGGGCGCCCGCGAGGGCTGCCTCGCGGATCCGGCTGACCACGAAGACGTGGTAGTCCATCGACAGCCCGAACAGGACCACGAACAGGAACAGCGGCAGCCAGGAGACGACCGCGCCCGAGCTGTGGAAGTCGAGGAAACCCTCGGCCCAGGTGTTCTGGAAGACGGCGACCAGCACACCGAAGGAGGCCGCGGCGGAGAGCAGGTTGAGCAGGATCGCGGAGAGCGCCACGGCGATCGACCGGAAGATCATCACCATGGTGACGAAGGTCAGCAGCAGGACGAAGCCCACCACCCAGGGCATGCGCTCCTCGAGGTGCCCCGTGAAGTCGACGCCCTGCGCCACCTTGCCGCCGACCGCGCTCTCGGCGCCGGGCACGTCCGCCATCGCCTGCGGCACCCACTCGCGCAGCAGGTCCAGCGACTGGCGGGCTCCGTCGCTCTTCGGCTGGTAGGGGGTGCCGACGTCGACGGTGTGGACCCTGCGGTCCTCGGACACCTTGACGGTGGGGGTGGAGTCGTGGGCGAAGAGTTCGTCCTTCGCGGTGCGCTCCAGGAGGCCGTTCAGCGCGCTCTCCACATCGTCGGCCCGGTCGGCGGGCGACCGGACCGCGACCTGGTGCACGGTGCCCTTGCTGGGGAAGTGGTCGGTGAGCCGGTCCATCGCCCGCACCACGGTGATGTCCCGGGACAGGTCGTCGGAGCCCGGCTGCTTGAGCTTCATGTCGAGGGCCGGCACCGCCAGCAGCAGCAGCACGCCCACGGACACCACCAGCGTGATGAACGGCTTGGACAGCGCCGGACGCAGCAGCGCGGGCCACACCCGCGACTCGCCCGAGCGCATGGTGAGCCGCCACAGGAACGGCACCTTGGGCCTGTCGACCCAGCGTCCCAGCTTGGCGAGGAGGGCGGGCAGCACGGTCAGCGAGGCCAGTACGGCCACCGCCACCACGAGGATCGAGCCGGTGGCCAGGGAGGCGAAGGTCGCCTCGTTCGCCAGGTAGAGGCCGGCCATGGCCACGATGACGGTGGTTCCGGACACCACGACGGTGTGCCCGGAGGTCTCCGCCGCGACCTCGATGGCGTCGACGTGGGACTTGCCCGCGCGGCGTTCCTCGCGCTCCCGCTTCAGGTAGAAGAGCGAGTAGTCCACGCCCACGGCCATGCCCATGAGCAGGATGACGTTGCTGACCGCGCTGGTCTCGGGAAGTACGTGGGAGGCGAGCGTCGACAGTCCGATGGCGGCGCCCACACACGAGAGGGCCAGGATCACCGGCACACCCGCCGCGATAATCGCTCCGAAGACCACGAGCAGGATCAGGAGGGTCAGCGGCAGACTGATCAGCTCGGCCTTTTTGAAGTCCTCGCCGAGCGTCTCCGACAGACCCTTGGCGGTCGAACCGGTGCCCACCTCGTCGACCCGCAGGCCCTCGTGGGCGTCCTGGACCGACGCGCTGGCGTCGAGCAGCGGCTGCACACGCCGGTCGGCGTTCTCGGTGTCGCCCTTCATGGTCACGGGGACCAGCAGGGCCTTGCCGTCGGGCGCGGGGACCGGGTCGCCGACGGCCTCCACCTCGTCAAGGGCCTTCATCCGCTCGACGACGTCCGCGGCGGCCTCGCGGCCAGCCCCGGGGTCCAGCTTCCCGCCGTCCTCGGCGGTGATCAGCACGTTCTCCTCGGCCTTCTCTGGGAAGTCACCGGAGTGCACGATCTTGCCGGCCCGGCCCGACTCGCGGACCCCCGACTCCTCGTCGCTGATCGAGTTCGTACCTGCCGCTCCGCCCAGAACGAGGCACGCGGCGACGAAGACGACCCACAGGCCGATGGCGGACCACGGGTGCGTGGCACTCCATCGCGCAATCCGTACCGTTGCCGGCTTCTTTCGCACCTTGCTTCCTTCCGTTGCTGCAGGTCCGGCCCTGGAAGCCGGTCGGATCTCGATGAGCAGAACGCTAGATCCACCGACAGTCGGGGGGATACGAGGTAAACCGTCGTGCTGACCGTTGCTTCCCGCAGGTTCACCGTACGGAAAACCGCAGGTCCGCCTTGCGGGAAACCGCAGTGAGAAACCTGCGGAAAACCGTAACGCACCTTGGAATCCTTGACCATTAAAAGCCGGACGGTTATGTTCGGAGCGCGAATTGACCGGCACCCCCGAAAGGGTACGCAATAGCTTCCTGCTTGAAGTGTCGGCCGAGCGCGGATCGTAGCTCATCGAATGACAGACGCACATTCCTTAGCAATTAGTTGCCGAGGAGCGACGACAATTGAGGGGAGAAAATGGAAACCACGGTCCTCACCCGGCAGCATGTTGCCAAACTCGTCAAGGAGAGCGGCAACGACCGCTTCATGGACCGGATGATCGTCCGGCTCCAGGAGGCCTTCACCGCTCCGGACAAAGGCGTGAGCCCCACCCGGGACGGTTTTCTGCGCGGCCCGGGGAACACGGCCATCCTCGAGTGGATGCCGCACCATGATCCGGGGCGTTCCATAACGATCAAGACGGTGGCCTACACACCGTCGAACCCCGGCACGTTCCAGCTGCCCACCATCATCGGGTCCCTCACACGCTACGACGACGTGACGGGCCGTCTGCTGGCGGTGTGCGACGGCATCCTGCCCACCGCGATCCGCACCGGAGCCGCCTCGGCGATCGCCAGCAGGATGCTGGCCCGTCCCGACAGCCGGGTCCTCGGCCTGGTCGGCGCCGGCGCCCAGGCGGTGACCCAGGCGCACGCGCTGAGCCGGGTGTTCCCGCTGGAGCAGATCCTGGTGCACGACATCGACCCGGACCACGCGCGTTCGTTCGCGGACCGGGTGGACTTCCTGGACCTCGACATCAAGGTCGTGGAGTTGGCCGAGCTGGAGTCGGCGGCGGACATCATCTGCACCGTCACCTCCGTCGGTGTGGGCGACGGCCCGGTGCTGAGCGGCACGAACCTGCGGCCGCACGTGCACATCAACGCGATCGGGGCCGACCTCATCGGCAAGTTCGAGGTCCCGGTGCCCGTCCTGAAGTCGGCGTTCGTGACGCCGGACCACCTGGCGCAGGCGCTGCGGGAGGGAGAGTGCCAGCAGCTGGAGGAGGGCGATGTCGGGCCCGACCTCATGACGATGTGCGCCGACCCGAAAACCGCAGCGCCGCACCGGGACGGTGTCACGGTCTTCGACTCGACGGGGTTCGGGCTCGAGGACCACGTGGCCCTCGACGTGCTGCTCGAACTCGCCGAGGAGGCCGGTATCGGCGACCGCGTCCAGATCGAGCACCTGCCGGACGACGCGCTGAACCCGTACTCGTTCCAGTGACGGGGTCTGAGTGACCGGTGAGCCGTCGGGCCGGTGACGACGACGAGCCGGGCGACGGGGACGACCCGACGCCCGGCTCTTCACGCGTCAGGACTCCAGATACCGCAATACGGCCAGGATCCGGCGGTTGTAGCCGGTGGCGTGGACGAGTTCGAGCTTGTCGAAGATCATGTTGAGGTTTTTCTCGACGGTACTCATGGAGACGTGCAGTTTCTCCGAGATCGCCGCGTTGGTGTACCCCTGCGCCAGCGTCTCCAGGACGCTGCGCTCCCGAGGGGTCAGCCGGGCCAGCGGGTCGCTGTGCGTCGTGCGGATCACCAGCTGCCGTACGACCTCCGGGTCGATGGCGGCGCCGCCCGCCTCGATCCGTTCCAGTGCGTCGAGGAACTCCTCCACCTGGGCGACCCGGTCCTTCAGCAGGTAGCCGACCCGCTCCGCGTTCGAGGTGAGCAGCTGCGCCGCGTAGTTGCGCTCTATGTGCTGGGACAGGACGAGCACCCCGACGCTGGGCCACCGCTTGCGGATCTCCAGCGCCGCCCGCAGTCCCTCGTCCGTGTGGGTGGGAGGCATCCGGATGTCCACGACGACCATGTCCGGCCGCAGCTGCTCGATCTCCCGCAGGAGGGCGACGGCGTCGCCCACCGCGGCCAGGACCTCGTGACCCTCCTCGCTGAGGAGGCGGACCAGCCCTTCCCGCAGCAGGGTCGAGTCCTCGGCCAGCATTACGCGCACGGCAGCTCCGCGGTGATCGTGGTGGGGCCCCCTGAGGGGCTGTGGACGTGCAGCCGGCCGTCCAGGGCGCCGACCCGGCTGTGCAGCCCGGTCAGTCCGCTGCCCTCCGGCCTGGCGCCGCCGACGCCGTCGTCCTCGACCTGGACGAGGAGGACCGGTCCGTACTTGCGGACGCTCACCTGGATCTCCGTGGCGGCCGAGTGCTTGGCGGCATTGGTCACCGCCTCCGACACGACGAAGTACGCGGCGGTCTCCACGGAGGCGGGCAGCGGCTCGGCGAGCGCGAAGTCGGTCCGGATGGGGATGCTGCACCGCTCCGACACCCCGGCGAGCGCCTCCTGGAGCCCCAGGTTGTCCAGCGCCGTCGGATACACCCGCCAGGCCACTTCCCGCAGTTCCGTCAGGACGTCCTGTGATTCCTTGTGCGCCTGTTCCAGCAGGCTGCGCGCCTGCTCGGGCGTGCGGCCGCCGCGCCGGGCCCGCCCGAGGAGCATGGCCAGCGCGACCAGACGCTGCTGCACGCCGTCGTGCAGGTCCCGCTCGATGCGCCGGCGCTCGGTGTCGACGGCCTGGAGCACCGCCGCCCGGCTGGTGGCCAGTTCGTCGATGCGCTGCTGCATCAGCTCACGCTCCGAGGGCCCGAAGCACTCGCGGGCCATCCGCGCGTCGAGCGCCTCCAGCGAGAACAGGCCCTGTACGTCCAGGAAGAGCAGCACCCCGCCCAGCACGACCTGGGTGACCAACTCCCGGCCGTCGAGGGTGCCCCGGGCCAGACTCGCGACGAGCAGGCCGGCGAGGACGGCGCCGAAGCCGAGGAGGCCGAGCACCACGCCGGTGATCAGGCCGGCGTAGGTACGGGCGGCGAGGTAGCGCAGGATCTGCTGGTCGGGCACGGGACGATCGGGGAAGGAGTTCCCGAAGAAGACCGAGCGGCGCCACCGTTCGAAGGCCGTCAGCCGCCTGGCTCCGGAGGTGAGGACGACGAACGCCCGGCGCCGGGTACGCGGCCACAGCAGGAGCGGGCCGAGCGGGACACCGGCGATGACGAAGTAAAGGAGTCCTAGCACCGCGGTCAGGCAGCCCAGGAAGACCCCCGCGGCGCGCAGGGGCAGCGCCGGGGCGGGCTTCGCCTCGGGCTCGCCTCCCGCCAGCGCGGTTCCGGGCACCGTCGGGAGGGGCTGGATGGTCGTGTCCGCCGGTTCCCCCTGCACGTTCGCCGAGCCTAGTGGGGCGGTGCAGCCGGGGCAAGATCGCTCGGTCCGGGTCAGGAGGGGACTGGTCACGACGGGCGGCGGTGCTGGGCGGTGCCGCGCGAGCGCAGCCGGACCACGATGTAGAAGGCCAGGGCGAGGACCACCATGACCAGGACGGCCTTGCTGATCACACCGACGTAGTCGCCGACCTTGTCCCACTGGTCGCCCAGCCAGTATCCCGACAGGACGAGCACGGCGTTCCACACCAGTGAGCCCAGGCCGGTGAGGACCAGGAAGGTCGGTAGGGGCATGCGCTCCAGGCCGGCCGGCACGGAGATCAGGCTGCGGAAGATCGGCACCATGCGGCCGAGGAAGACGGCCTTGGTGCCGTGCTTGGCGAACCACTCCTCCGTCCGCTCCAGGTCGGCGGTCTTGACCAGCGGCAGCTTCGCCCAGATCGCGTACATCCGCTCTCGGCCGATCAGTGCGCCGATCCAGTAGAGGGCCACGGCACCCACCACGGACCCGAGAGTGGTCCAGAAGAGGGCCGCGAACAGGCTGATGACTCCCTGTCCGGCGGCGAAGCCGGCCAACGGCAGGATGATCTCGCTCGGCAGCGGCGGGAAGAGGTTCTCCAGGGCGACAGCGAGGCCGGCACCGGGCGCGCCCATGGCGTCCACCAGGTCGGCCGCCCATCCCGCGATGCCGTCCGCGGGCTCCTGTGGCAGCGCAAGGGTGATGTGGTCCATTCGAAGTCTCCAGGTACGAAGCACACGCCGCGGGCTGGTGCCGCGATCCGTTGACCACGCTAGAAGTGCCAGCTCAGTGCCGGTATGCGGTTAGCCCTCGAACTCGTGCGGTTTCCCCCACCTCGGACCATACGGTTTTCCGCAGGGGCGGGCGGGGAATTGGCAGCAAGGTGCCAGCGGAACGGCATGCGTTGGACGCCCTGTTTCCGGTCAGGTCAGTACCGCCCCACGTACCCCTCAAGTCCCTTTGCATAAAACGGACTTGACTTGGCGCTCATCCGGACGAACGGCGTGACCGTGCAGCTGACAGTCGCTCCGGCCACCGAGCTCGTCGTGGCACCGGTGACGATCACTCCGACCAAGCCCCCACCCAAGTCAAGGGCCTGCTGTGGACCGCCGTACTCGTCAAAGCGAGCGCCCGGACCGACGGGGTGCGGCTGGTGGGAGCTGACCGCGGCCGTCGGCGTGGAGGACATCGACCCGGCTGCGTTCGTCGCCGGCGCCGGAGCCCGGCTCGCGGACGGGCTGGTACCGCACCGCCTTCCTCGCCGGCCGTGGCCGCAGCTGATCGCCGTCCTCGTCTGGAACAGACCCTCACCTCCCTCTACCTCCCCCGCGTAGGGGAGACCTTCCGGCCCGGTGTCCAGCTCTTCGCGGCTCCCGTCGCGTCCTGCGAGGCGTCGGATCCGCTCCGACCATCAACTCCGTCACGGCCATGGCGCTGGGCAGCGTGCACCGCATCTGACGGGCATGGCCAGCGCCACCACCCACGTGCTGCGCCACCTCGGGTCCGCCGTCGAGTCCAGTCCGGTCGTCCTCGGCGCGGTCACCCCAGCGGCGCGGGGTCGGCGTTTCCCGGGCGGCGGCCTCATTACCGCGTTCCTGGTGCGCGCCGCGACGCCGCTGTCGCCGCGGCATTCACCATCTCCGGCGTGATCGGCGCCGCGCCGACGAACTCGCATGGGACGCGGTGTTTTCTTGTACCGCCCGGCCACAACGGCCGGGCGGCGCCTGATGCCGTCGCCGCGCGCCCCTCACTCCCGTGCCCGCCGATAGCCGACGGGCGGATCTTCGCATCCGCTGCTGCCGCCAGGAAGTCCGATCGGCGCGTCCGCTCAGCCCCTTCTGCCGGCAAACGCAATCGCGGCCGCGTCGACACAACGTCGGGCCGACCTCCACTCGCGACGAGCCACCCGTGCCGACGACATCGCAACTCCCCGCCCTCCCGGCAACGGCGCCCCGGTGCGGGCCATCGACGAGGATGTCGTACAGCTTCCGTGCGTGTTCAGGCCGATGATCGCGTGGGTGGCGGCGCTGCACGGTTGGCGCTCCCCAGCGCTGATCCGGCCTCCGTACTGGTGGCACTCTCCAACTTCGTCCTCCACGACGTTACCGGCAATTTGGTCGCTAGGTTGGTGCTGCTGGCCGCCACTACTGGCTAGCAGCGTGCCCGTACCCGATGGCAGGTGCGTCGGGTGCTTCCCAGCACCATCGAAAGAGACGATCCCCCGTCTGATCCTCGCCGAGCCCACCGGGGCCTCGGCCGCTTGTTCTCACAAGCAGCCGAGGAGGGCCGGTTGCCCCTGGTCGCGTCCCACTTGACTCGCAAATCCGCAAGTCAGATCCCTTTGCGGCAAGCTCCAGTATTGCCCCGCATCGCACATGATGCGCTCTCGTCTCTTCGAGCGTCAGGAAAGGGGGAACCAGATCGAGAGGCGCTTGGCGACAGCCGGTACATCGACGTTGTCCTGCGCGACTTCCTCGACGAAAGGACCGGCGACGGAGACAGGCGGCGGGGCAGCACTGGCACTGACGCCGTTGAACCGCAGGAAGACGCGCATCGCGAGCCAGGCGGTGCGTATGTTGCCGTCGATCAGCGCGCGATTGCGGGCGACGGAGTGCAGCAGCGCCGTCGCCTTCTCGTGCAGCGTGGGATACAGCTCGGCTCCGAACACGTTGGTCCGGGGCCGTTCAACCGCCGATACGAGAAGACCCAAGTCACGCACACTGTGCTCGGTACCGTTGACTGCGCGGGCGATGGCCAGGATCTCGTCGACCTGGAGGTAACGCACGTCCGTCACTTCAGGTAGTCCAAGATCTCCGCATCGCTGTCCGTCAGCTCGGCCAGGACGTCATCGACCTTCAGCTCGGCCCGGTCCTGGGCCTGACGGATGGCCTCGATGGCAAGCTCCTGCTTGCTGCGACCCTCCCGACGAGCCCGCTCGGTGAGCTTCGCGTCAAGGTCGTCGGGGAGCCGGAGTGTCATCGCTATACACAGATGATACCTGGCCGGTATCAGAGTGGTGCGGTCGGGCCGCGTTCCCGGCCTCCAAGGAAAGTGGGGCCGGAATGGTCACTCGCATCGCCTGCGGCGGTGCAGCAGAGACTTCCGCTTCGAGCGTCATCCGAGCGTCACGAATCTCCGAACGCCCCTCTGAAGGCGTCGCCGATGCGGGCACCTCGCTCACGAATCCGCAGGTCAGCGAGGTACAAGAGTGATCCGTCCGCTCGAACCCGCTGCACGGAGGGCAACAGGTCGAGCAACCCACCACAACAACAAAACCGCAGGTCAGGCACCCTTGGTCGCAGGCTCAAGGATCGCCACGCACTCCACATGGTGCGTCATCGGAAACAGGTCGAACACCCGCAGTGTCCGCACCCGGTACCCCCCGTCCCGGAAGTACGCCAGGTCGCGGGCCAGGGCGGCCGGGTCGCAGGCGACGTAGGCGATGCGGCGGGCGGAGAGGGTCGTGAGGTGCTGGACCGTCTTGCGGCCGGCGCCCGCGCGGGGCGGGTCGAGGACGACGAGGTCGACCTCGGAGATGCCCGTGCGGGGCAGGACCGCCTCGACCTTGCCCTGTTCCACCCTGACCCGGTCGAAGCCGGCGAGGTTGTGGCGGGCGTCCTCGACGGCGCGCTTGCCGGACTCGATGCCGAGGACCGCGCCCTGGTCGCCGACGCGGTCGGCCAGCGCGCCGGCGAAGAGGCCGACGCCGCAGTACAGGTCCAGGGCCATGTCGCCCTTGCGGGGCAGCAGGCCCTGCATGACCGCCGTCACCAGCGTGTCGGCCGACTTCGGGTGGACCTGCCAGAAGCCGCCGGAGCCGACCCGGTAGGTGCGGCCGTCGGCGCGCTCGCGGACGAAGGAGCGGCCGTGGACGCGGTGGACGCCGCCGTCCTTCTCGTCGACGCGCATGACCGAGACCGGGCGGTCCAGTTCGACGAGGGGGAGGCGGGCCCCGGGGCGGGGGGTGAGGATGACCTGGCGGTCCTGGGAGCCGGTGGCCGCGATCGCCTCGACCGTCGCCATGCCGGGCCAGTCGCGCTGCTCGACGCCCAGCTCGCTGACGCCGTCCGCCGCGATCAGGCAGTGGTCGACCGGTTCGACCTCGTGGGAACGGTGGCGGCGCAGGCCGGCGCGGCCGTCCGCGTCCACGGCGTACTGGACGCGGGTGCGCCAGGAGGGGACCTGCCCGGCGGGCAGCTTGTCGCCCTCCGCCGGCATCACCGTGCCGTCCCAGCCGGCCTCCTCCGGGGTGAGGCCCGCGAGGCGCTGGAGCTGCTCGGCGACGACCTCGCCCTTGAGGCGGCGCTGGGCGCCCGGCTTGGCGTGCTGCCAGTCGCAGCCGCCGCAGCGCCCGGGGCCGGCGAACGGGCAGGGCGCCTCGATGCGGTCCTTGGAGGCGTCCAGGATCTCCACCGCGTCGGCACGCAGGAAGCGGGCGCCCTCCTCGCCCTCCGTCACCCGGGCCACGACGCGCTCGCCGGGCAGCGTGTGCCGGACGAACAGCACCTGGCCCTCGGAGGTGCGGGCGACGCAGTGGCCGCCGTGGGCGACGGGCCCGACCTCGACCTCGTACTCCTCGCCCACCAGCGAGGCCGGTCGCTCGGCCGGCTGCGGCGTCGCTCGCGTCTCCGCCTGCGTATTCGTCGGTTCTGCCTGCATGGCGGGGTGACTCCAGAGAACGGGGGTGACGGCTGAGGACAACAGCCGTCCAGTCTACGTGGACGAAGAGGTGGACGAGGACGAGTCCTTCGTGCGGTCGTGGTGGGCGGGGCCCCGGCGGACCGCGCCGGGGGCGCTCCAGTTCTGGCGTCTGCGGGCCCGGCGCCTGGCCGCCTCGGAGGACTCCAGCTGGTAGGGGACGGACGTGACCATGACGCCGGGGGTGAACAGCAGGCGGCCCTTGAGGCGCAGCGCGCTCTGGTTGTGCAGCAGGTGCTCGTACCAGTGGCCGACCACGTACTCGGGGATGATCACGGAGACGGCGTCGCGCGGGGACTCCTTGCGCAGGCCCTTGACGTACTCGATGACCGGCCGCGTGATCTCGCGGTACGGCGAGTCCAGGACCTTCAGGGGTACGGCGATGCCGCGGCGCTCCCACTCCTCGCGCAGGGCCTTCGTCTCGGCCGGGTCGACGTTGACGCTGAGCGCCTCCAGGCTGTCGGAGCGCATGAGCTTGGCGTAGGCGAGGGCGCGGAGCGCGGGGCGGTGGATCTTGGAGATCAGGACGACCGAGTGGACGCGGGAGGGGCGGACCATGTCGTCGCTCTGTGCCTCCTCGGGGTCCTCGGGGGCCGCGATCTCCTCGGCGACGCGGTCGTAGTGGCCCCGGATCGCCGTCATCGTCGCGAAGAAGATGCACATGCCGAGCAGGGCGACCCAGGCACCGTGGGTGAACTTGGTGGCCAGGACGACGACCAGCACCAGGCCGGTGAAGAAGGCGCCGAAGGCGTTGATCGCCCGGGAGCGGATCATGTGGCGGCGCCTGGCCTGGTCGCGTTCGCCGGTCAGGTTCCGGTTCCAGTGGCGGACCATGCCGATCTGGCTGAGCGTGAAGGACACGAACACGCCGACGATGTAGAGCTGGATCAGCCGGGTGGAGTCGGCGCCGTAGACGACGACCAGGAGCATGGCGGCCCCGGCGAGGAGCACGATGCCGTTGGAGAAGGCCAGGCGGTCGCCGCGGGTGTGCAGCTGCCGGGGCAGGTAGCGGTCCTGGGCGAGGATCGAGCCGAGCAGCGGGAAGCCGTTGTACGCGGTGTTCGCGGCCAGGAAGAGGACGAGCGCGGTGGCGGCGGCGAGGACGACGAACAGGAAACTGCCCTCGCCGAAGACCGCCTCGGCGACCTGCGAGATCACCGGGTGCTGGACGTAGTCCGCGCCGACCGCGACGCCGTTGTGGAAGAGGTCGGTGGCCGGGTTCTCCGACATGCGGACGTCCGTCGCGGAGGCGAGCGCGATGATGCCGCAGAACATGGTCACGGCGAGCAGGCCCATCATGGCCAGGGTGTTGCCCGCGTTCTTCGACTTGGGCTTGCGGAAGGCCGGGACGCCGTTGGAGATGGCCTCGACGCCGGTGAGCGCGGCGCAGCCGGAGGAGAAGGCGCGCAGGAGGAGGAAGACCAGGGCGAACCCGGCCAGGCCGCCGTGCTCCGGTTTGATCTCGTAGTCCGCCGTCGGGGAGCGCATGGTGTCGCCCAGGACCAGGCCGCGGAACGCGCCCCACACGATCATGATGAAGACGCCGGCGACGAAGACGTACGTCGGAATCGCGAAGAGGGTGCCCGACTCCCTGACCCCGCGCAGGTTCATCAGCGTCAGCAGCAGGATCACGGCGACCGCGCACAGGACCTTGTGCTCGACGACGAAGGGGATGGCCGAGCCCAGGTTCTCGATGCCGGAGGAGATGGAGACGGCGACCGTCAGGACGTAGTCCACCAGCAGGGCGCTGGCCACGGTCAGCCCGGCCTTCGGGCCCAGGTTGGTGGTGGCCACCTCGTAGTCGCCGCCGCCGCTCGGGTAGGCGTGCACGTTCTGCCGGTAGGAGGCGACGACCGTGAACATCAGGACGACGACCGCGACCGCGATCCAGGGACTGAAGTGGTACGCCGACACGCCCGCGATGGACAGGACCAGCAGGACCTCGCCGGGCGCGTACGCCACCGAGGACAACGGGTCGGACGCGAAGACGGGGAGGGCGATGCGCTTCGGCAGCAGCGTCTCGCCCAGCCGGTCGCTGCGCAGGGCGCGCCCGATCAGGATCCGCTTGGGCACGTCGGTCAGTTTGGACACAACAGAGGATCGTAAGCGTTCGAACGAGCGGCCGCCCACCCGCCACCCCCGATCCGGCCGCCGTCTGCCCTACGGGTGAACTCGGGGGGCGGGGCGGCTGCGGATTGCGCTGGTGGCGGGGTTCGCATGCCTATATGACCAACACCGGCCGAACCGCTGTCCGTCGCGCTGAGGGAGACTCCATGCACCTGTCCGCGGAGCTGATCGGCGGCGGCGTCACGCTCGTCGGCCTCGGAATCCTGACCTTCGCCAGCGTGCGCAGCATCGGTCGGCGGGGAACTCCGGCGGAGGGCTGGCACGGGCGGCCCTCCGTGCACGTGGGGGACGAACTTCGCCGTCCGTGACGTACGCCGAAGAGGAAGTAGGAAGTAGGAAGCAGGAACGACACGGCGGCGTACATCCCTCGCCCCGCTTCTGTCCCGGCCGGCCCGAGTCATCGTCGGGTCCGCGGCCTCGTCCGGCGCGCGTCCGTGCCTCGTCTGCCCACCCACCCCGGCGGGGGCGTGCCGCGGCGGGCGGGCATGATGGTGGCATGCGGCTCCCAGCGGGGCCGCATGTGTGTGCCCGTCGAGCCGAAAGAGGAAGATGAACGGGACGTTCACCCCGCTCAGTGGGCTGAGAAGAAGAGTGGTGTAAGCCGTGCACATTGTCATCATGGGCTGCGGGCGGGTCGGCTCCGCTCTCGCCCAGAACCTGGAACAGCAGGGGCACACGGTCGCCGTGATCGACCAGGACCCCACCGCCTTCCGGCGCCTCGGTTCCTCGTTCGGCGGTCGCCGGGTCACCGGCATCGGCTTCGACCAGGACACCCTGCGCGAGGCGGGCATCGAGGACGCCGGCGCCTTCGCCGCCGTGTCCAGCGGGGACAACTCGAACATCATCGCCGCCCGAGTGGCCCGCGAGATGTTCGGCGTCGAGAACGTCGCCGCCCGCATCTACGACCCCCGCCGCGCCGAGGTCTACCAGCGCCTGGGCATCCCGACCGTGGCCACCGTCCGCTGGACGGCCGACCAGATGCTGCGCCGGCTGCTCCCCTCGGGCGCCGAGCCGCTGTGGCGCGATCCCACGGGCGGCGTCCAGCTCGCCGAGGTGCACACGTCGTCGTCCTGGGTCGGTCACAAGATCAGCCGGCTCCAGGAGGAGACGGGCGTGCGGGTCGCCTTCGTCACCCGGCTCGGGGAGGCGATCCTGCCCACCTCGCAGACGGTGCTGCAGGAGGGCGACCTGGTGCACGTGATGATGCGCACCGACGAGGTCCACAAGGTCGAGGCGGCGTTCGCCAAGGGTCCCGAAGAGGAGGGCGGTCACTGATGAGGGTCGCCATTGCCGGTGCCGGCGCGGTCGGCCGTTCGATCGCGGGCGAGCTGCTGGAGAACGGCCACGAGGTCCTGCTCATCGACAAGGCGCCGACCGCCATCTCGGTCGAGCGGGTCCCGATGGCGGAGTGGCTGCTCGCCGACGCGTGCGAGATCACGTCCCTGGACGAGGCGGCGCTGCAGCGCTGCAACGTCGTCATCGCCGCGACGGGCGACGACAAGGTCAACCTCGTCGTGTCGCTGCTGGCCAAGACGGAGTACGGCGTCCCGCGGGTCGTCGCCCGGGTGAACAACCCGAAGAACGAGTGGCTCTTCAACGAGTCCTGGGGCGTGGACGTCGCCGTCTCCACCCCGCGTCTGATGTCGGCCCTGGTGGAGGAGGCGGTGAGCGTCGGCGACCTGGTCCGGCTGCTGCGCTTCAGCCACGGCGACGCGAACCTGGTCGAGCTGACGCTGCCGGAGGAGTCGGCGCTGGCCGGTACCCAGGTCGGCGACGTCCAGTGGCCCGAGGACACGTCCCTGGTGACGATCATCCGCGGCACCCGGGTGCTGACGCCGTCGCGGGAGGACTCGCTGGAGGCCGGTGACGAACTGCTGTTCGTCGCGGCGCAGGCCCGTGAGGAACAGCTGGAGGACCTGCTGTCGGCGCGGCGGCGGCCGGACGGCACGGTCTGAGCCGAGACGGCACGGCCCAGGCCGGGGCGGCCCAGCGGGCCGGTTCACGGCGGCCGGTACGTCCCGGGCAAGGCGATACGGCGGTGGGGCGCCCCGAGATCTCGGGGCGCCCCACCGCCGTATCGCCTTGGTCGCCTTGGTCGTCCTGCCGGTCAGGCCTTGCGGTGCCTGCCGCCGCGCAGGTCGGCGCCTTCCCCGTCGGCTCCGTCGGCCCCGGCGGCCCCGGACGGCGACCCCGGCAGGGTGCCGTCGGCCTCCTGCTCGCGCCGCTCCCGCCCGGCCTTCTCAGCCTTCTCGGCCTCCTCCGCCGCCTCCATCTCCGCGAACACGTCGATGGGTGCCGGGGCCTTGGCCAGGAAGACCCAGGTCAGCCACACGGCGAGCAGGAAGGGCGGGATCTTCAGGGTGACCAGGACCCAGCCGAGCTGCTCGGTGTCGGCGAACCAGTACAGCGGGAAGAGGATCGCGGACTTGGCGAGCAGGATGAGGCCCCAGGCGTAGCTGGCCTTCGTGTACGCCTTCTTGCGGCCCGGGTTGCGGGTGCGCCAGGAGAGGTTCTCCTTGAAGACCGGGCCGAGGATCAGGCCGATCAGCGGCACCCCGGCCAGCGAGGTGACGATGTAGGCGAGGGCCAGGCCCAGGGTGTACAGCATGCCCGGCAGGTAGAAGTTCTTGGCGTTGTCGGTCATCATCGCGAAGACCACGCCGAAGGCGACGCCGAAGACCCCGCTGAACGCGTGCTTGACGGTGTCCTTCATCACCAGCCGGACCACGACCAGCACCAACGACACGGCCAGGGCCGCGATCGCCGACATGTGCAGGTCGTTGTTGAGCGTGAAGATGGTGACGAAGAGCAGGCCCGGAAGCACCGTCTCGATCATGCCCCGCACGCCGCCGAACGCCTCGAACAGCGCGGCCTCCGTCACCGCCCGGGAGTCGTCGGCCTCTGTCGTGTCTTCGGTCGGCTTGTCGAGCGACGTCACCGGCTACTCCCGTCCGAGGGGTCTCAGTTCGTATTTCGGGTTGAAGAGCACCCGGCGGCCGTGGCTCATCGAGACCCGGCCCGATGCGATGAGCTTGCGCCCCGGCTCTATGCCCACGATGGAGCGTCTGCCCAGCCACACCACGTCCAGGGCGGCGGACCCGTCGAACAGCTCGGCCTCCAGGGCCGGGACGCCGGCGCGTGGCCGCTGGGTGACCGTGCGCAAGGTACCAGTTACCGAGACGACCTGCCGGTCCTGGCAGTCTCCGATGCGGGTGCAGCCGGTGGTGTCCGTGTCCTCGCGCAGTTCCTCCGACTCCAGGTCCTCCTGGGACGAGGAGAGCCGGTCGAACATGCGCCGGAACCGGCCCACCGGCTTGTCGGAACGCGGAGCAGCACTCATATCTGAAGCGTACCGGGGCCCGCCGACAGCCACGCACCCCGCTCGGGGAGGGATGGCGAGGCTCACGTTCCGCTCCCCCGGCCCCGCCTTCACTTCTCGAAGCGGTACCCCATGCCCGGCTCGGTGACGAAGTGCCGGGGGTGCGCCGGGTCCGCCTCCAGCTTGCGGCGCAGCTGGGCCATGTAGACCCGCAGGTAGTTCGTCTCCGTCCCGTACGACGGCCCCCACACCTCCTGCAGCAGCTGCTTCTGGCTGACCAGGCGCCCGGTGTTGCGCACCAGCACCTCCAGCAGGTGCCACTCGGTGGGCGTCAGGCGTACGTCCCGCCCGCCGCGGTGGACCTTCTTCGCGGCCAGGTCGACGGTGAACTCCGCGGTGTCCACGATCACGTCGTCCTCGCCGCCGGGGACCGGCTCGGAGCGGCGGACGGCGGCCCGCAGCCGGGCCAGCAGCTCGTCCATGCCGAAGGGCTTGGTGACGTAGTCGTCGGCGCCGGCGTCCAGCGCCTCGACCTTCTCGTCGGAGGAGTGCCGGGCGGACAGCACCAGGATCGGCACCCGGGTCCAGCCGCGCAGGCCTCTGATGACCTCGACGCCGTCCATGTCCGGCAGGCCCAGGTCCAGCACCACCACGTCGGGCTGGCGGGCGGCGGCCAGCTGGAGGGCGGTGGCACCGTCGTGGGCGGCGTCGACCTCGTAGTGGCGCGCCTTGAGGTTGATCACGAGGGCGCGCACGATCTGCGGTTCGTCGTCGATCACGAGGACGCGGGTCATCCGGCGGCCTGCCTTTCTGCTGTCGCTGGGTGGGGTGCCGGCGCGGGCCGGGCCACCGCGCGGAGGGTGAGCACCATGGTGAGGCCGCCGCCGGGCGTGTCCTCGGCGTTCAGCGTGCCGCCCATCGCCTCGGCGAAGCCCCGGGCCACGGCCAGACCGAGCCCGACCCCGGCTCCGCGCGGAGCGTCGCCGTACCGCTGGAAGGGCTCGAAGATGCGGTCCTTGGCCTCGTCCGGCACGCCCGGCCCCCGGTCGACGACCCGTACCTCAACGCGGTCCGCGAGGGCGCTGGCGGCGACCAGGACGGCCCGCCCGGCCGGGCTGTACTTGACGGCGTTCTCCACCAGGTTGGCCATCGCCCGCTCCAGGAGCCCGGCATCCACGGCGACCATGGGCAGCGTCTCCGGGATGTCCAGCTCCGCGCTCCCCTCGGGCACCCCGCCGAGCGCCATCGGCGCCACCTCGTCCACGTCGATCTCGCGGATCAGCGGTGTGACCGTGCCGGTCTGGAGGCGGGACATGTCGAGCAGGTTGCCCACCAGGTGGTCGAGGCGGTCGGCACCCTCCTCGATGCCCTCCAGTAGCTCCGCCCTGTCCTCCTCGGACCAGGCCACGTCGTCGGACCTGAGGCTTGTCACCGCCGCCTTGATGCCGGCCAGCGGGGTGCGCAGGTCGTGGCTGACGGCGGCGAGCAGCGCGGTGCGGATGCGGTTGCCCTCGGCCAGGGCGCGCGCCCGGTCGGCCTCTTCGCGCAGGCGGCGCCGGTCCAGGACGACGGCGGCCTGGGCGGCGAAGGCCGCGAGGACCCGGCGGTCCTCGGCGGGCAGGACGCGGCCGGTCAGCGCGAGGGCCATGTGGTCGCCGACGGGCATGTCCACGTCCGCGTCCTCCGGACGGTCGACCGGCGGTCCCGACCCGGCGCGGCCTGCACAGGTCCAGGGCGCCACGTCGCCCTCCCGCTCCAGCAGCGCGGCCGACTCCATGCCGAAGGTCTCGCGCACGCGCTCCAGGAGCGTCTCCAGGCTGGTCTCGCCGCGCAGCACGTCACCGGCGAGGAAGGACAGGATCTCCGACTCGGCGCGCAGCCTGGCCGCCTGGTGGGTGCGGCGGGCGGCGAGGTCGACGACCGAGGCCACGGAGAGCGCGACGCCCACGAATATGGCGAGCGCAAGGATGTTCCGGGGGTCGGCGATGGTGATCCGGTTGACGGGCGGCGTGAAGAACCAGTTCAGCAGCAGCGACCCGACGGCGGCCGAGGCGAGCGCCGGGTACAGCCCGCCGAGCAGGGCCGCGGCCACGGTGAGGGCGAGGTAGAGCAGGACGTCGTTGGCGAGCCCGAGGTGCACGGCGCTGAGCAGCAGGGTCAGCAGCACCGGTCCGCCGATCCCCGTGAACCAGCCCCAGACGATCCGGGAGCGCCCGAGCCGCGCGCCCCTGGCCACCGGCAGTCCGCGCCCCTTGGCGACCTCCTCGTGGGTCACGATGTGGACGTCCAGGTCGGCCCCCGACTCGCGGGCGACGGTGGCGCCGACGCCGGGCCCGAACACGTACTGCCAGGCCTTGCGGCGCGAGGAGCCGAGGACGATCTGGGTGGCGTTGACGCCGCGCGCGAAGTCGAGCAGGGCGGCGGGTATGTCCTCGCCGAGCACGTGGTGGAAGGTGCCGCCGAGGTCCTCCACCAGGGTGCGCTGCACCGCCAGCTCCTTCGGGGAGGCCGAGGTCAGGCCGTCGCTGCGGGCTATGTACACGGCCAGCACCTCGCCGCCGGCGCCCTTCTCGGCGAGGCGCGCGGCCCGCCGGATCAGCGTCCGGCCCTCGGGGCCGCCGGTCAGGCCGACCACGATGCGTTCGCGCGAGCCCCAGATCTTCGAGACGCGGTGCTCGCTGCGGTACTGCTGGAGGTACTCGTCGGCCCGGTCCGCCACCCACAGCAGCGCCAGCTCGCGCAGGGCGGTGAGGTTGCCGGGCCGGAAGTAGTTGGACAGGGCCGCGTCGACCTTGTCCGGCTGGTAGATGTTGCCGTGGGCCATGCGGCGGCGCAGTGCCTGGGGCGACATGTCGACCAGTTCGATCTGGTCGGCCCGCCGCACCACCTCGTCCGGCACGGTCTCCCGCTGCCGCACACCGGTGATCGACTCCACGACGTCGCCGAGTGACTCCAGGTGCTGGATGTTGACGGTCGAGACGACGTCGATCCCGGCGGCCAGCATCTCCTCGACGTCCTGCCAGCGCTTGGCGTTGCGCACGCCGGGGACGTTGGTGTGGGCCAGTTCGTCCACCAGCGCCACCCGGGGGGCGCGGGCCAGGACCGCGTCCAGGTCCAGCTCGGTGAAGGCCGTGCCGCGGTACTCGACCTCCCGGCGCGGTATCTGCTCCAGGCCGCTCAGCATCACCTCGGTGCGGGAGCGGCCGTGGTGCTCGACGAGGGCCACGACGCAGTCGGTGCCCCGCTCGACGCGCCGGTGCGCCTCGGCCAGCATCGCGTACGTCTTGCCGACGCCGGGTGCCGCACCCAGGTAGATCCGAAGCTTGCCGCGTCCCATGGCCTCATTGTCTTCCGGTCTGCGCCGAGTGCGCAGCGTCGACCTTACGACCCGCAATCACGACAAAACGGGGCGGGATGCGGTCACCGGCCGTCCTTGACGGAACTCTGACGCCGGAGCGTCACGCTCGGACGCGGCTCCGACGCCGCAGTGTCACTGCTGTCACTGCTGTCACTGCTGTCACTGCTGTCACTGCTCGACGATCTCGCCGTCCCGCAGCTCCAGCACCCGGTCGGCCAGGTCGAGCAGGGTGGCGTCGTGGGTGGCGACCAGGGCGGTGACCTGTTCGCTGCGAACGACGGCCCGCAGCAGCTCCATCACGGAGTGCCCGGTCTCGGCGTCCAGCTGGCCGGTGGGCTCGTCGGCGATGAGCAGGGCGGGGTTGTTGGCGAGGGCGCGGGCGACGGCGACACGCTGCTGCTGGCCTCCGGAGAGCTCGCCGGGCCGCTGGGCGGCGTGGTCGGCGAGGCCGACGAGGGAGAGCAGCAGTCCGACGCGCTCCTCGCGCTCGCGCGGGGCGGTCCGGCGCAGCCGCATCGGCACGCCGACGTTCTCGGCGGCCGTGAGGATCGGGACGAGCCCGAAGGACTGGAAGACGAAGCCGATCCGGTCCCGGCGCAGGGCGAGCAGCCCGTCCTCGTCCAGCTCCGCCAGCTCCCGGCCGTCCACCTCGACCCGCCCGGCGTCGGGTGCGTCGAGCCCGCCGACGACGTTGAGGAGGGTGGTCTTGCCCGACCCCGAACGGCCCTTGAGGGCGACCAGCTCACCGCGCGGCACCTCGAAGGAGACGCCGCGCAGGGCGTGCACGGCGGCGCCGCCCTGCCCGTACGCCTTCCGTACGCCCTCGACGCGCACCATGGTCTCCGCGACCACCTGGCTCATGTGCCCCTCCCCCGGTGCGACCGGGCGCCAGTATCACCGGCGGGGACGCGGTGGTTCAACGGCCGGTACCGGATCCGCCGCGGCGCCGGCCCGGCCCGGAGGGCCGGCACCACGCGCCCGAGGCTTCCGAGCACCCGTCTTCCGAGGGCCCCGAGCGGGGCCGGCCCCGGGACGGAGCGGCGCGCCCGGGCGGCCACGTCGCCCCACCACGCGCGGAGCCGAACCCCTTCCGCATCCGCGGAGCGGAACCGAACCCCGTCTCCACGCGGAGGGCCACCCACCGCCCCACCCCCTCACGACACGGAGGGCCGCACCCCTCGGGGCGCGACCCTCGCCGCGGGCGTACGGAAAATCGTACGGGACCCTTGCCTAACGGACCTCGGTGATCTCCGGTCCGCGCTGGAGCTGGCCCATGCCTCCGGAGAAGCGGGAGGCCTCCTCCTGCTGGACGCCCTCGGGGACCATCTGCGCGTCGTTCGGCAGTTTGAGGACGAGCGGGTCGCGGGGGGCCATCGGGCCCTCGCCGCGGACCACGACCGTGTCCCGGAAGATCTGCTCCAGCAGACCCGCGGCCTGCGGCTGCACCGCGCCCTGGCCGGAGATCACTCCGCGCAGGAACCAGCGGGGCCCGTCCACGCCGACGAACCGCACGACCTGGAAGCCTCCCGTGCCGTCCGGCAGCTGCACCGGCACCTGGGCCCGCAGCTCCCAGCCCAGCGGGCCCTCGACCTCGTCGATGATGCCGCCCTGCTGGGTGATGCCGGAGGCGATCTCCTCGCGCACCTCGCCCCAGATGCCCTCGCGCTTGGGCGCGGCGAAACCCTGGAGCTGGATGGCGCTGTCGCGCAGGACCACGGTCGCGGCGACGATCGCGTCGCCCGCGACCTCCACCCGCAGTTCCATGCCGTCGACGCCGGGGACGAACAGGCCGCCCAGGTCCACCCGGCCCTCGGCCGGATCGCGGACCTCACTGCTGTCCCAGGGTCCGTCGGGGCGCGGCTCGGGCTCGAGCCGTACGCGTTCGCGCTCTTCGTCCGCCTCGGTGTCGGCGCTGTCGACGACCTGCTCGGTCTCGCCGGCCGCGTCCTCGGCGGCATCCATCTTCTTGCGACGTCCGAACACGTCACTGTCCTTCCCGGTCGGATACGACCGAAGCGTATCGATTCCCACCCGTCGGGCCGCCCTCGGCGACCCGACCGCTTGTGCCGCTTGCACGGTCCAACCCGGCGTGCCCGCCGGTGGACCCGAAGCCCCCCTCGGCCCGCGCCGAGTCGGGAAGTTCCGCGACCTGACGGAAGCGGACCCTCTCGACCTGCTGGACGACCAGTTGGGCAATCCGGTCGAAGCGCTCGAACCGCACGCTTTCGCGCGGGTCGAGATTCACCACGATCACCTTGATCTCCCCACGGTACCCGGCATCAATCGTCCCCGGGGCATTCACGAGGGCGACACCGCAGCGGGCGGCGAGACCGGAACGTGGGTGCACGAAGGCCGCGTACCCCTCGGGCAGCGCCACAGACACGCCCGTGGGCAGTACGGCGCGTTCGCCGGGCGCCAGCTCGCAGCCGACGGTGGTGCGCAGGTCGGCGCCCGCGTCGCCGGGCTGCGCGTACGCCGGGAGCGGCACGTCCTCGTCGACGCGCCGGATCAGCACCTCGAGGCCGGCGCCGCTCACGGGTTCACCTCGAAGGCGCGGGCCCGGCGGACCTGGTCGGGGTCGTCCATGGCGGCGCGGATCTCCTCGTCACGTCCGTTCTCGACGAAGTGATCGACCTTGACCTCGACGAACAGGGCGTCCGCGCGAACGGCCACGGGGCCGTCGGGGCCGCCGATCCGGCCGGTGGCGGTGGAGTAGATCTTCCGGCCGGCGACCGCGGTGACCTCGGCCTCCAGGTACAGCGTCGTGTCGACCGGCACCGGCCGCCGGAAGTCGGTCTCCAGCCGTCCGGTCACCGCGATCGTGCGCAGCAGCCAGTTCAGCGAGCCGAGGGTCTCGTCCAGGGCGCTGGCCAGTACGCCGCCGTGGGCCAGGCCGGGGGCGCCCTGGTGGGCGGGGCGCACGGTGAACTCGGCGGTGATCGACACGCCTTCACCCGCCCGCGCCTGGAGGTGCAGTCCGTGGGGCTGGTCGCCGCCGCAGCCGAAACACTGGCCGTAGTGCGCGCCGAGCAGTTCGCCGGGGGCGGGCGCCTCGGGGTGCCGTACGGGCTTCACGGCGTCGGCGGGGGGCTGAAGACCTGGGGAAGTACCACTCACAGGCGCAGACCTTACCCGCGCGTCGGCCGAACACCGATACCGTGCCAAGCTTGTTCCATGCAGCTCTCGACGGCCCCGTACGAAGAACGCCTCACCGCGCCCCGCTCCTGGTGGCTGGTCTCCTTCCTCGTGGGGCTGGCGTTCGCGCTGATCCTGCTGCCCTTCGGCACGCTGCCCATGCTGGGCGGCCTGGCGGGCGGTACGGCGGTGGCGGCGGTGGCGGCCAGTTCGTACGGCGCGGTGCGCATCCGCGTGGTGGGCGGTTCTCTGATCGCGGGCGAGGCGAAGGTGCCGGTCACGGCGCTGGGCGAGGCGGAGATCCTCGATCCGGAGGAGGCCCGCGCCTGGCGCACGTACAAGGCCGACACCCGGGCGTTCCTGCTGCTGCGCGCCTACATCCCGCGGGCCGTGCGGGTGATGGTCACCGATCCGCAGGACCCGACTCCGTACCTGTACCTGTCGACGCGTGAGCCGGAGCGGCTGATCGAGGCGCTGACGGCGGCGAAGGCGGCGGCCGCGTAACGCGGGACGGCTTCGGCGCCGAGGGGCAGCGGTCCTCTTTCGGGGGTCGGGCATCGACGGCGGGGCCGGGGTCAGCGGTCTTCTTTGCCGAAGCTTTCCCCGTGGCCTCCGCGGTGGTCCTGGTCGCCTTCCCCGTGACCGCCGTCGCCGCTGCGCCCGGCGATCTCGCCCATGCCGCCCACGCCTCTCATGTCCAGGGCGTCCTGCGGCTTCTCCAGAGCGGGGAGATTCTCCAGGGCGCTCCAGGCGACCTGGTGCTTGCGCAGGTCGGTACGGATTCTCGCGGCCAGCTTGCCGGTGTCGCGGCGGTTCATGACGGCGCCGACGGCGGCGCCCACCATGAAGGGCATCAGGTTCGGCAGGTTGCGCACCATGCGCTTCATGATCTGCTGCCGCAGCTGGCGCTTCATGTGGCTGTTCATCGCCGAACCGAGGGTCGACGGCTTGGACACGTCGACGCCGCGCTCGTCCGACCAGGAGTTCAGATACGCGGTGCTGCGCTGGGCGAGGCTTCCCGGCGGGCGTACGCCGTAGACCTCGTGGAGTTCGGCGATCAACTTGAGCTCGATCGCCGCGACGCCGGTGACCTCGGCGGCCAGTTCGGTGGGCATCGCGGGCGGCACGGGCAGCATCGCGGCCGCTCCGATTCCCGCTCCCACGGTCGCCGTGCCCTTGGTCGCGCCGGCCACGAGCCGGTCGGCGATCTCCTCGGGTCCGAGGCCGGGGAACTGCCTGCGGAGCGTCGCCAGATCGCGTACGGGCACGCGCGGGGCCAGTTCGATGATCCGGTCGGCGAGGTGGGCCAGGGCCGCTCTGGCACGGGCGCCGCCGTTGCGGACGCCCTGCCCGGCCCGGTGCCGGAAGGCCGCTGCCCGGCGCCGGGCAGCGGCTGCCGGAGGCTGCGTGGTCGCCGGGTGGTCACTCCGGTCGGCCACTGCTTCGAGCGGGACCGTCCCCGTGTCGGTCGGGCCCCGCTCGTCGTCACGCGCGCTGTACGGACCGTCCAGCGGCCCTTGGTCCGCTCCCCGCCTGGAGAAGCGGCGCTTCCAGGGAGGGGTCGAGCCAGTCACGGCCGACCCCGCCTCAGTCGCAGTCGCGGCAGATCGGCTGGCCGTTCTTCTCCCGGGCCAGCTGGCTGCGGTGGTGCACCAGGAAGCAGCTCATGCAGGTGAACTCGTCCTGCTGCTTCGGCAGCACGCGGACTGCCAGTTCCTCGTTGGAGAGGTCGGCGCCGGGAAGTTCGAGGCCTTCCGCGGCCTCGAACTCGTCGACGTCGACGGCCGAGGCGGACTTGTCGTTCCGCCGGGCCTTCAGCTCTTCGAGGCTGTCCGAGTCGACGTCGTCGTCGGTCTTGCGTGGAGTGTCGTAATCGGTTGCCATGGTCGCTCTCCCCCTCTGGGTGTCTGCGGTGTCTTCAGCGCACGTAACGCGTGAGAGGCCGGACTTGTGCCCGACCTGAGGCGGAGATTTTGCCTCACATCAAGGTCTGTTACTCAATCGACACCCAACCGGACTCCTCCTGAGTGATCGGCTTGGATGGCGATGGGGACCGTACACGGTCGTAATACCGCACTTCAAAGGCGTCTCACCGTGTACTTCCCGTGATCAGGACCCTCGAAAACCGGGATTTTCCCGGCTTTCCGACAGGGTGCATGATCACGGAGAGTTGATGACGAGAAAGCCTCCGCTGTGATCGATCACACAGGCGACGCCCGGGCCGACAGCCTGGGAATTCCGCTCAAAGCGAACATCCTCGGGCTCTGGCGAGATGTCGGGGTCATGATCTCAGATCTCAGACGGGCAGGGCGACTCGCATCACGAGTCCCCCGCCCTCGCGCGGCTGCGCGTAGATGTGACCGCCGTGCGCGCGGGCCACGGACCGCACGATGGACAGCCCGAGACCGACGCCCTTGTCGCTGCCCGTCCGCTCGGTGCGCAGCCGCCTGAAGGGCTCGAAGAGGTTGTCGACCTCGTACGCCGGTACGACCGGGCCCGTATTGGTGACCACCAGCACCGCCTGACCGTTCTCCAGGGACGTGGTGACCTCCACCCAGCCCTGCTCGGCCACGTTGTAGCGCACGGCGTTCTGGACGAGGTTCAGGGCGATCCGCTCCAGCAGGACGCCGTTGCCCTGGACGACCGCGGCCTCGCGGGTGCCGCGGATCTCGACGCCCTTGGCCTCGGCCTCGCCGTGCGCCTGGTCGAGTGCCTGGCCGGCCACCTCCGCGAGGTCCACCGGCTTGCGCTCGACGATCTGGTTGTCGCTGCGGGCGAGCAGCAGCAGGCCCTCGACCAGCTGCTCGCTGCGTTCGTTGGTGGCCAGCAGCGTCTTGCCCAGCTGCTGGAGCTCCACGGGCGCGTTCGGATCGGACAGGTGCACCTCGAGGAGGGTGCGGTTGATCGCCAGCGGGGTGCGCAGCTCGTGGGAAGCGTTGCCGACGAAGCGCTGCTGGGCGGTGAAGGCGCGCTGCAGCCGCTCCAGCATGTCGTCGAAGGTGTCCGCCAGCTCCTTCAGCTCGTCGTCCGGGCCGTCCAGCTCGATCCGGCGGGAGAGGTCGGAGCCCGCCACCGCGCGCGCGGTGCGGGTGATCCGGCCGAGCGGCGAGAGGACGCGTCCGGCCATCGCGTAGCCGAAGGCGAAGGCGATCACGGCCAGGCCGAGGAGCGCCAGGAGCGAGCGGCTGAGCAGGTTGTCCAGGGCGACCTTGCGCTGGTGGTCCATGCAGTCGCTGATCGCGGCGTTGAAGTCGGACAGCGACAGGTTGCCGTTGTCGACCACGGGGCAGTCGCTGCTGGAGACCCTGAGGTCGGTGAAGTCGACGATCTTGTACAGCGGCTGGTTGCCGCTGCGCACCGCCTGGGCGGCGAGCAGGTAGATGATCGACAGCAGCAGGATGCCGGCGATCAGGAACATGCCGCCGTACAGCAGCGTGAGCCTTATCCGGATGGTGGGGCGCAGCCACGGCAGGGGGGTGGCCGAGCGCGGGTCCCACGTGGGCTTCGGAGGCGCCCCGGGGGGCGCGGGTGTCGTCGCCACGGTCGATCAGATCCGGTAGCCCGAGCCGGGCACGGTGACGATGACCGGTGGCTCGCCCAGCTTGCGGCGCAGGGTCATGACGGTCACCCGCACGACGTTGGTGAACGGGTCGGTGTTCTCGTCCCAGGCCTTCTCGAGGAGCTGCTCCGCGGAGACCACGGCGCCCTCGCTGCGCATGAGCACCTCCAGGACCGCGAACTCCTTGGGCGCGAGCTGTACCTCCTTGCCGTCGCGGAAGACCTCGCGGCGGTTGGGGTCGAGCTTGATCCCGGCCCGCTCCAGGACGGGCGGCAGGGGCACGCTGGTCCGCCGGCCGAGGGCCCGCACGCGGGCGATCAGCTCGCTGAACGCGAAGGGCTTGGGCAGGTAGTCGTCGGCGCCGATCTCCAGGCCCTCGACCCGGTCGCTGACGTCGCCGGAGGCCGTGAGCATCAGCACGCGCGTGGGCATGCCCAGCTCGACGATCCTGCGGCAGACGTCGTCGCCGTGCACGAGGGGGAGGTCGCGGTCGAGGACGACCACGTCGTAGTCGTTGACGCCGATGCGCTCCAGGGCGGCCGCGCCGTCGTACACGACGTCGACGGCCAGGGCCTCCCGGCGGAGTCCGGTGGCCACCGCATCGGCGAGCAGTTGCTCGTCCTCGACGACGAGTACGCGCACGTCGCTGTCCTTCCTGTGTCCACCCGCGCGGCGCCCGTCGGGCGCACGAGGGCAGGGGCCTGGTGGGTGTGGTGCCTCCATCCTGCCCTTTTCGGCCATAAGTCGGCTGTAAGACAGGGGACGAGGGTGAGGACCCGGGGCGCGGGAACGAGGGGCCGGGAGCGAAGAAGAGCGCGGGAGCGGGAATGCGGGATTTTCTCGCGCGGTTGAGGTTTCCGCGAAGGGGAGCTGGGGGAGGACGGCTTTACACCCCGCGATCACGCTCTGCCTGTACCGCGTCACCGCGCGGTACGCGGCGGTCCGCTTCCGCAGAGCGGGCGTGGGTGTCCGGCACCGTCGCCGCCCGGCCGGGCAGCGCTGGGCACTCCACAGGAGACGTGATCGCCCCTTCCGAACGGCACACCCCCGTGCCAATGACCCACGACCAGGACGAGGGGGCGCAGCATGGACGCTTTCACCGCAGGACTTCTGCAGCGCATAAAGACGACCGAGTCCGACCTGTCCCGGGCCCGCGACGAGGGCGACGAGTTCCTTGTCGAGGTGGAGCTGGGAGAGCTCGACGATCTGCGCCGCCTTGCTGCCGAGCACGGTGTGGAGGTCAGCGCGACCAACGCCTGACCGGTTCGTGAACAGTGTTCGAACGACGAAGCCCCGGCGGGGTCCAGCGCCGGGGCTTCGTCGTGCCGGGTGATCGCCCGGCGGGGGCCGCACGCGGGGTGCCCGGCCGCGGCACGGAGACCGGCGGGGCGGGCCCGGAGTGCTGCGGTGCCGGCCCACGCCGAGGCGCGGACACGAACCGCCCCGGGCCGGGCAGGCCTACGCGCCGAAGTCCGTCAGGAGGTGCTGCAGGGGCTCGAAGACGGACGGGGTGGCGGCGATGGTCAGGGTGCCGGACGGACGCTCACCGGGGCGTCCGCCGGTCTGCGCGCCCGCCTCCCGGGCGATCAGGTCGCCCGCCGCGAGGTCCCAGGGGTGCAGACCCCGCTCGTAGTAGCCGTCGAGGCGCCCGGCGGCCACGTCGCACAGGTCGATCGCGGCGGAGCCACCGCGCCGGATGTCCCGCACCAGCGGGATGAGCCGCCGCGCGATCTCGGCCTGCTCCGCGCGGACGTCGGCCACGTAGTTGAACCCGGTGGAGACCAGCGCCTGGTCCAGCGGGGCCGCGGCCCGGCAGGCGAGCCTGCGCTCGCCCTCCCAGGCACCCGTCGCCCAGGCCCCGCCGCCCAGCACCGCGTGGAAGGCCTCCCCCCGCATCGGCACCGCGACCGCCGCCGCCACCCGCTCGCCGTCCTGCTCGGCGGCGATGGAGACCGCCCAGGTGGGGAGCCCGTAGAGGTAGTTGACCGTGCCGTCCAGGGGGTCGACGACCCAGCGGACGCCGCTCGTGCCCTCGGTGGCGGAGCCCTCCTCGCCGAGGATCCCGTCTTCGGGGCGCCGGGCGGCGATCAGCTCGGTGATCAGCTTCTCCGCGGCGATGTCCATCTCGGTGACCACGTCGATCGGGCTGGACTTGGTGGCGGCGACCGCGAGGTCGGCCGGGCGGCCGTCCCGCAGCAGTGTGCCCGCGCGGTGCGCGGCCTCCCGGGCGATCTCCAGCAGGTCGGCGTGGAGCGGGTCGGTCGTCACGTCGGTCACGGGTCTCCTCACGCGTAGGGACTGTCGGCGCCCGCGGCGGCGGGCCGGGGAGCACGGGCGGGGCAGCAGCCGACCGGGCACAGATTGTGGCTCGCGCCCAGGGAGCCGAGGACGCACGGCGCGGCGGGGCGGCCGCGCTCGGCACCGGCACGCTCGACGACGAGGTCGCGGACCGCGGCGGCGAACCGCGGGTCGGCGCCGACGGTGGCGGAGCGGCGCACCGGCAGCCCCAGCTCCGCCGCCTTGGCGGTGGCCTCGGTGTCGAGGTCGTAGAGGACCTCCATGTGGTCGGAGACGAAGCCGATCGGGGCCATCACCACCGCGGGGGCGCCGGCCGCCTGCCGCTCCTCCAGGTGGTCGCAGATGTCGGGCTCCAGCCACGGGATGTGCGGGGCGCCGGAGCGGGACTGGTAGACGAGCTGCCAGGGGTGGTCGACGCCGGTGCGCTCGCGGACGGCGTCGGCGATCACCTGCGCCACGTCCAGGTGCTGGCGCACGTACGCCCCGCCGTCGCCGTGCTCCTCGACCGGGCCCGAGGTGTCGGCGGCCGAGGTGGGGATCGAGTGGGTGCAGAAGGCGATGTGGGCGCCGTCGCGCACCTCCTCGGGCAGCTCGGCGAGGGAGCGGACGAGTCCGTCGACCATGGGCTCGACGAAGCCCGGGTGGTTGAAGTAGTGCCGGAGCTTGTCGACCTCCGGCAGCTCCAGTCCCTCGGCCTCCAGGGCGGCGAGGGCGTCCGCGAGGTTCTCGCGGTACTGGCGGCAGCCGGAGTAGGAGGCGTAGGCGCTGGTGGCGAGGACCAGGATGCGGCGGCGGCCGTCGCGGACCATCTCGCGCAGGGTGTCCGTCAGGTACGGCGCCCAGTTGCGGTTGCCCCAGTAGACCGGCAGGTCCAGGCCGTGCTCGGCGAAGTCCTTGCGCAGGGCGTCGAGGAGGGCGCGGTTCTGGTCGTTGATCGGGCTGACGCCGCCGAAGAGGAAGTAGTGCTGCCCGACTTCCTTGAGGCGTTCCTTGGGGATGCCTCTCCCGCGGGTCACGTTCTCCAGGAACGGGACCACGTCGTCCGGGCCCTCGGGGCCGCCGAACGAGAGCAGGAGCAGGGAGTCGTAGGGGCTGGCATCGAGCACGTCTGGCATGTGTCGATCCTGCCACCCGGCACTGACAGCGGGGAAACGGCGGGGTACCGAGCGTGTGTTCCGCCTGGTGCGCGGGGGTGTTTCCGGGCGTTTTGACGCGTAAGCTGTGTCAGCTGTATTCGCGCCTTACCCAGCCGTGAACCACGCTTGCCCAACCGTGAACCGCGCTTACTCAGCCGTGAACCGCGCCTTGCCCAGCCGTGACCTCGCCCTGCCCGGCCCTGTCCGAAGCCGCTCCCGGAGACCTCGTTGGCCAGTCCCTACCGCGCTCTGTTCGCCCTCCCCGGCACCAGGGGTTTCTCCGCCGCGGGCTTCCTCGGCCGGATGCCGCTGTCGATGATGGGCATCGGCGTGGTGACGATGATCTCGCAGCTCACCGGACGGTACGGGCTCGCGGGGGCGCTGTCGGCCACCGTCGCGCTCGCCGCCGCGGTGGCCGGGCCGCAGGTGTCCCGACTGGTGGACCGGTACGGCCAGCGCCGGGTGCTGCGACCGGCGACCCTCGTCTCACTCACCGCGGCGGCCGTGCTGCTGCCGGCCGCGCACTACGGGTGGCCGGACTGGGTGCTGTTCGCGGCCTGCGCCGGCGTCGGCTGCGTGCCGAGCCTCGGCGCGATGGTCCGGGCCCGCTGGGCGGCCCTGTACCGGGGAACGCCGCAACTGCACACCGCGTACTCCTTCGAGTCCGTGGTGGACGAGATCTGCTTCATCTTCGGGCCGATCATCTCCATCGGCCTGTCCACCGCCTGGTTCCCGGAGGCCGGGCCGCTGCTCGCCGCCTGCTTCCTGGCGACCGGTGTCTTCTGGCTGACCGCGCAGCGCGCCACCGAGCCGGAACCCCACCCGCGCGAGCACAAGGGCGGCGGCACGGCGCTGCGCTCACGGGGACTGCGGGTGCTGGTCGGCACGTTCGCGGCCACGGGGGCGATCTTCGGGTCCATCGACGTCGTCACCGTGGCGTTCGCCGAGGAGGAGGGGCACAAGGCCCTGGCCAGCCTCGTCCTCGCGCTGTACGCGGCGGGATCGTGCACCGCGGCCATGGTGTTCGGGCTGCTGCGCTTCGCCGGGCGGCCCGAGCGCCGCTGGTTGCTGGGCGTCTGCGCGATGGCCGTGAGTATGATCCCCCTCCTACTGGTCGGGAACCTGCTGTTTCTGGCCGTGGCGCTGTTCGTTGCGGGTCTGTCCATCGCTCCCACGATGATCACGACGATGTCCCTCATCGAAGAGCACGTACCACGCGCGCAGCTCACCGAGGGCATGACCTGGGTGAGTACCGGGCTCGCGGTCGGGGTCGCCCTCGGCTCCTCCGCGGGCGGCTGGGTGATCGACGCCTCCGGTGCGCGTGCCGGGTACGGGGTTCCGGCGGTGGCCGGGGCCGTCGCGGTGGCGGTCGGTTTCCTCGGGTACCGCCGGCTCAAGCGGCCGGACTCGCGTCGGGGAGGCACTGTTGAGCAGCACACGCACGGCGAGCGGCAGGGCGAGCGGCCGGAACGGCACCTGGCGTAACTGGGGCGGAAACGTCTCGGCGCGTCCCGCGCGGGAGGCCACTCCGGCCTCCGTCGACGAGCTGGCCGCGGCCGTGCGCGGGGCCGCCGAGGACGGGCTGCGGGTCAAGGCGGTCGGCGCGGAGCACTCCTTCACGTCCATAGCCGCGACCGACGGGGTCCTGATCCGCCCGCACCTGCTGACGGGCATCCGCAGCCTCGACCGCGACGCCATGACGGTCACGGTCGAGGCCGGCACTCCGCTCAGGCGGCTCAACATGGCCCTCGCCCGCGAGGGGCTGTCGCTGACGAACATGGGCGACATCATGGAGCAGACCGTCGCCGGGGCCACCAGCACCGGCACGCACGGCACGGGCCGCGACTCCGCCTCGATCGCGGCCCAGATCCGGGGCCTGGAGCTGGTCACGGCGGACGGCTCGGTGCTGACCTGTTCCGAGCGGGAGAATCCCGAGGTGTTCGCCGCCGCCCGCATCGGCCTCGGCGCGCTGGGCGTCGTCACCGCGATCACCTTCGCCGTGGAGCCGCTCTTCCTGCTGACGGCCCGCGAGGAACCGATGCCGTTCGAGCGGGTCCTCGCGGAGTTCGAAGAACTCTGGGCCGAGAACGAGCACTTCGAGTTCTACTGGTTCCCGCACACCGGCAACACCAACACCAAGCGCAACAACCGCAGCGCCGGTCCGGAGCGGCCGGCGGGGCGGTTCCAGGGCTGGCTGGACGACGAGTTCCTGTCCAACGGCGTCTTCCACGCGGCGAACTGGGTCGGCCGCGCGGTGCCGGCCACCATCCCGACGATCGCCCGGATCTCCAGCCGGGCACTCTCCGCGCGGACGTACACGGACACTCCCTACAAGGTCTTCACATCGCCGCGCCGGGTGCGGTTCGTGGAGATGGAGTACGCCGTCCCGCGCGCGGCCGTCGTCGAGGCGCTGCGCGAACTGCGGGCGATGGTCGAGCGGTCGCCGCTGCGGATCAGCTTCCCGGTCGAGGTGCGCACCGCCCCGGCCGACGACATCCCCCTGTCCACCGCCTCCGGCCGCGACACCGCGTACATCGCCGTACACATGTTCCGGGGGACGCCCTACCGGGCCTACTTCACCGCCGCAGAGCGCATCTTCACCGCGCACGAGGGCCGGCCGCACTGGGGCAAGGTGCACACCAGGGACGCCGAGTACTTCTCCCGGGCGTATCCGCGCTTCGGCGAGTTCACCGCGCTGCGGGACCGTCTTGATCCTGACCGCCTGTTCCTGAACGACTACTTGCGCCGGGTTCTGGGGCCGTAGCCGAGGGATCCGGGGCCCCGTCGGATTCCTCGTCCCCGGTGGCGTCCGGGGTGGGCGCCGCGCTGGACGCCGTACCGTCCTGTTCCGCGGAGCCGCCGTCCGGCGCCGTACCGCCCTGCGAGGCGTCCGGTGTTCCGGAAGGGGTGGAGGCCGGGGCGTCGCTCCCTCCCACGCCGCCGTCCCCCGCGTCGCCCGAGCCGTCCGGGCTCTGGGCGCCTCCCGGGCTCTCGGCGTCGCCGGACCCGCCCGAGTCCCCGGACCCGCCCGAACCTCCAGGATCGGCGGCGGACTTGCCGTGGCCGGAGAAGGCGCTGCCGACCGTGGTGCTGTGGCCGCCGCTCAGGTTCTCGCCGGAGGCCAGCTCGTAGGTGGTGATCCCGGTCATGGTGACTCCGAAGACCAGGGCCGCCGCGATCACCGGACGCCGCCAGCCCGTGGCCCGGGCACGGTAGACGGTGCCCTCGGTGAACACTCCGGGCGGGCCCGGCGCCGCAGCCCGCACCGCGCCGGAAGTCGCCGCGGCGGCGGACGCCCCGCCCGGCCGCGCGGTGCCGGTCGTGCGCTTCACCCGGATCTGCTCCCCGGTGCGCTTGAAGAAGTGCTGGAAGACCGAACCCCCGCAGGTGGCGACCACGCTGATCAGACCGGCCCCCAGGATCGTGCCGTACACGCCGAAGGAGGAGGCGAGTTTGGCGGCCACCACCGCGGCGAGGGCACTGCCCGCGACCTGGGGCACGCTCAGGTCGATCCGCTTCACCCGCCCCTCCGTCCCCACATCCGTCTCACCTGCACCGTCGGACTTTCCACGCATCCTCGGACCTTGCCTGCCTTTCCCGTACGGGGTCGATCAACTGCACGAGAAAGGGACGTGCGGACGAAACCATTAGTTCCGTTTCTGGTGATTGCGTGAAGTACACCACGTACAAGATCGCGAAAAATCGCCCCGGGGACGGCCGAGTACCCCTCTTGCAGGAAGTCGGGCGGCGCGCCAATCCACGCACGTGGTCCGAATGGAGTACTGTGGCGAGCCCTGGGTCCGGTCTCCCGACAGGGGGTTCGGCGCCTCGAAGGACCGCCGGGAGGGGGCTAGTTGCACAGGGTGACCGAGTCGGTCACCCATCGTTGTGAATAGGTAACCGTGCCATAACGGCGATCCAGGGCCCGTGCCCGACACGCCGGGCAACTCGGCAAGGTTGTGGCAGGCTGCACCCGGGCAGGTCACACTCGACAGAGCGGAAGCAGCGACGCACGTGACGTCGGCAGGCACCACCCGGGAGGTCCCCATGCCCGAACTGCGTGTCGTGGCCGTCTCGAATGACGGCACACGGCTGGTGCTGAAGGCTGCGGACAGCACGGAGTACACGCTGCCGATCGACGAGCGGCTCCGGGTCGCCGTACGCGGTGACCGTCCTCGCCTCGGCCAGATCGAGATCGAGGTGGAGAGTCATCTCCGCCCCCGCGACATCCAGGCACGTATACGAGCCGGCGCGACCGCGGAAGAGGTCGCCCAGATGGCCGGCATCCCCGTCGACCGCGTGCGGCGCTTCGAGGGGCCCGTGCTGGCGGAGCGCGCCTTCATGGCAGAGCGCGCCCGCAAGACGCCCGTCCGCCGTCCCGGCGAGAACTCGGGGCCGCCCCTCGGCGAGGCCGTGCAGGAGCGGCTGGTGCTGCGCGGCGCCGACAAGGACACGGTCCAGTGGGACTCCTGGCGTCGCGACGACGGCACCTGGGAAGTGCTCCTTGTCTACATGGTCGCGAGTGAACCGCACTCGGCGAGCTGGACGTACGATCCGCCCCGGCGGCTCGTCCAGGCCGTCGACGCGGAGGCGCGCGCGCTGATCGGCGAGTCCGACGACCTCGCCGCACCCGAGCCCAGCTTCCCCTTCGTGCCGCGCATCGCCCGGCTGCCGCGCGACCGGCCGCTGGACCGGACCCTCGACCGGGAGCAGCGTGAGCGGCCGAGCCTGCCCGCGGCGCCCTCCGAACCGGACGACGAGGGTGTGGCCACGGCGGCGACCGCCTCGGTCGAGCGTGAACGCGACTCGCTCACCAGCCTGCTGGAGGCCGTCCCGAGCTTCCGGGGCGACCTGGTGGTGCCCGAGCGGGCCCCGGAACCGGCTGCGGAGCCCGTCGAGGAACCCGAGGTGGAGGAGCCCCCGGCGCCCGCGGCATCGGCCGGTTCCGCCTACGCCGACGTGCTCATGCCGCGCTCGGTGGCCAGCCACCGGGACCGCCTCACCGGCTCCACCGACCGCCAGGCCGAGGCCGACGGCGTCCGTCCGGGACGCCGTGCGGCGGTGCCGAGCTGGGACGAGATCGTGTTCGGCACACGCCGGAAGAAGCAGGAGTAGCCGACCGGTCGTCGGCGTACGAGAGCGGGGCCGTGCCCAGGTTGGGCGCAGCCCCGCTCTCGTACGCCGGGATCCGCGTCCGCCGTCCGGCGGGAGCCCCGCCCGACCATGACGACGGTTCCCCTGACAGGGACGCGTACGGCTGGCCCGCACGGCGGGGACCCACGCGGCGGGAGACCGCTCGACCGCGGCTCGCTCGGACTCGGCCCTCCCGAAGCAGCCCACCGCCCCCGTGAAACTGCCCTACTGCGGCTCCGGGCCCACCGCCACCGGCCGGGACGGGTCCGACGACCACTGGGACCAGGAACCCGCGTACAGCGCCGCAGGGATCCCCGCCACCGCCAGTGCGAGCACCTCGTGGGCGCCCGACACGCCCGAGCCGCAGTAGACGCCGACCTCGCCGTCCCCCGTAGCGCCCAGGGTCTCGAAACGCGCGCGGAGTTCGTCGGCGGCCAGGAAGCGGCCGTCGGCCGCCACGTTCTCCGTCGTCGGCGCGGACACGGCGCCCGGGATGTGGCCGCCGACCGGGTCGATCGGCTCGACGTCACCCCGGTACCGCTCCCCCGCGCGGGCGTCGAAGAGCACGCCGGAGCGGGCCAGCGCGGCGGCCCCGTCCGCGTCCAGCAGCCCGGACTCTCCGGGGACCGGCTCGAAGTCGCCCTCCGCGGGCGTCGGCGCGTCCGTCGACAACGGCCCCTCCCAGGACGGCAACCCGCCGTCGAGGACCCGCACGTTCGGGTGACCTGTCCAGCGCAGCAGCCACCAGGCGCGAGCGGCCGCCCATCCCTGGCCGCCGTCGTAGACGACGACGGGCCGGCCGGACGACACGCCCGCCCGGCGCATCGCCGCGCCGAACTCCGCGACGTCGGGCAGCGGATGCCGGCCTCCCGCACCGGGCGCGGCGGCGAGTTCCCTGTCCAGGTCGACGTAGACCGCGCCGGGAAGGTGCCCGGCGGCGTGCTCGGCACGGCCGTCGAAGGGCGGGGCGCCGGCGGCCTTGGCCGCGCTCAGCTGCCAGCGGACGTCGAGCAGGACGGGCGGGGTGGGGCCCGCGAGTTCGTCGGCGAGTTCGGGTGCGGAGATGATGGCGTTCATGGCCCCATCCTGGCGTACCGAGTGGCCGAGAAGTCGATGTCGGGCTACTCTGCCCGCCGGACAGTACCGATCACGAGGCGTACGGGTTCGGGCACATGCTGTACCACTCGGACTCCCGGGCTGCCCTACGAGCGCGCCCGGCGCGCGGCCCCGGCACGGGTACCGGCCTCGGCGCGGGGTCCGTCGGAGCGCAGCGCAAGCGGACGCACGGCCCGCGCAGGGCCGAGAAGAGAGTGACGATGACCGGAGCACGGGGGTCGGACGACGGCCCGAGCGGCGGGGCGAACGTCCGGAACAGATCCGGGACGCCCTGCTGGGTGAGTCTGATGGTCCACGGGCCGACCACGACCCACAGCTTCTACGGCGCCCTGTTCGGCTGGGAGTTCCAGCCCGGCCCCCAGCAACTGGGCCCGTACGCACGGGCGCTGCTGGACGGGCGCGAGGTGGCGGGAATCGGCCAACTGCCCGGGGACCGCCAGCTTCCCATCGCCTGGACGCCCTACTTCGCCTCCGACGACGTCAACCGGACGGCCGAGACGGTGCGCCTGTGCGGGGGCACACTCGGCGTCGGGCCGCTGGACGCCGGCGAGGCGGGCCGGATGGCCATCGGCTCGGACCCGTCGGGCGCCGTCTTCGGCATCTGGCAGGCCGCGGCGCACCTCGGCACCGCCGTCACGGGCGTGCCCGGCACCCCCGTCTGGAACGAGCTGACGACGTTCGAGACGGCAGGCGTCGCCAAGTTCTACGAGACGGTGTTCGGCTTCGAACTGGACCCGGCGGCCCCCACCGACGCCGACACGGGCGCAGACCACGTGACCCTGCGCCTCGGTGGCCGCCCCGTCGCCGCGATCCGCGGCGTCGGCAACGCCCTGGCCCGCGACCGGGGTCCGCACTGGACGACGTACTTCAAGGTGGCCGACACGGAGGAGTCCCTGAGGCGCCTCACCGAGCTGGGCGGACACGTCGTCGAGCCGGCCCACGACACGCCCCACGGCCGGGTGACGACGGTGACGGACCCGGAGGGCGCACGCTTCGCGCTACTGGAGACCGGGCACTGACGTCGGGGTTCCGCGGCCTGCCGGTGTCCTCCGCCTGCCGGCGGCCGTGGAGCGGAGGAGCGAAGCGGCTCAGCCGAAGAACGCGGTCAGCCGGACGACACCGGCAGCACGTCCGGCGACAGGGCTGCCGCGCGGGCCGTCGCGGCGGTCGTGCGGCGGCGGTGGTGGCGTCGGCACAGCACCTCGTAGCCGATCTCGTCGGCGGACTGGGCGACGTCGCCGACGACCACCTGGGCGCCCTCGACGACCATGACGCCGCCCACAGTGCGGGCGTTGTGCGTGGCGCGGGCTCCGCACCAGCACAGGGCCTCCACCTGGAGCACCTCCACGCGGTCGGCGAGTTCGACCAGCCGCTGCGAGCCGGGGAAGAGCTTGGAGCGGAAGTCGGTGGTGATGCCGAAGGCGTACACGTCGACGTCCAGGTCGTCCACCACACGCGCGAGCTGGTCGATCTGCTCCGGCACCAGGAACTGCGCCTCGTCCGCGATCACGTAGTCCACGCGGCCGCCCTGGGAGAGGTGGTCGACGACGTGGGCGTACAGGTCCTGGCCGTCCCCGACCTCCACCGCGTCGGTGACGAGGCCGAGGCGCGAGGAGAGCTTGCCCCGGCCCGCGCGGTCGTCACGGGTGAAGATCATCCCGGCCAGTCCGCGTGCGGAGCGGTTATGCTCGATCTGGAGAGCCAGTGTCGACTTCCCGCAGTCCATCGTTCCGGAGAAGAAGACCAGCTCGGGCATGAGGGGGTGGGCACCTTTCGGCGAGGGAGGGTGGACCGGGGTGTCAGGAGCGTACTTCCAGGAGGGGCACGAGCTGCTCGGCAGGGGTCATCGAACCGTGGTTGCCGACCATCGCCGACTCCTTCGGTTCGCGCTCGGAGGCGATGAGCAGGACGTCGTCGCGGGCGGCGGCGACGACGTCGCCGATGCGGGCGTACACCCGGTCGTCGATGCGGGGGCCGAACCAGCCCGCCGCGATCGCCTCGTCCCGGGACGCCACCCAGAACTGCTCGCCGAGCACCTCGCGCCAGCAGGTCAGCACGTCGTTCTGCGCGCCGTGAACGGCGTAGACGTGCCGGGCGCGGCCCTCGCCGCCGAGGAGGGCGACGCCCGCCTTCAGCTCCCAGTCCTCGTCGAAGTCGATGCGGTGGTCCTCGTCGAAGGGCACGTCGATCATGCCGTGGTCGGCGGTGACGTAGAGGGCGCTGCGCGGGGGCAGTTGCTCGGCGAGGCGCTGGACCAGCCGGTCGACGTGCCCGAGCTGGCCGCGCCAGGTGTCGGAGTCGACGCCGAAGCGGTGGCCCGCGCCGTCGACCTCGGCGTAGTACGTGTAGACGAGGGCGCGGTCGGCGGCGGCCAGTTGCCCGGCGGCGCAGTCCATCCGGTCCTCGCCGCTCAGCCGTCCGTGGAACTCGCCGCCGCTGAGCGCGACCTTGGTCAGCGGGGTGTTCGCGAAGGTCGGGGAGGAGACCTGCGCGGCGTGCACGCCGGCCTCGTGGGCGAGTCCGAAGACGGTGGGGTACGGCTGCCAGGGGCCCGGCGGGGTCCAGGGCTGCCAGCGCAGCTGGTTCATCAGCGCGCCGGTGTCCGGGTCGCGCACCGTGTAGCCGGGCAGGCCGTGGGCGCCCGGCGGCAGTCCGGTGCCGACGGAGGCGAGGGAGGTCGCCGTGGTCGCCGGAAAGCCGGCCGTGATCGGGCGCCCGGTGCCACCGCGCGAACTGCCCAGCAGGGAGCTGAGGAAGGGGGCGTCGTCCGGGTGGGCGCGCAGCTGCTCCCAGCCGAGGCCGTCGATCAGGAACACGCAGTTGCGGTCGGCGGGGGTGAGTTCGGCGATGCCCGCGGTCATGCCGGGGACGCCCAGGCCCGCGGCCAGGGTGGGCAGCAGGTCGGCGAGCGAACCCGTGCCGTACTCGGGTACGGGGGCGGAGTCGACGGAGAGGGGCTCGGGGTCCGTGTCCCAGGCGGCGGGCTGCACCATCAGCGGCCGGTGTCCGCGGTCGCCTCGGAGAGCGACTGGGCGAAGGCGAGCGCCTCGCGCACGGTCTCGGGGCCGTCCCCGGCCTCGCTGACGCGGAGGCTGAGGTCGTCGGCCGTCGAACTGCCCGTGTAGCCGTGGTCGGCCTCGCAGTTGGGGTCGCCGCAGGCGGCCGGCTCCAGGTCGAGGCGGGAGACGGCGCCCCAGCCGATGGTGAGCACGATCTCGCGGGGCAGCGTGCCCGGCTTGTACTGCTCCGGGTTGGCGACGACACGGCTGACGACGATGGACGAGATCCGGCCGAGCTTGACGGACTCCGTGGACGTCGTGGCGTAGGGCGTCGGGGAGGTGTCGTCGGCGGCCTGTTCGTCGGTGTGGCTGACGATGAAGCGGTTGCCGGTGAGCACCAGCACGGTCACGTGCCGGCGCACCTCGTTCTGGTCGAACGTCGTCTCCTGATGGACCAGGTACGACCGCATGGGCTCGCCGCCCACGGCGGCCTCCACCGCCTCGGCCACGAGGGCCGGGTAGTAGCCGCTGCGCTCGATCGCCGCTCGCAGCCCCTGGGTCGTCGTACTGGTCTTGGCCATGCCGTCCATCCTAAGGGGACCCGCTGACTGCGAGGGACGCTGCCGCGGTGCCCGGCGCGGGGCGCGCCCACCAGGAGCCCGGCGGGTGCCGGGTCAGTAGGCGGGCAGGGTCCGCGGGCCGAGGTCGTCCCTGGCGGGAGGGGGTGCGAGGCGGACGGAGGCGCCCAGGACGCTGAGGCCGTGCGGGGCCACGACCACCGGTTCCAGGGTGACCGCGACGACCTCCGGATGGTCGTCGACCAGCCGGGAGACCCGCAGCAGGAGCTCCTCCAGGGCGGCCGCGTCCACGGGGGCCGAACCGCGCCAGCCGAAGAGGAGCGGGGCGGTGCGGACGGAGCGGATGAGGGAGGTGGCGTCCCGGTCGGTGACCGGAATCAGCCGGTGGGACATGTCGCCGAGCAGCTGCGTGGCGGCACCGGCGAGTCCGAAGGAGAGCACCGCGCCGGCCGCCGGGTCGATCACCGCGCGGACGACGGTGTCGACACCGCGCGGCGCCATGCCCTGCACCACCGGCCGCAGCTCCGCCGGCTTCCCGAAGAGCTCGGTCAACTCGTCGTAGGCCCGGCGCAGTTGCTCCTCGTCCGCGAGGTCGAGGCGTACGCCGCCCAGGTCGGCGCGGTGGCGCAGGTGCGGGGCGGTGGCCTTGAGTGCCACGGGGTAGCCGATGGCCCGCGCGGCGGACACGGCGTCGTCGGGGGCCGGGGCGGGCAGCGCGCGGTGGACGCGGATGCCGTACCTACCGAGCAGCTCGCAGGTCTCCCGCATCCCGAGCGTGAGCCCCTGCCCTCGCGCGAGGAGTCCGGCTATCTGCTGGGCGGCGCCCTTCTCGTCGATGTTCTCGTACTCCGGCACCCTGCCGGGGTCGAGTGCGTCGCGCCGCCACTGGGCGTAGGAGACGGCCTGCCCGAGGGCGCGGACGGCTCGCTCGGCGGCGGGGTACGCCGGGATGAGCCGGGCCTCCTCCGCGGGGGCGCGCGGCGCGACGGGCGGCGGGACGGGCGAGGGGGCGACGGAGGGCGGCGGTCCGGCGGGCCGGGCCCCGGGGGGCCGGGAGGCGGGGCGACCGGCCGATGGGGGCGACTGCGGGCCCGGGTCCGGGGCGGTGGGCCGGGGCGTGTCGTCGGGCGCCGGCTCGTCCGGCGGGCGGAGTGCCTGCGGGGCGGTGCTCGTCGCCGCCGAGAGGGCCTGGGCCAGGCCGCCCAGCTCCACGTGGACCACCAGCACGGGCTTGGTCGGGACCGCTGCCGCCGCCGAGCGCAGGGCCTCCGCCAGCGCGGCGTCCCCGGCCGCCCCCTCCCCCACCGTCGGGATCGCCGTCACCACCACCGCGTCGCACGTGTCGTCGGCCAGGGCCCGGGACAGCGCCGCGTGGAAGTCGTCCGCCGAGGCGGCCGTCGTCAGGTCCCGGGGCGGGTGCGGGCGCAGTCCCTCGGCGAGGCACGCGTCGTACGTCAGCAGTCCCAGTGACTCCGAGTTGCCCAGGATGGCCACCCTGGGTCCGGCGGGCAGCGGCTGGCGGGCGAGGAGCAGCCCGGCGTCCACCAGGTCGGTGATGGTGTCGACGCGGATCACGCCGGCCTGCCGCAGCAGCGCGGAGACCGTGGCGTGCGGCAGCCGCGTCGCCCGTACGGCGTGTCCCTGCGGCGCGACGCCGCCGTGCCGGGCCCCCTGGACCACGACCAGTGGCTTGGCGGCCGCGGTCCGCCGGGCCAGCCGGGTGAACTTGCGCGGGTTGCCGATGGACTCCAGGTACATCAGGGCGACGTCGGTCTCGGGGTCGTCGTACCAGTACTGCAGGACGTCGTTGCCGGAGACGTCGGCGCGGTTGCCGGAGGAGACGAAGGTCGACACGCCGGTGACGCCGGTGACCCCGCCGCCGCGCCGGTGCAGGCGGGACAGGAGCGCGATGCCGATCGCGCCGGACTGGGCGAACAGGCCGATGCGTCCGGGGCGCGGCATCTCGGGGGCGAGGGAGGCGTTGAGCCGCACGTCCGGAGAGGTGTTGATGATCCCGAAGGCGTTGGGCCCGATGATCCGCATGCCGTACGTGCGCGCGTGCCGCACGAGCGCGCGCTGGCGTTCGCGCCCGTCGGGGCCGCTGTCGGCGTACCCGGCGGAGACGACCACCAGCCCCTGCACTCCGTGTTCGCCGCACTCGGTGACGACCTCGGGGACGTGCTCGGCGGGCACGGCGACGACGGCGAGGTCGACGGGGCCGTCGATGTCGCGCACGGAGCGGCGTGCCGGGACCCCGTCGAGTTCCTTCTGGTCCTCGGGGAAGGCCTTGTTCACGGCGTACAGGCGGCCCGGGAAGCCCGCGTCCCGGATGTTGCCGAGGACGCTGCGGCCGACGCCGCCGGGGGCGCGGCCGGTGCCGACGACCGCGACCGAGCCGGGCTGCAGGAGCCGCTGGACGGAACGGGCCTCCGCGCGGTGCTCGCGCGCGTACTGCACGGCGAGTGAACGGTCCGTGGGTTCGAGGTCGAACTCGAGGCGGACGACGCCGTCCTCGAAGCTGCGCTTCTGCGTGTACCCGGCGTCCATGAAGACTTTGATCATCTTGGTGTTGGCGGGCAGCACCTCGGCGGCGAAGCGGCGGATGCCGCGCTCCCGGGCGACCGCCGCGATGTGCTCCAGGAGCGCCGAGGCGACGCCGCGCCCCTGGTGGGCGTCCTGGACGAGGAAGGCGACCTCGGCCTCGTCGGCCGGTGCCGGGGCGGGTGTTCCCCCGGCGCCGATCCGGTCGTAGCGTACGGTGGCGACGAACTCGCCGCCGATGGTGGCCGCGAGTCCCACCCGGTCCACAAAGTCGTGGTGCGTGAAGCGGTGGACGTCCTTGGCGGACAGGCGGGGATACGGCGCGAAGAAGCGGTAGTACTTCGACTCGTCGGAGACCTGCTCGTAGAAGCTGACCAGGCGCTCGGCGTCATCGACGGTGATGGGGCGGACGCGCGCGGTGCCGCCGTCGCGCAGCACCACGTCGGCCTCCCAGTGGGCGGGGTACTCGTGCCGGTCCGACGAGGTCTGCATGGGCCCCAGCGTACGGCTCGCGTACGGCGGGGGCGCGGGGCGTTCCGCGGCCCGCCCCGCGATGTGGGAAACTGGTCTAGACAAGACTGGTCTAGACAACTTGAGCCAAGCACCAACGTCGACAACTCAAGCTCTGCACCACGTCAAGCCCCTGCAACACCCGCACGCCTCTGAACACCTGAAGGGCAGCATCACATGGCTGAGCGCCGCGTCAACGTCGGCTGGGCCGAGGGTCTCCACGCCCGCCCCGCCTCCATCTTCGTCCGGGCCGCCACGGCCACCGGCGTCCCGGTGACGATCGCCAAGGCCGACGGGTCCCCCGTCAACGCGGCCTCCATGCTGGCCGTCCTCGGCCTCGGCGCCCAGGGCGGCGAGGAGATCGTCCTCGCCTCCGACGCCGAGGGCGCGGACGCCGCCCTGGACCGGCTGGCGAAGCTGGTCGCCGAGGGGCTCGAGGAACTGCCCGAGACCGTCTGACGGACAGCGACACCGCTCCGGAGGCAGCAGTACCTCTCCGGACGGAGCAGCACGGAAAGGCCCTCCCGGACCACCGGGTGGGCCTTTCCCTTTTCGGCCGCCCGAAAAGCGCGCGACGCCGACCCGTCCGCGCTTTCCGGGCAGCAGGAAAAGAGCTTCCGCATTTCCCGCTCTTTGTATACGGCGCCCGTGTTACTGCCGAACGCTCGCCGTGTTTACGCGAGGTTGCGCGTTCCTCACCCGCTCCGTCCGACCGCCCCCGGGGGCGAAGCGCAGCCGGTGCGCCGGCGTGGACCGCTCGGTGTGCAGCGCCATCAGCGCCCGGGCCCGTTCGCCGTCGCCCCTGGCCACCGCGTCGACGATCGCGCCGTGCTCCGCCCAGTACTCCACCGGCCCGGCCGGCGCGTCCACGGTGTACATCCAGGCGATCTTGTGGCGCAACTGGGTCAGCAGGGCCGTGAGGGAGGGACTGCCCGCGGCCTGGGCGAGCGTCTCGTGGAACCAGCCTCCCAGCGGGCGCAGTTCCTCGCCCGCGCCCTGCCTCGCCCGCTCCTGACCGAGGCGGACCAGTCCGCGCAGCACCCTGAGGTGGGCGTCGGTACGGCGCCGGGCGGCCCGGGCGGCGCCGAGCGGCTCCAGCAGGGCGCGGGTCTCCAGGAGGTCGGCGGCCTCCTGCGCGCTCGGTTCCGCGACGCACGCGCCCGCGTGCCGCCGGGTCACCACGAACCCCTCGGCCTCCAGGGTCCGCAGCGCCTCGCGCACGGGGACGCGCGAGACGCCGTACCGGCGGGCCAGGAGCTCCTCGGTGAGTCTGCTTCCGCGGGCGTGGACTCCGGTCACGATGTCGTCCCGGATCGCCGTACACACCGAATGCGCCGGAATACGCATGCCCGACCTCCGTCTTAATCCCCGTGCAACGTCGACGATTGACGTATTCAAACGACTCTAGGCCAATCGTGCGGGTATTCCGGCGGCGGAGCAGATTTCATGGATATTTTTTGGCCACGCGGGGCCGGCGCGTCGGCTGGAATGCGAAAACCCCGGCCCTCCCGTGGTTCCGGGAGGGCCGGGGCTCTCGGTGCCGTACCGTCCGCCGTCAGACGTCGACGCCGTGGGAGCGGAGGTAGGCCACGGGGTCCATGTCCGAGCCGTACTCGGGGGTCGTACGGGCCTCGAAGTGCAGGTGCGGTCCGGTGACGTTGCCGGTGGCGCCGGAGAGGCCGATCTGCTGGCCCGGCTCGACCGCCTGGCCGACCGAGACGCCGACGGAGGACAGGTGCCCGTACTGCGTGTACGTGCCGTCGTGCATCCTGACGACGACCTGGTTGCCGTAGGCCCCGCCCCAGCCCGCCTCGACGACGGTGCCGACGCCCACCGCGTGGACGGTGGTCCCGCTGGAGGCGTGGAAGTCGATGCCGGTGTGGCTGCCGGAGGACCACAGGGAGCTGCCGGCCTGGTAGGCGGTGGAGACGTAGGAGGCCGTGATCGGCGGGACGAAGGTGTTGAGGCGCTTGCGCTCCGCCTCCCGCGCGGCGCGCTCCTTGGCCTCGCGTGCCTCCTTGGCCGCCTCGGCGGCCCGCTCGCGTGCCGCCTCCTGGGCGGCCTCGCGGGCTGCGGCGTCCGCGGCGGCCTGCTTCTGTGCGACGGCCTGGGCGTCGATCTCGTCGGCTATGGAGTCGCCGATGGTGACGACCGGGGTGAGGCCGCTCTGCTCCACCTCGGGCTCGGCGGCGAGCGCCGGAGCCGCGAGGGTGCCGACGACGCCGGTGGTGGCGAGGGCCGCGACTCCCGCCGCGCGGGCGGTGGAGCGGTGCACCCTGCCGGCACGGCGGTGCTTCCCGGTGGCGCGCGTGAACGCCATGTAGAGGCTGGTCCTTTCCTTCCCTCTCGCCTACCGGGTTAGCTGACGGGTTCGGAGCAGGAAGGTCTCCTACGGACCCCCTCGCTGCGCGCGCGGGCGTCCGATTCACCCCAGGGACTGCGGTGGGTCCCCGGCTCCCCTGGCTCGCGCCGTACGGGGACTCGGCGATGACTGTCCGGTGCCGCGGATGCGGCGCACTGCACCTGACGGACAGCCCGGACGAAGCTAAGCGGGGCTGTCTTCAATCCTCAAACACAACCGGCCTTTTGTAGCGCACGCCACAGGGCAGAAGGGCAGCCACTCCCCCAATTCGGACAAACGGCGGCCCTGGTGACACTCCGGTCACCAGGGCCGCACATTCGCGCGCCGCTACTCGGCGGCCACCACGGTGACTTCACCGATGCCGAGGGCCTCCACGGGCTCCTTGATCTGCGCCGCGTCACCGACCAGGACCGTCACCAGGCCGTCCACCGGGAAGGCGTTGACGACCGCCGCGGTGGCCTCCACAGTGCCCGTGGCGACGAGCCGGCGGTAGAGCGTCGCCTGGAAGTCGTCGGGCAGGTGCTGCTCGACCTGGTCGGCCAGGGTGCTCGCCACGGCCGCCGCCGTCTCGTACTTCAGCGGCGCCACGCCCACCAGGTTCTGCACGGCCACGTCGCGTTCGGCGTCGGTGAGCCCCTCCTCGGCGAGCGTGCGCAGCACCGTCCACAGGTCCTCCAGCGCGGGACCGGTGTTGGGCGTGTCGACGGAGCCGCTGATGGCGAGCATGGCGGCACCCGTGCCGTCCGGCGCGGACCGCAGCACCTGCCCGAACGCCCGGACGCCGTAGGTGTAGCCCTTCTCCTCGCGCAGGACCCGGTCCAGGCGGGAGGTGAGGGTGCCGCCGAGGCAGTAGGTGCCGAGCACCTGCGCGGGCCACACGCGGTCGTGCCGGTCGGAGCCGGTGCGGCCGATCAGCAGCTGCGTCTGGACGGCGCCGGGACGGTCGACGATGACGACCCGGCCCCGGTCGTCGGCGGTGACCGCGGGCACGGGCCGCGGCTGCGCGGCCGAGCCGGTCCACGCGCCCAGGGTGTCGCCGAGCAGCGCGTCGAGATCGAGGCCGGTGAGGTCGCCGACGACGACCGCGGTGGCCGTGGCGGGCCGGACGTGCCGCTCGTAGAAGGCGCGTACGGCCGCGGAGTCGACGGCCTCGACCGTCTCCTCGGTGCCCTGGCGCGGGCGCGACATGCGGGAGTCCGCCGGGAACAGCTCCTTGGAGAGCTCCTTGGCGGCGCGCCGGGAGGGGTTGGCCAGCTCGTGCGGGATCTCGTCGAGCCGGTTGCGCACCAGCCGTTCGACCTCGCCGTCCGCGAAGGCGGGCGCCCTGAGGGCGTCGGCGAGGAGGCCGAGGGCCTTGGCGAGGCGGGAGGCGGGCACCTCCAGGCTCAGCCGTACGCCGGGGTGGTCGGCGTACGCGTCGAGGGTGGCGCCGCAGCGCTCCAGCTCGGCGGCGAAGTCCTCGGCGGAGTGCTTGTCGGTGCCCTCGGAGAAGGCGCGCGCCATGATGGTGGCGACGCCGTCGAGACCGGCGGGCTCGGCGTCCAGGGGCGCGTCGAGCAGCACCTCCACGGCCACGACCTGCTGGCCGGGCCGGTGGCAGCGCAGCACGGTGAGGCCGTTGCCGAGGCTGCCGCGCTCGGGGGCCGGGAAGGCCCACGGCTTGGGCTCGCCGGCCTGCGGGCGGGCGTGGAATTCCATGGTGGCGAGCTCGGTCACTTGGCCGCCTCCTCGTTCTCGTCGGTGGCGTCGTTCTCGTCGGCGGGGGCGGTGGGCTCGTAGACGAGCACCGCGCGGTTGTCGGGGCGCAGGCGGGCCTTGGCGACCTCCTGGACCTCGTCGGCCGTCACCTCCAGCACTCGCCCGACGGCGGTGAGGGCGAGCTGCGGGTCGCCGAACAGCACGGCGTACCGGCACAGTTCGTCGGCGCGGCCCGCGACCGTGCCCAGCCGGTCCAGCCACTCCCGCTCCAGCTGCGCCTGGGCGCGCTCCATCTCCTCTGCCGTGGGGCCCTCCTCGGCGAAGCGGGCCAGCTCCTCGTCGACGGCGGCCTCGATGACCGGCACCTCGACGTCCCCGGACGTCTTCACGTCCAGCCACCCCAGGGAGGGCGCGCCGGCGAGCCGCAGCAGGCCGAACCCGGCGGCGACGGCCGTGCGGTCGCGGCGCACCAGCCGGTTGTAGAGGCGGGACGACTCGCCGCCGCCCAGGACGGTGAGCGCGAGGTCGGCCGCGTCGCACGCGCGCGTGCCGTCCTCCGGGAGGCGGTAGGCCGCCATCAGGGCGCGGGCCGGCACCTCCTCCTCGACGACCTCGCGCAGCTGCGCGCCCATGACGTCGGGCAGCGAGCCGTCGCGCGGCGGCTGCTTGCCGTCGTGGGAGGCGATGGACCCGAAGTACTTCTCGACCCAGGCGAGGGTCTGCTCGGGGTCGATGTCACCGACGATCGACAGCACCGCGTTGTTCGGCGCGTAGTAGGTGCGGAAGAACGCGCGCGCGTCCTCCAGGGTCGCCGCGTCCAGGTCGGCCATCGAGCCGATCGGCGTGTGGTGGTAGGGGTGGCCCTCCGGGTAGGCGAGGGCGGTCATCCGCTCGAAGGCGGTTCCGTAGGGGACGTTGTCGTAGCGCTGGCGGCGTTCGTTCTTGACGACGTCCCGCTGGTTCTCCATCGACTCGTCGTCGAGGGCGGCCAGCAGGGAGCCCATGCGGTCGGCCTCCAGCCAGAGGGCGAGCTCCAGCTGGTGGGCGGGCATGGTCTCGAAGTAGTTGGTCCGTTCGAAACTGGTGGTGCCGTTGAGCGAGCCGCCGGCGCCCTGCACCAGCTCGAAGTGGCCGTTGCCCTTGACCTGGGCGGAGCCCTGGAACATCAGGTGCTCGAAAAGGTGAGCCAGGCCGGTGCGTCCCTTGACCTCGTGGCGGGAGCCGACGTCGTACCAGAGGCACACCGCCGCGACCGGGGTCAGGTGGTCCTCGGAGAGCACCACGCGCAGGCCGTTGGCCAGGCGGTGCTCGGTCGCTGTCAGGCCGCCGGAGCCTGCCTGGGCTGTGGCCGTGTGACCCATGGGCATGTACGTCCCTTCGATCGCGAAATCCTTGGCGGAATCACTGGTGGAATCAGCGGGCGGAACTGCGGGATTCCGCCGGTCCTGCCACTGTATGCAAGCGTGCGGGACACCGGTGGAGTTCCCGGCCGCCGTACGCCGAGAGCGAGAACGCGGTTGACGGTCCGGCGCGTCCGAGGGCGTACCCTGCGGGCAGCGCCGGGCCGGGGGCCGGGCAACCCGTGACGGGTCCTGGTCGGTCGCTGTCAGTGCCGCAGTCCACAATGGACCTCGTCAGATCACCGTTCACGCTTCAGCAAGGAGCCGGCAGCGATGGCCCGCCGTAGTACGAAGACCCCGCCGCCCGACGACTCGTACGAGGAGAAGATCCTCGACATCGACGTCGTCGACGAGATGCAGGGCTCCTTCCTCGAGTACGCGTACTCGGTCATCTACTCCCGCGCACTGCCGGACGCCCGCGACGGCCTCAAGCCGGTGCACCGGCGCATCGTCTACCAGATGAACGAGATGGGGTTGCGCCCCGAGCGCAGCTACGTGAAGTGCGCCCGCGTCGTCGGCGAGGTGATGGGCAAGCTCCACCCGCACGGCGACGCGTCCATCTACGACGCGCTGGTGCGCATGGCGCAGCCGTTCTCCATGCGGGTGCCCCTGGTCGACGGCCACGGCAACTTCGGCTCCCTGGGCAACGACGACCCGCCGGCCGCCATGCGGTACACCGAGTGCCGGATGACCGAGGCCACCAGCCTGATGACGGAGTCCATCGACGAGGACACCGTCGACTTCGGACCCAACTACGACGGCCAGGAGCAGGAGCCGGTGGCGCTGCCCGCCGCCTTCCCCAACCTGCTGGTCAACGGCGCCTCCGGCATCGCCGTCGGCATGGCCACCAACATGCCGCCGCACAACCTGCGCGAGGTGATCGCGGCCGCCCGCCACCTGATCCGGCATCCGAACGCCGACCTCGAAGCGCTGATGAAGCACGTGCCGGGCCCGGACCTGCCCACCGGCGGCCGGATCGTCGGCCTGCCCGGCATCCGGGACGCGTACGCGACGGGCCGCGGCACCTTCAAGATCCGCGCGACCGTGTCCGTGGAGACGGTGACGGCCCGCCGCAAGGGCCTCGTCGTCACCGAACTGCCCTTCGCGGTCGGCCCCGAGAAGGTCATCTCGAAGATCAAGGACCTGGTGGGCTCGAAGAAGCTCCAGGGCATCGCCGACGTCAAGGACCTCACCGACCGCGCGCACGGGCTGCGCCTGGTCGTCGAGATCAAGAACGGCTTCGTGCCGGAGGCGGTCCTGGAGCAGCTCTACAAGCTGACGGCCATGGAGGAGTCCTTCGGCATCAACAACGTCGCCCTGGTGGACGGCCAGCCCCTCACCCTGGGTCTCAAGGAGCTGCTGGAGGTCTACCTCGACCACCGGTTCACCGTCGTACGGCGCCGCAGCGAGTTCCGCCGGACCAAGAGGCGGAACCGGCTGCACCTCGTGGAGGGCCTGCTCACCGCCCTGGTCGACATCGACGAGGTCATCCGGCTCATCCGCTCCAGCGAGAACTCGGCGCAGGCCAAGCAGCGCCTGATGGAGCGCTTCGGACTGAGCGACACCCAGACCCAGTACATCCTGGACACGCCGCTGCGCCGCCTCACCAAGTACGACCGCATCGAGCTGGAGTCCGAGAAGGACCGGTTGAACGCGGAGATCGAGGAGCTGACCCGGATCCTCGACTCGGACGCCGAGCTGCGCAAGCTGGTCTCTGCCGAACTGGCCGTGGTGGCCAAGAAGTTCGGCACCGACCGGCGCACGACGCTGCTGGAGTCGAGCGGTACCCCGGTGGCCGCGGTGCCGCTCCAGGTGGCGGACGACCCGTGCCGGGTGCTGCTGTCCTCGACGGGCCTGCTGGCCCGCACGGCGAACGACGACGCCCTCGTCACGGAGAAGGGCGCGGGGCGCGTCAAGCACGACCTGATCGTCTCGGCGGTGCCGGCCACGGCACGCGGCGAGGTGGGCGTGGTGACGTCCGCGGGGCGCCTGCTGCGGGTGAACGTCGTGGACCTGCCCCAGCTCCCCGAGTCCATGCCGACGCCGAACCTCGCGGGTGGCGCGCCGCTCGCCGAGTTCGTGTCCCTGGAGGACGACGAGGACGTCGTCTGTTTGAGCACCCTGGACGAGTCCTCGCCCGGCCTGGCGCTCGGCACGGAACAGGGGGTCGTCAAACGGGTGGTGCCGGACTACCCGTCCAACAAGGACGAGTTGGAGGTCATCGCCCTCAGGGACGGCGACCGGGTCGTCGGCGGGGCCGAGTTGCGCACCGGGGACGAGGATCTGGTCTTCATCACCGACGACGCGCAGCTCCTGCGCTACCAGGCCTCGCAGGTACGCCCACAGGGCCGTCCGGCGGGCGGTGTGGCGGGCGTGAAGGTCGCCGACGGCGCCAAGGTCATCTCGTTCACCGTGGTGGACCCGGCGGCGGACGCGGTGGTCTTCACGGTCGCCGGTTCGCGCGGCACGCTGGACGACTCCGTGCAGACCACGGCCAAGCTCACGCCGTTCGACCAGTACCCGCGCAAGGGCCGCGCCACGGGCGGTGTGCGCTGCCAGCGGTTCCTGAAGGGCGAGGACTGCCTGGCCTTCGCCTGGGCGGGCACCGTCCCGGCCCGTGCCGCGCAGAAGAACGGGACACCGGTCCAGCTCCCGGACATCGACCCGCGCCGTGACGGCTCGGGCGTGTCGCTGCCGAAGACGGTCTCGGTGGTGGCGGGGCCTGCCTGAGGACCTGGCCTACTGAGGAACTTACGCACTGAGGAACATGCGCGCTGAGGGACCGCCTCAAGGAACGGCAGGCGGTTCCTCGGCGCCGGGGCCGCCGGCGCGGGAATCGGCCCCGTCCGGTTCCTCGCCGCCCGGCACCTCGCCGTCCGGTTCCTCGCCGTCCGGGGTGCGTACGTAGCGCAGGACGCCCCACATGCCGTGTTCGTCGGCGGGCGGGGCGTCGGCGGCCCTGCGGCACGCGTCGAGTTCCCCGCCGAGGGCCGGTGCGTCGATGCCGGAGCCGATGAGGACGAGCTGGGTGCTGCGGGCGCCGGCCGGGCCCGCGGCCGTCCAGGGCTCCGGGTAGAAGCGCAGGAAGCGGCCGACGGCGTGGACGGCGTACCGGTTGCGGGTGTCGTACGGGCCGAAGTCGACGTACCCCTTGATCCGGTAGAGGCCCTCGGGCCGGCTGTCCAGGAACCGCATGAGCCGGCGCGGGTCGAGCGGCACGTCGGAGACGAACGAGAGGGTGTCGTAGTCGGCGTGCAGATGCCCGGCGTGCGCGGCGCCGCCCGCGGCGTGGTCGTGCAGGTCGTCGAAGGAGAGCTGGCCGACCCGCTCCTCGGCGGGCCGGCAGTCGTACAGGAACTCGGGGTCGACACGGCCGTAGGTGGCGGGCACCACGGCGGCGCCCTCGGCGAGCGAGCGGACGAGATCCAGTACGCGTCCGGCGTCCGGGGCCCGGTCGGTCTTGTTGACCACGACCAGGTCGGCCAGCGCCAGGTGCCGGTCGATCTCGGGGTGCCTGGCGCGGGTGGCGTCGAACTCGGCGGCGTCGACGACCTCGACGAGTCCGCCGTAGACGACCTGGGGCTGTTCACTGGCGAGCAGCATGCGCACCAGCTCCTGCGGCTCGGCGAGACCGCTGGCCTCGATGACGACGACGTCGATACCCGCCTCGGGCCCGGTCAGCCGCTCCAGGTACCCGTCCAGTTCGCTCACGTCGACCGCGCAGCACAGGCATCCGTTGCCGAGCGAGACGGTGGAGTCCCCGAGGGCGCCGGCGACGGCCATCGCGTCGATCTCGATCGAGCCGAAGTCGTTGACGACGGCGCCGATCCGGCTGCCTCCGCTGCGGTGGAGGAGGTGGTTGAGGAGTGTGGTCTTTCCGGAGCCGAGGAATCCGGCGAGTACGACGACCGGAACCTGCTGCGGAGTCGGGCGCTGCCCCACCGTGCGACCTCTCTCTCACCTACGCGTACGCCGGTCCCCGACGGGAGTACACCCGCGTACCGGACTGCCCTGTTCAGGATACGAGTCGGCCCGGTATCCGCGGAGTGAACGATTGTCAGCAGGGCGTGCCGGGCAAACGTTCTGCAGGCGCGGGACCGTGCGACCCTCGTTCCCTCCGTGCGCCGCCTCTCCGCCTCCCCGCCGGTCAGCGCCGCTCGGCACTCTGGAGGCGGCAGCACCACCCATCGCTCGCCGGTCCCCGTCAGCCGACCCGCACTCGACGACCGGTGGGCGGTCGCCCGAAACGGGGGTTGACATGGTCACACGCAAGAAGATCACGGGGAGGTTCGGCTCCGCGGCGGCCGGCATGCTGGCCGCCACGGCCGGGGTCTCGCTGGCCGCGCGGCGGCGGCTGGCGGCGGCCCGGGCGCGGCAGTTGGAGCTGGACGAGACGGCCCTGCGGCGCACGTCGCTGGCGCATCAGCAGCGCATGCACTGGGAGCTGCTGACCAGGGCGCTCGACGATCCGTCGCTGGCCGAGGTGATGGATCCGTACGACAAGGGCATCCCGGCCGAGAGGCGCCGTCAGTTCATCTACGCCAACGCCTGGTACGTGTACCTGTACCACGTGCACCAGGCGGGACTCGTGAGCCGGGACGAGCTGTACGCGGCCCTGCGGGAGTACTTCCAGAGCCCGATCTTCCGTGAGTACTGGGAAGCGTCGCGGCACATGCGGGCCTCGCTCGACGCGGACTCCGCCGAGGCGCGGATGGGACGCATGGTCGACGGCCTCGTGGAGGACATCGACGCGGCCGACACGGACGAGTGGTGGGTCGTCGGCACGCCTCCGAGCGACTGATCCACCGGCGCGTTCGCGCGTGGCCGACCGGCGACAGGGGCCGGCCGGCGGCGGCACGCGACACGACGGCGGGCATTTCGGCCTGCGACGCACCGCGACGCCGTGAACACCAGTACCGTGTGCGATCTGACACTCTGTCACTTCGTCACTCTGTCCAGAGTCATTCTGGCCGAAGCCAAGGATCGGTCCCTTTGAAGATTGTGCGCCGCATCGGTGTGCCTCCGAGCGCCCGGGGCAGTACCTCGACCTCCACCTGCCCCGACGTGTTCGAACTGAGCGACGGCAATTTCGCCGTCATCGGCACCGAGGCCACCGAGGCACTGGAGCGTGAACTGCCCGCCGACGCCGCCCGCGCCGACTACGAACGCATCGTCGTCGTGAGCCGGGAAACCCTCGTCCGGGCGAAGGAGGACATCCCCGACGCCTGACGTCACCCGTGTCTCCGGCCGCGCCCACCGCCGTCCGTGCCGGACACCACCACCCGGCGAGCAACCCGGCACCCCGTCCCTGCTCGACGCTCCCCGAACAGGCCTGGCGCCCGAACGGCACCAGGCCGCTCGTATTCCTCGGGCCACCACCGAACCGCCCCGAGCGAGAGGACGGGCGGCGCGCCCGGCACATCGCCGTGCAGGACGGCCCGGGGCCTGCGCTTCCAACCTCAGGAACGCAGGGCGACCGCGAGTTCCTCGGCCAGGGTCGCGGGCGGTCGGCCGATCAGGCGGCGCAAGTCGCCGGAGTCGGTGTACATCTCGCCGCGGTTCATGCCGCGGTCGGCGTCGGCGAGGACCTCCGCCAGCTCCGCGGGCAGACCCGCGGCGGACAGCACCTGGGCCAGGTCGGCCACCGGGAGGTCGGCGTAGGCAACCTGCTTCCCGGCCGCAGCAGAGATCGCGGCGGCGAGGTCAGTCAAGGTGAAGGATTCGTCGCCGCCGAGCTCGTACACGGCGCCGATGTGGCCTTCGGGCGCTCAGTCGGTGACGGTGACGCCGAGGGAGAAGTCGTAGTTCCCCACGCCATGGCGTCCCAGGCCCATCATCAGTACTCCGGCCCCCTCCAGCCACTGCGCCATCTGCAGGTCGCCGGTGTCCAACGGGCGTAGGCCGAGGCTCTGGATGAACGCCGCCGTGTTCACCTTGGCCTGCGCGTCGTCACCGGCGATGAACACGTCCAACGGGCCTCCCTTGGCCAGGACATGACCGAAGACGGTGTTGAACGCCTTGACGACGTGGGCGCCGGCCGGAGCGGCCTTGGCGACTTCCTGCGCGACGGAGGTGCCGTCGGAGGTGACAACCCCCGTGGCACTGGCGTTGAAGGGGTTCGTGATGTCGACGAGGACCTTGCCGGCCAGCGCGTCCCCGTACCGGCTGACGACCGGAACGGCGCTGCCGTGGGGCACGGCGAGGACGACGATGTCCCCGGCCGGGGCCGCGCCCGGTGTTCCCGCCGTGGCGCCGTGGCCGAGGGCGCCGGCCACGTCCGCGGCCCTGGCCGCGTCACGGCCGATGACCTCGACGGTGTTGCCGCCGTCGAGCGCGCGGGCGGCGAGGACGCGGGCCATCTGGCCCAGGCCGATGATGCTGATACTGCTCATGGTGAGTGCTCCTTTTGGTGATGCTGTCCTGTGCTCGCGTCGCCCGTCAGGACCAGCGCGCTCCACCGTCGACGTGGAGGGTCTCGCCGTTGATGTACGGGTTGACCAACAACGCCCGGGCGGCGGCCGAGACATCGGACGGGTCCCCGACCCGGCGCGCCGGCGCGGAGGCTGCGACCTGTCGGAACAACTCCTGCTTGTCGGCCGCGACGACGTCCCAGTTGCTGGTGTCGATCACACCGGGCGAGAGGGCGTTGACACGCGTGGGCGCCAATTCGACCGCGAGAGCGGAAGCGAGGGTGCTCACACTGCCGTTGGTGGCCGCCATAGCGGCGAGTCCCGGCGATGGCCGCCACGCGGCCAGGCCCGAGAAGAACAGCAGCGACCCTTCCTCGGCGATCAACCGCGCGAAGTGCTTCGCCAGCAGGATCGGGCCCACGACCTTGGCGTCGAAGGCCGCGTGCAGCGCGCCGCGCTCAAGGGAGGCGACCGGCCCGTTGGCGCGCTCCGTAGCGACACTGACGAGATGATCCAGCCCCCCGGCGGCCCGGACCTGATCGGCGGCGGCCCGGATCGACTCCTCGTCCGAAAGGTCGAGCGAAAGGGGCCGGACGGCGTCCCCGAGTGCCTTCGTCGCGGAGGCGGTCTTCTCGATGTTCCGGCCCGCGAGCGTGACCCGCGCGCCTTCCCGGAGGAGATCGGTCACCAGGGCGGCAGCGATGTCAGAGCCGCTCCCCACGATCAGAACGCGTTTGTCCCTCAATGAATACGGCATCGGATGCTCCAGGCATGTTCCGCGGGACAGGCGTTACGCCCGTCCTCGTCGAACACTCCAACCGCCAGGGAGGTAATGCCCTTCCCGTCCGCCCATCGATAGAAGTACGCGTTGCGATAGATCCTTCTCATACCTGGACGGCGAGCGGCAGGCCGACCTCGGGAGCGGCGTGACGGAAGCCTTCATCGCACGCCATTTCCACTAGCGGGCGGGGAATTCACATCAGTTCCATGAGGACGTCGGCGCGGGCGTAGTAGTCGGACACGGGGAGACGGTCGCGAGTGATCCCGACAAACCCCGCGTTCTCGTAGAGGCGGATGGCGGGGGCCAGCTTGGTGTTCGTACCGAGGAACAGCCGTGTCCCACCGAGTGCCTTGGCGCGGTCGACCGCTGCGGCCACGAGCAGCCGGCCGATGCCGCGTCCCTGCGCGGCGGGAGCCACGGCCATCTTCGCCAGTTCGAACACGTCATCCGGATAGGCCAGCAGCGCGACGCAGCCGACCGCAGCCCCACGGCCCGGCTCTCGGGCCACGAGCACGTCGCCGCCCGATGCCACGATGCGGCCGAACGGATCACCGAGCACCGCTCGGTCCTCGCCCTCCAGGGTGAAGAGGCGCGAGATCCACTCCTCGTTCAGCACGTAGAACGCGTCAGCGTCACTTTGCGAGGCGATCGAGGAGATCTCGACGGGGCCAGAGGCGTCGTACGACATGGGGCAAACTCCCTTTCGGTATTGCTCCCCACAGCCTCCGGCCGTACTCACCCATATGTCCAATACGCACCCGGGTGGCCATCAATAAGCTGCCCCTATGGATCGACGTATCGAGCTCCGCCATCTCCGGTACTTCCTGGCGCTGGCCGAGGAACTGCACTTCGGCCGCGCCTCCGGTCGGCTGCATATCGCCCAGCCCGCCCTGTCCCAGCAGATCAGACAGCTTGAGACGATCGTCGGCGTCGAGTTGTTCCGCCGGACTTCCCGGAGCGTCCGCCTCACAGAAGCGGGGGCGGCGTTCCAGCCACGGGCGCGGAGTCTGCTGGACACTCTGGCGGCCGACCTCGACGAGGCCGGGCGCGTCGGCCGTGGCGAGGCCGGCCGCCTGGATGTCGCCTTCATCACCTCCGCCACCACCATCGTCGGCGAGTACCTCGGTGAATTCTCCCGCCGCCGCCCCGAGGTCCAGGTCAAGCTGCACGACGGCTTCACCACCGACGTCCTGGCGGCCCTGGAGCGAGGCACAGCCGACGTCGGAATCGTCCGGGACGCCGAGAGGCGGGACGACATCGACCTTTCCCTCCTGGCGTCGGAACGGTTCGTCGCCGTCGTTCCCGCAGACCACCCCGCCGCCGGGGGCGAGCGGGTGGCAGCGCGAGCGCTGGCCGCCGACCCTCTGATCCTCTTCCCGCGGTCAGCGGGTCCCGAGGCCTTCGAGACGAACACCCGGCCGTTGCGGAATGCCGGCATCGACGTTCAGGTCGCGCAGGAATGCTCGAACTGGCACACCATCGTCACGTTCGTCGCGGCCGGCCTCGGTGTCAGCATCGCTCCCTACAGCGTCACCACACTGCTTCCGCCGGGCGCCCGAAGGCTCGAACTCGACGAACCTCCAACAGTGAGCCAGATCCTCATGGCCACCCGCCGCGGAGACGACCGCCCTCTCGTACGGGCCTTCATCGCGGCATCCGCCTCGCCCCCGTCGAGGCGACCGGACTGAACCCGGTCGGGTCGCTCCTGCGCGCCGGTGAGTCCCCCTGCTCGACCGACCGCCGCTCGCCCTCGGCCGGGACATCAGCGGCGCGGTAGCGGAACGGTCACAGTGCGGACGCCCGGCCTTGCTGTAGACGACCGGTCTAATCAACTACTAGGGTCCAAGCATGTCTGCCACCAAGACGGAGACGCGCCAAGCCCTCCTGGAGGCCGCACAGCGGATCGTGGCCGCGAAGGGCTACGCCGCGGTCGGCATCAACGAGATCCTCACCGCAGCCGGCGTCCCCAAGGGGTCGTTCTACCACTACTTCGCCTCCAAGGACGCCTTCGGCGAGGCGATGATGAAGAGCTACTTCGACGGCTACCTCACGTCCATGGACGCCATCGTCGCCGACACGGGCAGGAGTTCGGCAGAGCACCTGATGAGCTACTGGCAGAGGTTCTACGACACGCAGGCTGCGGACGACTGCCAAGGCGGGTGCCTGGTCGTCAAGCTCGGCGCGGAGGTCGCCGACCTCTCCGAGGTGATGAGGCTGGCGACGAAAGCCGGGACCACCGGGATCGTCGACCGCCTGGAGCGGATGATCGCCGACGGCGTCGCCGACGGGTCCGTGTCCGTCGACGAAAGCCCTCGCACGACGGCCGAGGCGCTCTACGACCTATGGCTCGGAGCGAGCATGATGACGAAGATTCACCGCAGTGCACACCATCTCGACCGCGCCATGACCGTCACCCGTCAGGTCCTTCTCCCCTGACAAGCCTCACCGCATGTCCTGCCGGCCCCGACACACCGGTCCAGGCGGCGGATTCACCGACTAGTAGACCGGTCTAAAACAGGAGGCCACTGTGACCACCGACCTCATCCACTCCGACGCGAGCGAACTCGCTGAACGGATCCGCGACAGGGAGGTGTCGTCCGTCGAGGTGGTACAGGCGCACCTCGATCGCATCGAGGCCACGAATCCCAGCGTCAATGCCGTCGTCACGCTCGCCGACGGAGCCTTGGAGGCCGCCGAAGCCGCCGACGCGGCAGTGGCGGCCGGCGTCGAGATCGGGCCGTTGCTCGGCGTCCCGTTCACGGCCAAGGACTCGTTCGACACGGCCGGAGTACTGACCCAGCGCGGTTCCCCGATCTTCGAGGGCCGCATCCCGGACACGGACGCCACCAGCGTGGCCCGCCTCAAGCGTGCCGGCGCGATCCTCCTCGCGAAGACCAACCTGCCGGAGTTCTCGTACTCGACCGAGTCCGACAACCTCCTGACCGGCAGGACGAACAACCCCTGGAACCTCGACCGCACGCCCGGCGGTTCCAGCGGCGGCGAATCAGCGGCGATCGCGGCCGGCATGTCGCCTCTCGGACTCGGCAGCGACCTGGCGATCTCGGTGCGCGGGCCGGCCGCTCACACCGGCATCGTCGCCCTCAAGGCAACCCACGGGCGCATCCCGATGACCGGGGTCTGGCCACGAGCACCCCGCCGCAACTGGCACGTCGGCCCGATGGCCCGCACCATCCGCGACCTCGCACTGGCCTACTCGCTGCTGTCCGGGCCGGACGGCGCCGACGGCTTCGCCACTGCTCCGCCCGGATTCGACGCAGGCCTGGGCGCGTCGCCGGACCGCCCCGTCCGCGTCGGATGGCTGACCGACTCCGGACTCGGCCCTATCGACTCGGAGGTCGCGGCCACCGTGCAGAAGGCCGCCGAAGCTCTGAGGAGTGCCGGGGCCGTGGTCGATGCGGTGGGCATCCCGGCACTGGAACGGGACAACCCGCTCGACCTCTTCTACCGACAGCACGTCATGGAGATCAAGCCGGCCTTCCAGGACGTCACCGCCGGCCGTGAAGACCAGATGGCCAAGGTCTCGAAGTACGTGCTCGCACGCCCCGACACGCCCCTCCGCGACTACGTCCTGGCCGAACAGGGCGTCGAACGCCTCCGGGACGCGTTCGCCGCGTACTTCCAGCAGTACGACGCCCTCCTGCTCCCGGTACTGCCCATCCCCGCGCACGAGCACGGGCTCTCCCGGTTCACCATCAACGGCCGGACGGTGAAGGCTGCCCACATCCAGACAGCGACCATTCCGTTCAACCTGACCGGACTCCCCGCACTGTCCATGCGATTCGGCACCAGCAGCGACGGCATGCCGATCGGCGTGCAGCTGGCAGCGAGCTGGCACTCCGAGTCGACGATCCTGCACCTCGCCTCGCTGCTGGAGTCCCTCAGCCCGGTCCGTGGCCTGTACCCCGCGCTCTGACAGGCGCGGAGGGCCGCACTGGTGCACCCGGGGCGGCCGCGCCGTACCGAGGGCGCTGCCCAGTCAGCCGGTCCGTGCGCGCGACCGGTCAGCCACGGCCCCCAGAACGGCGGCCCGCCTCGACGTGGCCGCTCTCTTCACGGGTCAGAATCGCGCTCGTGATCAGGTCGAAGAGGTGGCCGGCGCGTGGGGCGAGTGAGGGCTGGTCGCCGAGCCAGGCCAGCGCCGCCACCAGCGCGAACAGACCGGCTCCGTCGATGTCGGTCCGCGCCGCGCCCGCGCTCTGGGCGCGCGCGAGGAGCCGCGCGCCGGCTGCGCGCAGACTGACGCACGAGGCGTGGAGGGCGGATTCGGTGTCGTTGATGGCGGCCGCCATCAACACGGTCACGCCCCGGTACTCGGTTGTCCACGCGACGCAGTCGCGCAGCCACAAGACCAGAGCGTCCCCGGGTTCGCTCGCCCTCTCCAGCGCGTCCGCCTCTGCCGTCAGCTCGTCGAAACTCGCGCGGAGCAGTGCGTCAAGCAGCGCCTCGCGCGTCGGGAAGTGCCGCAGCAGCGTGGCGAGCCCGACGTCTGCCCTGCGCGCGATGTCGCGCAGGGACACGTCGACACCCTGCTCGGTGATGGCCGTGCCCGCTACTGCGAGCAACTGTTCGCGGTTCTTCCTGGCGTCGGCCCGCATCTGCCTCTCGCACTCTTGACTTTCCGGATCAGTGGTCCATATATTCGCACCAGCGATCCACTTATATGGATCGCCGATCCGAATAAGAGTACCCCGCTGTCCGGACAGGTGAAAAGCATGCCGACACAGACGATGCGAGCAATCCGGCTCCACGAGCACGGCGGCCCTGAGGTGCTGCGCTACGACGAGGTGCCGATTCCCGAGCCGGCGCCGGGCGAGGTGCTCGTCCGCGTGCACGCCGTCGGCGTCAACCCTCCGGACTGGTACCTGCGCGACGGGCTGACCACGATGCCCGGGGAGCCGGAAGCGACGGTCAGCCTGCCAACGGTTCCGGGGACAGACGTGTCCGGCGTCGTCGAGGCCGTCGCCGCGGACGTACACGGCCTCGCCCCGGGCGACGAGGTCTTCGGCCTCCTGCGCTTCCCCAGCTTCAGCGGCAGCGCATACGCCGAATACGTCGCCGCTCCTGCGTCGGACCTCGCCATCAAGCCGGCCGGCATCGACCACGTGCACGCAGCCGGGGCACCCATGGCCGGCCTCACCGCGTGGCAGTTCCTGATCGACGTCGGCCACGACCTCCCCTCGCCCTTCCAGAAGGCACGGCACCGCCCGACGACGCTCGACGACGGCACGACGGTACTCGTCAACGGCGCCGCGGGCGGCGTGGGCCACTTCGCGGTGCAGCTCGCGAAATGGAAGGGCGCACGAGTCATCGCGGTGGCGTCCGGCACGCACGAATCGTTCCTGAGGGATCTCGGCGCCGACCGGTTCATCGACTACACCAGAAGCCGTCCCGAGGAGCTCGTCCACGACGTCGACCTCGTGCTCGACACCGTCGGCGGCCCCCGCAGCGACCGCTTTTTGCACACACTCAAGCGCGGCGGCGCCCACTTTCCCGTATTCCCCGGGAACTTCGACGAAGAAGAAACCACGAAACTGGACGTCACGGTCTCCAGCGCCCAGGTCCGATCGAACGGCGCGCAACTCGCCGAACTGGGACGCCTGCTCGACACGGGAACGGTCCGCGTCTCGATCGACAGCACGTTCACACTTGCCGATGCCCGAGCCGCACACGAACGCGCCGCTCGGGGGCACATCCGCGGCAAGATCATACTCACGGTCGCCTGAAGCCGGGCAGCGCCACCCACCGGGCACCAGACGGCCGTTGCCGCCTGGAACCCCTTCCTGGCCGGAGGGCACTCCTACCGCCTCCGACCGGCCCCGCTCTCCAGCCGCTGCGCGGCCCGCTCCCCGCGCCGGCTCACAGGCTCGACGCCCCACGCCTCACCCAGACCGGCCGGCGGGATGTCGATGTAGATCGACTCGTACGAACCGGCCGGGACGACGTACGTCTCGTGCCAGATACCCACGGCACCCTCGCTGCCCCGCACTCGGCGGTTGAACGCCGCCCAGGCGGGCCGGTGTTGCCCGCCCTGGTCCGAGGCATAATGGAGACCGCTCGCCGCTCGGTGGAGGGGCTGCTGGAGCACCTCGGCTGGTCCGCCGAGCCGGGCCTGAGCATGCTGAGCAGATCGAGGCGGCCGTCGCCCTCACGGTGCTGTACGAACCGGTGCTCCTGAGCTTGAGGCGCATGGCTCACGCGGAGGAATCGGCCCGGCGGTTCTGAAGCGGGCACCGCGGAGGACCCCCCTTGCGCCGCCGCCAATGACCGCGGTGCAAGGGGGTTGGGGGGCCGACTCTCCCGGCGTTCCCGCGTTCGTGGAGGTCAGGCTGCCGGCTTGGCCACTGCGGCCTCTGCCGCGCGGGCGAGGCGCTCGACCCAGTCCTGGTGGTAGCTGTAGAGCGCACCGGGATACTTGTGTCCGAGCTCCTCGACGAAGAACGGTCCCTGCTGTGTCTCCTCGGTCAGTACGTGACAGCCGTAGTCCGTGGGCGTGATGACCCAGCCGTGGTACGCGCTCGACCCCGTTTCGTCGCCGTCGACTGTCGTCTCCCACGCGAGCCTGGTGAACGGTTCGAACTCGGTCACGTGGAGGCTCATGGGAAATCCGACCGTCACCCGGCTGAACCTGGTTCCCCGAGCCAACTCCGTGTCACCGGACAGAATCTTGACGCGGTCCTCGGGAGGGAAGTAACTCGACCAGTTCTCGGCGTCGACAAGCAGCTCCCACACCACCTCGGGCGGCGCCTTCACGTCGATGTCATTGAGCGCGTAGAGAGCCGACGACTTCGGGTCGTACTGCTCCGGCCACACAACCTTGTCATACATGGGCCATTTTCCCCTTTGAATGTCTACTGCCAGTCTTTCTGCATGTTCACTGCGAGTCCTTCGGGCACCTCACCGGTCAACCGGCCTGGTTCTCACGCTCGGTCGCCACCTTGGCGAGCGCCGCGAGGAGGTTCTCGTGCGTGCGCCAGAAGACTTCGGGGTCCTGCTTCGCCAGTTCGATCCAGAGCGGTCCCTGCATCGTCTCCTCGGTCCAGAGATGGCTCCCGTTCGGCGTGGGCGTGATGATCCAGGCGTGGTACGCCCTGGACTCTTCGGACGCCTTGGGAAAGCCACCCCATGCGATACGCGTCTCGGGATGGAATTCCTGTACGGACGCGAAGACGTCCTGGCCGGCCAGGTTGGTCTCGAACCGGGTTCCGAGACGCAGTGCGTCATGGCCGTCGAGCAACTGGACATGTCCGACGCCCGGGTAGAAGGAGGGCCAGGTGCGTGGGTCGACGAGCAGGGACCATATCGTTGCCGAAGAGGCCTCGACCTCGAGTTCGTTGGTGAAGTGAATGGGTGAGCGGCTCGGAGTCATGGCCTCCGGCCAATTGATCGCCTCAAACAAAGGAATCTCCAAATATCGGGGGGACGGTCTTGGGGTGGTTGACGTTTCAGGTGCGGTCGGCGACCACCGAGTTCCTGACCGCGTCCAGGCCGGCGGCGTGCTCGACGACGGGCTCGTATCCGAGCTCGAGCACGGCTTTGTCCGTGTGCAGGGTGCATTCCTGTCCGAGGAACCATCGAGCGGGAACGGGGACCTCGCCGGCGGCGGTCTCGGCGTCCATGTCGGGGATCGCGGCATCGGCGCCGTAGATCTCGAACTGGGTCTCCAGGAAGTCGCGGAGGGTGACGCGGTGCCGGTCGGTGACGAAGTAGGCCTGCCCCGGCCGGCCGCGCTGCCATCCGAGTACGAGTCCCTCGACGGCGTTCTCGACGAACGTGACGTCGGTGGTGTGCCGGCCTCCGTCGATCCAGGCGAACTGTCCCGCCTTCGCGGCCGCGGCCAGGCCCTCCACGAGGAAGCTGCCGGGCCCCCAGACGAACCGCGGGCGGATCGACACCGTGGCGAAGCCCGGGGCGTTCGCGTCGAGCACGATCTTCTCGGCCACGGCCTTGGTGGCGCTGTAGGCGGCTTCCGAGTCGGGCCGCAGCGGCGCGGTCTCGTCGATGTCCACGAGCGGGGCCCCTGCGAGCAGGGCGGCCTCGCTCCCGCAGTGGACGAAACGGGGAACCCCTGCATGGCGGGCCGCTTCGACGGCCGCCCGGGTGCCGCGAACCGTCACCAGTTCATGGCGTGCACGGTCGGCGGTGACGTCCGTCTCGGCGGCGAGGTGGAACACCACGTCGCGGCCCGTCAGTTCGTCCCGCCACGTGAGCGGGTCGGTCAGCTCGCCCCGCACGGGCTCCGCTCCCAGCGCCTTGATCTTCGCGGCCGACGCCTCACTCCGCACCAGGACGCCTACCGAGTGCCCCGCGCCGAGGAGCCGGCGTACCAGTACCTGGCCGATGAACCCGGAACCGCCGGTGACGAACACACGTGCCATGACCTCTCCCTCGCTCTGCATGAGCCCCTCGCCGGTCCTGGCGAGAAGGTCTCGTGGGAGAGAGCAACCAGGGGCGCGGATGGCTTCCCTCGATCACAGTCATGCTTCGAAGGCTTGCGATAAAATCCATGGATGGCTTCACTGCGGGCACTGGAGTGCCTTGTCGCCGTCGCGGACTCCGGGTCGATCACGCAGGCCGCGCTGCTGCTGCATTCGTCGCAGCCCGCCGTCTCCCATCAGCTCGCTTCGCTGGAACGCGAGACCCGAACGGTCTTGCTCCGCCGCGAGCCCCGGGGGGTCAAACTCACTGCTGCGGGCCGCGCCGCCGTGGCGGACGCCAGACGAGCGATCGAAGCGGCCGCTTCCGCGGTCAGGTCGGCACGCGCAGCGGGGCAAGCGGCCGGCGGTGTCCTGCGGCTGGCCTGCGCGCAGAGCCTCACGGTGCCGCTGCTCGCCGCGGTCGTTCGCCAGTGGCACCGCCGTCACCCCGAGGTCGCGATCACGCTGCGCGAGTCGACGGCGATGGACGAGGCACTCGGGTACGTCGACTCCGACGAAGTCGACGTGGCGGTGCTGACCGCTCCCTCGGCCGGCCGTTTCACGGTCACCGCGCTCGCGCAGGAGGAGATCGTGCTGGCGGCACCCTCCGGACATCCGCTGGCCGAGCGGCCGGCCGTACGCCTGGAGGACCTCGAAGGCGCGCCGCTCGTTCACTTCGCGCCGGACAACGGCCTCAGCGCCTGGCTCGACCAGTCCTTCGCCCGTGTGGGAGTCCACCCGGAGACGGTGATGAGGACGTCGGTGACTGCGACGGCACCGCAGCTCGCGGCCGCCGGACTGGGCGTCGCCGTGTGTCCCGTCAGCGCGGTCAGCCACGGCTTTCCAGGAGCGGTGCGCTCATTCTCCCCGCGGTGGGTCAGGGAACTGGTGGCGGTGACGTCCACGGAGCCGGACCCGCTCGTCGCACGTTTCATCGGCGATCTGCGCAAGCACGGCCTGAGCGTGCCTCGCGACGTGCGGAACCAGCTCGCACCGGGCGGCCCGCCGGACGAGACACCACCACCCCCCGCCGAGGGGGCCCACTCCGGAACGGGCCAGGAGCGGACCTGAGACACGCCAGGCTCAGTCGGCCCGTTGAGCGGAGCCGAGAAGCTCGCGGTACCGCTTGGCGTGCACGGCGAGGTTCTTGTCGGAGACGGTGCGGGCGCCGTGCAGGACCAGCGGCTCGGCGAGACGCATGCCGGTCAGGCGGGCGGTGGCGTCGAGGGGCGCCAGCAGCTGGGTCATCGTGAAATGGGAGGTGGGATCGACGGTGGCGTACGACTCTGCCGGCCCGCCGGTGGAGGTGACCAGCTGGAGGGTCTTGCCGCGCAGTGCGGAGCCACTACTGCCATAGGCGAAGCCGTGCGTGAGGACCTGGTCCATCCATGCCTTGAGCACTGCGGGGACCGAGTACCAGTACCAGGGGAACTGCAGCACGACCCGGTCGTGATCGCGCAGCAGTCGCTGCTCACGGGCGACGTCGAAGCGGCCGTCGCGGCAGGCGGGACCGAGCTCGTGCACGGTGACGTGTGCGAGGCCGCTCACGGCCTCGGCCAGGCGGGCGGTGATGCGGGAGGAGGCCAGGTCGGGGTGGGCGACCACGACGAGGGTGCGCGAGGGGTGCGGGGCTGAGCTCGCGGAGAGAGGGCTGGGGCGGCGCATCAGGGTTGGTCCTTGGCTTGGTCGGACGGCTGTTGTGACGGATCGTTCCCTCCCTGAGTTTGTGACGGAACGCTCCGTCCGTCAAACTGGTGCAGTGTTCGACGCGGGGTAGGCGGGTCCGCCGCACACCGCACCGCATCGCACCGCACCGTGTCGGTTCGACGAGACGTACGACAGGCAGAAGGAGCGCGTCATGGCCCGCAAAACGGCGGAGGAGAACCGGCGCCACGTCCTGGCCGTGGCGAGCCGCCTGTACTACCAGCACGGCATCCGCGCCGTGGGAATGGACCGGGTGGTCAAGGAGAGTGGCGTCGGCAACGCCACCGTCTACCGGCAGTTCCCCAGCAAGGACGCTCTTGCCAGCGCTTACACGCAGGAGCGCGCCGACGCCTGGTTCGCGCGCATGCGCCAGGCCGCCGACCGGGCCGACGACCCGCGCGAGAAACTGCTCGCGATCTTTACGGCCGTCATCGAGGAGACCAGGCTGCCCTCCTTCCGCGGCTGCCCCATGCTCAACACCCACACCGAGTACCCCGACCCGCAGCACTCCGCGAACCGTGTGGCGGTCACCCACGAGCAGCGGGTCCGCCAGTGGATGCGTGACTTGGCAGCCGACGCCGGTGCCGCCGATCCCGAGCAGCTCGCCGACGAGCTGGTCCTCGTCCTCAACGGCGTCTACGTCACCGCCACAACCCTCGGCCCCCACGGACCCGCCCAGCGCACCGGCGAGCTCGCCCGGCGGCTCATCTGGAGCGCCTGCGACGGCAGTTGACTGCCTCAGCAGCGACTGCGATCAGGCGCCCGGAGCAGTCCAGTCCGTCGACGAGATCCGTGCCGTTGGACTGCTCGTCGAAGACGAGTCCGTCGGTGTGGGGCTTGAGGGAGCCGACCATGGTGGGAGTCGCCTGAGCGCGCGAGGGGGCGAGCACGCGAGGGGGCGAGCGCCTCAGCCACCGACCTCGCGTTGCCGTGTCCGTCGGCCGTGTCCAGTCGGCGGCGCGCCGGGCTCAGGTGTCGGCCACGGCCACTCACCGCACCCCACCGCACGCCGACGCCTTCCGGCCGAACGCCGACGCCGACCGGGTGCTCGCCGTGCCCATCGTGCCCATCGTGCCCACTGTGTCCTCGGGCCTGCGGCCGAGTGGGCTCTGTGCGGGCCCGAGGCCGCCGTGCCCCCTGTCGGAGCAGCGCTCGGGCGCGGCCGGAACTCAGCGCCCGGCAAGTCAGGTTAGGCTCACCTCTGTGAGTACGTGCTCAACCGTCTCCCGGGACCTCGACGAGCCCGTCTCGGGCACCGCGCCCGTGGCGAGGACCTGGTTGCTGCTGGAGCAGCCCGGTCCCTGGGGTGCCAAGGCGCTCACTTCGAGCCACCTGGAACCCGCGCTGGGGCGTGCCCTGGAAGCGGCGGCGAAGGGGACGGGCGTGCGCGTCGCGCTCATCCGGCGGCCTGGACGCCACGCGGACCGCGACGCGCTCGCCGAGCGCCGGGTGTACGCGGGCCACACCGTGCCCGGGAACGTGTGGGTGCACGGCGCCACGGTCACGGACCCCGGCCGGCTGCTCGACCTCGATCTCGCGGCCCTGGGCCGGGGCGACCACCGCGTCTTCGACGCGACCCTCGACGGCGGCCCCCATCGAGGTGATCCGCTCGCCTTCGTCTGCACCAACGGCAAGCGCGACCGGTGCTGCGCCCTGCTGGGCCGGCCCCTGGCGGCCGAACTCGCCGCCTCCGGCGCCCAGGGCGTCTGGGAGGTCACCCATCTGGGCGGCCACCGTTTCTCGCCGACGCTGCTCGTACTCCCCCACGGATACGTCTACGGCCGGGTCGACGCCCCCGCCGTCAAGGAGATCCTCAACGAGGCCCGGGAGGGGCGGACGGTCGTCGAGGGCTGCCGTGGGAACTCTGCGTGGGAGCGTCCCGGCCAGGCGGCCGAGCTGGCCGTGCGCTCGGTCCTGGGCGAGGAGGCGGCGCAGGCGCTGCGCGTCGTACGGACGGACGGCGCCGCCCCGCACTGGGAGGTGACCCTGGCCCACTGCGACGGACGGCGCTGGCAGGTCACCGTGGTGCACGGCACGCCGGGCCCGCCGCGGCCGGAGAGCTGCGGGGCTTCGGTGCTCGGGGCGCCGGCCCGGATGGAGGTCACGGCGGTACGCGAACTGTCGGTGGCGGCGGCACTGGCGAGCTGACGTCCGGGCTGTCCGGCAACCCGGCTGTCTGGCTGTCTGGCTGTCTGGCTGTCTGGCTGTCTGGCTGTCTGGCAACCAGCCTGCTCGACGAGGGCCTGCCCGACCACCCCGCGCTCGTCGAGGGTGTGCCGTCGATGGCGTGCTCGTCGACGGCATCCGCTCGGCGCGGGCGGGAGATCCGCCTCACACCCCTCTGCGGAATGCCCCCGTCACCCACGTACCGTCATGGGTATGAGCTCCACTCCCCCCGTCCGCCGCAGGCGTCTGGGCCTGCCGCGGCGGGTGTTCTCGCAGGTGCTGCTGATGCAGCTGGCGATCGCCGCGGGAGTCGCGGTGCTCGCGACCGGACTGTTCCTCGCCCCGCTCGGCGACCAGCTGGACGACCAGGCGATGCGCCGGGCGCTGGCGATCGCGCAGACGACGGCGCAGCAGCCGCAGGTGGCGGATGACCTGCGCACCACCCGACCGGCGGCGGACGGCCCGGTGCAGACGGAGGCGGAGCGGATCCGCAGGGCCACGAAGGCGGAGTACGTCGTCGTGCTGGACCGGCAGGGCGTGCGCTGGTCGCACACCGACCCTCGGCGGATCGGTGAGGTCGTCTCGACCGACCCCGGCCAGGCGCTGGCCGGGCAGGAGATCATGGAGATCGACAACGGCACCCTGGGCCGCTCCGCCCGCGGCAAGGTGCCGTTGCGCGACGCAGACGGCGAGATCGTCGGGGCGGTCTCGGTGGGTATCGCCTACGACAGCGTCCGGGCACGGCTGGTCCACGCCATTCCCGGGCTGTTCGCGTACGCCGGCGGTGCGCTGGCCGTCGGCGCCCTGGCGGCCTGGCTCATCTCGCGCCGGGTGCAGCGGCAGACCCGTGACCTGGCCTTCTCGGACATCGCGGGGCTGCTCGCGGAGCGCGAGGCCATGCTGCACGGCATCCGGGAGGGGGTGGTCGCCCTGGACCGCGGCGGCAGGGTACGGCTGCTGAACGACGAGGCGCAGCGGCTGCTGGACATCGGCGGCGAGGCCGTCGGCCACTCCCCCGAGGGGGCACTCGGGACGGGACGCACGGCCGACGTGCTGGCCGGCCGCGTGACCGGCACCGACCTGCTGACCGTGCGCGGCCAGCGGGTCCTGGTCGCCAATCGGATGCCCACCGGCGACGGCGGTGCCGTGGTCACCCTGCGCGACCGTACCGAGCTGGAGCAGCTCGGCCGGGAGCTGGACTCGACGCGCGGCCTGATCGACGCCCTGCGCGCACAGGACCACGAGCACGCCAACCGCATGCACACGCTGCTGGGCCTGCTCGAACTGGAGATGTACGACGACGCCGTGGAGTTCGTCGGGGAGGTGGTCGGCGACCACCGGGTCACCGCGGAGCAGATCACCGAGCGGATCCAGGACCCGCTGCTGGCCGCCCTGCTGGTCGGCAAGGCGACCGTCGCGGCCGAGCGCGGAGTGGCTCTGGTGGTGTCCGACCGGACCCGGCTGCCGGACCGCCTGGTCGATCCCAGAGGGCTCGTCACCATCGTCGGGAACCTGGTCGACAACGCGCTGGACGCCGTGGCGGGCACGCCGCACGCGCGCGTGGAGGTCGAGTTGCGGGCGCAGGGGCGCGCCGCCACGCTCCGGGTGCGCGACACGGGGCCCGGGGTGGCGGTGGACCACCGCGAGCTGGTCTTCACGGAGGGCTGGTCCACCAAGGAGCCTCCGGCCCACCGTCAGCGGGGCATCGGGCTGCCGCTCGTACGCAGGCTGGCCGAGCGGCAGGGCGGCAGCGCGACCGTCGACGCGGCGCACGGCGGGGGCGCGGCGTTCGTCGTCGTCCTGCCGGAGGCGCTGACCGAACCCGACCTGGAACCCGCTCTGTCCGCCCCTGTCCTCCCCGGCTCCGCGCCCGGCCCTGCCGCCGCACCCGACCCCGCCGCCGCTTCCGAGAACGCCGCCGAGAAGGAGTCCCGATGATCGAGGTCCTGGTCGTGGACGACGACACGCGGGTCGCGCGGGTCAACGCCGCCTATGTCGAGAAGGTGCCGGGCTTCCACGTCGCCGGGCAGGCGCACAGCGCGCTGGAAGCGCTGCGGAGCGTGGAGCGGCTGCCCCGGGTGGACCTGATCCTGCTGGATCACTACCTGCCCGACCGGACCGGTCTCGAGGTCGTCCAGGAGATGAGGCGACGCGGACTGCAGGCCGACGTGATCATGGTGACGGCCGCACGGGACGTGTCCACGGTCCAGGCCGCGATGCGCCAGGGTGCCCTGCAGTACCTGGTGAAGCCGTTCGCCTTCGCGGGGCTGCGCGCCAAGCTGGAGGCGTACGCGGGGCTGCGGCGGACGCTCGACGGCGGCGGTGAGGCCGAGCAGGCGGAGGTCGACCAGATCTTCGGCGCCCTGTCGACGCCCTCGGAGCCCGGGCTGCCCAAAGGGCACTCCCCCACCACGGCCGAACTCGTGCGCCAGTGCCTGCTGAAGGCGGACGGCCCGCTCTCCGCCCAGGAGATCGCCGAACGGACCGGAGTGAGCCGCCAGACCGCGCAGCGCTACCTGAAGCTCCTGGAGCGCACCGGACGGGCCAGACTGACTCTCAAGTACGGTGACGCGGGCCGACCGGAGCACCGCTACGAGTGGGCGACCCGCTCCTGACGCCGGTCCGGACGTCGCGCGCCGCCCCGTCGTCACACGGCTCCCGCGCCGGTCAGGGACCGCACCTCCGTCTCGGCGTGCTTGGCCTCGTCCGGGGCCTCCGGCGACGTTCGAGTGCCCAGCCAGCCCGCGAGGAAGCCCAGCGGGATCGAGACCAGGCCGGGGTTCTGCAGCGGGAAGTACTGGAAGTCGAGGCCCGGGAAGAGCGACTGCGGGCTGCCGGACACCACCGGGGACAGCAGCACGAGCACCACGGACGGAACCAGTCCGCCCCAGACCGCCCACACCGCCCCCCGCGTGGTGAAGCGGCGCCAGAACAGCGAGTAGAGCAGCACGGGGAGGTTCGCGGAGGCGGCCACCGCGAAGGCGAGACCGACGAGGAACGCGACGTTCAGGTCGCGGGCGAGCAGACCCAGCCCGATGGCGACGGCCCCGATGCCGACGGCGGCCAGACGCGCCACGGCGACCTCGCTGCGCGGCTCGGCGTCGCGGCGCCGCAGGGACGCGTACAGGTCGTGGGCCACGGAGGCCGAGGAGGCCAGGGTGATGCCGGCGACCACCGCGAGGATCGTGGCGAAGGCCACGGCCGCGACGACCGCGAACAGCACGGTCCCGCCCGTGGAGTCCGCACCGCCGCCCAGATCGAGCGCGAGCAGCGGCACCGCCGTGTTGCCAGCGGCGTTCGACGCGCGGACGGCGTCCGGCCCGACCAGGGCCGCCGCGCCGAACCCGAGGACGATCGTCATCAGGTAGAAGCCGCCGATGAGGCCGATCGCCCAGACGACGGACCGCCTCGCCGCCCGCGCCGTGGGCACGGTGTAGAAGCGGGAGAGGATGTGCGGCAGCCCCGCTGTGCCCAGGACCAGAGCGATCCCCAGGCTGATGAAGTCGAAGCGGGAAGTCCAGTCCCCGCCGTAGGCCAGCCCGGGTGCCAGGAACGCGTCCCCGTGGCCGCTACGTCCCGCCGCGGTGCGCAGCAGTCGGTCGACGTCGCCGTGGAAGCGCACCAGGACGAGTGCGGTCAGTGCCACGGTGCCGCCGAGCAGCAGTACCGCCTTCACGATCTGGATCCAGGTGGTGGCGCGCATCCCGCCCAGCGACACGTAGATCACCATCAGGGCGCCGACCCCGATGACGGTCCAGGTCCGGGCCGCGTCGGTGGTGCCGCCGAGCAGCAGCGCGACGAGGCTGCCCGCTCCCACCATCTGGGCCACCAGGTACAGGACGGAGACGGTGACCGAGGAGGTACCCGCCGCGATCCGGACCGGCCGTTCCCTCATCCGGGCGGCCACGACGTCGGCGAGGGTGAACCTGCCGCAGTTGCGCACGAGTTCGGCGACGAGGAACAGCACGACGAGCCAGGCCACCAGGAAGCCGACCGAGTACAGCATGCCGTCGTAGCCGTAGAGCGCGATGAGTCCGGAGATGCCGAGGAAGGAGGCGGCCGACATGTAGTCGCCGGAGATGGCAAAACCATTCTCCATGGGCGAGAAGAGTCGGCCGCCGGCGTAGAACTCCTCCACCGAGCCCTGCCGGTGGCGGCCGACCCACGTCGTGATGCCCAGCGTGACGGCGACGAAGCTGCTGAACAGCAGCAGGGCCAGGGTCTGGTGGTCGCCCGTCATGAGGCACCGCCCCGGGCGCCACGCGTCAGCTCCTGGGTGTCCCAGCGCAGTTCGAGTGCGGCTCGGTCCCTGCGCAGCCGGGCGTGCCGGGCGTACGCCCAGGTGAGCAGGAACGTGGTGAGGAACTGTCCGATCCCCGCCAGCATCCCCACGTTCACCGCCCCGGCCACCGGGCGGGCCATCAGCGCGGGCGCCGTGGTCGCGGTCACCACGTAGGCGATGTACCAGACGAAGAAGGCCGCACCGGCCGGCACCACGAACCGCCGGTACCGGCTGCGGACCTCCTGGAAGGCCTCGCTGCGCTGTACCTCCAGGTACACATCGGCCGCTGCCCGGGGAGGCTCTTCTCCCACGGGCTGCCGCTGCCTCGGCGGCTGCCCCTCCTCGAGCGCACCGGCGCCGGCCGACTCGCCCCACCCCGAGGCGAGCGCGTCGTACCAGGGGTCGTCGTACCGCGGGTCGTCCTGGTAGGGACCGTCGTGGTGCGAACCGGGGGGCGTCTCCACGTATGCCCGCCCCGGCACGGCATGCTGATCGACCGCGCTTCGGGGACCGCCTCCCGTGCTGCCGCGGCGGTCGTTGCTTGACTGCATGCCCAAGGATGGACAGAACGGGAAGACGCCCGGCTCTTCTTCCCTGCGCACTTCACCCCATCAGGTGACTCACCCCTCCGAAGGTCGCACCAGCCCCTTTCGATAGGCGTAACGCACCGCTTGAGCACGGTCCCGCAGACCGGTCTTGGCGAACAGGTTGTTGATGTGCGTCTTCACCGTCGCCGTGGAGACGTGCAGCCTGCTCGCGATCTGCTGGTTGTTGAACCCCTCGGCGATCAGGACCAGTACCTCGGTCTCCCGGGTGGTGAGCCCGTCCGGTGGCTCGGTCGGGCCCGCGCGCCGTGGCTCGGACTCCGACAGGCGCTCCAGGAGCCGCCTCTGGATGCTCGGTGAGAATCCCGCGTCTCCGGACAGGACGCTGTGCACCGCTCGGACAATCTCCTCCCCGTCCGCGTCCTTGGTGAGATAACCCCGCGCCCCCGCTTGCAGCGCGGGGAACAGCGACTCGTCGTCCGCGTACGTCGTGAGCACGACGACCTGGGTCGCGGGGTGCCCGGCCCGGATCCGCCGGGTGGCCTCCACCCCGTCGCACCTGGGCATGCGCAGGTCCATCAGCACGACGTCCGGCGCGAGTTCGGCGACCAGTCGCACCGCTTCCTCGCCGTCGCCGGCCGAGCCCACGACCTTGATCCCCGGCAGCAGTCCGAGCAGCATCACGATTCCCTCCCGCACCACGGTCTGGTCGTCCACGACCACCACCCGCGCGGACCTGCCTGCGGCCTCGTCCGTCATACCGGCACCTTCAACGTCACCACGAACCCCTCCTCGTCCGGTCCCGCCCGCAGCGAACCGCCCAGCAGCTCTGCACGCTCCCGCATGCCGAGCAGACCGTACCCACCTCCGACGGCGGTGAGTTCGCCCGGCGGACCTCCCGAGTCCCGCACGTCCAGCATCACTTCCCGGGTGCCGTAGTCCAGCCGCACCCGTAATGCCGCCCCGGGGGCATGCTTCCGGGCGTTCGTCAACGCCTCCTGAGCCACCCTGCGCACCGCCTGCGACGCCTCGGCCGGCAGCGCTCTGCGCTCCCCCGTAATGGTGACCTCGGCAACGCTCCCGGTCGCGTCGACGAGGTGGGCCAGGAAGTCCTCCAACGGCGTCAGCTCACCCCGCAGAGCTGACAACGCCTGCCGGGTCTCGGCGAGTCCGTCGCGGGCCATACCGCGCGCCGCCACCACCCGGTCGAGGATCTGCTGCCGGTCGGCGTCCCGCTCGATCAGCAAACGGGCCGCCTCCAGGTGTACCAGTTGCGCCGAGAGGCTGTGCGCCAGCACGTCGTGGATCTCGCGGGCGATACGGGCCCGTTCCCCGAGCGCCGCGGACTCCGCCTCGGCCGCCCGCGCGGCTCGCTCCTGGGCCAGCAGCCGATGCGCGTTGCCACGGGCCTCGGCGTCCAGTCGCAGGACGTATCCGACGAGCACCAACCCGGTCGCCGTCGCCACCGTCGTCAGCCAGGCATCGTCGTTGACCAGGGCGTAACACGCCAGGGCCAGCGCGGTCACGGGCAACGCCGCCGCGAGGGGCATCCGCTCCAGCGCTACGACGGCGCAGCCGCAGAAGATCACCAGTGCGGGGACGCGGAAGCCGAAGGGCTGGGCGGCGGCCGCGACACCGAGCAACAGGGCGACGAGGGCCAAGGACGGCCACAGCCGGTGTGCGAGCGTGGTCCGGAAGAAGGCCAGTGCCCCGCACACGGCCGCCAGCAGCCCGCCGGCCGCCGCGACCGCTCCCCAGCCGTGCAGATGGCTGCTGGTGAACGCGCCCCACAGCAGCATCCCGAACACGAGCACACGCACGGCCAGGGTCAGCAGGCGCCGGGGGCGCGAGACGTCTTCGGGGCGGAGCGCCTCCTTGGAGGGCCAGCTCGTCCACGCAGTCCCCGTCACGCGGGCTCCTTCCGTGCGGGACGGCACACGACGTCACCGTACGCGGGACGGGACGCGCCGACCGGAGGCGTGGCCCGCACGCGCCAGGCCAGCACTCCGGAGCGGACCAGCAGGGTCGCCGCGAGGGCGAGCAGCAGGGCGGAGCTGTCCTGGCGGACCCCCAGCACCGCGCCGACGCCGAAGAGGGCGGCACGCAGCGCGATACCGACGCCCCATACCGCGACGCTCGCCCGGGTGCCCCTGCTCCACACGGCGCCGTCCGCCTCCGCCCATATGCGGGTGGTCCAGGCCCAGCCGGCTCCGGTGGCCAGACCGACGACCGTCTCGGCGGCGAGCAGCAGCACGGACGCCGTGTGGTGCTGGGCATCGATCATGCCCGGTTCGCGCAGGGCGACGGCGCCGAGCACGGCGGGCAGCACCCACCATCGCCGGTCGGCGTCGATCCGTGCGGCGCGGAACTGGCGGGCGATGACCAGGCCGGCCACCGCCGTGATCACCAACGCGTCGACGAGCCCGGACATGGTGCCTCCGTGAGCGGGAGAAGGAGGGTGCCGGCGGCGGAACCCGCCGACGCCTTCGACTCTACGGAAAGGCCGAGGTCACGGGATCGGAGCCCGGGTGGATCATGGGTGGAGTCCAGCGGCGGGGATCTCCACCCGGGGGTGGAGGAAACAGCGGCGACCCGCCGACCGCCCCTTGGCGCAGCGCTCGGGCACGGGGCCCGCGGGGGAAAGGGACGGGCAACGGCCGCCGAACGAGCCCCGGGGCCGCCGGGCCCGCCCTGGGGCCCGCTCGACGGGACCGACGGCCCCGGAACGCCGGAACCGGGCCCGGGCGACAGCCGGGCCCGGTTCGCGGGCGGAGTGCGGGACGGGATCGGTCAGGCGTCGATGCGCGACCGGTCCAGCGTCGCGGCCGAGTTGGAGATGAACTCCTTGCGCGGGGCGACGTCGTTGCCCATCAGCAGGTCGAAGACCTGCTCGGCGGATTCCAGATCGGTGAGGTTGATCCGCCGCAGGGTCCGGCGCCGCGGGTCCATGGTGGTCTCCGCCAGCTGGTCGGCGTCCATCTCACCGAGTCCCTTGTAGCGCTGGATGGAGTCCTTGTACCGGATGTTCTTGCTCTGGAACTCCATGAGCCTGTCGCGCAGCTCACGGTCCGAGTACGTGTAGACGTACTTGTCCTGCCCCTTCTTCGGCTGGACGAGCTCGATGCGGTGCAGCGGCGGCACCGCGGCGAAGACCCGGCCCGCCTCCACCATGGGCCGCATGTAGCGGTGGAAGAGGGTCAGGAGCAGGGTGCGGATGTGGGAGCCGTCCACATCGGCGTCGGTCATCATGATGATCTTGCCGTAACGCGCCGTGTCGATGTCGAAGGTGCGGCCCGAACCGGCTCCTATGACCTGGATGATCGCGCCGCACTCGGCGTTCTTCAGCATGTCGGTCACGGACGACTTCTGGACGTTGAGGATCTTGCCGCGGATCGGCAGCAGCGCCTGGAACTCGGAGTTCCGGGCGAGCTTCGCCGTACCCAGCGCCGAGTCGCCCTCGACGATGAAGAGCTCGCTGCGGTCGACGTCGTCGCTGCGGCAGTCGGCGAGCTTCGCGGGCAGCGAAGAGGACTCCAGGGCCGTCTTGCGACGCTGGGCATCCTTGTGCTGGCGGGCGGCGATGCGGGTACGGGCCGCGGCGACGGCCTTCTCCATGACCACGCGGGCCTGCTGGGCCGCGTCCCGCTTGGTGGAGGTCAGGAACGCCTTGAGTTCCTTGGTGATCACGTTGTTCACGATCCGGCGGGCCGCCGAGGTGCCGAGGACCTCCTTGGTCTGCCCCTCGAACTGCGGCTCCGCGAGGCGGACCGTGACCACCGCGGTGAGCCCCTCCAGGGCGTCGTCCTTGACGATGTCGTCCTCGGCGACGCGCAGCATCTTCTTGGTCCGCAGGACCTCGTTCATCGTCCTCGCCACCGCCTGCTCGAATCCGGCGACGTGGGTGCCGCCCTTGGGCGTGGCGATGATGTTGACGAAGGACCTGAGGGTGGTGTCGTAGCCCGTGCCCCAGCGCATCGCGACGTCGACACCGAGGTCGCGGGTGACCTCGGTGGGCGTCATCTGGCCGCTCTCGTCCAGGACCGGCACCGTCTCCTTGAAGGACCCCTGCCCGCTGAAGCGGAGGACGTCGCAGACGGGCCTGTCACTGGCCAGGAACTCGCAGAACTCGCTGATGCCGCCGTCGAAGCGGAACGACTCTTCTCCCTTGCTGCCGCCGTCACCGAGCCCGAACTCGTCCCGGACGACGAGGGTCAGTCCCGGCACCAGGAACGCCGTCTGGCGGGCCCGCTGGTGCAGCGTGTCCAGGGAGAGCTTGGCGTCCCTGAGGAAGATCTGCCGGTCGGCCCAGTAGCGCACCCGCGTGCCGTGGCGGCTCTTGGGGACCTTCTTGGCCTTGCGCAGGCCACTCCCGGCGTCGAACTTGGCGTCCGGGCCCACTCCGGTGAAGGCTCCAGGAACCCCGCGGCGGAAACTGATGGCGTGGGTGTGCCCCCCGAGGTCGACCTCGATGTCCAGGCGGGCGGACAGGGCGTTCACCACGGAGGCGCCGACACCGTGCAGACCGCCGGAGGCGGCGTAGGCGCCGCCTCCGAACTTGCCGCCGGCATGCAGCTTGGTCATGACGACCTCGACACCGGACAGGCCGGTCTTGGGCTCGACGTCGACCGGGATGCCCCGGCCGTTGTCCCGGACCTCCACCGAGGCGTCGTCGTGGAGGATCACTTCGATGTGGTCGCAGTAACCGCCCAGGGCCTCGTCGACGGAGTTGTCAATGATTTCCCACAGGCAGTGCATCAGGCCACGGCTGTCGGTGGATCCGATGTACATGCCCGGGCGCTTGCGTACGGCCTCGAGCCCCTCGAGGACGAGCAGGTGCCGCGCGGTGTAATTGGATCCGTCCCGGTCTGCTCCTGCCAGCAGCGCAGTGGACGGCACGGATGTCTCGGCGGTCACGCGGTTCGCTCCTCGCTGAATTTCAGATGGGGCCCCGCTGGGTAAGGGCGCGGCTCTGTTCACCGGTCAGAGGGTACCGAGGCCTGGTAGAGCCGTTGTAACGCCACCCTCGTCACGGACCCACCCTAGTCCACGGTCGCATACCTGTTCGATCCCTCGATGGGGTGAAGCACACATCACGTTCCCTTTGAGGCATGAACCATTTAGGCTCCGGGCACGTCCTCATGAACAAACCGGCAACCCAGCCGGCGGGACCGACACTGACCGACTGCGCGAACCCGTACGACACAGAGACACGCACTACGGCACATTCGCCGCCAATCGGCAACAGCCGGCCCCTCGGAAGTTTTTTTCGAGGAAAAGCCACGAGCGGGAACGTTTTGGGGCTGGTTGGATGTTGACCCTGGTACGACAGCTCGTCGAGCTAGAGAAGAGGCGACGTGACTACTGTTCTGACTTCCGCAAGCCCGCTGACGGCCGCCGATCGCTGCGACCGCTGCGGCGCCCAGGCATATCTGCGCGTCGTCCTGCTGAGCGGCGGAGAACTGCTCTTCTGCGCCCACCACGGGCGCAAGTTCGAGCCGGAACTCAAGAAGATCGCCGCTGAGATACAGGACGAGACGGAGCGGCTCACGGCCGTTCCGGAATCTTCCGCCGAGGAAGAGCGCTAGACCTACGCGCCCGACGACGAGCCGCCCCGGCACAGGCCGGGAAACGGGCGGCCGCCTCCCATCCGGAGGCGGCCGCCCGTACTCGTGCCCTGAAGGCTCCCAGAGGCCCTCAGGAGCCCTCGCGCTGCCGCGCGGCAGCGGTGTCCCAGCCCAGCGTCCGCAGGACCGAGGAGACGCGTGTGTAGACCCCTGGACTGCCCGGGCGTCCGCAGCCGCTCCCCCAGGAGACCAGGCCGATGAGCCTGCCCCCGCCGACCAGCGGCCCTCCGCTGTCCCCCTGGCACGCGTCGCGGCCGCCGGCGTCCTGCCCCGCGCAGAGCATGGTGGCGGAGAGATATCGCCCGTCGTCGTTCCCCGGGTACGCCTGCTCGCAGGCGGCGTCGGAGAGCACCCGCACCCGGGCCGCCCGCAGACCGTTCGCATAGTCGCCGGCGCCCGAGGTGTCCCCCCAGCCGTAGACCAGCGCCCCGGTGTCCGGCGTGTACGCCGGGTCGCCCTCGCCGGCCATCCCTATGACCGAGCCGGCGGGCAGGGCTTCGGACAGGGTGAGCACGGCGAAGTCGCCCGCGTTGCTGACGTCGTCGTGCTCCGGGTTCACCCAGACGGAGCGGACGGGTACCTCCTGGCCCTGGTCGGTGAGCAGATCCGTCCGGCCCGTGATGACCTTCAGGTCGTCGACCTGGTCCGGCGTCGACCCGAGCACCTGCTCCCCCAGGCAGTGGGCCGCCGTGAGCACAGTGGTGCGGCCGACGGCCACTCCCCCACAGAACTGCCCCGCCCGCGTACCTCCGAACCGGTCACGACTGGACAGGGCCACGGTCCACGGACTGTCGGACACTTCGACCGGAAAGCCGCCGACGACGATGCTGTCGGCGGACGCGTGCGCGGCGGATCCCAGCGGTATCGCGGTCGCCGCGGCCGCCAGGACCAGCGGCCGGGCCAGTGCCCGGGCAAAGAGGCGACGCATGCAGGCTCCTCACTCCTAGGTGGTCGTGGGACACCCAGAGTGATCCAGCGCGCCGCGCCGCGCACCCGCTGATCAACGCGGAGGCCCGGTTCCGCACCTGGGAACCGGGCCTCCGCGTTCGAACGACCGTGGGCACGGTCGTGAGCACGCCTGTGACTAGTCGAGGTAGTCCCGGAGCACCTGGGAGCGCGACGGGTGACGCAGCTTCGACATGGTCTTGGACTCGATCTGGCGGATGCGCTCACGCGTGACGCCGTACACCTTGCCGATCTCGTCGAGGGTCTTCGGCTGACCGTCGGTGAGACCGAACCGCATAGAGACGACGCCCGCCTCGCGCTCGGACAGGGTGTCCAGAACGGAGTGCAACTGCTCCTGCAGGAGTGTGAAGCTGACCGCGTCGGCCGGGACGACCGCCTCGGAGTCCTCGATCAGGTCACCGAACTCGCTGTCGCCGTCCTCGCCGAGCGGGGTGTGCAGCGAGATGGGCTCGCGTCCGTACTTCTGGACCTCGATGACCTTCTCCGGGGTCATGTCGAGCTCCTTGGCCAGCTCCTCCGGGGTGGGCTCCCGGCCCAGGTCCTGGAGCATCTGGCGCTGCACGCGCGCGAGCTTGTTGATGACCTCGACCATGTGCACCGGGATGCGGATGGTGCGCGCCTGGTCGGCCATCGCGCGGGTGATCGCCTGACGGATCCACCAGGTGGCGTACGTGGAGAACTTGTAGCCCTTGGTGTAGTCGAACTTCTCCACCGCGCGGATCAGACCGAGGTTGCCCTCCTGGATGAGGTCCAGGAAGAGCATGCCGCGACCGGTGTAGCGCTTGGCCAGGGAGACCACCAGGCGGAGGTTGGCCTCCAGAAGGTGGTTCTTGGCGCGGCGGCCGTCCTCGGCGATGATCTCCAGCTCACGCTTGAGCTTGGGCGCCAGCTTGTCGGAGTTCGCCAGCTTGTCCTCGGCGAACAGACCCGCCTCGATGCGCTTGGCGAGCTCGACCTCCTGCTCGGCGTTGAGCAGGGGGACCTTGCCGATCTGCTTGAGGTAGTCCTTGACCGGGTCGGCGGTGGCGCCGGCGGCGGCGACCTGCTGGGCCGGGGCGTCGTCCTCGTCCTCGTCGGACAGCACGAAGCCCGCGTTCTCGGTGCCCTCGGGCTCCTCCGTCGCGGCCTTCGGCTCCTCGGCCGACTCGTCCTCGAGAAGCTCGCCGTCCTCCTTCTTGGCGGCGGTCTTCTTGGTGGCCGCCGTCTTCTTGGCGGTCGTCTTCTTCGCCACGGCCTTCTTGGCCGTCGTCTTCTTGGCCACCGCCTTCTTGGCGGGCGCCTCTTCCTCGGCGGCGGGCTCCGCGGGCTGCGCCACCGGGGCGGCAGGAGCGGCCGGAGCGGCGGCCTTCCTGCTGGTCGCCGCCTTGGCCGCGACCGTCTTGGTGGCGGTGCGCTTGGCGGGACTCTTCGCTGCGACGCTCTTTCGGGTGCGCTTGGGCTCTGCGGCACTGACCATCAGCGTCACACCCTCTTCCTCGAGGATCTGGTTGAGGCTGCGCAGTACGTTCTTCCACTGAGTGGCCGGAATCTGGTCAGCTTCGAAGGCCCGACGCACATCGTCGCCGGCGATCTGCCCCTCAGCCTTTCCCCGCTCAATGAGCGCCATGACAGAGACGGACTCGGCGATCTCCGGCGGGAGCGTACGGGATGTGCTGGCCGACACGAACAACCTCTCGGAACGTTGAAAAACGGCTTCCGGCCCCGTCCGGGCGGACAGGAGCCGACCACCGGCTTGGGGATGGGCCGACGGTGCGGGCGGGGCCGGGGAGGAACACAGCGCCCTGAACGGCGTCCGTATTCCCTCCGCGGCTGTCACCTCTTAGGTCATCGTGTTGTTCCCACGAGCGTTACGCCCAATCCGCGTGGCCCGAGTCACACCCCGTAAGCGATCAAAATCGGCCATACACGGATAAAAAAGGTAAACCACTTGCGCGACCCGGCCGTACCGAGGGCGCCCGAGGAGGCTCAGCCTCTCATCAGACCGTCGGACCCCGCGGAGTCATGAGAGGACTCCACGGGGTCCGCGGTGGCGGCGACGGGCGGGCAGCACCACAGGAGGGATTGGCGTGCCCGGCCCACGCCGGTCCGGCAGAACCAGGTCAGTGCTCGCGCGGGGCGGGCACCACGCGTTCCACCTCGGGGTGGACGGTCAGAAGCTGACGCATGGCGGCCTCCGCCGCCGCGCCGTCCCCGGTGGCGAGGGCGTCGACGATCCGGCCGTGCTGCGCAAGCGAGACGTCGTTCGGCCGGTCACAGCCCGTGACCGGGCCACCGGAGACATGCAGAGCGGCGGAGACGATGCCCGAGAGGTGGTCGAGCATGCGATTGCCCGCGACCTGGATCAGCAGCGCGTGGAATTCGGCATCGGCACGCGAGAAGGTGAGCGCGTCACCCTGCCCCATGGCGTGCCCCATGATCCCGACCATGTCCGACAGCCGCTGCTGAACCTCCTCACGGCCGTGCCCGGCGGCCAGGCGCGCGGCCAGCGGCTCGATCGTCCAGCGCAGCTCGCTCAGCTCGCGACGCTGGTCGTCACGCTGCGGACCGAAGGCACGCCATTCGATGATGTCCGGGTCCAGGAGGTTCCAGTCGCTGACCGGGCGCACGCGCGTACCGACGTTCGGTCGCGCGCTGACCAGGCCCTTGGCCTCCAGCACCCGGAGCGACTCACGGACCACGGTGCGGGACACCTCGAAACGCTGGCCGATCTCCTCGGGCACCAGCGGACGGTCGGCACCGAGGTCGCCCGAAACGATCATCTGGCCGAGCTGCTGGACGAGTTGCCCGTGCAGCCCGCGGCCACGGTTGCCCGCGGTGCGCCGGCCCACGCGGCCCAGCTCGGGCTCCACCCCTTCCCAGGAGGGCGCCCCGACGCGGTCGACGCCGGGCGTCTCCGCGTAGGGATAGCGGTCGAGTTCGCCCGGATTCGCGAGGCCGGAGTCGGCGGAGCGGGCGGCGGTCATCATGGTGTGCGCAAGGGTACTCACGCATCCTTTGTCGGCGTCGTTCCCAACTCCCTTGAGGTCTTTGGTGAAAAGCACACGAAAGGGTGATCGCTCACCCCGTCGCAATTGACGCCTTATCGGAAAGAAATGGGCTTTCCCCGGGGGAGTTGCGCACACGGTCGGACCCGAAGGGTGAGACAGGTGTCACCGAACCCTGCCGCGCAGGGTCATGAGCAGGTAGGCGCAGAGCAGCGTCGTCAGGGACAACGTCAGGGCGCCACCCACGGGTTGGGCGAGCATGCGCAGCACCTCGCCCACGTACCGCTCGCCGCCGAAGGGCCACTGCGTCAGGAGGGTCTCGCGCACCCGCATCGGGAGACCGGCGGCCGTCCGCACGGATGGGCCCGCCCAGACCCTCTGTACGAGCGGAACGACCACGACCGGGACGGCCACCACGGCGGCGAGCCCGGCCGTGGTGGACCGGAAGATCCCCGCGGCGAGCACTCCGGACCAGGCACATCCGACGACGAACCCCAGCCAACCGGCACCCAGCGCCGGCCAGTCGGCGGGAAGCGCCGCGACCTCCCGCCCGTAGAACAGGTGCAGCAGCTCCGCGTTGCTGCCCACCGTCAGCACGGCCAGCAGTACGGCGACGACCGCGGAGACGAGGAGTTTGGCGGTCAGCAGTCCCATCCTGCGCGGTACGGTGCCGCGGTCCGCCGCCAGCGCGGGGTGGCGGAACTCGTCGCCGAAGGCCAGCGCGCCGAGCAGCCCCGCGCCGAGCGCCGCCGGGGGCAGCGGCAGTTCGCGCGGCCACGCCGCGAGCAGCCGCTCCTGCGGGGTGTGCCCGACGCGGGCGAGGACCACCGCGGTGACGGCGGACACCAGGAGCACCACGGCGCCGGTGACGAATCCGGTACCCACGCCGACTGTCCGACGAAGCTCGTAGCGGAGGGGACGCAGAGGGCTGGGGGCGGAGCGGACGGCGATGGGCGGCGGAAGCGTGGCAGCCGTGTCCCGGGCCGCCGTCGTACCGGGGCGGGAGGTGAGGACGGCGAACGGGCGGAGCGCGCTACGGGACGCGGCAGGGCCGGAGGAAGGGGTGCGGGCGGTTTCGGCACGGACTGCGTCGGCCGGGGTGCCGGGCGAGGTGCGGACGCCTGCGGACGCCGGATTGCGGGGCGCGGGGCGGTCGCCGTCTTTGGGCGGGCCGTCGGCCGCGACCTGGGGGTAACCGACCGTGGCGCGGTGATCGGGCGCGGTGCGGTGATCGGGCGCGGTGCGGTGATCGGGCGCGGTGCGGTGGTCTGGCTCAGCGCAGTGGTCTGGCTCAGCGCAGTGGTCTGGTGTGGTGACTTCGCCGGGTGCCGCCGCCGGGACGGGCTCCGAGCGGGCCGCCGGCCCGTTCGCCGACGGTCCGTTCGCCGACGGAGACACCTGCGGGCCTGTCTGCCCGTCGGCCTGGCAGGTGGCCTGTGTGTCGGCCTGCCCGTCGCTCTGCGCGTCAGAGTGGGAGGGGGCCTGCGGGCCCGTCTGCCGACCGGTCTGCGTGTCGGCCCGGGAGAGGGCCTGTGGGGCGCAGTCGCCCGGTGAGCCGGGAGGGTCGGTCGACGAGGCGTCGGTGGCGGTGGGGCGCGGTGGGCCCGTGGGCGACGGGCGGGTGACGGTCGGCCTGCGGGGCGCGGGCGCCCGGCCGCCGAGTACCGCCTCGTGCCGGGGTCCGGTTGCCGGGCCGGCACCGGGCCCCATGTCGCCGATCTCGTCGGCGAGTTGATGTACGAGGATCCGGTGACGGAACGCGGTCTCACCGATGTCGGCGCACGTACTGCCGTACACGGCGAGGCGATTGCCGGCCTCCGGCACGACCTCCACGGAACGGCGGGCCGCGCGGGCCTCCTTGGCCAGCAGTGCCGCGAGGCGGGCCGCGTGCGGGGTGCGCACGGCGACGCGTGGACGCAGCCGGGTCCGGGAGAAGTCCGCCGCCTCCTGGTCGGCGACGACCCTGCCGCCTTCCAGGGTCACGACGTGGTCGGCGGTGCGCGCCGCCTCTTTGGGGTCCGCCGTGCTGAGCAGGACGGTGCCTCCCTGGTCGGCGTGGGCACGCAGGGTTCCGTGCAGCCAGCGGGCCTCGTGCGCGGAGAGTGCGCCGGCGGGGTCGTCGAACACCAGGGTGTGGGGGTCCGGGACCAGTGCGCAGGCCAGCCCGAGGCGCCGGTCCATGCCGCGGGAGAGTGTGCCGAGCCGTTCGTCGCGCAGGCTTGCGAGGTCGACCGACTCCAGGACCTCGTCGGCGCGCCGGACCGGGACGCCGGCCGCCGCGCACAGCATGCGCACATGACCGCGCACCGTGCGCGACGGGTGTCCGGGGACGTCTCCCAGCAGTACGCCGACCTCGTGCGAGGGGTGGGCGATGCGGTGCAGGGGGCGCCCTCTGAAGTAGGTGAGACCGCGGCCGTGTTGCAGTTCGAGCATGAGTCTGAGCGCGGTCGTCTTGCCCGCGCCCGGCGCTCCGAGCAGTGCGGTGACGCGGCCCGCCCTGGCCTCGAAGGAGACGTCGTCGACGGCGGGCGGAAGCTCCTTGCGGGGGGTGCTGGTCAGTCCGAAGGCCTGGATCACCCGCAGCAAGATAGCGCGCCGTGTCCGTTTTTTCGGTCATCGCCCGGCTTGCCGAGCCCGGGGATCGGACCTTTCGTCGGTCACCTGCCCGCCTTTCGGCCCGGGGCGGCCCCGCTCCACGTCAGACCTCGGGACGCAGCATCGGAGGGTTGAGGAGGGTCGCGCCGCCCGCGCGGAAGAGCTGGGCGGGCCGCCCGCCCTGGCGGGTGGTCGTCCCTCCCGTGGGCACGAGGAAACCCGGTGTGCCCGTCACCTTCCGGTGGAAGTTGCGCGGATCAAGCGCCACGCTCCATACCGCCTCGTAGACGCGGCGCAGCTCGCCGACGGTGAACTCGGACGGGCAGAAGGCCGTGGCCAGCGACGAGTACTCGATCTTGGAACGGGCCCTCTCCACGCCGTCGGCCAGGATCTGGGCGTGGTCGAAGGCGAGTGGCGCCGCCGGTTGACCGGCATGGCCGTAACCGCTCTGCTCCAGCAGTTCCCCGACCGCCGCCCAGCGGGCGTTGCTGGCGTCGCCGCCCGCCCGTGGTGCGGGCAGGTCCGGAGCGAGCGCCAGGTGGGCGACGCTGACCACCCGCATCCGGGGGTCGCGCCCGGGGTCGCCGTACGTCGCGAGCTGCTCCAGGTGGGCGCCGTTGTCCTGGGTGGGCGCGGCCGGGTCGTGGACGCACAGTCCCGTCTCCTCGGCCAGCTCCCGGGCCGCCGCCTGCGACAGGTCCTCGCCCTCCCGCACGAAGCCGCCGGGCAGGGCCCAGCGCCCCTGGAAGGGCGGCTCGCCCCTGCGCACCGCCAGCGCACACAGCGAGTGGCGGCGAACGGTCAGCACGACCAGGTCCACGGTGACGGCGAAGGGCGGGAAGGCTGACGGGTCGTAGGGCATGCGGTGATCATAGTCGTCTGCCTGACGATAATCAGTCCCTTCAGCTGCTGCTCCGGGTATTGATCCACTGCGGACGGTGGGCGCCCGGCCGGACGCGTCCATGCGGGCGCGCGGCCTCACCCGTGCCGACGCGCGGGGCCCTGCAGCGACTGGTCGGGACGTCCTGGATCATGGCCTCCCGCGCCGAAGTGTTCCTCCGGTCCGGCCGTCCGCCTCAGGCGCGTTCGCCACCCCCTTCGGTCCGCTGCTCTCCCCCGCGGCTTCCCTCCAAGCGGGGCTCCTGGTGACCCGCGGTGTGCGATCCCGGGAAGCGCGCACGCGTCCGGCCGGGGTGTGTGGCGCCCGGACGGTCGGTCCCGGCCGGAGTACGGGGACGCCCGATCTTCGCGGCGGGGCCGGCATCCCGCGCCCTGGTCCGACGGCGGGCAGCGCCGGACGGGCCCTGGGGACGCTTGCGGCGGCGAGAGCCGGGCTGTGGGCCCGACGCCGGTTCGGCGGGCTCCCGCTCCACGCAACCGGTGCTCTGCCCGACACCGTCCGAAGCGTCGGCTTCCGCGCCCTCCGGGCCGGCACGCTCCGCACGCAGGCAGCGGCGGATCGACTCGGGATCGAGCCCCTCATTGCACGCCTGATGGAGGAGCCGGGCGAAGAGATAGCCGGGGTCGGCGCCGAGTGCCATGGCCAGGGCCTCTCGGGCCTCCAGTTCGTCGCCGGTGGACCAGGCGACCCATCCGGCGAGGGTGAGGGGCGCGGCCGCGTGCTCGCCGTACGCCCCGACGCAGCGGCGTGCCAGGGCCCGCCACAGGCGCAGCGCCGGTCCTGCCTCGTCGCCCTCCATCCAGGCCGCCGCGCGGTCGCGTGTCGTGCGGTCCTGCAGGCCGAGGATCAGCGCCGCCGCCTCCTCGTGGGCGAGCAGCCGGTCGTCCCGCAGATCCTCGGCCTGCACTCCTGACACGGGCTGGGCCTCGGCAAGGTGCCGCATCGCTCGCTCCGCCGCGGCCAGCGTCTCCTCGGCCACCTCTGCGCGGCCGGCGTCGTCGAGGATCCGGGAGACCAGTGTCGTGGCCGCGGCGTCCAGCGCGGCCGCCTGCTCGACCGCCACGGCGCCCTCCCGGGGCAGCAGGCGCGCGTGCAGGTCGCTGAGCGGGCCGCGTACCTGGATACCGGCGTAAGTGGCCGCCGCGGCCAGCACCGACGTACCTGGCAGCCCCATGGGGAGGCCCTCGGGCGGGCAGCAGGCCGCTTCGTCGCAGCAGTAGGACCAGAAACGCCCGGCGGAGATGCACAGCGCCTCGACCACCGGGATGTCGAGGGCGCCGCACTCGACCCGCAGCTTCTGGGCCAGCGGCCTCAGTCGCTCCATGACCTCGCGGCCGGTCTCCCCGCGAGCCGGTTCCTGACAGAGGTAGGCGACCATCTGCTCGGGCCGGGTTCCGCGCCGCTCGGCGCCCGTCACCAGGCCGCGGACCAGTTGCCCGGCCGCCCCCGCCCAGTCGTCCGGGTCGGGCGGAATGCCAAGCCGCGCCCGGCCGCCGAATCGCCCGCGCCCCTCCCTTTCGCGGAGGGCGGCCAGGACGATGCTGTCCTCGGGTCGGTACCCCAGCAGGTAGGGCAGGGCGTCGGCGAGTTCGGCCGGAGTGCGCAGGGTGACCTGGTGTTCGTCGGGGCTCGCGTGGAAGGCGGGCTGCGCGGAGCAGGGATTGTCGCCGTTCTCCGAGGAGCCGACCGGACCGTTGTGGTTCGTCATGACTCGACGATCTCGCGAATCACGAATCTCCGTTTTGCCCTGTGGATAACTTCGGTCAGGGGCACGTCAGCCAGGCACAGCCGTCCGCACGCGGAGCCGGACGGCGGGCGGCTTCTCGTGGCTTCGGCGCCGTCCGGCTCGGCCCATCACTCGGCGCGTCCGGCATGACCCCTCCGGCTCGGCCCGCCCCGCTCGGCCTATCCGGCCAGCGCGAGGACGAGTGGGAGAACCGGGCCGGCTCCGGCCTGGCGCAGGAGGCGCGCCCCGACGGCCAGGGTCCAGCCGGAGTCGGTGCGGTCGTCGACGAGCAGCACCGGGCCGGGGTTTTCGGCCAGGGCGGTCTCGAGTTCGCCCGGCACCGTGAAGGAGGCGGCCAGAGCCCGCAGCCGCTGGGCGGAGTTGCTCCGGTGGGCGGCGTATTCGTCGGCGTGAGGCGTGTAGGCCAGGCTGCCCAGCAGCGGGAGCCTGCCGACCCGGGCCACGCCCTCGGCCAGGGACGTGACCAACCGGGGGCGGGTGCGGGAGGGCATCGCCACGACGCCCACGGGCCTCGCCACGGCGTCGGGAGAACCGTCGGCCCACCCGCCCGGCGAACGGGCCCAGTCGGCCAGCACCGTCACCACGGCGGCCAGCACGTCGTCCGGGACGGGGCCGTCGGCCGCCTGCTCCGCCAGGATCGGCCGCAGCCGGTTGCCCCAGCCGATGTCCGAGAGCCTGCCCAGCGCACGTCCCGTGGTCGCCTGCTGGCCGACGGGGATACGGCCCTTCAGGTCCATGCCGACCGCGGCGAGCCCGGTCGGCCACATCTTGCGGGGCTCGACCTCGACGCCCGGGCGGTCCAGCTCGCCCGTCGCCGCCGCGAGGGCCTCGGGAGAGACGGCAGGATCGAGCCAGGGGCCGACGCAGGTGTCGCAGCGACCGCACGGGACCGCCTTCTCGTCGTCCAGCTGCCGCTGCAGGAACTCCATCCGGCACTCCGTGGTCGCCACGTAGTCCCGCATGGCCTGCTGCTCGGCCTCGCGCTGCCGGGCCACCCACGCATACCGCTCCGCGTCGTAGGTCCACGGCTGTCCCGTCGCCGTCCAGCCGCCCTTCACACGCTGGACGGCGCCGTCCACGTCCAGCACCTTGAGCATCGTCTCCAGCCGCGAACGCCGGAGGTCCACCAGCGGCTCAAGGGCCGGCAGCGACAGTGGGCGCCCCGCCTCCTCCAGTACCGCCAGCGTCCGCCGTACCTGCTCCTCGGGCGGGAAGCCCACGGAAGCGAAATACGCCCAGATCGCCTCGTCCTCCCGCCCCGGGAGCAGCAGCACGTCCGCGTGGTCCACCCCGCGCCCCGCGCGCCCCACCTGCTGGTAATACGCGATGGGGGACGAGGGCGAGCCCAGGTGCACGACGAACCCGAGGTCGGGCTTGTCGAAGCCCATGCCCAGCGCGGAGGTCGCCACCAGTGCCTTCACGCGGTTCGCCAGCAGATCCTCCTCCGCCTGCAGCCGGTCGGCGTTCTCCGTCTTCCCCGTGTAGGAGGCCACCGGGTACCCGCACTGCCGCAGGAACGCCGCGACCTCCTCCGCCGCCGCCACCGTCAGCGTGTAGATGATCCCTGATCCCGGCAGCTCCCCCAGCCGCTCCCCCAGCCACGCCAGCCGGTGCGCCGCGTCCGGCAGCCGCAGCACCCCGAGCCGGAGGCTCTCCCGGTCGAGCGGTCCGCGCAGCACGAGAGCATCCTCGCTACCCGTACCCAGCTGCTCCGCGACGTCCGCGGTCACGCGCGCGTTCGCGGTCGCCGTCGTGGCCAGCACCGGCACTCCGGCCGGCAACTCGGCCAGCATGGTGCGCAGCCTTCGGTAGTCGGGGCGGAAATCGTGCCCCCAGTCGGAGATGCAGTGTGCCTCGTCCACCACGAGGAGGCCCGTCGTGGCCGCGAGCCTGGGCAGTACCTGGTCACGGAAGTCGACGGAGTTCAGGCGCTCCGGGCTGACGAGGAGGACGTCGGTCTCGCCGCGCTCCACCTCACCGTAGATCGCCTCCCACTCCTCCGGGTTGGCCGAGTTGATCGTGCGCGCCCGGATCCCCGCGCGTGCCGCCGATTCGACCTGGTTGCGCATCAGCGCAAGCAGCGGCGAGATGATCACCGTGGGACCGGCGCCGCGTCGGCGCAGCAGCGCGGTGGCGACGAAGTACACCGCCGACTTGCCCCAGCCGGTTCGCTGCACCACCAGAGCCCGCCGACGCTCCTCGACGAGTGCGGCCACCGCCTGCCACTGGTCCTCCCGCAGCCGCGCCGACCCGCCGGGGTCACCGACGAGCTCGGCGAGGACGGCGTCGGCTTCGGTGCGCAGTTCCGGATGGTCCATGCCTCCATGCAACCCGATGACACTGACAATCGGCGAATCCGGACCCGGTCCGGACGACGGGCCGTGTCTCCTCCGGAGGGGGCTCGCGAGGGCGACTCGTGCGTCACCCGGCGCCTCGGCGGGTAGGGATATAGCACGCGCATCACCCGATATCGGCCGCCGGTCGCAATTGCTCGTTGCCGCATTCCAGTTCGACAGGAAGAATTGAAGTCCGCTCCCCGCACGGCCCGTCGGTGATCCGGCAGGGCTCCGCTGCGGTGGGCGCTCCCCGAATCCGACCCTGCCCGCAGTGTGGGCGCGTAGCCGAAGGGAGGAACGTGACCTTCGGATTCGCTCCGTCCTCGGCGGCCTCGTTCTCGTCGTCCGCCGCGTCCGCCACCCGCATACTCGAACCGGCGGAGTGGGCCGCCGCCGGAATCCCGCTGCTGCGCAGTCCGCGGGAGGTCGTCAGTGGGCTGCACACGCGGCACCGCCCGGCGCCGGCCACCGCGGTCGTCGCCGTACTGGATCCGGACGAACGGCTGTGCGCCAGCGCCTCGTTCACCAGTCGGCGGTCACCGGCCGACGGCTGGGTCTTCCGCAACGCGCTGTTGTCCCAGCTGCGCCGGGTCATACCGCACGATCTGCGCCGGCGCACGCCGGTGCGCACGGCCGTGCTGCTCTACTGCCGTGAGGGCGACGCGCGTTGGACGGAGGAGGACGGCGCGTGGATGTGGGGCCTGCGAGACGCGTGCACCCTGCACGGGCTGCGCTGCGGCGCGTACATCACACTGACCCGGGACGGCTGGCAGGTCCTCGGCGAGGGCCGCGGCGGGCGCAGACCGCACGCGGCGTCGGCACCCGAGCCCTTCGCCACCGCGGAGACGCCGCCACCGCCGCCGCGCACCGGCGGGGTCGCCTCGGACGTGCTGCGCCGCGCGGCCGCCCGCTGAGCGTCACCGGCGCGGCAGGCCGGGCCCCCGCCCCGTTCCGCACTGGGAACGTGTCAGGACCTGGCACACAGGGCGTTCGTCCACGCAGGGCGTACGCCGTCCCCGTTGTTCCCACGGAGTCGCACTCCGCGCCGGAGCGCAGCCCCGACACCGACTCCGCGCGCCGGCAGGGACCGCACCCGCGGATGCCGCGTGAAGCAGGCCCGTACCTAAGACGCCCGGCGAGCCGGGAGCACCGTCGCGCGAAGGCCCGGGACGGCACTGTGCGCCGCCCCGGTGTCCGCCGCACGCGGCGGAACGGCGGTCAGACGCCCGCGCCCAGCACCGAGTTGACCCGCTGCGGGTCGCCGCAGACGATCAGCAGGGTGCCGGCCCGGGAGCGGGCCAGGGGCAGGACGGTGGCAGCGGCGGCTTCGTCGCCGCCGTTGAGCGCGACCACGACAACGGCCCGTGACGCGGCACGGTCCACGGCTGCGGCGTCGGTGTAGAAGACGTCGTCGCCCGCGTCGTGCTGCGCCCAGTAGGCGGCATCGCCGAAGGACAGTTCGTGGGTGGCCCACGGGTGGGGCTCACCGGTGGTGACCACCAGCACGTCGCCGGGGGCACGACCCGAGTCCAGCAGCAGGTCCACGGCCTCTTCCGCGGCGTCGAGCGCGCCTTCGGGAGTGGCCGGGATCAACTGGATCTGCGGGGCCGACCTGGCGGGCGCGGCAGCGGCGGGGCCCGACGGCGCGGGCTTGGCGGCCGTGTCGCGCGACGCGCGCTGCGCCGGAGCCGCCGGCCGCGCCGGGCCGGGACGGCCGGGGCGCGGCGGAGCCGCGGGACGGGGGCCGGGTACGGGGCGAGGGGTCGGCGCGGTGCGGCCACTGGCCGGAGTGGCGCGGGGACCCTGGGCCTTCTCGTGAATCTGAGGCTCCTCGGGAATGAGAGGCATGAGCTGATATTAATCAAACGTTGGTGCGACTCGCGTCGGCGGGTGGCACTTGACTGCGACCGGAACCGTCAGAAATCGAAGCCGAGCTGACCCTCGATCTCCGGAACGCTTCCCTCCGCCCAACTGCGGGCCTTCTTGAGGTGCCGCCACTGGGGCAGCGCATCAAGATACGCCCACGACAACCGGTGGTGCGGGGTGGGGCCCCGCTCCTCCAGTGCGGCCTTGTGCACGGGCGATGGATACCCGGCATTGTCCGCGAAACCGAAGTCTGCATGTTCGAGACCCAGTTCGGCCATCATTTTGTCGCGCTGGACCTTGGCGAGCACCGAGGCCGCGGCGACGGCCACACAGGACTGGTCACCCTTGATCACCGTACGGACCCGCCAGGGCACCCCGAGATAGTCGTGCTTGCCGTCGAGGATGACGGCCTCGGGACGAACGGGCAGGGCCTCCAGGGCACGTACCGCCGCCAGTCGCAGCGCGGCGGTCATCCCCATGGCGTCGATCTCCTCCGGGGAGGCGTGTCCCAGCGCGTGGCACGTCACCCAGGTCTGCAACACCACGGCAAGTTCCGTGCGTCGCTTGATGGTGAGCAGTTTGGAGTCGGTCAGTCCGGCCGGAGGCCGGCGCAGTCCGGTGACCGCGGCACAGACGGTGACGGGTCCGGCCCACGCGCCGCGCCCCACCTCGTCGACACCGGCAATGACCTTCGCTCCGGTCGTGGCGCGAAGAGAGCGCTCGACGGTGTGAGTGGGTGGTTCGTACGGCATGGCGCCTCTAGCGTACGCCGCCGTGATCCCCCGGCGACACCCCGGTCTCCCAAGACGGACCGGCGACGCCGAAGGGGGCGCTCAGGCTCCGTCGGGCCGCAGCAGCGGGACCATGAACTGGTCGATCATCCCCTCCAGCTCCTGGTCTTCCCATTCGCTTGCACAAACCTTCGAGCGATACATCATCATCGCCGGGATGGCGTCGAAGACGAATCCGTTGGCGGCGTCACGCCGGACCTCTCCTCGCTCTATTCCACGGTTGATGACCTCGCAGAGCAGCTTGAGGGTCGGTTCGACCAAGCCTTTGACGATGACCGAATGGAAGCGTTCGGCCTCCATGCTGTCGCATTCGTGAATGACCGAGCGCAGAGCGAACCCGGGCCGGGAGTACATCGCGTCGCGCGCCCTGCGGCACAGCTCCAGCAGGTCCTCGCGCACGCTGCCGAGGTCGGGCACCTTGTCGAAGTCCGGCAGCCCGGACAGCAGCGCGTCCGCCACGAGGTCCTCCTTGGAGGGCCAGCGCCGGTAGACGGCGGCCTTGCCGGTCTGCGCGCCCGCGGCCACCCCCTCCATCGTCAGACCCTTCCATCCGACCGTGCTCAGCTGGTCCAGCGCGGCGTCGAGGATCGCGCGTTCCAGTACCGCGCCACGCCGGCGGGAAGGGGTCTGGGCGGAGGCGGCCACCCAGTGCGAAGCAACCATGTCGGGGGTCTCCAGAGTGCGGGGGAAGCGGGCATTCGGTGACAAAGTGCGCGTCGCGCGGCCTGAGCCGGGGGACCGGACGCGCGACAACGCGCTAAGTGAACGGTTGCGTTCACTGTCCGCGGGTCACTAACGTGGGAGCAACAGTGAACGCAAGCGTTCACTAATCCGTTCGTGGGGGACACACAGTGACAACCTCTTCTCTGATACCGGATCAGAAGCCGGGAGCCGCCCGCCGGGAGGGGCATCCCGGCATCGCACTCGCCGTCATCGCGGCCTGCCAACTCATGGTGGTACTCGATACGACGATTGTGAACATCGCGCTCCCGCACATCCAGAACGCGCTCAGTTTCAGCACCACCGACCTGACCTGGGTCGTGAGCGCCTACACGCTCACCTTCGGCGGACTGCTCCTGCTCGGCGGCCGGGCCGGGGACATTCTCGGCCGGCGCCGGGTGTTCGTGACGGGCATCCTGCTGTTCACCTTCGCCTCGCTGCTCGGCGGCTTCGCACAGGAGCCCTGGCAGCTGCTGGCGGCACGCGTCCTGCAGGGTGTGGGAGGCGCAATCGCGTCGCCCACGTCGCTCGCCCTCATAACGACCACCTTCCCCGAGGGACCCGAACGCAACCGCGCCTTCGGCGTCTTCGCGGCCGTGTCGGCGGGCGGCGGTGCCATCGGCCTGCTGGCCGGCGGCATGCTCACCGAATGGCTCGACTGGCGCTGGGTGCTCTTCGTGAACGTGCCGATCGGCGTACTGATCGCCGTACTCGCGCCGTTGTACATCAGTGAGTCCGAGCGGCACTCCGGACGCTTCGACATCGCCGGGGCGGTGACGTCGACGGCGGGTATGGCGTCCCTCGTCTACGGCTTCATCCGGGCCGCGGACGAGGGCTGGCGCGACAGTCTGACCATCGGATCCTTCGTGGCCGCGGCGGTCCTGCTGGTGGCCTTCGTCCTCGTCGAGTCGCGGGCCAAGGAGCCGATCACCCCGCTGAGGATGTTCGCCGACCGCAACCGGTCCGGCACGTACGTGATCATGCTGAGCCTGGCCGCGGCGATGTTCGGCATGTTCTTCTACATCGTACTGTTCGTGCAGAACGTACTGGGCTACACGCCCATCGAGGCCGGTCTGGCCTTCCTGCCGGTCACGGTGGTGATCGCGCTCGGCGCGGGCCTGTCCCAGCGGTTCCTGCCCGTCTTCGGCCCGAAGCCGTTCATGATCGCCGGGTCGTCGCTCGCCGCGCTCGGGCTCGGCTGGCAGGCGCTCATCAGCGCCGACAGCTCCTATGTCGGCGGAATCCTGGGGCCGATGCTGGTCTTCGGATTCGGCATGGGGCTGAACTTCGTGACACTGACGCTGACCGCGGTCTCCGGGGTCGCCCAGCACGAGGCGGGCGCGGCGTCCGGTCTGCTCAACGCGATGCAGCAGGTGGGCGGGTCGATCGGCCTCGCCATCCTGACGACGGTGTTCGGCACCGCCAGCAAGGACGAGGCGAAGCAGCAGGTGCCGGACCTGCTCACGAACGGTTCGGCGGAGCAGAAGGCCGAGTTCGCCCGGACTCAGCAGTTGCCGGCGCCCTGGGGGCACGAGGTGCTCGCGCAGGGGATCTCGGCGGCCTTCGTCCCGGCCGCCGCCATGGCGGTCCTCGCCCTGGCCACGGCGTGGCTGGTGATCAGGGTGCGCAAGAGCGACCTGGAGGCGCTGTCGGGCTCGGCCGGTCCGGGGATGGGCTGACCCTGCGGCCGCGCGGGCGGGGCGGGGACGGTCGGCGGGGGTTCCACACCTGTCGGCACCCGCTCCGCCCGGTCGCGGGCGAGGCGCCCGGCCGACGGTCGGGCACGGGGATCCGCGTCGCGGTACGCGGCGTCCTTCGAGGAGGTACGCGGCGGGGCTCCGTCGCGATGACCGGGGACTCCGTCGTACGCGCCGCGTCAGGTCGCCGCCGTCAGCCAGGCGGGCAGCGCCTCGACCCGCTCCGTCCACGCGGCCGGCGGTGCTCCCGCCTTGCCGGCGGCCACCACACCGCCCACGATCGCGCAGGTCGTGTCCACGTCACCGCCGACCTGGGCGGTGGTCCAGAAGGCTTCCTCGTAGGTACCGAGGGCGCGGGCGGCGGACCAGAGGGCGAAGGGCACCGTGTCGTGCGCGGTCGTACGCCTTCCGCAGCCCAGGACCGCCGCGACGGTCCCCGCGTCGTCGTAGTCGAGCATGTCCCGGGCACGCCGCAGTCCGGCGCCCACCGCGCTCTTCGGCACCAGGGCGATGACCTCGTCGAGGAGTCGGTGCGGGCCGGGCGGGCCCGACGGGGCCGCGGCCAGCGCGGCGGCGGCAGCCACGGCCATGGCGCCGACGACGGCCTCGCGGTGCTGGTGCGTGGGGTAGGCCGAGATCTCCGCCTGGTGGGTCGCCTGCTCCGGATCGTCCGCGTACCAGGCGCCGAGCGGAGCGATGCGCATGGCGGCGCCGTTGCCCCAGGAGCCCTGGCCGTTGAACAGCGCCGCGGCCAGCTCGCGCCAGTCGCCGCCCTCGCGGACCAGCCGCAGCAGCCGGTTGACCGCGGGTCCGTATCCCCGGTCGAAGTCGTGGTGGTGGGCGAAGGAGTGCGCCAGGGCGTCCTGGTCGACGCGGTGGTGGGCGGCCAGTACGGCGACCACGGAACAGGCCATCTCCGTGTCGTCCGTCCACTGCCAGGTACCGGGCGGCAGCTCGCGGCGCCCCAGCAGCGGATAGTTCGCGGGCACGAAGAACTGGGAGCCCAGAGCGTCCCCCACCGACAGGCCGCGCAGGCTGGCAAGGGCCCGGCCCAGGGGCTCGTCAGGAGATGAATGAGCGGTCATCGCCCTGCCACTCTATCCGGTTGTTCCGTACGGTTCCGGATCTCGCCAGCGTTCGAAGGGCCGGTCGAGGGTGTACCTGCCGTCGTCACCGAGAACGAGCATCCGGGTCTCGGCGTTCCCGGGGTTGGACAGCGACTCGAACTCGGCGACCGTCCAGTGGAACCACCGCATGCAGAACAGCCGCATGGCGAGCCCGTGCGTCACCAGCAGGACGTTCGGCGGATGGTCGGGGTCCTCGAAGCTGCGGAACAGGCTCTCCAGGAAGCCTCCGACGCGGTCGTAGACGTCGGCGCCGGACTCGCCCTGGGCGAAGCGGTAGAAGAAGTGGCCGTAGGCGTCGCGGTACGCCTTCTGCAGGCGCACGTCGTCGCAGTCCTGCCAGTTCCCCCAGTCCTGCTCGCGCAGCCGGGGTTCCTCGCGGACCCGTATGAGGCCGGGGTCGAGCCGGAAGGAACGGAGCGTCTCGTGCGTGCGGCGGTAGGGGGAGACGTACACGCTGATCCGCTCCCGGCCGAAGACCTCCCGCAGTTCCTTGCCGGTCGCCTCGGCCTGTGCCAGGCCCTGGTCGGTGAGGGCCAGGGCGTGGTCGGGTTCGCGCTCGTACACGGTGTCGTCGACGTTGCCGGTCGACTCCCCGTGCCGGACGAGAACGATGCGCCGTGGTCGTGCCATGCCCAGAACCCTAGATCGGGACAGCCCGAACCGGACACTCGTACGGGCCCTGTACGGCGTACGTCACACAGTCTCCACACCTCGGGGGCCGGGTGGCGGGTCGGAACTCACACCGTCCAGGACGGTTCCAGCCGCACGATGTCTCCCGTCAGGGCCGCGATGTCGGCCTCCGTCTGGGCGCGCAGGGCGAGCCGCTCCACCCGTTCGGTGCGGTACTTGCCGTGCTCGGCGGCCGACAGCCACATGGACAGCACCAGGTACTCGTTGTACCCGTCCCCCGGTGCCTCACCGAACAGACCGCGGATCATCCCGGGCGAGCCGGCCATCGCGGGGTTCCAGACCTTCTCCTGCATGAGGACATAGTGCTCGGCCCGCTCCTCGTGGACACGGCAGAGCGCCACCCGCAGCAGGTCGGCGTCGGTGAAGCGGGGCTCGAAGCCCGTCTTCACGTCGAACCGGTAGTCGAAGAGCCTGACCTGGGCGTCCTTGAAGGTGCCCGCCTGGGACGAGGCCAGCCGGTCGTGGGAGCGGGCCATGAAGGAGTCGTAGAAGGCGCGGCTCTCCCAGAAGGCGAAGACGTGCGCCACGTCCTGCCGTCCCCGGCTCCAGCCACCCCCCTGTCCCCGAAACCCCGGCTCCCCGGGGAGCCCCGCCCACTTTCGCTGCCCCCGTTCGAAACCGCGGCGGTCCACCACGGTGCAGCGAGTCCACTTGACCAGCACCGCGCCATCGTAAGGCCAGGGGACGTGGCACCGGTCACGCTCCGGAGGACCACTCACCACCAACTGGGTCGCTGTGCGTGGCAGGATGGACAACCGGCCGTCACCGCTCGGCACTTGAGGTGGCCGGGCAGGGCGGGGGACCTGGGAAGGGGAAGTCTGTGAACGGCCTCAGCAAAGGCATTGACAAGGTCGAGGTCGCACTGCGGTGGGACCCGGCTCCGGCGGGGCAGCCGCCCGCCGACCTGGATCTCGTCGCCGGAACCTATCCGGCCGACGCTCCGTTCGGCGAGCCCGATTACGTGGTGCACTTCGACAGCCGCTCCCCCGACGGCACCATCTATCTCAACCGGGACAGCAAGGACGGCAAGGGTTTCGGTTTCGACGAGGTCATGACGCTGGAGCTGGAGCGGCTCGACGCCCGGTACGCGCGCGTGGTGATCGGTGTCGCCATCCAGCAGCACACCGAGGACCGGCACTTCGGCGACGTGTCCAACCCCGGCCTGCGCATCCGGGAGGGTTACACGGATCTGGCCACGGACGACTTCGGCGGAGTTCTCGGCGCCACCGCGGCGACCGTCGCCGAGTTCGTCAGGAACGAGGCGGGGGCGTGGGAGTTCCGCGGTGGGGTCCACGGCTTCGACGGTGACCCGGCGACGTTCACCCGCGCGATGGGCGCGGCACGCCGGCCCTGACGGCGTACCGCAGCACGGAGTAAGGGGCACCCGCCATGGCGGGTGCCCCTTACTCCGTGGACCTTCAGGAGCGACGCTCAGGGATGACGCCCGTGAGCGGCCAGGAGCCGCAGGACGTCAGCAGTGCGTCAGCTGCATCCGCTGGTCGAGCCGCAGCCCTCGCAGATGTAGCAGGAACCGGCGCGCTGCATCTTCGTGCCGCACGAGAAGCACAGGGGTGCGTCGGCCTGGATGCCCAGCTGCATCTCCACCAGCTCGGCGCTGGTGTGCGCCTGCTGCGGAGCGGGCCTGGCCGCCTCGGACTCGGCGTTCGGCGTGGCGACGGCCTGCAGTTCCGGGGTGCGCGGAGCCGACTGCGCCAGGCTCTCCACGTCGACCTCGTCGTCGGACGCCTCGTACGAGCCCGTCTCCAGGTGGCGCTGGCGCTCCTCGGCGGAGTGGATGCCGAGGGCGGAGCGCGTCTCGAAGGGCAGGAAGTCCAGCGCCAGGCGGCGGAAGATGTAGTCGACGATCGACTGCGCCATCCGCACGTCCGGGTCGTCGGTCATGCCGGCCGGCTCGAAGCGCATGTTGGTGAACTTCGAGACGTACGTCTCCAGCGGCACGCCGTACTGGAGGCCGACGGAGACCGCGATGGAGAAGGCGTCCATCATGCCCGCGAGGGTCGAGCCCTGCTTGGACATCTTCAGGAAGACCTCGCCGAGCCCGTCGTCCGGGTAGGAGTTGGCCGTCATGTAGCCCTCGGCGCCGCCGACCGTGAAGGAGGTGGTGATGCCGGGACGACCCTTCGGAAGGCGCTTGCGGACCGGGCGGTACTCGACGACCTTCTCGACCGTCTCGCGGATCGCCGCCTCGGTCTTCTCGGTGATCTCCGCCTTCTCCGTGTCCTTGACCGACTTGGTCTTGGCGGAGAGGGGCTGGCCGACCTTGCAGTTGTCGCGGTAGATGGCGAGCGCCTTGACGCCCATCTTCCAAGCCTCGAAGTAGACCTCCTCGACGTCCTCCACGGTCGCCGACTCCGGCAGGTTGACCGTCTTGGAGAGGGCGCCGGAGATCCACGGCTGGATGGCGGCCATCATGCGGACGTGGCCCATCGCGGAGATGGAGCGCTCGCCCATCGCGCAGTCGAACACCTCGTAGTGCTCGTGCGCGAGACCGGGCGCGTCGACCACGTTGCCGTTCTCGGCGATGTGGGCGACGATCGCCTCGATCTGCTCCTCGTGGTAGCCGAGGCGGCGCAGGGCCTGCGGGACGGTGCCGTTGACGATCTGCATCGAGCCGCCGCCGACCAGCTTCTTGAACTTGACCAGGGCGAGGTCGGGCTCCAGACCGGTGGTGTCGCAGGACATCGCGAGGCCGATGGTGCCGGTCGGGGCGATGACGGACGCCTGGGAGTTGCGGAAGCCGTTCTTCTCGCCGAGGCGCAGCACGTCCTGCCAGGCCTCGGTGGCGGCCGCCCAGACCGGCGTGTCGAGGTCGTCCACGCGGACGGCCCTGGCGTTCTCGTCGGAGTGCTGCTTCATGACCCTGAGGTGCGGCTGCGCGTTGCGGGCGTAGCCGTCGTACGGGCCGACGATCGCGGCGAGCTCGGCGGAGCGCTTGTACGACCTGCCGGTCATCAGGGAGGTGATGGCGCCGGCCAGGGCACGGCCGCCGTCGGAGTCGTAGGCGTGGCCGGTCGCCATCAGCAGGGCGCCGAGGTTGGCGTAGCCGATGCCGAGCTGGCGGAAGGCGCGGGTGTTCTCGCCGATCTTCTGGGTCGGGAAGTCCGCGAAGCAGATGGAGATGTCCATCGCGGTGATGACGAGCTCGACGACCTTCGCGAAGCGCTCGGCGTCGAAGGACTGGTTGCCCTTGCCGTCGTCCTTCAGGAACTTCATCAGGTTCAGCGAGGCGAGGTTGCAGGACGTGTTGTCCAGGTGCATGTACTCGCTGCACGGGTTCGAGCCGTTGATGCGGCCGGACTCCGGGCAGGTGTGCCACTGGTTGATGGTGTCGTCGTACTGGATGCCCGGGTCGGCACAGGCCCAGGCGGCCTCGGCCATCTTGCGGAAGAGCGCCTTGGCCTCGACCTCCTCGATGACCTCGCCGGTCATGCGGGACGTCAGGCCGAACTTGCCGCCGTCCTGCACGGCCTTCATGAACGTGTCGTTCACGCGGACCGAGTTGTTGGCGTTCTGGTACTGGACGGACGTGATGTCGTCGCCGCCCAGGTCCATGTCGAAGCCCGCGTCGCGCAGGGCGCGGATCTTCTCCTCCTCCGAGACCTTGGTCTGGATGAAGTCCTCGATGTCGGGGTGGTCGACGTCGAGGATGACCATCTTGGCGGCGCGGCGGGTGGCGCCGCCGGACTTGATGGTGCCGGCGGAGGCGTCGGCGCCGCGCATGAAGGAGACCGGGCCCGAGGCGTTGCCGCCGGAGGAGAGCAGTTCCTTGGAGGAGCGGATCCGGGAGAGGTTCAGGCCGGCGCCCGAGCCGCCCTTGAAGATCATGCCCTCTTCCTTGTACCAGTCGAGGATCGACTCCATGGAGTCGTCGACGGACAGGATGAAGCAGGCGGAGACCTGCTGCGGCTGGGGCGTGCCGACGTTGAACCAGACCGGGCTGTTGAAGCTGAAGATCTGGTGCAGGAGGGCGTAGGCCAGCTCGTGCTCGAAGATCTCGGCGTCGGCGGGCGAGGCGAAGTACTTGTTGTCCTCGCCGGCCTTCCGGTACGTCTTCACGATGCGGTCGATGAGCTGCTTCAGGCTCACCTCGCGCTGCGGGGTGCCCACGGCGCCCCGGAAGTACTTGCTGGTGACGATGTTGACCGCGTTCACCGACCAGAACTCGGGGAACTCGACGCCGCGCTGCTCGAAGTTGACCGAGCCGTCGCGCCAGTTGGTCATGACGACGTCACGGGGTTCCCAGGCCACCTCGTCGTAGGGGTGGACGCCGGGAGTGGTGTGGACGCGCTCGACGCGGAGTCCCTTGCCCGCCTTCGTGGCCTTGGCGCGGGAACTCCGTGCCGGACCGCTCGCCGTCTCTGTCATGCCGCCTCCCTGTACGGGCGAAAACGCCCTGAAGTGCCCCGATTGTTCCCGGGGGCACGGTGTTCTGTCTTGTATCGCGGGCATCTCTCGCACAGCCCGCGACAGGTCTTTCTCACTCGCCGCCGTACGGCCGGCCCCGGGCGCCGTAGTCCGGGTCCGGCCCGCCGGTCAGTCGGCGGCGCCGGCGGGTTCGGGGAGCTGCGCCGCCCCGGTGGACCCGCGGTCGTTCTGTTTCTCCCGGCCCCCCGCGCCGGCCGCGTCGCCGCCGCCGTCGCCTCCGGGGCCTGCCGTCGCCTCCCTGAGCTCCGCGATCGCGGCCTCGAAGTCCTCGAGCGAGTCGAACGCCCGGTAGACCGAGGCGAATCGCAGATAGGCGACGAGGTCGAGCTCCTGCAACGGGCCGAGTATGGCCAGACCCACGTCGTGGGTGGTCAGCTCGGCGCTTCCGGTGGCCCGCACCGCCTCCTCGACCCGCTGGCCGAGCTGGGCCAGCGCGTCCTCGGTGACGGGCCGGCCCTGGCAGGCCTTGCGCACACCGTTGATGACCTTGGTGCGGCTGAACGGTTCGGTGACCCCGGACCGCTTCACCACCATGAGCGAACACGTCTCCACGGTCGTGAACCGACGGGAGCAGTCGGGACACTGGCGGCGCCTGCGGATCGACGTCCCGTCGTCGGTCGTACGACTGTCGACGACGCGGCTGTCGGGGTGCCTGCAGAAGGGGCAGTGCATGGACTCCGAACCCTCCTCACAGCTGACTCAATAGCCTCGAAAGGCCCTTCAGGCCCCTCCAAGCAGCCCCCAGCATAAGCGATCTCGGCGAGCCTTGAGACCCGGGGGACCACAACTTGTGGGCTGCTGATGCAATCCAACCACTAGATGTGGGGATTGGCTCATACAAACACGCCCCGCGCGCGTGTCGCGCCGGGTCCACACGGTCACGGCGCCCGGCGAGCCGGCCCGGGCCGCACACGGACCGCCGCCGCGCGTTCACGGACGGCTTCGGAGCACCCGTACGCCGCCGCCGCGCGGACCGGCGCGAGACCGTGGCACGCGTCCGCGGAGCGCAAGGACGCGGCCGTGTCGCCCGCGGGCTTGCGGAGATACCGTGAGCACCGCGGGGAGGGGAGGTGGGGCTACCGCGAGGGAAGAGAGACCCACCCCGTCGAACGGATTGCCGGATGGCAGACTGGAGCGACGCCCCCCGAGGCTGCCACTACGGCGGTGAAGAGTACAGCAATAGGCGCTTTTGTCTGCCGGGCCCCGCGGCAGCCATACACCCGGACGCTCGACACGAGCGAGCGATTCCCGTTTTTTCACTCGAACGTGTGTTTGGCGCAACCTTTCGAAAGCTACTACCGTTGTGCAGCAGGGAGACCATCGAGAGGGGCCGACGTGACCACCACCGCCGACAGTGCCATCATCACTGCCCAGGACCGCCCCCAGGGCCGACCTGAGCCGGTGCACGCGATGAGCGACGCCGCGAACCCGGAGGGGCACAAGCGCTCCCTGCCGGGCCGACCTCCGGGCATCCGGGCGGACAGCTCCGGGCTGACCGACCGCCAGCGCCGGGTGATCGAGGTCATCCGCGACTCGGTGCAGCGGCGTGGATACCCGCCGTCGATGCGGGAGATCGGGCAGGCCGTCGGCCTCTCCAGCACCTCCTCCGTCGCGCACCAGCTGATGGCGCTGGAGCGCAAGGGCTTCCTGCGCCGCGACCCGCACCGTCCGCGCGCCTACGAGGTGCGCGGCTCCGACCAGGCCGCCTCGGTGCAGCCGACGGACACCGCCGGCAAGCCCGCCGCGTCGTACGTCCCGCTCGTCGGGCGCATCGCCGCCGGTGGCCCGATCCTCGCCGAGGAGTCCGTCGAAGACGTCTTCCCGCTCCCCCGGCAGCTGGTCGGCGACGGCGAGCTGTTCGTGCTGAAGGTCGTCGGCGACTCGATGATCGAGGCCGCGATCTGCGACGGCGACTGGGTCACGGTCCGCCGCCAGCCGGTCGCCGAGAACGGCGACATCGTGGCGGCCATGCTCGACGGCGAGGCCACCGTCAAGCGCTTCAAGCGCGAGGACGGCCACGTCTGGCTCCTCCCGCACAACGCGGCGTACGAGCCGATCCCCGGTGACGACGCGACCATCCTCGGCAAGGTGGTAGCCGTACTGCGCCGCGTCTGAGCGCCACCGCGGGCGGGCACACCGCGACGGCTCCCTGCCGACCCGACCGGGTCCCGGAACCTCTGCGCCGGTTCCGGGACCCTGCCATGTGCGAACCCACGTCGGCCTGCGCGGTACCCCGGCCGAAGGCCGCCACCGATGGGGGGGCGAGCCTCCGACCGGGGCTCCGACCAGGGCTGGAGCCCCCTGCTCAGGTGCCTTCCGTCTCCCGTGCCTTCGCGTCGATGGCGGCGAGCGACCTGCGGACCTGGTTGCGGTCCGTGGTGAACCAGAAGTCGGGCAGCGACGCCTTCAGGTAGCTGCCGTACCGGGCCGTCGCCAGCCGCTGGTCCAGTACGGCGACCACCCCGCGGTCCCCGGACGCCCGCACGAGCCGGCCCGCGCCCTGCGCCATCAGCAGCGCGGCGTGTGTCGCGGCCACCGCCATGAAGCCGTTGCCCCCGCCCTCTTCCACCGCCTTCTGGCGGGCGCTCATCAGCGGGTCGTCCGGGCGCGGGAACGGGATCTTGTCCATGACGACCAGCTGGCAGCTGGGCCCGGGGACGTCGACGCCCTGCCACAACGACAGCGTGCCGAAGAGGCAGGTCTTCGCGTCGGCGGCGAAGTTCTTGATCAGCTCGCCGAGGGTCTCCTCGCCCTGCAGGAGGATCGGGTACTCGGGAATACGGGAACGCAGTTCCTCGGCGGCCAGCTGGGCCGCGCGCATCGAGGAGAACAACCCCAGCGTGCGGCCGCCCGCCGCCTGGATCAGCTCGGTGAGCTCGTCGAGCATGTCGCCGCGGTCGCCGTCGCGCGCGGGGCGCGCCAGGTGCTTGGCGACGTAGAGGATGCCCTGCTTGCGATAGTCGAAGGGCGAGCCGACGTCGACGCCCTTCCACTGGGGTACGTCCTCGCCCTCGGTGCCCTCGGGAGCGAGGCCGAGTGAGGCGCCCACACCGTTGAAGTCACCGCCCAGCTTCAGGGTCGCGGAGGTCAGGACCACCGAGCGGTCGGTGAAGAGCTTCTCGCGCAGCAGGCCCGCCACGGACATGGGAGCGACGCGCAGGGAGGCCCCGAAACGGTCGTGTCGCTCGTACCAGACGACGTCCCACTCGGAGCCGTTGGTGACCCGCTCCGCCACGTCGTGCACGGACTCCACCGAGGCGAGCGCCTGCTTGCGCACCGCGTCCTCGTCCTGCACGGATCTGTCACGGGTGGCCCCCATGGCCGAGACGACCGTGCGGCAGGCGTCGCGCAGCGCCATCAGGGCATAGCCGAGGTCCTCCGGGATCTCCTCCAGCCGCCCCGGCAGCGCCAGCTCCATCAGCCGCTCGAACCCCTCGGCGGCGGTCTGCAGCTGATCGGCGGCCTTCTCGTTGACCAGCTTCGCGGCCCGCCGGACCGCCCGGTTGACCTGACCGGGGGTGAGCTCGCCGGTGGCGACGCCCGTCACGCGGGAGACCAGCTCGTGGGCCTCGTCGACGATCAGCACCTCGTGCTGCGGGAGGACGGGGGCGCCCTCGATGGAGTCGATCGCGAGCAGCGCGTGGTTGGTGACGACGACCTCGGATAGCTTGGCGCGCTCGCGGGCCGTCTCGGCGAAGCACTCGGCGCCGTACGCGCACTTCGAGGCGCCCAGGCACTCACGGGAGGACACGGAGACCTGGGACCAGGCGCGGTCGGAGACGCCCGGGGTGAGGTCGTCGCGGTCGCCGGTCTCGGTCTCGTCCGCCCAGTCCCGCATCCGCAGCAGGTCCTGGCCCAGCTTGCTGGTGGGGGCGGCGGCCTCGAACTGGTCGAAGAGGCCCTCCTCCTCGTCCTGCGGGGCTCCCTCGTGGAGCCGGTGCAGGCACAGGTAGTTGGACCGTCCCTTGAGCATCGCGAACTCGGGGCGGCGGCGCAGCTGCGGATGGAGCGCGTCGACCGTGCGGGGCAGGTCCCGCTCGACCAGCTGGCGCTGCAGGGCGAGGGTCGCCGTGGCCACGACGACGCGCTCTCCGTGCGCGAGCGCCGGTACCAGGTAGCCCAGGGACTTGCCGGTACCGGTGCCGGCCTGGACCAGCAGATGGGAGCCGCCGTCGATGGCTTCCTCGACGGCTTCGGCCATGGCCACCTGACCGGGGCGCTCCGTACCGCCGACGGCGGTGACGGCGGCCTGCAGGAGTTCGGGGAGTGAGGGCTTCGTCATAGCGCGACCACCCTACGGCCCGGGACTGACAACCGGGCGGGCAAGGCGGGCCCGAGGGGCGGGAGCGACGACGGGGAGTGCGACGGGAGGGGGTGGAGTGGCCTGTGGTGCCAAAGGACCGGGTGGGACGGCCGGAGGTGCCACAGGCTCTGCCGGGGCTGTGCGGACTGGAAGGGCATGAGGGCTCCTGGGCGGCGCGGGGCTGGTGGGAGGCGGCGCGGAGGCAGTGGACGCGTCACCGGGGCCCGCGCACCGCCCGCTCCCGGATCACGAGGGCGGCCCGTTTGTCCGGCAGGTCCACCTCGCCGGCCGACCGGAACCCGGCGCCGAGGAACGCCGCGACGGACGGCCTGTTGCGGACGTCGGGTTCGGCCAGCACGCGTGTGCAGGCCGGGCGCCCGGCGAGGACCAGGCCGGCGACGGTCCTGATCAACTCGGTTCCGAGGCCCCGCCCGCGGTCGGCCGCCTCGCCGATCAGCAGGTGGATGCCGGTGTCGTGCGGTCGGACCGGGCAGTACCGGGCCAGCGGGTCGAGGTCGGCCCGGTAGATCTCCCAGTAGCTCATGGGCACCCCGTCCAGCACCCCGAGGCACGGGACGCTGCGTCCGTCCCCGGCCAGCTGCGCCCGGACGTGTTCCCCGGTCACGCTCTGCGGTCCGGTCAGCTGCCAGTACGGGGCGACTGCGGGGTCGTTCATCCAGCGGGCGACGAGCGGTACGTCCCGTTCGACGGTGACGGGGACCAGCTGGAACACGCCCACGGAGGTGGCGGCCGGCCCCCAGTCGGCGACGCGGTCGAGGAGGTCCACGCGTCCCGCGGGCAGGTGCAGGTCCAGGGTGTCCTCGGCGCTCGCGTCGGGGGAGGTCACGGGCTCGCTCCTTTCGGGGAGGAGGGAGGGTCGGCGGGCTTGCAGCCGCTCAGGTGTGCAGCGGATTGCCGATGGTCACGTAGACGGACTGGGTGTCCACGGGCCCGACCAGTTCGTCGAGACCGTGCATCCGGGTCAGCAGGTTCGCCTTGCAGCGCAGTACCGGCGAGTCGAGGAGGTACCCGGGGAGCGAACCGCCCAGCGGGGCGGAGCCCGAGGCGAGTGCGCCGAGGAAGCGGCGGAAGGCGGCCAGCAGCAGCCTCTCGTCGGCGAGTCGCTGGGAGCCGAAGGCACCGATGAGGCCGAACACGTTGTTGACGGCGAGGTAGTACGCGAAACGCTCGTCGGTGACGTCGTCGGCCACGAAGGCGTCGCTGCGTCCGCCGACGCCGGGCAGCCGGGCGTCCAGCTCCACGCGCCGGGACTCGCGGAAGTAGTAGCCCTGGTTGTCGCGGTAGCGGCCGCCGGACGGCCAGCCGTCGGCGTCCAGCAGCACGAGCGTGTTCTGCTGATGCGCCTCCAGGGCGATTCCCGCGCGGGCGTCCAGCCACAGCACGGGACGGACGACGCGGTGGAGGTAGCGCAGGAACCACTCGGCGGATACGGCGCCGAGCGGGCGGCCGGTCCGGGCGGCGAGCCCCGCGACGACGGAGGCCAGCCGGGAGCGCGGGACGGAAGTGACGGGAGCGGACGTGCCGGAGGCGTCCGGGTCGGCCTGTGCGTGTGCGTGTGCGTGTGCGTGTGGCCACCATGCGACGAGACCCGCCAGGCAGGAGACGTCGTCCGAGGGCCGGAACGGGTTGTGCCGGAGAACGACGTCGAGACCCTGCACGGGTGTGCCCTCCGGTGTGTCGACGGCGAGCCAGGCCGGGTCGCGGACGATGTCGAAGTACGGGTGGGCGGCCCGCCACTGGGTGGAGAGACCGCCGCGCAGCAGACGGTGGACCTCGACGCCGCGGTGGAGTTCCTTGCGGAGGTTCTCCCGACGGGAGTTGGTGATCTGCAGTGCCAGCGAGAGCTTGAGCATGGCGGGGGCACCGGTGCGGTGGACGGTACGCACGGAGGAGGTGGGGTGCCACGCGGGGCCCCGCGCGCCGAGGTCCCTGATCAGCCCGGCGTCCAGCAGCGCGGTGGTCTCCGGCCGGTGCAGCAGCGCGCGGAACTGCCAGGGATGCAGCGGCAGGAGGGCGTACCCCTCCGGCGGCGTCGGCCCGCCCGGTGGCGTCGGACCGTCGGACGCGAGCCGCTCGGTGAGCACGGGCGCGGTGACCGGCCGCCCGCGCTCGGTCCACGCCGAGTCGGTGGCGAGCACGGACGGGGCGACGGCCACCCAGTGCAGGGGGAAGGCGCCACGCGTCTCGGGTGAGTACCGCCGGGCCTCGGACTCCGTCAGGCCCTCGCGGCTCTTCGGGGCGGGGTGCAGCGGGTGCCCGAGCACAAGCGCCTGCTCGGCGGTGAGGAACAGGTCGGACTCCGCTTCCGCCTCACCGGCACCGGTTCCCGCGCCCGGCCCCGTCTCCGCGGCCGAACGCGCGTCGCGGTCGCGCTCGCGGTCGCGGTCGCGGAGGAACAGGGCCGTCCGGCGTACGGAGTCGGCGACGCGCGCGACGAGGTCGGGGCCGTCGGGCCCCTGGTCGCCGCACCTCTCGCGCACGAGCAGCGCGGCCAGCGTGACCGCGTCCACCGGTGACGCGGAGGCGGGAGCGCCGGTCAGGCGCGGAGGGCCGAAGTCGTGCCGACCGGTGGGCGACCAGTAGCGGACCGGGACGGTCAGGGCCGTGCCCGACGCCGGGAGCGGGACACGCAGAACTCCGTCCTCGGGGGCGGGCACGGCTGTTTCACGGACCCAGCAGCGCAGAAGGTTCTCCGTTGCCGCCGACTGGGCGGCCACGTGCGGATCGGGATGGTCCAGAGGGTCGTCCCGGCGGTCGTCCGGACGTTCGTCCGGGAGAGCGTCCGGTTGATCGTCCGAGCGGCCGTCCGAGCGGCCGTCCGGGAGAGCGTCCGACGGGTCGTGCGGTGGCGTCCGCCCGGCTTCCGGAGCGGTGGCAGGAGGCGGGAGCGGCACCGCCCCCGCGGTGGCGCCGGACCGGGGTGCCGATACGACGGGGCCGACTGGGCTGCCGGTCTGCCGTTCGGAGACGGAGGCCGCTTCCTGGGTGGGGTCGGTGTGCAACGCGGGTCCTTCTGAGGTGCTGGGGCCGGGTCCGGGCGGGGTTCTCAGCGCGGGGCGCGCTGCCCGCGTATCGCTGCGAGGTCGCCGCAGCGCCGGTCCACCGCCTCCAGGGCGTCGGCGAGCCGGTCCAGGGCGGCCGTCATCTGCTCCTCGGTGACGGTCAGCGGCGGCAGCAGGCGCACGACGTTCGCCGCGGGGCCCGTGCCGTCCACGATCAGTCCGCGGCGCAGACACTCCCGTTGCACGACTCCGGCGAGGCCCCCGGTGGTGCCGCGGGCGGAGCCGGGGCCGGGCCCCGGGGCGTCGTCGTCCGGTGTCGTCAGCTCGACGCCGGTCATCAGACCCCGTCCCCGCACGTCGGCGACGCACGCGAACCGCTCGGCCAGGGGGCGCAGCCGGGCCAGCGCCCGGGCGCCGAGCGCGGCGGCGTGCTCGGCGAGGCGGTGTTCGCGGACGTGCGCGAGCGTGGCCGCGCCCGCGGCCAGGGCGAGCTGGTTGCCGCGGAAGCCACCGCCCTCGGGTCCTGGAGCGGATGAGTCGTCCGGCTCGTGGAGGTCGGCGCGGTGCACCACGGCGGCAAGCGGCAGACTGCCGCCGATCGCCTTGGCGAGGATCAGGACGTCGGGTACGGCACCGCTGTGGTCGACCGCCCAGAAGGCACCGGTCCGTCCGACGCCCGTCTCCCGCTCGTCGACGACGAACGGGACGGCCCGTTCGGCCGTGAGGGCGCGCAGACGCCGTACGACGGTGTCCGGGACGGGGCGCACCTCGGCCGCGCTCCCGGCCGGTTCCAGGAACACCCCGGCGGGCCGGGCCCGTCCGGGACCGCCGTCGTCGGGGACCCAGCGGTGGGCGGCGCCCGTCCGGTCCCGGCCGGTCGCGGCGCGGACCAGTGCGGCCGCCGTGTCGAGCGGGTCCGTCCCGCTCGGGCCGCAGAACCGCACGCGCGCGTGGTCGGCGAGTCCGGACGGCAGAGTGCGCAGCAACTCGGTGACGAAGGCGTCCTCCACCGGGGTGGTGAGGTTCATGACCTGCAGCGGGGCACCCGAATCGAGGACTCTGCGGATCGCCTCCAGCACGGCGGGGTGGTTGTGTCCCAGCGCCGAACCCGCCCCCGAGGCGCAGTCCAGGTAGCGGCGGCCGTCGGCGCCCTCGATGGTGAGCCCCCGTGCCCGGACCGGCACGACCGGAAGGGCACGCGCGTAGGTGCGCGCGGCGGGTTCACGCGCCGGGCGGCGCCTCGAAGCGCCCTCGCCCTCCCGAACGGCGCGCCCCCGCGCGAGCACCCCGCCTCCGGGCGTCCCCTGCGATCCCGCCACGGCCTGTCGACCTCCCGCTGCCCGGCCGGGATGCGCGGTGCCGGGTCGTTCCCCGGCCCGGGGGACCGCGTCCGGACAAGCGGCCCCCACCGCTACAACCGCGGACCGTTCACGGGGTTACGGCCTGCCCTAGGATCCTTGCCGGGAGGGGGACTTCGTCCGCCGGTGCGGCGCCGCGGAGCGGCCGCACGGACCGTCGGGAGCAGCGGGCCAGGTCAGAGGGCTGTGTCCGAACCGTTGCCGTTCCGTCGGAACTCCCTCACAGCCGGCTAATAGTGTGTGGTGCCGTTCCCGGTCCACCGCTCGGCGGTTCGGCTGCGGCACCACGCTCATTCACAACAGGGGGAATCAACACCATGCGTTCCATACGGCCGTCGTTCACCGCGCGCGGGCACCGGCGCGGGCGGCGCACCACCTCTTCCGCGGCCGCCGCGGTGGCGCTCGTCTCGGCGCTCGCGCTCACCGCCACGGCGTGCGAGGACGGCGACCCCGAGGCGAGCGGCGACGCCTCGGCCTCCGCGTCCGCCACGGACGACGGCAACGGCGGCATCCGCATCCCTGAGCACATCAAGGACAAGCTCAAGGAACAAGGGATCGACGTCGACGACTGGAAGAACGGCGACTGGAAGAACTGGAACAAGGACGACTGGCTGCGCGAGGCGCAGGACTTCGTCAATCCGATCATCGAGGGCCTGTGGGACCCGGAGCGGATGCGGGACGCCGGGGAGCCGCCCGACCAGGAGGTCGACGACAACGACATCTCCGGCGACCAGGGCGTCACCGACCCGGAGCCCGCTCCCGTCGAGGCGGCGGCCGTACCGGCCAAGTACCACGACAACGCCGCCACGGCGGGCAAGCTCCTCTTCGACTCCCCCAAGGGCTCGATGGTCTGCTCCGCCACGGTCGTGAAGGACCCGGCCCACCCCGGCAAGTCCAACATGGTGTGGACGGCCGGTCACTGCGTGCACGCCGGCAAGAGCGGCGGCTGGTACCGCAACATCGCCTTCGTCCCGTCGTACAACGACGGTGACCTCTCCGCCGCGGAACTGCAGAACGCCGCCAGGGAGGACGTCGCTCCCTACGGCGTCTGGTGGGGCGACTGGGCGCAGACCTCGGACCAGTGGATCGAGCAGGGCGGTGCGACCGGCGGCGCGGGCGCTTCGTACGACTTCGCCGTCATCCATGTGACGCCGGAGAAGGGCAGCGGCGGCAAGTCCCTGGAGGAGACCGTCGGCGACGCGCTGCCGGTGGACTTCGACGCGCCCGCCGTGCCGGAGATCGAGAGCATGAAGGTGATCGGCTACCCGGCCGCGCCGCCGTACGACGGCCAGAAGCTGTACCAGTGCCAGGACAAGCCCGGACGGCTTTCGCTCAACGCCTCCGAGCCGACGATGTACCGCATCGGCTGCACCATGACCGGCGGTTCGTCCGGTGGTGGCTGGGTCGCGGCCGGCTCCGACGGAAAGCCGGCCCTGGTGTCCAACACCTCGATCGGCCCGGTCACGGCCGGCTGGCTGGCGGGCCCGCGCCTCGGCAAGGAGGCCGAGGGCGTCTTCGACGCGGTGAGCGGCAAGTTCGCCGGCCAGTGAGCCCGTACCGGACACCGCGCTGATCCGGCAGAGGGGTGGGGTGCGCCGGGCTGGGACCGGCACCCCACCGCATCTTCTATGACATTCACACCATTTCACGGGGGTCGTCGCACCATGCGTTCCACACCTACGTCCGCCGCGCCACGGCGTGGACGGCGCACCGCACTCGCCGCCGCGGGTCTGGTCACCGCGCTCGCGCTCACCGCCACCGCCTGCGGCGGGTCGGAGCAGGACGAGGCCGACACCAAGCCCGGGGGCGGCGCTTCGCAGGCCGCCGGCTCCGAGGACACCGGCGGCGGTGAGGGCGGTCTGCCGGCCGGCGTCGCGGACCGGCTCAAGGAGCACGGCATCGACGTCGACCGGTGGAAGGACGGCGGCTGGAAGAACTGGGACAAGGACAAGTGGCTCAGTGAGGCCGAGGACTTCGCCAACCCGGTGATCGAGGGCCTGTGGAAGCCGGACCGGATGACGTCGGCGAAGGAGGCCGACAAGACGGTCACGACGAAGGACGCCTCCGCCGACCAGGGTTCCACCGACCCGGAGCCGGCTCCGGTGGAGGCGGCGGCCGAGAAGACGCCGTACCACGAGAACGCCGCCCCGGTCGGCAAGGTCTTCTTCGACTCCCCCGAGGGCTCGATGGTCTGCTCGGGCACGGTCGTCAAGGACGTCAACCACCCGGGCAAGTCCAACCTGGTGTGGACGGCGGGCCACTGCGTGCACGCCGGCGGCAGCGGCGGCTGGTACCGCAACATCGCCTTCGTCCCGTCGTACAACGACCTCGCCAAGTCCGAGGCCGAGCTGTCCGGCGCGACCACCACCGAGGTCGCCCCGTACGGCACCTGGTGGGCCGACTGGGCGTCGACCTCGGACCAGTGGATCAAGGGCGGCTCGGAGAGCGGCGGCGACGGGGCCGCGTACGACTACTCGGTCCTGCACGTGAAGCCGGAGCAGGGCGGCAAGTCCCTGGAGGAGACGGTCGGCGCCGCGCTGGAAGTGGACTTCTCCGCACCGTCGGCGACCGAGGTGGCCAGCATGGGGGCCTGGGGCTACCCGGCCGCACCGCCCTACAACGGCCTGCAGATGTTCAAGTGCGTGGACCGGCCCGGCCGGCTGTCGCTGAGCCCGTCGTTGCCGACGATGTACCGCATCGGCTGCACCATGACCGGCGGTTCCTCGGGCGGCGGCTGGTTCCGGGTGGTGGACGGTGAGACGAAACTCGTCTCCAACACCTCCATCGGCCCGCTGGAGAACACCTGGCTGGCCGGTCCGCAGCTGGGCCGGGGCGCCGAGGCGATGTACCAGGACATGAGCAAGACGTACGGCGGCCAGTGACCGCACACGCCGTGCGGCGGTCGGTGATCCGCCCCTGACGACGGCCGAGGGCCCGGCTCCCGCAGTTGCGGGGACCGGGCCCTCGGCCGTCGTGGTACGGCTCTCAGGCGAGCGGCGCCGGGACGTACGGCGAGAGTTCCGCCGCCAGTTCCTCGTGCACCCGCACCTTGAGCAGCGTGCCCTCCGGGGTGTGCTCCTCGGAGATCACCTCGCCCTCGTCGTGGGCGCGGGCCACCAGCTTGCCGTGGGTGTACGGCACGAGCGCCTCGATCTCGACCGACGGACGCGGCAGGTCGTTGTCGATCAGGGCGAGCAGCTCGGCGATGCCCTGGCCGCTGCGCGCGGAGACGGCGATGGACCGCTTCTCCGTCCGCAGCAGCCGCTGGAGCACCAGCGGGTCGGCCATGTCGGCCTTGTTGATCACGACGATCTCGGGCACGGCGGTGGCGCCGACGTCCCGGATCACCTCGCGCACGGCGGCCAGCTGCTCCTCCGGGACCGGGTGCGAACCGTCGACCACGTGCAGGATCAGGTCGGAGTCCCCGACCTCCTCCATCGTGGAGCGGAACGCCTCGACCAGGTGGTGCGGCAGGTGCCGGACGAAGCCCACGGTGTCGGCCAGCGTGTACAGCCGGCCGCTCGGCGTCTCCGCGCGGCGCACGGTCGGGTCCAGGGTGGCGAACAGTGCGTTCTCCACCAGGACGCCCGCGCCGGTGAGCCGGTTGAGCAGCGAGGACTTGCCGGCGTTGGTGTAACCCGCGATGGCGACGGAGGGCACCTTGTGGCGCCGGCGCTCCTGGCGCTTGATCTCGCGGCCGGTCTTCATCTCCGCGATCTCCCGGCGCATCTTCGCCATCTTCTCGCGGATCCGGCGCCGGTCGGTCTCGATCTTGGTCTCACCGGGACCACGGGTGGCGAGGCCGCCGCCCTTGCCGCCGCCCATCTGCCGGGACAGCGACTGACCCCAGCCGCGCAGTCGCGGCAGCATGTACTGCATCTGCGCGAGCGCGACCTGCGCCTTGCCCTCTCGGGACTTGGCGTGCTGGGCGAAGATGTCCAGGATCAGGGCGGTGCGGTCGATGACCTTGACCTTGACGACGTCCTCGAGGTGGATCAGCTGCCCGGGGCTCAGCTCACCGTCGCAGATGACAGTGTCCGCGCCCGTGTCGAGCACGACGTCCCGGAGCTCCTCGGCCTTGCCGGAGCCGATGTAGGTGGCGGCGTCGGGCTTGTCGCGGCGCTGGACGACGCCGTCGAGCACGAGCGCGCCCGCGGTCTCGGCGAGGGCCGCAAGCTCCGCCAGCGAGTTCTCCGCGTCCCGCACGGTGCCCGAGGTCCACACGCCGACGAGGACGACCCGCTCCAGGCGGAGCTGGCGGTACTCGACCTCGGTGACGTCCTCCAGCTCGGTGGAGAGGCCGACCACCCGGCGCAGGGCCGCGCGGTCGGAGCGGTCGAACTGCTCACCGTCCCACTCCGACCCGGTTTCGGGGCTCCAGGCGACGTCCTCTTCCATCAGGGCATCGGCCCGAAGGCCCTCGGGGTAGGTCTGCGCGAGACGCTTGGTGTCCTGGGAGGGGGAAGAAGAGGAGGTCATTGGATCCTTACGTGGCTGGGAGGGAATGCGGGCGGCGTGCCTGCCGCCGCATTGTGCACAACGCGCGAGGGGGCGGGGAGATTCCCGGGGCCCGTCCGCGCCGGCCCGAAGATGGTCGCACGGTACGGGCCGTCTCGTCACCGGCTTATTCCCCCTGTGGTTTCCGCGACGCCTTGACGGGCTCTTTCTCGGCTACCGGCTTCCAGTCCGGGTGGCCGGGCATCGGCGGGGTCTTCTCGCCGTACAGCCAGGCCTGGAAGAAGCCGCCCAGGTCGCGGCCGGCCGTCTCCGAGGCGAGCCGGACGAAGTCGGCGGTCGTCGCCGTGCCGTCCCGGTGGGTCGCGGTCCACGCGCGTTCGAGGCCCTCGAAGGCGGTGCGGCCGATCTCCTGGCGCAGGGCGTAGAGGACCAGCGCCGAACCGTCGTAGACGTTGGCGCGGAAGATGCCGGTCTTGCTGCCGCTCTTCGGCGGCTTCGGCGCGGCCGGCGGCCCGCCCGCCTCGCGCCAGCGGTCGGAGGCGCCGTAGGCGGCCTTCATGCGCTCCGCCATGGGCCGGTCGGCGGTCTCCTCGGCGTAGAGCGCCTCGTACCAGGTGGCGTGTCCCTCGTTGAGCCACAGGTCCGACCAGGTGGCGGGGGTGACGCTGTTGCCGAACCACTGGTGGGCCAGCTCGTGCACCATGATCGATTCCACGTACCACTTGGGGTAGGCGGGCTCGGTGAACAGCTCGCGCTCGAAGAGGGTGAGCGTCTGCGTCTCGAGTTCGAAGCCGGTGGTGGCGTCGGCCATGAGGAGGCCGTACGTCTCGAACGGGTAGCGTCCGGCCTTCTTCTCCATCCAGGCGATCTGCTCGGGCGTCTTCTCCAGCCACGGTTCGAGCGCCGCGCGGTGCTCGGTCGGCACGACGTCGCGCACGGGCAGCCCGTGCGGGCCGGTGCGGTGCAGCACCGTGGAGCGGCCGATGGACACCTGGGCCAGTTCGGTGGCCATCGGGTGCTGGGTCCGATAGGTCCAGGTGGTGGATCCCCCGGCCCGCTCCACGCCCGTCGGCAGTCCGTTCGCCACGGCCGTGAGTCCGTCGGGCGCGGTGACGTGGAACGTGAACCGGGCCTTGTCGGAGGGGTGGTCGTTGCAGGGGAAGACGAGGTGGGCGACGTCGGCCTGGTTGGCCATGGCGAGGCCGTCGGTGGTGCGCACCCAGCCGCCCGGACGGTCCTCGGCGTAGACGGGATCACTGCTGTGCCGCACGGTGATCCGCATCCGCTCGCCCTCGTCGAGCGCGTCCTGCGGGGTGACGACGAGGTCCTCCCCGGCCGGGGCGAAGTCGGCGGGCTCACCGTCGACCTCGACGGAGTCGACCTTCCCGTGGGCGAAGTCGAGGTTGATCCGGTCCAGGTCGGCCGTGGCGCGGGCGTCGATGGTGGTGACGGCCTCCAGCGGCTCGCTGTTGCTGCCGGAGTAGGTGAAGGCGAGGTCGTAGGCCGCCACGTCGTAGCCGGGGTTGCCCAGGTGCGGGTAGAGGCGGTCGCCGACGCCCAGCGGGGTCGGCGGGGCGCTCGCGGCGACCAGGCAGACGGAGACGGCCGAGGCGAGCAGCGCCGCCGCCCTGAGCCGGCGACGGGAGTGCGCGCGGGACCGCGGGGCCGGGAGGTGGGGGGTGTGCAGCATGCCCAACGGCTATCAACGCGCGCGTGCCGTGCGGCGGCGGCGCGCGACCGGGGCACCCGAACGGGTACCTCCCGGCAGCTCACGGTGGGCCCAGCTCACGGTGGGCCGCGCGTCGCGGGCGCGGGAGCGCAGACCGGACGAACGGGTCCCGGTGCCCGGACCGAGGGCTCCCGGCGCCCCCACACCCTCACGCCCGCGCCCCTCACGCACCCGCACACCCACGCGCCCGCACGCCCACGATCCGCCCGGTCACCGCCCCGTGCGCCGCGCCTTCGGGACGGCGGCCCCGTCTCCGCCCGGGGCGGCCCGACTCAGACGCCCGTCGGCTGCGGCTGTGCGCGGCTCACGTCGTACACGCCGGGCACGTCGCGCATCGCGCGCATCAGCGCGGGGAGCCGGGCCGCGTCCGGGAGGACGACGGTGTAGCTGTGGCGCACCCGCTGCCGGTCCGGGGGGTCGACCGTGGCGGAGACGATCTCGGCGCCTTCGAGGGCCATGGCCTCGGTGAGGTCGGCCAGCAGGTGCGGGCGGCCGAACGATTCGGCGAGCAGGGTGACCCGGCACTCGGTGCTCTCCCCCCAGCTCACGCCGACCTCGGGGCGTCCCGCGCTCTTCATGCGGGCCACCGCCGCGCACCCCGCGCGGTGGACGGTCACCACTCCCCCGCGCACGGGGAAGCCGGTGATCTCGTCCGGCGGCACCGGCGTGCAGCACCCGGCCAGCCGCACGGTCGCCTCCGGCGCGTCGACGCGTACGTCGGCGGAGGCGGAGCGGGGCGCCGCCGGTCCGCCCGGCGCGGGGCGCTGGGCGGGCGGGTCGCCGGCGGCGGGACCGCGTACCGGCCCCTCCGCGTCCGCGGCCTCGTCGGCCTCCCCGGCGTCGGCGGACGACGCCGCCGGACGGGCGGCGAGCCTGCGCTGGATGGCGATCCGCGCGGCGGGCGTGCGGGCGTGCTCCAGCCAGTCCCTGGAGGGCTCGGAGGCGGGGTCCTGGCCCATCAGGAGCTGCACGGTGTCGCCGTCGCGCAGCACGGTGCTCATGGTCGCCAGGCGGCCGTTGACCCGGGCGCCGATGGTCGCGTGGGCGTCCTCGCCGTACTGCGCGTAGGCGGCGTCGACGCAGGTCGCGCCCTCGGGGAGGCCGAGGGTGCCGCCGTCGGGGCGGAAGACGGTGATCTCGCGGTCCTGGGCGAGGTCCTCGCGCAGCGTGGACCAGAAGGTGTCGGGGTCGGGGGCGCCGCGCTGCCAGTCGAGCAGCCGGGAGAGCCAGCCGGGCCGGGTCGGGTCGGCGCGCTCGCCGTCCCCCGCGCCCTGCTCCTCCGACGGAGGTGCGTAGGGGTTGCCGAGAGCGACGACGCCCGCCTCGGCGACCTTGTGCATCTGGTGGGTGCGGATGAGGACTTCGACGACCTGACCGTCCTCCGCGCGGGCGACCGCCGTGTGCAGCGACTGGTACAGGTTGAACTTGGGGACGGCGATGAAGTCCTTGAACTCCGAGACGACGGGCGTCAGACAGGTGTGCAGTTCACCGAGGACGGCGTAGCAGTCGGCGTCCTCCTGCACGAGCACCAGGAGCCGCCCGAAGTCCGCGCCGCGCAGCGTGCCGCGCTTGCGGGAGACGCGGTGCACGGAGACGAAGTGGCGGGGCCGGATGAGGACTTCGGCCGGGATGTCGGCCTCGCGCAGTACGCCGCGCACCTCGTCGGCGACCGCGGCGAGCGGGTCGTCCGCGCGGGCGGCGTTCTCGGCGACCAGCTCCCGCGTGTGCGCGTACTCCTCGGGGTGCATGACCGCGAAGACCAGGTCCTCCAGCTCGGACTTCAGGGCCTGGACGCCGAGCCGTTCGGCGAGCGGGATGAGGACGTCGCGGGTGACCTTGGCGATGCGCTCCTGTTTCTCGCGGCGCATGACGCCGAGGGTGCGCATGTTGTGCAGCCGGTCGGCGAGTTTGATCGACATCACGCGGACGTCGTTGCCGGTGGCGAGGAGCATCTTGCGGAAGGTCTCGGGCTCGGCGGCGGCGCCGTAGTCGACCTTCTCCAGTTTGGTGACGCCGTCGACGAGGTAGCGGACCTCGGCGCCGAACTCCTCGCCGACCTGGTCCAGCGTGACGTCCGTGTCCTCGACCGTGTCGTGGAGGAGGGAGGCGGTCAGCGTCGTGGTCTCGGCGCCGAGTTCGGCGAGGATCAGGGTGACGGCGAGGGGGTGGGTGATGTAGGGCTCGCCGCTCTTGCGCATCTGGCCGCGGTGCGAGGACTCGGCGAGGACGTAGGCGCGGTGCAGCGGGTCGAGGTCCGCGTCGGGGTGGTGGGCGCGGTGGGCCTCCACGACGTGGCCGATGGCGTCGGGCAGCCGGCCGCGGGCGGCGGAGCCGGTGCCCAGGAGCGCGGCGCGGCCCAGCCGGCGCAGGTCGAGTCGCGGGCGGGACTTTCGGCGGGGGGCCGGGGTGACGGCGCCGCCGGTCGCGGGCGGCACGGGTCCCGGGCTCGGATTCACGGCCTCCGCGTTCATGGGCACCTCCGGCTGCACGGACCGGCGGACGGGGTGTCCCAGGGCGGACACGGCTCAGGGGATGGCGTCGGTCCCCCGCCCGGGCCGGTGCTTGATGCTATCGAGCCCATCACGTGCGGCCGACCGCCTCTCGCCGAGCGTGAAACGGATCACCCATTCGAGCGATGGACCGAGGGTTTACGTTTTCGCACTGAGTGTCATGGAACGGGCGGTGGTTCAACGGTTCGCGGCCCGGTGCTTCCCAGTGCTGCGGTTCCTGCTTCAGGCGAGTACCCCTTCCAGCCAGGCGGAGTCGAACTCCCCCTCCGCGACGATCACCGCGGGGCCCGTCATCTCGATCTCGCCGTCGGGGCGCTCGGTGATCACCAGGGTGCCACCGGGCACGTCGACGGTGTACGTGGCCGGCACACCGGTGACCGCCGGGTCGACGCCGTCCCGGCGTGCGGTGGCGACGGCGACGGCGCAGGCGCCGGTGCCGCAGGAACGGGTCTCCCCCGAGCCGCGCTCGTGCACGCGCATCGCGACATGCCGAGGGCCCCGGTCGGCCACGAACTCGACGTTGACCCCGTCCGGGTAGGCACTGGCGGGCTCGTGCGGCGGCGGGGCGTACAGGTCGCCGGCGTGGGACAGGTCGGCGACGAAGGCGACCGCGTGCGGGTTGCCCATGTTCACGTTCCGGGCGGGCCAGCTGCGCTCGCCGACGCTCACCTCGACGTCTCCCTCGGGCAGCAGCGCGCGGCCCATGCCGACGGTGACGTCCCCCGCGGCGGAGCCGCCGTCGGACACGGCCTTGGCGAGGTGGACGCGCTTGACTCCGCCGCGCGTCGCGACGGCGAGGTCGCCCTCGCCGACGTGTCCGGCGCGCTGGAGGTAGCGGGCGAAGACCCGTACGCCGTTGCCGCACATCTCGGCGACCGAGCCGTCGCCGTTGCGGTAGTCCATGAACCACTCCGCCTCGGCCGCCATGTGCACGGCCTCGGGATGCGCCGCGGACCGCACCACGTGCAGCAGTCCGTCGCCCCCGATGCCCGCGCGGCGGTCGCACAGTGCGGCGACCGCGGCGGGCGGCAGGTCGAGGGCGTTTCCCGGGTCGGGGACGATCACGAAGTCGTTCTCGGTGCCGTGACCCTTGAGGAAGGCGATCCGCGTGCTCATTCCTCGATCGTACGGGGTGGGCACGGGGGAACGACGAGGGCGGGACGCGGCCGGGCCCGGTGACGGGCGCGTCAGCCCCGCAGGCGGGCGACCCGCCACACGGCCAGGACGACGACGGCGGCGACCGCCAGGGCGTACACGAGGATCATCCGCCAGTCGCCCCGGCGCCCCGAACCGCGCTGCGGCAGGCCCGGCCACGTGTAACCGACCCGGCGGGCGGCCATCATGCCCCAGCCGGCCGCGCACGAGCAGATCAGCAGCCCCAGCATCGCGATCACGGCGCCGCTGTCGCCGAAGTCGAAGGCGAGCGGGAAGGCGAACATCAGGGAGCCGACGGCGGCGAGGCACACGATGGGCGCCAACTGCCACAGGCGCAGGCGCCGTTGCGGGCGCAGTTCGACCTCGACCTCGTCGCCGTACATCTCGTCGGGCTCGGGGCCGTCGGCGGCGACGCCCTCGGGCGTCTCGTCCGGGCCGTCGGGGCTCAGTGCGTCCCCGTCCGGCTTCGGCCCACCGCCCCCGGCGATGCCGTGCTCGGTGCTCGGTGCGGTGTCACGAGGGCCGGCCTCCATCGCCACGCGCCCTCCCAACTCAGACTCATTCGGTCGATCGAAGCTCGATGATGGCACGCCGCCGAAGGCCCGGATGACGGCCGGAGCGTCCCGATGCCATCACGTGATCAGGCTGTAACCGGTCGTTCGACCAACGACAGCGCGAGCTGTGGAAGTTCCGTGCGATCCGCCACACCCCCACTCAACCAGTGCACCCGCGGGTCGCGCCTGAACCATGAATCCTGACGGCGCGCGAAGCGCTTGGTCGCACGGACGGTCTCGGCGCGCGCCTCCTCGAGCGTGCACTCGCCGGCCAGTGCCGCGAGGACCTGCTGGTAGCCGAGCGCGCGCGACGCCGTACGCCCCTCGCGCAACCCGCGCGCCTCCAGTGCGCGCACCTCCTCGACCAGACCGGCGTCCCACATCCGGTCGACGCGGTGGGCGATGCGCTCGGCCAGCTCGGGGCGCGCCACGTCGACGCCGATCTGGACGGTGTCGTACACCGAGTCGTGTCCCGGAAGATTGGCGGTGAAGGGGCGCCCGGTGATCTCGATCACCTCAAGGGCGCGCACGATCCGGCGCCCGTTGCTGGGCAGGATGGCCCGCCCCGCCCCGGGGTCGGCGGCGGCCAGGCGGGCGTGCAGCGCGCCCGAGCCCCGCAGCGCGAGTTCCTCCTCCAGCCGGGCCCTGATGCCGGGGTCGGTGCCGGGGAACTCCAGGTTGTCCACGGCGCCGCGGACGTAGAGGCCGGAGCCGCCGACGAGGACCGGCCAGCGTCCGGCGGCGAGCAGCGCGTCGATCCGCTCCCGCGCCAGCCGCTGGTACTCCGCGACGGACGCGGTGACCGTCACGTCCCAGATGTCCAGGAGATGGTGCGGCACCCCGCCGCGTTCCCCGGGAGTCAATTTGGCGGTGCCGATGTCCATCCCGCGGTAGAGCTGCATGGAGTCGGCGTTGACGACCTCGCCGCCGAGCCGCTCGGCGAGGAAGACGCCCAGGTCGGACTTTCCGGCCGCGGTGGGTCCGACCACGGCGATGACACGGGGGGTGGGAGGTGTGCTGGTCACCGGACCAGTCTCGCAAACCTCTCACCTCCCCCTCGAACGAGTTACGTGACGGTCCGCGCCGCGGGGTCGTTGCCCGTTGCGAGGTTCCCGCTCCCGGCAACCGGGGCCATCGACCCGGCCACGCGGACGGACGTACCGGAGGCCGCGGGATGTCGCCCGCACGAGTAACGTATGGAGTTGAAATGGGCGTTTTTGCACGGCTTCTTCGGAGGTCGAAGACGACCGAGGACGCGTCGGCCGCAGGGACACGGGCCGAGGCCACGGAGACCGAGCGGACGGCGGACGGCCCGGCCGAAGCGGCGGAACCGGCGGACGCCGCCGGCCCTCGCACCACCGGGGAGGCCGACGAGCCCGCACCGGCCTCCGAAGCCGCCGAACCGGACGGCGTCGGCATCCCCAAGCAGCAGTCCGCCGGGGAGGCCGTCGACAACGAGGCCGACAAGGGCGCCCGCACCTGACTGCCCCGTGAGGGAAGGCGAAGCATGGGTCTCCTGGACAATCTGAAGGCCAGAATCGGACCGGCGAAGGGCAAGGTCTCCGACCTCGCGCAACAGCACGGCGACAAGATCGACCGCGGTCTCGACAAGGTGGCGCGGACCGTCGACGAGCGGACCAAGGGCAAGTACAGCGACCGGATCCAGACGGGCACGGGCAAGGCCAAGGACGCCATGGAGCGCCTCGCCCGCAAGGACGACGGGGGCACGGGCACGGGCGGCGGCACACCCGGCGGTCCGCCTCCCGCCGGGCCGCCCCCGGCTTCCTGACCCGGGCGACGCGGCCCGGTGGGCCGTGGCGCAGGCACCGCGAGGGGCAACCACGGAGCGCGTCCACGGACGCGTTCCGTGCCCGCCTCCGGACCCCCCGCGCGTCCGGCACGATCCGGCCCCCGGCCCGTCCGGCGCTTCTCCTACGGCCAGTCCTACGACCAGGCGGCCGCCACGTACCCCACGCCGTACGGCGCGTCCTCGTACAGCAGCGCGCCGGTGAGCCGCGCGTCCTCGGCCGCGCCCGCCAGGACCTGCCAGGGCGCCCGCCCGGAGACCTTCAGCTCCCGGGCCAGTACGGCGTCCAGCGCGGCGAGGGCGGCGAGGTCCGCCGCACCGAGCGCGCGCCCGATCCCGGCGTCGAAGGGCGCCGCCCGCTCGTCGAGGTACCCGGGTGCCTTGAGCGTGCGGCACGCGCTGGCGTCGCCCAGCACCAGCATCGCCACCCGGCCGGCACGGGCCGCGAGGTCCCGCCCGAGTGCGGCACAGCGCTCGGCGGGCAGGTCCTCGCCCACGCCGATGCCCTCGACGGGAGCGTCGGACCACCCGTTCCGGCTCAGCAGCCAGGAGCCCACGGCGAGCCCGTACGGCAGCTCCCCGCCGGTCTCCGCCGGCGCCGGTCCCGGCTCAGTACCGCCGTCCTGGCCCAGCCGTACGTCCACCTCGACGCCGAAGCCGCGGAACGAGCCCCGCGCACCCACCGGGTAGACCTCGGGCCCGGCGCGGTCCGCGGGCCCGACGACCAGCAGCCGGTCGGGGCGGGCGGCGGCGAGGACGCCCAGCGCGTCCGCGCAGGCGGCACGCGCGGCGTCCAGCTCGGGCGCGGCACCGGCGGCGACCTCGGGCACCAGGAGCGGCGGGCAGGGGCAGACGGCGGCGGCGACAAGCATGATCGGCAGCGTAGCCCCGTGCCGCCGCCCGCCGGGGCACCCCCCGGGGTCAGTCGCAGCCGCAGCCGCCGGCCACGGCCGGCTGCGGCTCGGGCACGCCGATCGTCGGCAGCCCCAGCATCACGCCCGCCGGCCTGGCCTGCTCGGCGGCGTTGCGCTTCTCCCAGGCGTCGCCCGCGCGGGTGCGGCGCACGTCGAGCACCGCGCCCTCGGCCAGCAGGTGGTGCGGAGCGGCATAGGTGATCGCGACGGTCACCACGTCGCCGGGGCGCACCTCCTGGTCGGGCTTGGTGAAGTGCACCAGGCGGTTGTCGGGGGCGCGGCCGGACAGGCGGTGGGTGGTGCCGTCCTTGCGGCCTTCGCCCTCGGCGACCATCAGCTCCAGGGTGCGGCCGACCTGCTTCTTGTTCTCCTCCCAGGAGATCTCCTCCTGGAGGGCGACCAGGCGCTCGTAGCGCTCCTGGACGACGGCCTTGGGGATCTGGTTCTCCATGTCGGCGGCGGGGGTGCCGGGGCGCTTGGAGTACTGGAAGGTGAAGGCCTGGGCGAACCGCGCCTCGCGCACCACGTGCAGGGTCTGCTCGAAGTCCTCCTCGGTCTCGCCGGGGAAGCCCACGATGATGTCGGTACTGATCGCGGCGTGCGGGATGGCCGCGCGGACCTTCTCGATGATCCCCAGGTACCGCTCCTGCCGGTACGAGCGGCGCATCGCCTTGAGCACCGGGTCCGAGCCGGACTGGAGCGGCATGTGCAGCTGGGGCATCGCGTTCGGCGTCTCGGCCATGGCGGCGATGACGTCGTCGGTGAAGTCGCGCGGGTGCGGGGAGGTGAAGCGGACGCGCTCCAGGCCCTCGATCCTCCCGCAGGCGCGCAGCAGCTTGCTGAACGCCTCGCGGTCACCGATGTCGGAGCCGTACGCGTTGACGTTCTGCCCGAGGAGGGTGATCTCGGAGACGCCCTCGGCGACCAGGGCCTCGACCTCCGCGAGGATGTCGCCGGGGCGGCGGTCCTTCTCCTTGCCGCGCAGGGCCGGGACGATGCAGAAGGTGCAGGTGTTGTTGCACCCGACGGAGATGGAGACCCAGGCCGCGTAGGCGCTCTCGCGGCGGGTGGGCAGGGTGGACGGGAACGCCTCCAGGGACTCGGCGATCTCGACCTGCGCCTCCTCCTGCACACGGGCGCGCTCCAGCAGGACGGGGAGCTTGCCGATGTTGTGCGTGCCGAAGACGACGTCCACCCAGGGCGCCCGCTTCACGATGGTGTCGCGGTCCTTCTGCGCCAGACAGCCGCCGACCGCGATCTGCATGCCCGGACGGCTCGCCTTCTTCGGGGCGAGGTGGCCGAGGTTGCCGTACAGCTTGTTGTCCGCGTTCTCCCGGACGGCGCAGGTGTTGAAGACGACGACGTCCGCGTCGCCGTCGGCGTGCTCGGGGGCACGGACGTACCCCGCGTCCTCCAGCAGGCCGGACAATCGCTCGGAGTCGTGGACGTTCATCTGGCACCCGTAGGTGCGGACTTCATAGGTGCGCGTGCCGCCCACTGACTGGCTCCGGTCGATGCTGCTCATGGCCACAAGGGTAGGCGGTCGGCGGGATTGCCCGGTTCGCCTGTGGACAACCGCGGCCTCACGGCGTCCAGGTCGGTGCACACGGCTCCGCGGCCCGGCCCCGTCCCGCACTCAGGGCTCGATGAGGCCCGGCCCCGTCCCGCACTCAGGGCTCGATGAGGCCGGCGCGGATCGCGTACCGCGTGAGTTCCAGGCGGTCGCGCACGCCGAGCTTCTGCAGGAGGTTCGCGCGGTGGCGTTCGACGGTCTTGGCGCTGATGAACAGCATTTCGCCGATCTCCTTGGAGGTGTGGCCCTCGGCGACGAGCTTGAGGATCTCCTCCTCGCGTTCGGTGATGGGCCGCTCGGGCACTCCGCCGCCGCCCTCCATCCGGTCCAGGTAGGAACGGACGAGGGCCCGCTCGGCACCCGGGTATATGAACGGCTCGTCGCGCACGGCGGCCCGGCACGCCTCGACCAGGTCCCGGTCGGCGACCGACTTCAGGACGTATCCGCAGGCACCGGCCTTGAGGGCCTCGAAGAAGTACTGCTCGTTGTCGTACATGGTCAGGATGAGGATGCGCAGCTCGGGCATCCGGCGGGAGAGTTCGCGGGCCGCCTGGAGGCCGGTCATGCGGGGCATGGCGACGTCCAGGACCGCGAGGTCGATCCCGGTGGCCCGCGCCGCCGCGACCGCTTCGGCACCGTCACCGGCCTCCGCGACCACCGTCAGATCGGGTTCGCCGTCGAGGATGAGGCGTACCCCGCGACGTACGAGGGTGTGGTCGTCGGCGAGCAGGACGCGGATCGGGGGCCGTGCGGACATCAGGGGCTGTCTCCGGTTCGGTCTGCGGCACGGTCCCCCGGTGGTGCGGGGACGCGCAGGCGTACGTCGGTGCCCCCTCCGGGGGCGGTTTCGAAGTGGAGCTCGGCTCCGATCAGCAGGGCCCGCTCGCGCATCCCGTGGATGCCGGCCCCCTCCGCCGCTCCGCCGAGCCCGGTGCCGTTGTCGCGGACGAGCAGTTCCACGGCGGTGGGCAGCGGACGGAGCCTCAGCCCGGCGCGGTCGGCGCCGGAGTGGCGAGCGGTGTTGGTCAGGCCCTCCTGGGCGACCCGGTAGATCACGAGTTCCGCCTCCGGGCTGAGCGGGGGCAGGTCTCCCGGCACCTGGTGGTGCACGGCCAGCCCGTGGTGCGTGAACTCGGTGGAGAGCGAGCGCAGGGCGCTGGCGAGACCGAGTTCCTCCAGCACGCCCGGACGCAGCCGGCGGGCGATCCGGCGGATCTCGTCGAGGCCGGCCCGGGTGGCCTCCTGCGCCAGGGACACCTCTTCGCGCAGTTCGCCGGGGACCCGGTCGGCCACGCGCTTGAGCTGCAGGAGGACGGCGGTCAGCGTCTGGCCGACCTCGTCGTGCAGTTCGCGGGCGATGCGGTGGCGCTCGCCCTCCTGGGCCTGCAGGGCCTGCCCGGCACCCGCGGCGCGTTCGGCCTGGAGGCGGTCCAGCATCGTGTTGTACGTGGCGATCAGCTGCGCCGCCTCGGCGGGTCCGGCGACCTCCGGCCGGGCGCCGGGCACCAGGAGGTCGGCGGTGGTCATCGCGCGGCCGAGCCGGTGCAGGGGCGTGAGCCCGATCCGCAGCACGACCGCGTTGCCGACGAGCAGCAGACCCAGGCCCACGAGCAGGACCAGCGCCTCCCGGCCCAGGGTGGGCGTCGACACGGTGACCGGTCCCAGCAGCAGCGCGGTGGCGACGAACAGGCCGGCGGCGTTGAGCAAGAAGATCCGCCAGAACAGCGACACGTTCCTCTTTCCGCTCCTCCCGGACCTCGCCGACGACACCCCCGCCGACAGCCTCGCCGACCGCGACCGCCTGCGTATATCCGTCACGACACCCATATCGCCACCGTACGTGCGGATGGCAGCATGGCGAGGTCGCGCGCATGTCACGGACGTGCGGAAAGCGCCGCAAGAGATGCAGGACGAATGAGGGGAAAGCTCGTGTCAGCTCCACGCCTGAGGGCGACGCCGCTCCCGGGTATCGGGGTCCAGTACGACCTGGTGACCCGCGAACACCGCCACCTGTCGGTGGTGGCGCACCGCGACGGCACCCGTACGGTGAACGTCTACCGGACGGACGACCCCGACTCCTGCGCCCACTCGCTGCGGCTGGCCGGCCCCGAGGCCGGCGCGCTGATCGACGCGCTGAAACCCTCCCACCACAGTGCGAACCTGCTCTACACCACCGACCTGGGGCTGGTCGCCGAGCGGATCGAGGTGGCCGCCGGCTCCCGCTGGAACGGGCGACTGCTGGGCGACACCCGCATGCGGACCGACACCGGCGCGTCGATCGTGGCGGTGCTGCGACGGGCCGAGGCGATACCGTCACCGGCTCCGGACTTCCGGATCGTGGGTGGTGACACCTTGATCGTGATCGGCACCCGCGAGGGCGTCGACGCCGCCGCGGCGATCCTCGGGCAGGAGTGAGCCGGTGCACGGTGCGGTTCTGCTGATCGAGTTCGGTTCCATCATCCTGGGCCTCGGGCTTCTCGGCCGGTTCGCCGGTCGTTACCGTCTGTCGCCCATTCCGCTGTACCTGCTCGCCGGTCTGGCCTTCGGCGAGGGCGGGCTGCTTCCGCTCGGCGCGAGCGAGGAGTTCGTCGCGACCGGCGCCGAGATCGGTGTCATCCTCCTGCTGCTGATGCTGGGCCTGGAGTACACGGCCAGTGACCTGGTCACCAATCTCAAGTCGCACTATCCGGCCGGCCTCGTCGACTGCGCGCTCAACGCCGTGCCGGGCGCGGTGGCGGCGCTGCTCCTGGGCTGGGGCCCGGTGGCCGCCGTGGTTCTGGCCGGCGTGACGTGGATCTCGTCGTCCGGTGTCATCGCCAAGGTCCTGGGCGATCTGGGCCGGGTCGGCAACCGGGAGACCCCGGTGATCCTCAGCGTGCTGGTCCTTGAGGACCTGGCGATGGCGGTGTACCTGCCGATCGTCACGGCGCTGGTGGCCGGTGCCGGGCTGATGACGGGGAGCATCACGCTGGCGGTCGCGCTGGGCGCGGCGGGCCTGGTGCTGTTCGTGGCGGTGCGCTACGGCCGGCTCATCTCCCGCTTCGTCACCAGCGACGACCCCGAGAAGCTGCTCCTGGTGGTGCTGGGTCTGACGATCCTGGTCGCCGGTGTAGCGCAGCAGCTCCAGGTGTCGGCCGCGGTGGGCGCGTTCCTGGTGGGCATCGCGCTGTCCGGGGAGGTCGCGGAGGGCGCGCACACGCTGCTGAGCCCGCTGCGGGACCTGTTCGCGGCGGTCTTCTTCGTCTTCTTCGGGCTGCACACCGACCCGGCCAGCATTCCGCCGGTCCTGCTGCCCGCCCTCGCGCTGGCGCTGCTCACCGCCGTGACGAAGATCGCCACCGGTTACTGGGCGTCGAAACGGGCGGGGATCTCCGTCAAGGGCCGCTGGCGGGCGGGCGGCGCACTGGTGGCGCGCGGTGAGTTCTCGATCGTCATCGCGGGTCTCGCGGTCTCGGCCGGCATCGAGCCGTCCCTGGGCCCGCTGGCCACGGCGTACGTCCTCATCCTGGTCGTCCTCGGCCCGCTCACCGCCCGCTTCACCGAGCCGCTGGCGATGCGCCTGTTCCGGCGCCGCGACAACCCCGACCGGCCCGGCGGCTCCCCGGATGGGACGCCCAAGGCGGCGGCGGAGACGGCGGAGGCGGAGGCGTCGGTGGGCGACTGATCCACCGACTGACCCACCGCGACTGACCCACCGCGACCGCCCCACCGGGGCCGACACCCGGCCGGCCCGCCCCGGCCGCCGGCACTCAGGCCCCGCACGACCCCGGCACTCAGGTGCCGGGGTCGTCGCACTCGGGCGTCCGCGGGCCCGAAGGTCTACGGCGTCTGCCGGACGCGCGACGCGTGCGGGGGGCAAGCTGCTCGCGGCGGAGGTCGCCGGGGCGTGTCGGCCCGGCCCTGGTCAGCGCGGGTGCGGGCTGGCAGGATCTCGCCCATGTCCACGCTGTTCTCCCGACTCGGCAGGCGCAGGGTCGTCCAGGGCGCGGTCGCCGGGGCCGTGGTGCTCGGGCTGCTGCTGTGGTGGCTGCTGCCGCTGGGCGACAAGCCGCCGAGCGGGACGGTCACGTTCAGCACCGGCACCCGCGCGGGCGTCTACCAGAAGTACGGCGAGCTGCTGCGCGCCGAGCTGCGCAAGGACATGCCGGACCTGGACGTGCGGCTGATGACCAGTGCGGGCTCGCAGGAGAACGTCGAGCGCGTGGCGTCCGGGGAGGCCGACTTCACGATCGCCGCGGCCGACGCGGTCGAGACGTACAAACTCGCCGGCGGTCCCGAGGCCGAGCAGCTGCGCGGTGTCACCCGGCTCTACGACGACTACGTGCAGCTCGTGGTGCCGAGCGACTCGGACATCCAGTCGGTCGCCGACCTGCGCGGCAAGCGGGTGGCCATAGGTCTGCCCCACTCGGGTGTACGGCTGATCGCCACGCGCCTGCTGAAGGCCGTAGGCATCGATCCGGAGACGGACATCGTGGCCCGCGCGGACGGGATCGACACCGGCCCCGGGCGGCTGGGCGGGGAGCTGGACGCCTTCTTCTGGTCGGGCGGAGTGCCGACGGACGGGCTCAGGCAGATCGCGCAGACCTCGGCCTTCCGCTTCGTGCCGATCGACGAGGACCTCGTCACCAAGCTGCACCGGTCCGGCGGTGCGACCCGCTACTACCGCACCACCAACATGCCGGAGTCGGCCTACCCCACCGTCCAGAACGGCGCCGTGGTGCCCACCATGGCCGTGTCCAACCTGCTGGTGACCCGCGCGGACGTCGATCCGCGGCTCACCGAGTGGCTGACCCGGACCGTGCTGGACAGCCGCGACGGCATCGGGGCGCACGTCCACTCCGCGCAGCTCGTGGACCTGCGTACCGCGATCTACACCGACCCGCTGCAACTGCACGAGGGCGCCCGGCGCTACTACCGGTCCGTCAAGCCGTAGGACCGCCCGGTCGGTCGAGCCCGGGGCCCTCGGCGAGGTCGGCCGGCAGTACTGCCCCGCCGATGCTCCCCTCTCCCCCGGGGCCCGCACCGGTGTCGCCCCGCCGCCCAGGTGCCGCCCTCAGGGACGCTCCGGCTCCCCCTGCGCCGCGGGCGTCCTCGGCACCGTGACCGTCACCTCCAGGCCGTGCGGCGCGTGGTGGCCGAAGGAGATCGAGCCGTCGCCCGCGGCGAGCAGCGCCCGGCAGATGGACAGCCCCAGACCGGAGCCCTTGATGTTCTGGTGCCGTCCGCTGCGCCAGAAACGGTCGCCCACGCGCACGAGTTCCTCGTCGGTGAGCCCGGGGCCGTTGTCGGTGACCACGACGGTGGCGGCGCCCCCGGTGGAGGCCACCTCGACCCGGACGGTCTGCTCGCGCGGCGTGAACTTCACCGCGTTGTCGATGACCGCGTCCAGGGCGCTGGACAGCGTCACGGGGTCGGCCCAGCCCGTGGTCGGCGGGCAGTCGCCGACCAGCCGTACGCCCTTGGCCCCGGCCGTCGGTGACCAGGCCGCCACCCGCTCGGCGGCCAGCGCGCCGACATCGGTGACCTGCAGGTCGGCCTGGCTGTGCTCGGCCAGCGCCAGGTCCAGCAGGTCGTCCAGGACCCGGGCCAGCCTCTTTCCCTCTGCCTGGACGGAGGCGATCTCCTCGTTGCCCTCCGGCAGTTCCAGGGCGAGCAGCTCGATGCGCAGCAGGAGCGCGGAGAGCGGGTTGCGCAGCTGGTGCGAGGCGTCGGCGACGAAGGCGCGCTGCTGCTCCAGCACGTCCTCCACGTGGTCCGCCATCTCGTTGAAGGACCCGGCCAGCCGCCTCAGCTCCGGCGGCCCCCCGGCCGGTGCCACGCGGGACTTGAGCCGCCCGGTCGCGATGTCGTGGGTGGTGGCGTCGAGCACCCGCACCGGCCTGAGCACCCAGCCGGTCAGCCGCAGCGCGGCTCCGACGGCGAGCAGCATCGCGGCGACCTCTCCGGCGACGATGACCAGCCAGCCGCGCAGGGTGCGGGAGGCCATCGAGTCGGTCGGGGACTCGGTGACCACGACCGCGACCACGTCGCCGTCCCGGATGACCGGCGAGGCCACCACGAGCCGGCCGTCCTGCCAGGGCCACACCTGCTGCGGGTCGTGGCTGCGGCGGCTGAGCAGCGCCTCGTCGAAGGAGTCGCGGACCTCTCCGGTCTGGGGCAGGAACCACGTGGTCGGGGCGTTGGCCATCGGGATGTGGTTGCGGTAGAAGACGCCCGCCTTGATGCCGTAGACCTCGTAGTAGCTGGTCAGTTCGGTCTGCAGGGTCTCCAGGCGCTCGTCGGTGTCGGTACGGCGCGAGCCGCCCGGCGCGTCCTCGGTGACGAACTGGGCGAGGGCGGCGAAGCGCGCCGTGTCGTCTATCCGGTCGATGACGACCTTCTGCTGCTCCGCGCGGGCGACGCTCACGCCGAGCGGCACGCCCAGCGCGAGCAGCACGGCCGCCATCAGGACGATGAGCAGCGGGAGCAGGCGTGTGCTCACCCGGACCCGCTGGGCGCCGGGGCGACGAGGCGGTAGCCGACGCCGCGGACGGTCTCGATCAGTGCGGGCATGCGCAGCTTGGAGCGCAGGGAGGCGACGTGCACCTCCAGCGTGCGCCCGGTCCCCTCCCAACTGGTCCGCCAGACCTCGCTGATGATCTGCTCGCGGCGGAAGACCACGCCGGGCCGCTGGGCGAGCAGGGCCAGCAGGTCGAACTCCTTGCGGGTGAGCTGGACGACCGCACCGTCCACGCTCACCTGGCGGGTCGGCAGTTCGATGCGTACCGCGCCCAGGCGCACCACCGTCTCCGTGCTCGCGGTGGCGTCCTCGTGGACGCTGCGCCGGCTGACGGCGTGGATACGGGCGAGCAGTTCCCCGGTGTCGTACGGCTTGACCACGTAGTCGTCGGCGCCGAGGTTGAGCCCGTGGATGCGGGAGCGGACGTCGGAACGGGCGGTGACCATGATGACCGGGGTGCTGGTGCGCTTGCGGATCTTTCCGCAGACCTCGTATCCGTCCTGGTCGGGAAGGCCGAGGTCGAGCAGGACGACGCCGAAGGCCTCACTCTCGGGAACGAGTGCCTGAAGCGCCTCCTCGCCGCTGCGCGCGTGGGTGACGTCGAAGCCGTGCCGTGCCAGGATCGCGGACAGGGCGGCGGCCACATGGTTGTCGTCCTCGACGAGCAGCAGCCTCATCCGGGCTCCCTTCGGTTCATCGGCCGTATAACCGCGGCGGGTACAAAGCGGGTGGGGATCCGGGCGCACGCGCGCGTGCGCCCAGTGCAGTGACGCCGATGGAGTGGGACGGCGTCAAGGGTCTGCCGGTCGCGGCCGCCCGAAGTTATCCGGCCGATATGCGCCCAGGTCACCCGGGCTACGACTCGTGGCCACCCGCTACCGGATCGTGATGCTCAGATCTCCCTCAGATGTAGAGACGCATAGTGTCATGGGTCACTACTGTCCTCCGAAACCGAGGAGGACGGAGCCCGAGAGCGATGACCGAAGTATCGGTGGCCAAGGAAGACAAGGCCTCGACCGGCGAACTGGTCGTCCTGAAGAGTGTCAACAAGCACTTCGGCGCGTTGCACGTGCTCCAGGACATCGACCTGACGATCACCCGCGGCGAAGTCGTGGTGGTCATCGGACCCTCCGGGTCCGGAAAGTCCACCCTGTGCCGCACCATCAACCGACTGGAGACCACCGACGCGGGCTCGATCACGATCGACGGCAAGCCGCTTCCCGCCGAGGGCAAGGAGCTGGCCAGGCTGCGGGCCGACGTCGGCATGGTCTTCCAGTCGTTCAACCTCTTCGCGCACAAGACGGTGCTCGAGAACGTGACGCTGGGCCAGGTCAAGGTGCGCAAGGTTGACGCCAAGAAGGCCGAGGAGAAGGCCCGCGCCCTGCTCGACCGGGTCGGTGTGGGCGCCCAGGCCGACAAGTACCCCGCGCAGCTCTCCGGCGGCCAGCAGCAGCGCGTCGCCATCGCGCGGGCGCTGGCCATGGACCCGAAGGTCATGCTCTTCGACGAGCCGACGTCGGCTCTCGACCCCGAGATGATCAACGAGGTGCTCGAGGTCATGAAGCAGCTCGCGCAGGACGGCATGACCATGGTCGTGGTCACGCACGAGATGGGCTTCGCCCGCTCCGCGGCCAACCGCGTGGTGTTCATGGCGGACGGCCGCATCGTCGAGGAAGCCGCGCCGGACCAGTTCTTCAGCAACCCGCGCAGCGACCGGGCCAAGGACTTCCTGTCGAAGATCCTGCACCACTGATTTCCCGCGGCGGCCCGGACGCCTCCACGTCGCCCGCCCCGGCGACCCGCCGTCGACGGCCGCATCTGATCGCCTGATCCTCTGATCGTCCGATCGCAGTTCGATCACAGCCAAAGGATGTTCACCATGAAGCTTCGCAAGGTCTCCGCCGCCTCGGCCGCCGTGCTCGCCCTCGCCCTGACCGCCACCGCGTGTGGCAGCGACGACAAGGACGGCGGCTCGTCCGGCGACGGCAAGAAGATCACCATCGGCATCAAGTTCGACCAGCCCGGCCTCGGCCAGAAGACCCCGAACGGCTACGAGGGCTTCGACGTGGACGTCGCCACGTACGTCGCCAAGAAGCTCGGCTACACCGAGGACCAGATCGAGTGGAAGGAGTCGAAGAGCGCCGACCGCGAGACCATGCTGCAGCGCGGCGACGTCGACTTCATCGCCGCCACCTACTCGATCACCCCCGAGCGCTCGGAGAAGGTCGACTTCGCCGGCCCCTACCTGCTGGCCCACCAGGACGTGCTGATCCGCGCCGACGAGGACAAGATCAAGTCGCCGGAGGACCTGAACAACGCGAAGCTCTGCTCGGTGACCGGCTCGACCTCGGCGCAGAACATCAAGGACAAGCTGGCCCCGAAGGCCCAGCTGCAGCCGTACCCGACGTACTCCGCCTGCCTGCCCGGTCTGCAGAACGGTGCCATCGACGCGCTGACCACCGACGACTCGATCCTCGCCGGTTACGCGGCCCAGTCCCAGTTCAAGGGCAAGTTCAAGCTCGGCGGCTTCAAGCTGACGAACGAGAACTACGGCATCGGCGTCAAGAAGGGCAGCGACCTCAAGGACAAGATCAACACCGCCCTCGAGGCAATGGTCGCCGACAAGTCCTGGGACAAGGCCGTCGAGGACAACTTCGGCCCGGCCAACTACAAGAACGAGCCGGCGCCCAAGATCGGTGACGTCAAGAGCTGAGGCCAGAGCCTGACGGGGTGCGCCGCCCAGGGAAGAGGCGGCGCACCGGGGACGGGCATCCCTACACGCGGAAGCGCGGGAGATCGTGTTCGACTTTGTTAACGATTACGACCTACTGGGAGCCTTCTGGACGACGGTGCAGCTCGCTGTGCTCTCGGCCGTCGGCTCCCTGATCTGGGGCACAGCGCTGGCGGCCATGCGGGTCGGTCCGGTGCCGCTGATGCGCGGCTTCGGGACCGCGTACGTGAACACGGTGCGGAACATTCCGCTGACCGTCATCATCCTGTTCACGTCGCTGGGCCTCAACCAGACCCTGGGAGTGTCCCTCGGCGCCAACGACGTCGAGTCGATCAACTTCCGGCTCGCCGTCCTCGGTTTGATTCTCTACACCTCGTCCTTCGTGTGCGAGGCCCTCCGGTCCGGCATCAACACCGTGCCGGTCGGACAGGCGGAGGCCGCCCGGGCCCTCGGGCTCAGCTTCACCCAGGTGCTCAGCAACGTGGTGCTGCCCCAGGCGTTCCGCTCCTCCGTCGTCCCCATGGCGAACGTCCTGATCGCGCTCATCAAGAACACCACGGTGGCCGCCGCCATCGGTGTCGCCGAAGCAGCGCTGTTGATGAAGGAAATGATCGAGAACGAGGCGCAGTTGCTGCTGATCTCCACGGTCATCGCCCTCGGTTTCGTGATCCTTACGCTGCCGACCGGCCTGATTCTCGGCTGGGTCGGCAAGAAGGTGGCGGTGAAGCGATGAGTTCCGTTCTGTACGACGCCCAGGGCCCGCGTGCCAAGCGGCGCAACATCATCTTCACCGTGGTCTTCGTGGTGGCCATGGCGGCCCTCCTGTGGTGGGTGTTCGGCACCCTCAACGACAAGGGCCAGCTGGAATGGGTCCTGTGGAAGCCGTTCTTCTCCGGTACCGAGGCATGGTCCACCTACATCTGGCCGGGTCTGGAGAACACCCTGAAGGCCGCGGCCCTCGCGGTGGTCATCGCGCTGCCGCTCGGCGCCGTCCTCGGTATCGCCCGGCTGTCGGACCATGTGTGGGTGCGGGTTCCGGCCACGATCGTGGTCGAGTTCTTCCGGTCCATCCCCGTGCTGGTCCTGATGATCTTCGGCCTGGCGCTGTTCGCCGAGTACACCAACGTCAGCTCCGACGACCGCCCGCTGTACGCGGTCGTCACGGGTCTGGTGCTGTACAACGCCTCGGTGCTCGCGGAGATCGTCCGGTCCGGCATCCTGTCGCTGCCCAAGGGCCAAGGCGAGGGCGCGATGGCCATCGGTCTGCGCAAGGGCCAGGTCATGCGGCTCATCCTGCTGCCGCAGGCGGTCACCGCGATGCTGCCGGCCATCGTCAGCCAGCTCGTCGTCATCCTGAAGGACACCGCGCTCGGCGGCGCCGTCCTCACCTTCCCCGAACTGCTCGCGTCGGCCAACACGATGAGCGGCTACTACGGCGCCAACGTGATAGCGAGCTTCACCGTGGTCGCGGTGATCTACATCGCGCTGAACTTCCTCCTCACCAGCTTCGCGAGCTGGCTGGAGCGCCGGCTCCGGCGGGCGAAGAAGTCGACCGGCGCGGTGCTCAGGGCCGACGACGTGGAGACCGCGGACGCCGGCACCGGCGGCAAGGTCTGACACATCTGACTCTCAGTCACCTCGTATGACACCAGCGGAGGCCGTGGCATGATCGCCACGGCCTCCGTCGCTTGACGTGGGCAGCGGCAGTAGGTTGCATACGTTCTGTGACCGTGCACCCTGCCCCAATGTCCTGTTCACCCACGTCCCCCGGGACACCGCCACAGGCAGGGGGCGCCGCGCCGTGGACCCGGTGATCGTCACCGGAGCGGGGCCCGTCGGGCTCACGCTCGCCCTGGCTCTGGCGCGGCAGGAGGTGCCCTGCGTCGTCCTCGACGAGGGGCCCGGCAAGGACGAGGCCCGTCCCGCCCGCACCGTCGTCCTGCGCGAGGACGCCGTCGCGCTGGTCGAGCGGCTGACCGGCACGTCTCTGACCGGGCCGGGCTGCCGTTGGGCCGGATGGCGGTCGATGCGGCGCAAGCAGGTGACGCGCGCGGTCGAATTCGGCGACGACGCCGACCCGGCCCCGCTGCACATCGCCCAGCACGAACTGACCGGCGTACTGCGGGCCGCTGCCGCCCGCGCGCCGCTCGTCAGGATCGCGGCGGACAGCCGTCTCGACGGCGTCGAGCAGGAGACGTCCGGCGTCACGGCCCACACCCGGGGGCCCTCCGGCACCTGGTGGCGCGGCAGCTACCTGGTCGGCTGCGACGGCCCCCGCTCCACGGTCCGCAAGCTCCAGGACATCCGCTTCCCCGGCCGTACGGCGGTGGAACGATACGCCGTCGCCGCCCTGCGCACCGAACTGCCGTGGCCCGACGAGGCCCTGCTCCACCGGATGCCGCCGTGGCGGACGTCCGGTCCCTCGGCCGGGGAGGTCGTCGCCCGTCCCCTGCCGCGCGGCGTCTGGCGCCTGGACTGGCTGCTGCCCGCCGGCAAGGACCTGGTCACGCCGGAGCTGCTGGTCGACCGGGTCCGCGAGACCCTCACCGGCTGGGCCGAAGGGGAGACGCCGGCCTACGAGCTGCTGGACACCGGCGTCCACACCGTCCACCACCGGCTCGCGCGCCGCTGGCGGGTGGGCCGCGTGCTCCTCGCCGGGGACGCCGCGCACCTCCTGGGCGCGCTGGGCACGCAGGGCCTCGAAGAAGGGCTGCTGGACGCGGACAACCTCGCGTGGAAACTGGCTCTGGCCTGGCACCACGGGCCGCACGAGGCGCTCCTCGACAGCTACCAGCAGGAGCGGCGTGCCGCGATCGCCGCCCGGCTGCGCGCCGCGGACCAGCTGCTCCCGCTGCTGCGCGGTGGCGGCGGGCTGCGTTCCTACGTGCCCGGCTCGGCACGCGGCAACGACGCGCTGCTCGCGGACGGTCATCTGGGGCACGGAGCGCTCGGCCTGCCGGGCTCGTACGCCGGTTCACCCCTCGCGCCCGAGGGCCTCTCCGGTGAGGTGTCCGTGCGTACGGCGCCCGGGGCCCCCGTCGACGACGTACGGGTCACGGCCGAGGACGGCACTTTCGTACGGCTGCGTGACCGGCTCGGCCGCGGGGCGCTGCTGGTGGTGCTGATCGCACCGGGTACGGGGGTGTGGGACCGCAAGCACTGGGTCACCGCCGGGATCATGCCCCGGCTGGCCGCCGCGGTGACCGCGCTCCCCCACCGCGCCGAGCTGCTGGTCGCCGAGAGCTACCCGGGCGCCGCGGCCCACACGGTGCTGCTGGTGCGGCCGGACGGTCACCTGGTCACGGCCTTCAACGGCGTCCGCCCGGCCGACCTGTACGCGGCGGCCGAGGCGACGCTGGGCGGGACCGCGCCGGAAGCGGAGGGGGCCACCCGTTCGACGGGCGCCGCCGCCGGGTCCCGCTGAGACGTTGGGACATGGCGTGGGGGGCGCCGGTCGTCCGCATGTTGACGGCGAGTTGACCGGCTTTCCCTGCCATGGTCTACTCCGGATCGTGACCGACACCTGTGTGCGCCTGTGGCGGAGGGTCCATATGGACCTCGTCCGCTATGCGGGCTGCGTGTGTCGTCCGTCCTGCTGAATTCGCACCCCCCTTCCTCCGCGCGCGCCGCCGTCGACGTGCCGCCGCGCGCCCCTTCGCGACATTCCAGGACGGTACCCGTGTCTGTCTCCTCCCCTGTGCCTGCCTCCCCCGCGCCCGCTTCCGCCGCCTCCGCCGCGGACACCGCGGCTCCCACCCAGGCCGAACTCCTCGACTTCGTCCGGCGCGCCGCCGCCGACGCCGAACTGATCGCCTCGCTCCCCCTCGACCCGGAGGGCCGTACCTGGGTGCGGCTCGAAGGGCCGGGCGGCAGCGAGGCGTGGCTGATCGGCTGGCCGCCCGGCACGGGCACCGGCTGGCACGACCACGCCGACTCGGTGGGCGCCTTCGTGACCGCCGCGGGCGAACTCAAGGAGAACGCGCTCGCCGCCCGGCTGCCCACCGACGGCTGGAAGACCCTGGAACTCAGCGAGGGCGTTGACCGGGAGCGCCGGCTGCCCACCGGGAAGGGGCGGGCTTTCGGGCAGCACCATGTGCACGAGGTGCTCAACGAGTCCGACGACCGGCACGCGGTCTCCGTGCACGCCTACTACCCGCCCCTGCCGCAGATCCGCCGCTACAGCCGCACCGGTCCGACTCTGCGCCTGGAGCAGGTCGAGCGTCCGCAGGACTGGCAGTGAGCGAACCGACCGGGATCGACGCACTGCTGGAACGGGTCCGCGCCGGCTACCGGCGGCTCCCACCGCGCGAGGCGTACGACGCCGCCGAGGCGGGCACCGCGCTGCTGGTGGACATCCGGTACGCCGCCCTGCGCGAGCGGGACGGGGTGCTCCCCGGTGCCCTCGTGGTCGAGCGGAACGAACTGGAGTGGCGGCTGGACCCGCAGGGCAGTCACCGTCTCCCCGAGGCCACGGACCACGACGTGCGGGTGGTCGTGGTGTGCAACGAGGGTTACGCATCCAGCCTGGCGGCGGAGTCCCTGCACCGGCTGGGCCTGCACCGGGCCACCGATCTGATCGGCGGCTTCCAGGCCTGGCGGGCGGCGGGACTGCCGGTCACGGCCCCTGCACCGGACGGTGCACCCGGGGGATGACGGGGGGGATGACGGAGGGGGGAACGACGGCGGCTCGGGCTCCCGGTCAGAAGCCCTCCTCTCCGAGGAACTCGGTGTCCTCTCCCTCCTCCTCCAGTGCCTGGCGGACCACCCGCAGGGCCATGCCCTCGGGATAGCCCTTGCGTGCCAGCATGCCCGCGAGGCGGCGCAGCCTCTTGTCGCGGTCGAGTCCCCGGGTGGCACGCAGTTTGCGGGCGACCAACTCGCGTGCGGTCTCCTCCTCCTGCTCGGAGTCCAGTCGGGAGACCGCCGCGTCGATGAGGGTCGCGTCGACGCCCTTGGTCCGCAGCTCTCTGGCGAGGGCACGCCTGGCCAGGCCCCGGCCGTGGTGCCGTGAGTCCACCCAGGCGTCCGCGAAGGCGCTGTCGTTGATCAGGCCGACCTCCTCGAACCTGGACAGCACCTCCTCCGCGGCCTCGTCCGGGATCTCCCGCTTGCGCAGGGCGTCGGCGAGCTGGCTGCGGGTGCGCGGGGTCCCGGTGAGCAGGCGCAGGCAGATCGCCCGTGCCTGCTCGACCGGGTCCCGCGGAGGCTCCCCCTTCTCGGCCCTCGACGAGGAAGGGACGCCTCCGTCCTCGGTGGACGGCTCCGCGCGCTCGCGCCGTCGGCGCCCGCGCCCGCCGCCCGGTCCGCGACTCCGCCCACCCGCACGGCGCGCCCCGCCGTCACCGTGACGCGCCCCGCCGCCGTCCCGGACACCGACGGCGGACGGATCCTCCTCGTACTGATCCGCCCCGTACGTGTCCGTCTCGTACGTGTCCGTTTCATGCGTGTCCGTCTCGTACGGGGCCGCGGCTGCCCCGTACGTGCCGCCGTCCGTCCCGGCGGAGCCGTCCGTGTACTCGGCCCAGTCGGTTCGTCGTGTCACGGGTCAGCTCTTGGCTGCCGCGGCCTTGGACTTGGTGGCCTTGGCCGTCGCGGGGGCGGGCACCGCGGGGGCGGCGTCGGCCGGGGCGGCGGAGGCGGCCGCGTCCGCACCCGGCTCGGCGGCCGGCTCCTCGGGACGCACGCCGACGCCCAGCTTCTCCTTGATCTTCTTCTCGATCTCGTTGGCCAGGTCGGGGTTGTCCTTCAGGAAGTTGCGCGCGTTCTCCTTGCCCTGGCCGAGCTGGTCGCCCTCGTACGTGTACCAGGCGCCGGCCTTGCGGACGAAGCCGTGTTCCACACCCATGTCGATCAGACCGCCCTCGCGGCTGATGCCCTGGCCGTAGAGGATGTCGAACTCGGCCTGCTTGAAGGGCGGTGCGACCTTGTTCTTGACGACCTTGCAGCGGGTGCGGTTGCCGACCGCCTCCGTGCCGTCCTTCAGGGTCTCGATGCGGCGGATGTCGATGCGCACGGAGGCGTAGAACTTCAGCGCGCGGCCACCGGTCGTGGTCTCCGGGGAGCCGAACATCACGCCGATCTTCTCGCGGAGCTGGTTGATGAAGATCGCGGTGGTCTTGGACTGGTTGAGCGCGCTCGTGATCTTCCGCAGGGCCTGGCTCATCAGCCGGGCCTGCAGGCCGACGTGGCTGTCGCCCATCTCGCCCTCGATCTCCGCGCGCGGGACGAGCGCGGCGACGGAGTCGATGACGATGAGGTCGAGGGCGCCGGAGCGGACCAGCATGTCCACGATCTCCAGGGCCTGCTCGCCGTTGTCCGGCTGGGAGAGGATCAGGTTGTCGATGTCGACGCCGAGCTTCTTGGCGTACTCGGGGTCGAGGGCGTGCTCGGCGTCCACGAACGCGACCTGGCCGCCGGCCTTCTGCGCGTTCGCCACGGCGTGCAGGGTCAGGGTCGTCTTGCCCGAGGACTCGGGGCCGTAGACCTCCACGACCCGGCCGCGCGGGATGCCGCCGACGCCGAGGGCCACGTCGAGCGCGGTCGAACCGGTCGAGATGACCTCGATGGGCTCGTTCGGCCGCTCGCCCATGCGCATGACCGCGCCCTTGCCGAATTGCCGTTCAATCTGTGCGAGCGCGGCGTCCAGGGCCTTCTCGCGGTCGGTTCCTGCCATGGGTTCCACCCGGTTTGCTTGATTCGATCGCTTCACATCGAAGACGCTAATGCCTGCCACTGACAATGCGCCGTGACGCGTGCTCGGCCTGTGGACAACTACGCCACTTATCCACCCATACCCCGTCGAAACGACCCGTCACGAGCCTTGCCGGAGCCTCCATGAGAATGGATGTTCGATTTTCGTGTCAAGCGCACCACGCGGCACTTCCGAGCGTACGTCCACCGGATGCTCCGGCCGGCGACGGCGTTGCGGCCCCGGCCCCCGGATCGGTTCGGCACGGTGCCGGGGCCGTGTTCGGCGCGGTGCCAGAACCGAGTTCAGCGCGGCGGCAGGGCCGCCCACGCCGCGTCGTCCAGGGTGAGGAAGCGGCCGTTCTCCTCACGCGTGGGCATCACCGGTACGTCGTCCACCGTGCGCAGGGCCGCTCCGGCGGCGAGGTGGCCGAGGCGCAGCCTGGCACGCTCGTCGCGGCCGTCCAGGAATCCGGAGAGGTAGCCGGCCGCGAACGCGTCGCCCGCGCCTACCGGTTCGACCACCTTGGTCGGCAACGACGCCACGAAGGTCCGGGTGCCGCGCACGTACGCCGTCGCCCCGTACTCGGCGTCCTTGACCACCACGACCGGCGCCGGTGCGAGGAGCGCCGCAGCGTCGTCCGCGTGCTCCGTACCCCACAGCGCCTCCGCCTCGTCCCGTCCGACGAACACCAGGTCGGCGGCGCGGGCCAGGGCCAGCAGCCGGTCGGCGGCCCGTGCGGGCCCGTCGCGCCACAGCGCCGGACGGTGGTTGACGTCGAAGGAGACGGCCGGTCCGGCGGCCCCGTCCTCCGCCCCCGGGTGCCGGTCGAGGAGGAGCGCGTCGAGCAGCAGCCCGCAGCTCTCGGAGAGCGCCGCGGTGATGCCGGAGAGGTGCACCAGCCGGGCCCGGCGCAGCAGGGGCAGGCGAGCCAGCTCCGGGCCCATGCCGGCGGCGGCCGACCCCCGGCGGTAGTAGTGGGTCCGGGTGCCCGCGCGGCCCGGGTCCTTGAAGTAGACCCCGGTCGGCCGGTCCGGATCGGTCCGCACGGCGTCCACGTCGACGCCGCGCGCGGCCAGTTCGGCTCGTATGCGACGGCCGAACGGGTCGTCGCCGAGACGGCTGAGCCAGGCGGCACGGTGGCCGAGTCCGGCCAGCGCGCAGGCGACGTTGGACTCGGCGCCGCCGGTCCCCAGCCGTACCGACTCCTGCTCGGCGAGCGGCCGGTCGTCCGACGGCCCGAGAACGGCCATCGTCTCGCCGACGCACACGACGTCGGCGGCGGGGGACGGAGGGGCGGAGGGCATGGGGGGGGCTCCTGTCAGGAAGGGCGCGGACGCAACTCGGGCGCCTTACACGCCGACTGCGCGTCGGGCTGTTGGTCGGGCTGCTCGCCGGATCACGCGCCTGCCGACTCGCCGGACGACTCACTGGACAGCCTCAGCAGCACCTTGCTGCTCCGGGCGGCCGGGTCCGCGGCGGTCGACAGCGCCTCCGCCGCCCGCTCCAGCGGGAAGCGGTGGGTGATCAGGGGCGTCACGTCGACGCCGTCGCGCAGCGCGAGCAGCGCGTCGTCGATCTCCTCCACGAAGCGGTACGACCCCGCCCAGGTGATCTCCCGGGTGACCAGGTCGCCGAGGACGGCGGAGACGGCGCTGCCGGGCAGGTTGCCGACCTGCACGAGGGTGCCGCCGCGTGCCGTGGCCCGCAGTACCGCACCGAGGGCCGCCGGGGCGCCGGAGGCCTCGAAGACCACCTCGACGTCCTCCGGCAGCGTCTCACCGCGCGCGAGGTCGCGGGTCTCGTCGGCGCCCATCGCGCGGGCGACGCCGAGCGCGTCCGCCGACAGGTCGGCTGCGACCACGGTGTCCGCGCCGCGGTGCTTGGCTGCGGCCACCACCAGGGAGCCGATCGGCCCGGCGCCGTTGACCAGGACGGTCCGGCCGCGCAGCGACGGGGCCCGGCCGACGGCGTGCAGGGCCACTGCCAGCGGTTCGGCCAGTGCGCCCTGCTGCGTGTCCACCCCGGCCGGCAGCGGCCGTACCTGGTCGGCGTCGACCGTGCGGTACTCGCTGAACCCGCCGTCGGTGTGCGGGGTGAAGGCCGCCGAACCGAAGTAGCGGACGTGCGGGTAGAGGTTGGTGCGGCCCGCGATCCGCCCGGGCAGTACGCCGTCGCCGACCGGCCGTGCGGGGTGGACGGTCACCGGCAGGCCCTCGTCGAGCCCGGTGACGCCGGGGCCGGTCGCGGCGATCCGGCCCGCCACCTCGTGCCCGAGGACCAGGGGGTGGGCGAGCGCGGCCGTCCCGGACGCGCCGTTCTTCCAGTAGGCGATGTCGGACCCGCAGATCCCGCCCCACTCCAGGGCCAGCAGCACCTCGCCGGGGCCCGGCACCGGAAGCGGCCGTTCGTCCACGCGGACGTCGCCCGGACCGTGCACGACCACGGCGCGCATGGTGCGCTTCCGGGCGGCCCCGGACACTCCGCGTCCCTCGGTGGCGGTGGTCATACGGCGTCCTCCAGGCGGACCAGGTCGCGTCCGCGGGTCTCGGGCGCGAGGTACGCGCCGACGAAAGTGATCAGTGAGTAGACGACGAGCATGGCCGCGATGGGCCACCAGCTCCCGGTGACGGCCGTGAGGGTGGCGGCGAGGACGGGTCCGATCGCGGTGGCGAGGATGCCGCCGATCTCCTTGGCGAGGGCGAGCTGGGTGAACCGGGTGCGGGCGCCGAAGAGCTCGGCCATCGTCACGCTCTCCAGCGAGAACAGTCCGAGCACACCGACGTTGAGACCGAGCACCATGCCGATCATCACGCCGGGTGTCGTGCCGGAGGTGATCAGCAGCATCACCGGGAAGGCGAGGACCATGGTCAGCGCCGAGACGACCAGGTAGAGCACGCGGCGGCCGACGCGGTCGCCGAGCAGCCCGACGAACGGCACGGTGGCGAAGCCCACCAGCGAGCCGTACACGATGGCGTCCGTGGGCACGGACCGGTCGACGGCGAGGTTGGTGGCGATGTAGCCGACCAGGAAGGTCTGGATCAGCCCGGAGTTGCCGGCCTGGCCGAAGCGGAGCGCCAGCGCGAGGAAGAACGCCCTGCCCTTGCGCTGCCGTACCCCGGCCGCCAGTACGCCGCCCTGCTGCTCACCGGCTTCGGCGATGGCCGACTCGACCTCGTCGCGGTCCAGCGCGACACCGTCCACGACATCGGCGCGCTCCTCGAAGACCGGGCTCTCCTTCAGCCCGCGGCGCAGCCAGACGGCGAACAGCATCATGGCGAAGCTGAGCAGGAACGGCAGCCGCCAGCCCCAGGACAGGAGCTGGTCCTCGGTGAGCACGGCGAGCAGTACGGCCCACAGGCCGGAGGCGGCCAGGGTCCCGGAGTTGGTGCCGAGCGAGACCAGTGAGGAGACCAGGCCCCGGCGCTTGGCGGGGGCGTACTCGGCGAGCAGCACGGTCGCGCCGGCGATCTCGGCGCCCGCGCCGAATCCCTGGGCCAGCCTCAGTACGACCAGCAGGACCGGCGCCATGATGCCGATGGTGCCGTAGGTGGGCAGGACGCCGATCAGGGTGGTCGAGGCGCCCATCAGCAGCACGGTGATGTAGAGGACCTTCTTGCGGCCGAGCCGGTCGCCCATGCGTCCGAAGTAGACCGCGCCGGCGAGCCGGGCGACGTAGCCGACACCGTAGGTGGCCATCGCGGCGATCAGCCCGATCGCGGGGCTGACGTCGGGGAAGAAGAGCTTGTTGAAGACGATCGCGGCGGCCAGCGAGTAGAGCTGGAAGTCCATGAACTCCATGGCCGTGCCCAGCCAGCCCGAGACGGCGGCTCTGGCCAGGTCGCCCGTGGTGCGCTCCGCGGGGCGCGTCTGCTCCGCGGAGACGGCGCTGTCCTTCATCGTGAACTCCGTTGTTCGGGGACGGGAACCGGGGGGAGGGAGGGATGTCTGTCGTACTGCGTGAACCGGCGGGCGGGACGTCGGTCGTAGCGCGCGAAACGGGTGGGCGGGACGCGTCTGCCGCACCGCGGGAGCGGACCGGGTCAGAGTTCGACGCGGCCCGCGCGCAGTGCCGGCAACCGCTCCGCGACGGCTCCGGTGAGGGCCGTGTCGTCGGCGAGGTCCGCCGCACCGACGGTGCGCAGCAGCGCGCCCACCGCCCCGGCGGGACCGCCCCCCGCGTCCCAGCAGGCGGCGAGGGCCTCGGTCGCGGGGTCCGGCCGGTCGGGGGCGCCGGGCCGGGTGCCGTGCGCCCAGGCGGCGAGGGCGAGGGTGAGGGCCGGGGAGTGAGCGCCGTTCGCGCGCAGCTCGCGCAGGGCGGGCAGCCAGCGTTCGGTGATCTTCAGGGAGGCGTCGGAGCCGATCTGCCGCAGCGTGTGCCGCATCGCGGGGTTGCGGAACCGGGCGACGAGGTCACCGGCGTACGCCTCGGGGTCGGGCCCTCCGGCCGGCAGGGTGGGCGCGACCTCCGCGCACAGCGCCCGGACGAGCCGTTCGCCCCAACCCGTCGCCATGGCGTCGGCGACGGTGGCACGGCCCGTGGCGAGACCCAGGTGGGCCAGGGCCGAGTGGGAGCCGTTGAGCAGCCGCAGCTTGGTGAGCTGGTGAGGGCCGACGTCCGGCACGAAGAGGGCGCCGTCCCGTTCCCAGGGCGGCCGGGCCGCGGCGAAGGTGTCCTCCAGGACCCAGCTCCGGTATGGCTCGCCCGCCACGGTCAGGGCGTCGTCGAGACCCAGCGCGGCGCGGACGGCCGCCCGGTCGTCGTCGCTCGTCGCGGGCACGATCCGGTCGACGACGGTCGACGGGAACGTCACCGCGCCGTCCAGCCGAGCGAGCACCGTCCCGCGGTCCGGCCAGGCCGAGGCGTGGACGAAGTCGCGTACGACGCGGGCCAGTACGGCGCCGTTGCCCGCCATGTTGTCGCAGGAGACGACGCTGAGGGGGGCCGCGCCGGACCGCATCCGGGCGGCCAGGCCTGTGGCGAGCCGGCCCACCACGGTGGTGAGCGGCGCGCCGGGCGGAGCGGCCAGGTCGGCGGCGACGGGCGCCGAAGCCGTGTCCAGACCGCCCGTCGTGGCCGACCGGTGGTAGCCCTTCTCGGTCACCGTGAGGGTCACCACGCTCACCTCGGGATCGGTGAGCAGCGCGTCGACGGCTCCGGCGTCGGGGCCCATCGCCAGGGCGCCGACCACCGACCCGACGACCCGGCAGACGGGTCCGTCGGGACGGCGCTCGACGACCGAGTACAGGAAGTCCTGGTCCCGCAGGGCACGCGCGGTGGCGGCCGAGCGGGGCGCGACGGCGGTGATGCCCCAGGGTTCCCCGGAGACGGCGGCGGCGTTCTCCGTGTAGAGGGCCTGGTGCGCCCGGTGGAAGGCGCCGAGCCCGAAGTGCACCACGCGGGGGCGCAGTCCGGCCGGGTCGACGGCGGGGCCCGGACCGGGCGCCAGCCGCGACAGCGCCGTACGGCCCAGACGGGGAAGGGCGGATCCGGCGCTCACCAGTCGTGCACCGAACCGTCGAGACGGCGCGCCACGGGCAGGTAGCGCCGCTGGTACGGGAAGCGCTCGGCGGCCTTGTCGTCGTACTCAACGCCGAGTCCCGGCTCGTCGGAGGGGTTGAGGTACCCGTCGGCGAAGGTGACGCCGGAGCGGAACACCTCGGAGGTCTCCTCGGCGTGCCCCATGTACTCCTGGATGCCGAAGTTCGGCACGGTGAGGTCGAGGTGCACGGCGGCGGCCATGCTGACGGGAGAGAGGTCGGTGGCGCCGTGCGAACCGGTGCGGACGTGGTACAGCGCCGCCAGGTCGAAGATCCGCCGCAGGTGGGTGATGCCGCCCGCGTGCGCGACGGTGGTGCGTACGTAGTCGATGAGCTGCCCGGTGATGAGGTGCTGCACGTCCCAGATCGAGTTCATCACCTCGCCGACCGCGATCGGTGTGGTGGTGTGTTCGCGGATGAGCCGGTACGCCTCCTGGTTCTCCGCCGGGGTCGGGTCCTCCATCCAGAACAGCCGGGAGTCCTCGACGCTGCGGCCGAAGCGGGCGGCCTCCATCGGCGTCAGCCGGTGGTGCACGTCGTGCAGCAGGTGGAAGCCGAATCCGAACCGCTCCCGGACCGCCTCCAGGTAGCGCGGCGCGAAGTCCAGGTAGGCCCCGGTGTCCCAGGGCTGCTCCTCGGGCAGGTCGGTCGCGGCCGGCTCGTAGATCCTTCCCTTGCGCACCCCGTACGTGCCGCCGACGTCCGGGACCGCCGCCTGCGCGCGCACCGCGCGGTAGCCCAGTTCGAGGTGGCGTTCGACGTCGTCGAGGAGGGAGGGCACGTCGGTGCCGCTGGCGTGCGAGTAGACCAGTACGCCGTCGCGCGAGCGCCCGCCGAGGAGCTGGTACACGGGCAGGCCCGCGACCTTGCCCTTGATGTCCCACAGCGCCGTGTCGACGGCCGAGACCGCCGTCATCGTCACCGGACCGCGGCGCCAGTACGCACCCTTGTAGAGGTACTGCCACATGTCCTCGACACGGGCGGGGTCCCGGCCGACGAGCAGGGGCGCCACGTGGTCCCGCAGGTAACTGGCGACGGCCAGCTCCCGCCCGTTGAGCGTGGCGTCGCCGAGCCCGGTGACCCCGTCGGTGGTGGTGATGCGCAGCGTGACGAACGTGCGACCGGGGGAGGAGACGAGCACCTCGGCCCGCTCGATCTTGCTCACTTGCGGCTCCATCCTGTCGTGCAGAGCTTGTATACAAGCATCTGTCGCGCAGAGGGGCAAGACCTTTCGTCCGGTACGTAGGATGTGCGCATGGCTCAATCGAACGGGCGGCGGACCAGTCGGCGCGACATCTACCTCAGGCTGCGCCAGCTGGTCCTGACCCTGGAACTCGCCCCGGGCGCCGCCCTGTCGGAGAACGAGTTGGCCGCCTCACTGGGCGTCAGCCGCACCCCCGTGCGGGAGAGCCTGATCCTCCTCGCGCAGGAGGGACTCGTGCAGGTCTTCCCGAAGATCGGATCGTTCGTCTCACGGGTGGACGCCGCCCAGGTCGCCGACGCCCAGTTCCTGCGCGAGGCGGTGGAACTCGCCTCCCTGGAGGACCTTCCCGAGCGGCTCGATCCCGAGATCGTCGAGGAGCTGCGGGACAACCTGGAGCGCCAGCGCCGCGCCGGCCCGGACCGCGAGGAGTTCTTCACCCTGGACGAGCTCTTCCACCGCGACCTGATGCGGCTGAGCGGTCACGGCAACTCCTGGGCCGCCGTCGCCGCCGCCAAGGGCCACCTCGACCGGGCCCGCCGCCTCGGCCTGCACGGACACGAGTCCCCGGCCGTCTTCGCCGACCAGCACCACGAGATCCTCGCCGCGATCACCGACGGCGACACCCCGGGGGCCCGCGCCCGCATGCGGGACCACCTGCGCGCCGTCTTCAACGACATCGAGCGCATCCGCGCCCGGTCCCCCGAGCTCTTCGCCTCCGACCCGGCCACGGTGCCGGTACGGCGCAGCGTGGTGGTGTGGGAGTAGCGCGGCGCGCCGTTCCCGCCGGGCGCGGCGGCGCGGGGTGCGGACCGTGTCCCGTACTGGGACGGTCCCTCAGGCGGGGCCGCCGTCTCCGGCCCCTTCCGCGCCGTGGCCCGGCCGCTCCGGCCTGCGGGCCCACAGCCCGCGTATCCGCGTGACGGCCGAGGGGCCCGGGGGGCGGTTCCGGCGCCCGTGGACACGCGGGTCGTCCGTGACGTCGTACCGCCTGACGTAGGCCCCCAGGAACGCCTGCAGCGTGGCGACCGCCGGGATGGCGATCAGGGCGCCGACGGCACCGAGCAGTGCGGTGCCCGCGATGACCGAGCCGAAGGCGACCGCCGGGTGGATGTCCACGGTCTTGGACGTCAGCTTGGGCTGCAGCATGTAGTTCTCGAACTGCTGGTAGATCACCACGAAGACCAGCACCCACAGCGCGTACCAGGGGTTGACCGTGAAGGCGATCAGCATGGGCAGGGCGCCCGCGAGGTAGGTGCCGATGGTGGGGATGAACTGCGACACCAGGCCGACCCAGACGGCGAGCGCGGGGGCGTAGGGCACCTCAAGGATCTCCAGCAGGATGTAGTGCGCTATGCCGGAGATCAGCGCCATCAGACCGCGCGAGTACAGGTAGCCGCCGGTCTTGTCGACGGCGATCTCCCAGGCGCGCAGCACCTCGGCCTGCCGGGCGGGCGGCAGGACGGAGCAGAGTCCGCGCCGCAGCCTGGGGCCGTCGGCGGCGAAGTAGAAGGAGAACAGGAAGATCGTCAGCATCTGGAAGAGCCCGCCGAGGACCTGGGCCGACACGTCCAGGACACCCGTGGCGCTGTTCTGCACGTAGTTGCGCAGCCAGTCCGAGCGGAGCACGCCCTCCTGTACGTCGACCCGTCTCAGCTCGGTGTGGAAGTGACCGTTGACCCAGTTGATGACGGAGTCGAGGTACTCGGGGAACTCCTCGACCATCTTGACGATCTGGCCCGCGAGCATGGAGCCGAGCAGCGTGACGAACCCCGCCGCGGCGACCAGCACGGCGAGGAAGACGAGGAAGGTGGCAAAGCCGCGGCGCATACCGCGCGCGGCCATCCAGCTCACCGCGGGTTCGATGGCGAGAGCCAGGAAGAACGCGATGAGGACGTTGATCAGCAGGCCGGTCAGCTGGTGGAAGGCCCAGCTGCCGAGCTGGAAGACGGCGATGAGCGCGAGGGCCAGCACCATGGCGCGCGGCAGCCAGCGCGGCATGCGGGCGCCCGGCCCGGCGGCGGGGTCGGCCGGGGGGCCCGAAGGCGGCGTCGTGCCGCCGGACGGGGATGCGTGCCGGGCCGGCTGCCCGGTCTCGTCAGTGGATGCCACGGGCCAAGTCTCGCCCACGCCACCGACACACGGGTCCGGTCCGGTGATCTTCGTCGAACGTCACCGCAGCTCCCCCGGTACGTCCATGACCGTGCAGACCGCCCGCCACACTTCCTTGGCGTCCCAGCCGGCGTCCAGCGCCTCGTGCACCGTACGCCCGCCCAGCTCCGCCATCACGTGGTCGCGCGCGAAGGTGTCGGCGTACCCCGGACCGAAGTGATCCGTCATCCGCTCCCAGAAGACCGTCAACCGCATGACACCAGTATCCCGCCCCTGGGAGTGGGCCCCGACCCGGGACCGGGCGCCGGGGCCGCCCGGCGCCCTACGGTCTGTGCCATGGCCGAAACCGGAGCTTCCGCACTCCCACACACGGGTCCCCCGCCTCTCGCGGGTCCCACGCCCGCGCCGGACACACCGCACCCGCGCCCGGAGCACCGCCCACCGCTCCCGGGCGCGGAGCGCCGCCCACCCTCTCCCCGCGCGGAGCACGACGCGCCGCTCGCGCGCGCGGAGCGGTTCGTCTGGCTCACGGCGCGCGTACTGGAGCAGCGCCTCTTCGCCCACCACTTCCGCGGCGGGGACCCGGACCCGGTGGAGACCGCGCTGGACGCCTACCGCAACGAGGACGGCGGCTACGGCCACGCCCTGGAGCCCGATCTGCGCGGTCCGGCCAGCCAGCCGCTGCACACCGCGCGCGCCCTGCGGATTCTGGACGCCGTGGCGCGCTGCGGCGGACAGCGGACCGAGCGGATCTGCCGCTATCTGACCTCCGCGTCGGCCCCGGACGGTGCCCTGCCGGCGGTCCTTCCCAGCCAGCGCGGGTATCCGACCGCGCCCTTCGTACCGGTCGTGGACGACCCCGGTGGCGAACTCCTCGCCACCGGCCCGGTGGCCGGTCTGCTGCACCGCAACGAGGTGTGGCACGCCTGGTTGTTCCGCGCCACGGACTTCTGCTGGCAGGCGATCGAATCGCTGGAGGACTCGCACCCGTACGAGGTCGAGGCCGCCGTGACCTTCCTGGACGCCGTCCCCGACCGTCCCCGCGCGCAGGCGGCGGCCGACCGGCTGGGCCGCCTGGTGCGCGAGCGACGCCTCGCGGTGCTGGACCCGGACGACCTCGGCGCCCACCCGGTCTCCCCCGGTTACGCGCCCGGCGAGCACCACTTCCCGCACGACTACGCGGTGGACCCGCGTTCCCTCGCGCGCGCGTGGTTCACGGACGAGGAGATGGCGCGCTCCCTCGACTTCCTCGCCGCCGAGCAGGACGCCGACGGCGGCTGGCCCGTGCGGTGGCGGCACTGGGCGCCCGCTCCCGCTCTGGAGGCCCGCCCGGCGGTGACCGTCGAGGCACTGCGCACGCTCCGCGCGTACGGCCGTCACATCGGCTGACCGGCCGCCCCGCCCAGGTGCCGGCGCGGGGCCTCCTTCAGCCGCCCATGGCCCGTACGCCCGCCGTGACCACCACAGCCGCCGCCACGACGAGGAGGAACGGCGCGCGCAGCAGCAGCGCCACGGCGGCCGCGGCGACCCCTGCGGCCCGCGCGTCCAGTACCAGTGCCCGCCCGTCGGCGAAGGTCTGCTGGGCGGTGAGCGCCGCGAGGAGGGCGACGGGCAGCAGGGCGGCGAGGCGCCGGACCAGCGGTCGTTCCAGGGCACCCGCGGGCACGAGCAGTCCGGCGAGCTTCACGGCGTAGCAGCCGACCGCGGTCGCGGCGATGGCGATCCAGACGTTCATCGTCGCTCCTCGCCCGTGGGAGCCTCGTGTCCCTCGCCGCCCTGGTGGGCAGCCTCCGCGCGGCGTCCGCGTGCCCACAGGACGAGCGGTGCCGCCAGCGCGGCCACCAGGACGGGTACCCCGGCGGGCAGGACGGGCAGCAGGCCGAGCCCCAGGAGGACGGCCAGGGCGGCGACCGCGCGCTCGGTGGCGGTCGTCAGCATCGGTGCCAGCAGGGCCAGGAAGACGGCGGGGCCGGCCGCGTCGAGCCCCCAGGCGTCGGTGTCGCCGATGGCCTCGGCGCCCAGCGCGCCGAGCAGTGTGGTGGCGTTCCACAGCAGGTACAGGGTGAGTCCGGTGACGGTGAACCCGATGCGGACGGCGCGCCGGGTGGGCTGTGCCAGGGCCACGGCCGTCGTCTCGTCGATGACCCACTGCGCGGCGAACGGCCGCACCGCGCGCGGGAGGGCGAGCAGCTGCGACAGGCGCAGCCCGTAGAACGCGTTGCGCACGCCCAGGAAGAAGGCTCCCGCCGCCGCGGTGAGCGGGTTGCCGCCGGCCGCGAGCGCCCCGACGAGCGCGAACTGGGACGCTCCGGTGAACACCAGGAGGCTGAGCGCGCACGTCTGCGCCAGGGTCAGTCCGCTGCCGGCCGAGGTCACCCCGAAGGCGAACCCGGACAGTCCGACGGCGACTCCGACCCCCAGGGCGTCCCGCACGACGGCGGAGTCGGGCTTGTCCTCGGCGGTGTCCGCCTCGGGGAGGGCTGTTCGTTCAGTCACGCCCGGGACGGTAGGCGCGACCGGCGCCGCGCGTCTTGTACGTTCTTGCGCTCCCGCTGGTAGGCGCCGGGCGGCACGCCCACGATCCGCGCGAAGTGCCGGTTCAGGTGCGGCTGGTCGGTGAACCCCACGGCGACGGCGGCATCGGCCGGTGCCGTGCCGGCGTCGAGCAGTCGCCGCGCGCGGCGCACCCGGGCGTCCGTCAGCCAGCTGTGGGGCGGCATGCCGTAGGCGTCCCGGAAGGCCCGCAGCAGCGCGAACGGGCTGCTCCCGAGCTCCGCAGCGAGCCGCTCGAGGCTCGGCGGGTCGGCCATCCGCTCCTCCAGCGCGGCACGCGCGCGTGCCGCTGCCCCGGCACCGGCCGTCCGCACCCTGCGCCGGGGCAGCGGACCGCCGTTGAGCCGCAGCAGCCGGGTCACGGCCACTCTCAGCAGCGTGTCGGCGGCGAGCGCGTTCCCCTCGTCGGCGGCCCGCAGCACGCGGTGCACCAGTTCGACGGTGTACGGATCGTCGAGCACCGGCCGGACGAAGCCGGGGGTCCCGCGCAGCGTCGTCGTCTCCGCCGCGATCCCGGCCACCAGCTCGGGCGCGGGATAGACGGCCCCGTAACGCCAACCCTCCGGCACTCCGGCCCGGCCCGTGTGCGGGGTGTCCGGGTTGACGAGGGCGAGGGAGCCCGCGCCGGCGTACTGGTCGCTGCCGCCGTGGTGAAAAATCTCCGCGCCGTCGGCGATGGCGGCGATGACGAAGTGCTCGTGGGTGTGGCGGACGAAGGTCTTGCGTATGTACTTGGCCCGGAGCAGGTCGACATCGGGCAGCTCCGCGTACCGCCAGTGCCGCGCCCGCTCGTCCGTTCCCGCCATACCCCCATTGTCCGTCACCCGCCACGGGCTCCTCTCGGACACCCGCACGCCGGCTCTCCTCCGCGCCCGCCCGCCGGCGCGGGCTCCCTCCGCCACGTCCGCCACCTTCACACCGGCTTCTCCGACGACCCGGCGGGCCCTCGCCCCGCCCGGCCGTCGTGCCTGTCCAGGCCGATTGTCAGTGGCGGGGTGCACGATGGATTCATGGTCAGCTCCGCACACCGAGCCCTGGACGGCTTCTCCCCCGCGACCCGCGGCTGGTTCACGGGGGCGTTCTCCGCGCCCACCTCCGCCCAGGCCGGCGCGTGGCAGGCCATCTCGGCGGGCTCGGACGTCCTGGTGGTCGCCCCCACCGGCTCCGGCAAGACGCTGGCCGCCTTCCTCGCCGCCCTGGACCAGCTGACCTCGACGCCCCCGCCCGCCGACCCCAAGAAGCGCTGCCGCGTCCTGTACGTCTCTCCGCTCAAGGCCCTGGCCGTCGACGTCGAGCGCAATCTCCGCAGCCCGCTGACCGGCATCCGCCAGGAGTCCGTACGGCTCGGCCTGCCCGAGCCCGAGGTCAAGGTCGGCATCCGCTCCGGCGACACCCCGGCCGCCGAGCGCCGCGCCCTGTCCACCCGGCCGCCGGACATCCTGATCACCACGCCGGAGTCGCTGTTCCTGATGCTGACCTCGGCCACGCGCGAGGCGCTGACCGGCATCGAGACGGTGATCCTCGACGAGGTGCACGCGGTCGCGGGGACCAAGCGCGGCGCCCACCTCGCGCTCACCCTGGAGCGGCTGGACGAGCTGCTGCCGAAGCCGGCCCGCCGCATCGGGCTGTCGGCGACGGTCCGCCCGGTGGACGAGGTCGCCCGGTTCCTCGCCCCGCGCGGCAGGGTCGAGATCGTCCAGCCGGAGTCGGGCAAGGAGTTCGACCTGTCGGTCGTCGTCCCGGTGGAGGACCTGGGCGAGCTGGGCGGCTCCCCGGTCGCGGACGGCAACGAGGGCGCGGAGCGACCGTCGATCTGGCCGCACGTCGAGGAGCGGATCACCGACCTCGTCCAGTCGCACCGCTCCACCATCGTCTTCGCCAACTCCCGTCGGCTGGCGGAGCGCCTGTGCAACCGGCTCAACGAGATCGCGTACGAACGCGCGACCGGCGAGCCCCTGGACGAGCACCACTCCCCCGCCGAGCTGATGGGCGGCTCGGGCGCCGCCCAGGGCGCGCCGCCCGTGATCGCCCGCGCCCACCACGGCTCGGTCTCCAAGGAGCAGCGCGCCGTCGTGGAGGAGGACCTCAAGGCGGGCCGCCTGCCAGCGGTGGTCGCCACCTCGAGTCTGGAGCTGGGCATCGACATGGGCGCCGTCGACCTGGTCGTCCAGGTGGAGTCGCCGCCCTCCGTGGCCTCCGGCCTCCAGCGCGTCGGCCGCGCGGGTCACCAGGTCGGTGCGGTCTCCACGGGCGTGGTCTTCCCCAAGTACCGCGGCGACCTCGTGCAGTCGGCCGTGGTCACCGAGCGGATGCGCAGCGGCGCCATCGAGGCCCTCAGGATCCCGGCCAACCCGCTGGACGTACTGGCCCAGCAGGTGGTGGCGATGACCGCGCTGGACACCTGGCAGGTCGACGACCTCCTGGCCACCGTCCGCCGTGCCGCCCCGTTCGCCTCCCTCCCGGAGTCGGCCTTCACTGCCGTCCTGGACATGCTCGCGGGCCGCTATCCCTCCGACGCCTTCGCCGAGCTGCGCCCGCGCGTGGTGTGGGACCGGGTCGCCGGCACGGTCACCGGCCGTCCGGGGGCGCAGCGGCTCGCCGTCACGTCCGGGGGCACGATCCCCGACCGCGGGCTGTTCGGCGTGTTCCTCGCCGGTGCCGATCCGAAGAAGGGCGGTGGCCGGGTCGGCGAGCTGGACGAGGAGATGGTGTACGAGTCCCGTGTGGGCGACGTCTTCACGCTCGGCACCAGTTCCTGGCGGATCGAGGACATCACGCGCGACCGGGTCCTGGTCTCGCCGGCGCCCGGTGTGCCGGGCAGGCTGCCGTTCTGGAAGGGCGACCAGCTGGGCCGCCCGCTGGAGCTGGGGCGGGCGCTGGGAGCGTTCCTGCGCGAGGTCGGCTCCCTGTCCGCGGAGGACGCGCGGCTGCGTCTGGTGACCGCGGGTCTGGACGCCTGGGCCGCGGACAACGTACTGGCCTACCTCGACGAGCAGCGCGAGGCCTGCGGTCATGTCCCCGACGACCGCACGATCGTCGTCGAGCGCTTCCGGGACGAGCTGGGCGACTGGCGGGTCGTGGTCCACTCCCCCTTCGGCGCCCAGGTCCACGCTCCCTGGGCCCTCGCCCTCGGCGCCCGCCTGACCGAGCGGTACGGCATGGACGCCCAGGTGATGCACGCCGACGACGGCATCGTGCTGCGCCTGCCGGACGCCGACCTCATGGGCCTGGACTTCCTCGACCAGGACCCCGCGAAGCCCGGCCTGGAGTACGACGCGGAGAAGGCGCCCGTGGGCGCGGCCGACGTCGTCTTCGACAAGGGCGAGGTCGACCGGGTGGTCACCGACCAGGTGGGCGGTTCGGCGCTATTCGCGTCCCGCTTCCGCGAGTGCGCCGCCCGCGCGCTGCTGCTGCCGCGCCGCAGTCCCGGCAGGCGCACTCCGCTGTGGCAGCAGCGGCAGCGCGCCGCGCAGCTCCTGGAGGTGGCGAGCGAGTACGGCTCGTTCCCGATCGTGCTGGAGGCGATCCGCGAGTGCCTGCAGGACGTCTTCGACGTGCCCGGCCTGGTCGAGCTGATGGGCGACGTGGAGTCCCGCAGGGTGCGCCTGGTCGAGGTCACCACCCCGGAGCCGTCCCCGTTCGCCCGCTCGCTGCTCTTCGGCTACGTCGCGCAGTTCCTGTACGAGGGGGACTCGCCGCTCGCCGAGCGCCGCGCCGCCGCCCTCTCCCTGGACTCGCGGCTGCTGGCCGAGTTGCTCGGCCAGGCGGAGCTGCGGGAGCTGCTCGACGCGGAGGTGCTGACCGAGCTGGAGCGCGAGCTGCAGTGGCTCACCGAGGACCGTCGCGTCAAGGACCCGGAAGGCGTCGCCGATCTGCTGCGGCTGCTCGGCCCGCTCACGGACGCGGAGCTGGCCGAGCGGGGCGCCGAGCCGCAGTGGGCGCCGGAGCTGGCGGCGGCCCGCCGCGCGATCGGCGTGCGGATCGCCGGCGCGGAGCACTGGGCGGCGATCGAGGACGCGGGCCGGCTGCGCGACGCGCTGGGCACGGCGCTGCCGGTCGGTGTGCCCGAGGCCTTCACCGAGCCGGTCAAGGACCCGCTCGGCGACCTCCTCGCCCGCCATGCCCGCACCCACGGCCCCTTCACGTCGGTCACCGCGGCGGCCCGCTTCGGGCTGGGCGTGGCGGTCACCGAGGGCGCCCTGCAGCGGCTCGCCGCGGCGGGCCGGGTCGTCCAGGGCGAGTTCCATCCGGCCGGCATCGGCCAGGAGTGGTGCGACGCGACCGTGCTGCGCAGGCTGCGCCGACGTTCCCTGGCCGCCCTCCGGCACGAGCTGGAGCCGGTGCCACCGGCCGCGCTGGGCCAGTTCCTGCCCCAGTGGCAGCACCTCGGCAAGGGGCACACCCTGCGCGGTGTCGACGGGCTGGTGCGCGCGGTGGAGCAGTTGCAGGGCGCGTCGGTGCCCGCCTCCGCCCTGGAGAAGCTGGTCCTGCCCTCCCGGGTCGCGCACTACAACCCGGCGATGCTGGACGAGCTGACGGCCGCAGGTGAGGTGGTGTGGGCCGGAGCCGGCTCGCTGCCCGGCAAGGACGGCTGGGTCTCGCTGTACCTGGCGGACGCGGCCCCGCTGCTGCTGCCGCCCCCGCACCCCCTGGAGACGACGGCCCTGCACGAATCCGTGCTGACCGCTCTCTCGGGCGGCTACGGCCTCTTCTTCCGGCAGATCGCCGACCAGGTCCGTGCCACCACCCACCCGGACGCCACCGATCCGCAGCTGGCCGATGCCCTGTGGGACCTGGCCTGGTCCGGACGGCTGACCAACGACACGCTCGCACCCCTGCGCTCGCTGCTGGGCTCGGGTCGCACCGCGGGCTCGACCGCCCACCGTGCCAGGCGCGCGGTGCCCCGCGGACGGTACGGCTCGCTGACGGCAGCCGCCCGTCCGGCGTCCCGTACGGGTCCGCCGACCGTCGCGGGCCGCTGGTCGCTGCTGCCTGCCCGGGAGGATGACGCCACGGTGCGGGCGCACGCCCTGGCCCGGGCGCTCCTCGACCGGCACGGCGTGGTGACCCGCGGTGCCGTGGGCGCGGAGGGCGTCGAAGGGGGTTTCTCCGCGGTGTACCGGATCCTGGCCGCGATGGAGGAGAGCGGGCAGGCCCGGCGCGGCTATGTCGTGGAGGGGCTCGGCGCGGCGCAGTTCGCCATGGAGGGCGCCGTGGACCGCCTGCGCGCGGTGGCGAACGCCCGCGAGCGCGGTGACGGACGGTCCGGCCGGACGGGGGCCACCGGCGGCGGCCCCGGGGCGGCCCCGACCGGTTCCGGGCCCCCGGCCGGACCCGGCGGCCACCACGAGCCGGACCCTTACGACGACGGCTTCCCTTACGGCGACGGCTTCCCGGGTGCCGGGGGTGCTGCGGACCCCGACGGCTTCCCCGACTTCCCCGATCCCGACGGCTCCTCGGATCCACACGGCCTGGGCCGGTCCCCGTCCCGCGGGGACTACATCTCGCCGCGGGACTACGCGGAGCCGGGCGCAGGCGGTCCGCGCGGAGGCGGGGCCCAGGGTGGCTTCGGCGGTTGGCGCGGCCCGTACGACACCGGCCACCCCGGCCGCCGGGGCCGTCCCGCCGAGGGTCCGCAGGCCCTCGTCCTGGCCGCCGCCGACCCGGCGAACTCCTACGGCGCGGCCCTCCCCTGGCCCGAGCCCCCGGCGGGCGCCACGCACAAGCCCGGCCGCAAGGCGGGCTCCCTGGTGGTGCTCGTCGAGGGTGAACCCGCGCTCTACATGGAGCGCGGCGGAAAGACACTGCTGCTGTGGCCCTCGGACCCCGACGCCCTCCCCGCCGAGGACCCGCGGCTGCGGGCCGCCACGGAGGCGCTCGCGGCAGCCGCCCGGGCGGGTTCGCTCGGCACGGTCACCGTGGAGCGTGTCAACGGCGAGGCGGCCCTGACGTCACCTTTCGGGCCCCTGCTGGAGGAGGCCGGTTTCATCGCCACCCCGCGTGGTCTGCGGATCAGGGCGTGAGCCTGTCACCCTTGAGCCATGCCCGAAGGTGACACGGTCTGGCAGGCGGCGCGGCGGTTGCACGACGCCCTCGCGGGCAAGGTCCTGACCCGCAGCGACTTCCGCGTGCCCCGGTACGCGACGGCCGACCTCACCGGTCGCGCCGTCCTGGACGTCACCCCGCGCGGCAAGCATCTGCTCACCCGCGTCGAGGGCGGCCTGACGGTGCACTCGCACCTGCGCATGGACGGTTCCTGGAAGGTGTTCGCACCCGGTCAGCGCTGGAGGGGCGGCCCGGCGCACCAGATCAGGGTGATTCTCGCCACCGCCGACCGCACGGCCGTCGGCTACCGCCTCCCGGTGCTGGAGATCCTGCGCACCGCCGACGAGCAGCGCGTCGTCGGCCACCTCGGCCCGGACCTGCTGGGCCCCGACTGGGACCCCGTACGCGCGCTCGGCAACCTGCGCGCGGACCCGGGCCGGTCCGTCGGCGAGGCCCTGCTCGACCAGCGCAATCTCGCCGGTGTCGGCAACGTCTACAAGAGCGAGCTCTGCTTCCTGCTCGGTGTCACTCCCTGGCTCCCCGTGGGTGAGCTGCCCGCCGACCGGGCCACGCAGCTTCCCGCACTCGCGCAGAAGCTCCTGGAGGCCAACCGTGAACGCCCGGTCCGCCGTACGACGGGCCTGCGCGGCCAGGACCTGTTCGTGTACGGCCGGGCGCCCCGGCCCTGCCTGCGCTGCGGCACACCGGTGCGCGTGGCCGACCAGGGCGACGGCTCCCGCGAGCGCCCCACCTTCTGGTGCCCCACCTGCCAGGCCGGACCCGCTCCGCGTTCGCGCGGCTCCTCGGCCACGCGAACGCGGAGCTGAGACCCCACCGGCACCGGCTCCCGCTCCCGCTCCCGCCGCACCGCACCGCACCGCACCGCACCGCACCGCACCGCACCGCACCGCACCCGTCGAGCATCGACGGGCCGCGAGCTCATGGCCGCTTCGCAGACCCCGGCCGATCCGCAGACCCGCCCCGGCCGGTCGGGCCGTTCGCTCCGACCGTGCCGTCATGACCGTCCGAGCCGACCGGCCCCGGACCCCGCGCCGCCGTGCGCAGGGCCCGTCGCCACCGTCCCGCCTCCAGCGCTCCCCGGGCCCGGCGACGGGGCGCACAGTGCACCGGCAGCACGCTCAGCCCCCAGCCGCCGACCGCCACCGCTCCTTCGATCACCCCGGCTCCGGGTTCCAGGGCCAGCCGGAGCACGGCCCACCACCACAGACCGCCGAGGCCCAGCGCGACCGCCCGGCGAGCCGCCCGCGCGGGCTCCATGCCGTGTCATCCGTTCCCGGCCTGGAACATCCAGTGCTGCTTCTCGAGTTCGGCCGTGACCTGGATGAAGATGTCCTGGCTCACCGGATCGGGGTCCCCGGTCGCGGTGATCCGCTCGCGCATCCGCGCGATCATCACGCCCAGCGCGTCCACGATCGTCTGGACGGCGGTGGTGTCGTCGACCCAGCCCTCGGGGGTCACGTCGATGCCACTGCCGACGGCCACCGTCGCGGCCCGCCCGTCCGGCGACACACCGAGCGCCGAGGCACGCTCCGCCACGGTGTCCGAGTAGGTGCGCGCGGTGTCGACGAGTTCGTCGAGTTGGAGGTGCACGGAGCGGAAGCGCGGGCCGACCACGTTCCAGTGGATCTGCTTCGCCACCAGGCCCAGGTCCACGAGGTCGGCGAGAGCGCCCTGCAACGCCTCGGAGACGGTCTTCAGGTCCGCATCGGACAACGGGCTCTTCACGACGTACATCCACACCTCCGGCGGTTCGGCCCCCGGCCCTCTCTCCCCACGATGACCGCACCGCACCGGACCGGCAACCGGCGCCCGAGCGGTTGGCGGCTGCGCCCGGACAGGCGAAGGCCCCGCCCGCGCCTCTCCGGTCTTCCCGGAGAAGCCCCGGGCGGGGCCTCACACGCACACGTTCTCGGGCGCTCAGGCCGCGACGACGTCCACTGCCTCGGCGGGCGCCTTGATGGTCACCCGTTCCGGTGGCACACCGGCCACCGAGACGGAACCCAGCATCGAGCGCACCGGGGCCGGCACGGTCTCGTTGGGCGTCGCCGCGGCGGACCGCGCCAGCTCGGCGAGGGCGAGTTCGTCGCTCACTTCCCGCATGAGCTCGGACATCCGTACGTCCAGCGCGTCGCAGATGGCGGAGAGCAGTTCGGAAGAAGCCTCCTTCTGCCCCCGCTCCACCTCGGAGAGATAGCCGAGTGAGACTCGGGCGGACGAGGAGACTTCGCGCAGAGTACGGCCCTGGCGCTGGCGCTGCCGACGCAGCACGTCACCCAGCAGGCGACGGAGCAGAATCATCGGTGGCTCCCTCCTCGGACCGTGTAACCGCATCCTTCACGCCCCACCGTACCGCCTCGCGCCGCGGCCGTGCGGGGAGCGATGTCGTGTTCACTCAGGGCTGCAAACATCAAAACCCCCCGTTCCGTTCCGTATCCTGTGCCGGCTCATTCCCAGTCTGTTCGCTCGCAAGCCCCTTCAGGAGGAGCGCGAGTACGCTCCGTACACTCTCCATACGGATTTCCGCGCGGTCGCCGTTCAACCGCAGTGCCTCCACTTTTCCGCCATAGGCGGAACCTCTGTCCGCCCCGTGAGGCCCGTCGACGGCCACGAACACCGTGCCCACGGGCTGCCCGTCCTGCGGCTCCGGACCGGCTACCCCGGTCGTCGCGATACCCCAGTCGGCGCCCAGCGCTCTGCGTACGCCCGCCGCCATCTGGGCCGCGACCTGCGCGTCCACCGCTCCACGTGCCGCGAGCAGTGCGGGGTCGACGCCGAGGACGTCCCGCTTCAGCTCCGTCGCGTACGCGGTCACCGAACCCCGGAAGGCCTTGGACGCCCCGGGGACCTCCGTGAGCTCCGCCGCCACCAGGCCGCCGGTCAGCGACTCGGCGACCGCGAGGGTCTCGCCCCTGACCGTGAGTAGTCCGACCACGTCGACGGCCGTGGAACTCAACCGTCCGCCTCCTTCAACGCCGCTCTGCGTTCGGCGATTCCCCGGCGGCGCAGCACAATGGCCTGCTTCACATAGTCGAGACCGGTCACCACGGTCAGGACGACCGCCGCCGCCATCACCCAGAACCTCAGCGTCGCCAGGGGTCCCGTCAGCGCCAGGACGTACATCCCGACGGCCACGCCCTGGGTGAGGGTCTTCAGCTTGCCACCGCGGCTCGCGGGGATGACGCCGTACCGGATGACCACGAAACGCAGCACGGTGATCCCGAGTTCCCGGCCGAGGATGACGGCCGTCACCCACCACGGCAGGTCGCCCAGCGCGGAGAGGCAGATGAGCGCCGCACCCATGATCGCCTTGTCGGCGATGGGGTCGGCGATCTTCCCGAAGTCGGTGACGAGGTTGTAGGTGCGCGCCAGATGGCCGTCGAAGAGGTCGGTGATCATGGCGACGGCGAAGGCGGCCCAGGCGAACGAGCGCCAGGCCGGGTCGTACCCGCCGTTGCCCAGCATCAGCGCGACGAAGGCCGGCACGAGGAGCAGCCGGAGCATCGTCAGGAGGTTGGCGACGTTCCACACGCTCGCCTGGTTGACCGCGGCGGCCGCGATCTTGCCACCGCGTCCGGCGGCACCGCCCTCGGTCGCACCGCCCGGCGCGACACCCCGCTGCACCGTACCCGGCTCGGTCCCGCCCCGACCGGCTTCACCTCGTCCGGCTTCACCCGTTCCGGTCCCGGCACCGCGTCCGGACCCGGTACGGCCGGGGGCGGGGCCCGCGCTCGTACACTCGCCCGGTTCCGCGGCCGGGCCCGAGGTGCCGCGCGGGCCGGCCCGGCGCGCACCGGAGGGGCCGCCCGCGGCGGACGCCGGGACTCCGGTCATCTGGCGTCCTCCTCACTCCACTCGGGCGAGCCCAGCAGCGGTTCGGCCACCAGGTCGACGCCCTCCGTACCGACCACCTTCGCGTCGACCATACGACCGGGGACGAGACCTTCGCCGCTCGTGAGCAGCACCTGGCCGTCCGTCTCGGGTGCCTGGTGCTCCGCGCGGCCCCGCACGCCGTCCCCGTCCTCGGAGTGGTCGACGGACTCGACGAGGACCCGCACGGTCGCCCCGACGCGCTCCTCGGCGCGCTGCGAGACGAGTTCCTCGGCCAGGCGGGAGACACGTGCCAACCGCTCGGCGACGACGTCCTCGTCCAGCTTGTCGCCGTAGGTGGCCGCCTCGGTGCCCTCCTCGTCGGAGTACCCGAAGACGCCGACGGCGTCCAGCCGTGCGTGGTTGAGGAACCGCTCCAGCTCGGCGAGGTCGGCCTCGGACTCGCCGGGGAAGCCCACGATGAAGTTGGAGCGCGCACCGGCCTCGGGGGCCTTGCCCCGGATGGTGTCGAGGAGCTCCAGGAAGCGGTCGGTGTCCCCGAAGCGGCGCATCGCGCGCAGCACGTTCGGCGCGGAGTGCTGGAAGGAGAGGTCGAAGTAGGGCACGACCTTCGGGGTGGAGGTCAGCACGTCGATCAGACCGGGGCGCATCTCGGCGGGCTGGAGGTAGCTGACGCGCACGCGCTCGATGCCGTCGACGTCGGCGAGGTTCGGCAGCAGCGACTCGAGGAGGCGGATGTCGCCGAGGTCCTTGCCGTAGGAGGTGTTGTTCTCGGAGACCAGCATGATCTCCTTGACGCCCTGCTCGGCCAGCCACCGCGTCTCGTTCAGCACGTCGCTGGGGCGGCGCGAGATGAAGGAGCCGCGGAAGGACGGGATGGCGCAGAAGGAGCAGCGCCGGTCGCAGCCGGAGGCCAGCTTCACCGAGGCGACCGGGGAGCCGTCCAGGCGGCGGCGCAGGGGCGCGCGGGGTCCGGAGGCGGGGGCGACACCCTCGGGGAGGTCGGCGGGGCCGTGGCCGGGAAGCGCGACGGCGGCGCCGGCCTCCTGCCGCTCGGCGGGGCTGATCGGCAGCAGCTTGCGCCGGTCGCGCGGGGTGTGGGCGGCGTGGATGCCGCCGCCCAGGATGGTCTGCAGTCGGTCGGAGATGTCGGCGTAGTCGTCGAAGCCGAGGACGCCGTCGGCCTCCGGGAGGGCGTCGGCGAGGTCCTTGCCGTACCTCTCGGCCATGCAGCCCACCGCCACCACGGCCTGGGTTCTGCCGTGGCTCTTGAGCTCGTTGGCCTCCAGGAGGGCGTCGACGGAGTCCTTCTTGGCGGCCTCGACGAAGCCGCACGTGTTCACGACGGCGACGTCCGCTTCCTCGGCGTCGTCGACGAGCTTCCAGCCGTCCGCCTCCAGACGGCCTGCGAGCTCCTCCGAGTCCACCTCGTTACGGGCGCAGCCAAGGGTGACGAGTGCGACGGTACGGCTTTCAGGCATGGGCTCAACACTACTTCGTCCCGCCGACGGCCCACGTCGACGGGGTTGGCCGAACCCGGCCGGTCCCGTGGCGGCCCGCTCCCCGGATCCGCTATCCGACCTGCGGGTCGCCCTTCGTGTACGTCAGTCGCTCGACGGAGCCGGGCTGGAAGTCGTCCTCGATCTTCTTGCCGTTGACGTAGAGCTCTATGGCACCGGCGTCGCCGAGGACGAGGTCGACCTTCTCGTTGTCCTGGAAGGTCTTGGAGGCGCCCTGGGCGAGCGTACCGTCGAAGAGCTGCCGTCCGTTGTGGTCCTTGGCGGAGATCCAGCTGCGTCCTTCGATGGCGCTGACCTTGACGGTCACCTTGTCGCGGGGCGCGGCGGCGATGGCGCTGTCGCTCGGGTCCGGCTCGGGGTCGGCAGGCTTCTTGGGCGAGGCGCTCGCCGAGGCGGAGGCGCCCGCCGACGGCTCGGAGCCCTCGGCGACGCTCGCCTCGTTGCCGCCGCTGTCGCCGCCCTTGACGAACGTGAATCCGACGAAGCCGATCACCGCGACGATCGCGGCGACCATGGCCGCGGTCCAGTTGGGCCCCCGGCGTTCCGGACGGATGCGTTCCGCCTCGAACAGGGGGGCGCTCGGGGTCGGCTCCGGACGCCCGCCGTTCTCGGCCTCGAACTGCGCGACCAGCTCGGCCGGGTCGAGACCGACGGCCTTGGCCAGGGTGCGGATGTGCCCGCGGGCGTAGACGTCGCCGCCGCAGGGGGCGAAGTCGTCCGCCTCGATGGCGTGCACGATGGCGATCCGGACGCGGGTGGCGGTGGTGATGTCGTCGACGGTCAACCCGGCGTCGACGCGGGCCCGCTGGAGGGCGCTGCCGACGGAGGGGCGGGCTTCCTCGGTGACGCCTTCGGGGGCGTGTTCGGACACGTCGTCGGACACGTCTTCGATCGGACGCTCGTCTTCAGGGGAGTTTCCGTTGGACACGGGGGCGCCTTTCGAGCGTTTAGCCGCCTGTGCTGGACGTTCAGTCTAGGGGGGGTGCAAACGGGTGGGGCAACCGGGCGGTACGACTTTGTACGCCATCGGAACGGCCCGGCACCCCGATGGTGGACTATCTGTTTGTCGTTTCCCTCAACTTGACGTACGCCATGAGGAAACGGTTGCTCAATGATCCCTAACGGGTGAGTCACGGTCGGCCGGCCGGCCGCCCCGACCCTCCGTCGGCGGAACCCCTCACTCGCCGTTCCCTACCCTTCAGACTCCCCCCGGATCACGGCAAGCACGCCGTCCAGCTCATCAGGCTTCACAAGAACGTCACGAGCCTTTGAGCCTTCGCTCGGCCCGACGATGCTGCGCGACTCCATCAGGTCCATCAGACGTCCGGCCTTGGCGAAGCCGACGCGCAGCTTGCGCTGGAGCATGGAGGTCGACCCGAACTGCGTGGAGACCACCAGCTCGGCCGCCTGGCACAGCAGGTCGAGGTCGTCGCCGATGTCCTCGTCGATCTCCTTCTTCTGCTTGGTGCCGACGGTGACGTCGTCCCGGAAGACCGGCGCCATCTGGTCCTTGCAGTGCTGGACGACGACCGCGACCTCCTCCTCGGTCACGAACGCGCCCTGCATACGGGTCGGCTTGTTCGCGCCCATCGGCAGGAAGAGGCCGTCGCCCTTGCCGATCAGCTTCTCGGCGCCGGGCTGGTCGAGGATGACCCGCGAGTCGGCGAGCGAGGAGGTGGCGAAGGCGAGGCGCGAGGGGACGTTCGCCTTGATGAGGCCGGTGACGACGTCCACGGACGGCCGCTGGGTGGCGAGCACCAGGTGGATGCCGGCCGCCCGCGCGAGCTGCGTGATCCTGACGATGGCGTCCTCGACGTCGCGCGGCGCCACCATCATCAGGTCGGCCAGCTCGTCGACGATCACCAGCAGGTACGGGTACGGCTGGAGTTCGCGCTCGCTGCCCTCGGGCGGCTTGGCCTTGCCCTCGCGCACCGCGCGGTTGAAGTCGTCGATGTGCCGGTAGCCGTAGGCGGCGAGGTCGTCGTAGCGCAGGTCCATCTCGCGCACGACCCACTGGAGCGCCTCCGCGGCCCGCTTGGGATTGGTGATGATCGGCGTGATCAGGTGCGGGATGCCCTCGTACGCGGTCAGCTCGACGCGCTTGGGGTCGACCAGGATCATCCGGACGTCCTCGGGGGTCGCCCGCATCATGATCGAGGTGATCAGGCAGTTGATGCAGGACGACTTGCCGGAGCCGGTGGCGCCGGCGACCAGCATGTGCGGCATCTTCGCCAGCGAGTCCATGACGTATCCGCCCTCGACGTCCTTGCCGAAGGCGACGAGCATCGGGTCGTCGTCCTCGGCGGACTCCGCTAGGCGCAGCACGTCGCCGAGGTTGACCATCTCGCGGTCGGTGTTGGGGATCTCGATGCCGACCGCGGACTTGCCGGGGATGGGGCTGATGATCCGCACGTCGGGGCTGGCGACGGCGTACGCGATGTTCTTGGTCAGGGCCGTGACCCGTTCGACCTTCACGGCGGGGCCCAGTTCCACGACGTAGCGCGTGACCGTGGGCCCGCGGGTGAAGCCGGTGACCCGGGCGTCGACCTTGAACTCGGTGAAGACGGTGGTCAGCGAGTCGACTATGGCGTCGTTGGCGGCGCTGCGCGACTTGCCCGGTCCGCCGCGCGTGAGGGCGTCCAGGGACGGCAGGGAGTACGTGATGTCGCCGGAGAGCTGGAGCTGTTCGGCCCGCGGCGGCAGGTCCCGCTCCTGTGGGAGCGGCGTCTTGGTGAGGTCGGGCACTCCACCGGCCGGCGCCTCCGGCTCGGGGGCGGCCTTGGCGGGGTCCTTCTTGAGCTTGCCGGGCTGCGGACGCGCGGCCGGTACGGGCGTCGGGGTCGGCGTCGTCGACTCGCGGTCCCCCGTGCTCACGCCCTGGGTGAGGCCGGCGACCAGCGGGGAGGGCGGCATCCCGTGCATGACGGCGCCGTCGAGCGCCGCTGCCGCCGCCGCGGCGACGTCCACGGCGTCCATCGAACGGTTCGACTCGGGCTGCGGCACGGCGGACCGGCGGGGCCTTGCGCGGCGCTTCTCCAGCGCCTCCTGCTCGGCCGCGTCGGCGTCGTACGGCCCGTCGGCCGCCGCCCGGCGCGCCCGGCCCCGCGCGGGGAGCGCCTCGCGCCACTGCTCCTCGTACCGCTCGTCGTCGTCGTTGAACTCGTCGGCCTCCGGGTCGTGGACCACGCCCAGCCGCACCCCGAGCTGCCGCAGCCGCTGCGGGATGGCGTTGACCGGCGTGGCGGTGACGACCAGCAGGCCGAAGACCGTGAGCAGCACGAGCAGCGGCACGGCCAGCATGTCCGTCATCGTGTACGACAGCGGGGTCGCCGCACCCCAGCCGATGAGCCCGCCGGCGTCCCTTATCGCCTGCATGCCCTCGCCGCGGGCCGGCGAGCCGCAGGCGATGTGCACCTGGCCGAGGACGCCGACGACGAGCGCGGACAGGCCGATCACGATCCGGCCGTTGGCCTCGGGCTTCTCCGGGTGCCGGATCAGACGCACGCCGATGGCGCCGACCAGCAGCGGCACCAGCAGGTCGAGGCGGCCGAAGGCGCCGGTCACCAGGATCTCGACGAGGTCGCCGACGGGGCCCTTGAGGTCGGCCCAGGTGCCCGCAGCGACGATCAGCGCGACGCCGAGCAGCAGCAGCGCGACGCCGTCCTTGCGGTGGGCCGGGTCGAGGTTCTTGGCGCCCTGCCCCACGCCGCGGAAGACGGCGCCGACTCCGTGCGCCAGGCCGAGCCAGAGCGCACGGACCACCCGGAAGACTCCACCGGTGGGGCTCGGGGCCGGTTTGGGGGCGGGCTTCTTCGCCGCGGCCTTCTTGGCGGGGGCCTTCTTGACAGGCGCTTTCCTGGCTGCGGCCTTCTTGGCCGGTCCCTTCGCGGGAGCGGCCGCCTTCTTCGCGGGCTGCTTCTTGGCTGCGGAGGGACGTGAGGCCATAGGTGTGAGGTTACCGGGGGAGACGGCGGTCGACACGTGTGCCAACCGCTTCACCCGTTCGTGTCGCCGGTGCGCGGGAGCGGAACTGACGCCTGTGTCCCGGGCCATGACCCGCCCTCACCGGCAGGTCCGTGCCGCGTTTTCGGTTCCCGGGCCGGTCGGGGGCTCAGTCGTCAGTCGCCGGGCCGATCCGGACCCGTTGCCGGGCCGATCCGGACCCGTTCTCGGTTCCCCGGCCGGTCCGAGGCGCCGGGCGGCACCCGCCGGTGTCGTCGACGGCGGTCCGGCCCTTGTCAGTTGACGGCGGTCTGGCTGCCGGGCGCGCCCGGTTCCAGGGCGTCCAGCGCCCGCCTCAGCCCGGTGAGCTTGCGCTCCAGATGCGCAGCCGTCGCCACCGCGGCCGCGTCCGTGGACTCGTCGCCCAACTGCTTGGAGAGGGCCTCCGCCTGCTCCTCCACGGCGGCCAACCGCGCCGACAGCTCGGCGAGCAGCCCCGCCGGCTCCTTGACCTCGCCGGCCTCCGCCTTGTCGTTGCCCTCCAACTGGAGCCGCAGCAGCGACGCCTGCTCGCGCAGCTGGCAGTTCTTCATGTAGAGCTCGACGAACACCGAGACCTTGGCGCGCAGCACCCAGGGGTCGAACGGCTTGGAGATGTAGTCCACCGCGCCCGCCGCGTAGCCGCGGAACGTGTGGTGGGGACCGTGGTTGATCGCGGTGAGGAAGATGATCGGGATGTCCCGGGTCCGCTCCCGCCGCTTGATGTGCGCGGCGGTCTCGAAACCGTCCATGCCCGGCATCTGGACGTCCAGCAGGATGACCGCGAAGTCGTCCGTGAGCAGCGCTTTGAGCGCTTCCTCCCCGGACGATGCCCGCACCAGCGTCTGATCGAGCGCCGAGAGGATCGCCTCCAGCGCCAGCAGATTCTCCGGCCGGTCATCGACCAGGAGGATCTTGGCCTTCTGCACCATGGCCCGCCCTCCTCGCCCCGGCGTGGGGCCTCCCCTGTCCGCAGGACTCGGCACGGTACCGACCGGTACCGCCCCGGGGGGCGACTCCCTTGCGCCGCCCGTCCTTGTGCCGGTCATCGTAGCCGCACCCCGCCTGTCGCCACACCCTGTCACCGTGATGTCACTGTGCACGTAGCAGAAACGCGGCGGGAGCCCAGAAGGTTCCCGGATTCCCGTACTTCTACACGGCTTCGGGCACGCCGAGTCGGCGACTTGGCGCCGTCCCGGAGGTTCCCGCCGTGCACGTACACCCCACGTTCGCACACTGCCCCGGCGCGCCGCACGGAAGGTGCCCCTCCGTACTCCGCGCACCGTTCCCGGGTGTGCCCCCGGAGGCCTTCTCCGAAGCCTCGGGGGGCACCTTCACGAACGCCCGGCGATCACTCCGCCCGCATCCACTGCTGCATCACCGTCAGCAGGTGGTCGGGGTCTACCGGCTTCGTGACGTAGTCGGACGCGCCCGACTCGATCGCCTTCTCCCGGTCGCCCTTCATCGCCTTCGCGGTCAGCGCGATGATCGGCAGCCCGGCGAACTGCGGCATCCGGCGGATCGCCGTGGTCGTCGCGTACCCGTCCATCTCGGGCATCATGATGTCCATCAGGACGACCGCCACGTCCTCGTGCTGCTCCAGGACCTCGATGCCCTCGCGCCCGTTCTCGGCGTACAGGACGGACAGCCCGTGCTGTTCCAGCACGCTGGTGAGCGCGAAGACGTTGCGGATGTCGTCGTCGACGATCAGCACCTTCTGCCCGCCGAACCTGATGCCCCGGGTCGACCGCGGCGACGTTCCCTGCTCGTCGGCCGACTGCCGCTCGCGCACCGCGGGCAGCTCCTCGGCCCCGGGCGACCGGTGGCGGTTCCGGAACAGCGGGGCGGCACCGTTGTGCGGGTCCTGGTACGTGGTCGCCTCGGCCGGCCCCCGGTCCTCCGTGCCCGGCGGCAGCTCCGGGACCCCGGCAGACACCGGAGGCGCGCCGGCCTCGGCGGAGGGCAGGGCCTGCGGGTAGCCGTTGGGAGGCAGCTCGCTCGGGTGCAGCGGTAGGTAGAGCGTGAAGGTGGAGCCGCGGCCCGGTTCGCTCTGCGCGTGGATCTCGCCGCCCAGCAGCTGCGCGATCTCCCGCGAGATGGACAGCCCGAGGCCCGTACCGCCGTACTTGCGGCTGGTGGTGCCGTCGGCCTGCTTGAACGCCTCGAAGATCACCTGCATCTTGCTGGCCGCGATCCCGATGCCCGTGTCGCTCACGGAGAACGCGATCAGCTCGGCGTCCGGGTCGTTCGTCGAACCGGCCTCCAGCAACTGCTCCCGGATGCGCCGCGGAACCTCGTCCCGGGCCGGCCTGATGACCAGCTCGACCGAGCCCGAGTCGGTGAACTTCACCGCGTTGGACAGCAGGTTGCGCAGCACCTGGAGCAGCCGCTGCTCGTCGGTGTGCATGGTCGCGGGCAGCCCCGGCGACACCCGCACCGACAGGTCCAGGCCCTTCTCCGCGCTCAGCGGCCGGAAGGTGGCCTCCACGTAGTCCACGAGCTGGACGAGTGCGATGCGCGTCGGGGAGACGTCCATCTTCCCCGCGTCGACCTTCGACAGGTCAAGGATGTCGTTGATGAGCTGGAGCAGGTCGGAACCGGCTCCGTGGATCGTCTCGGCGAACTCGACCTGCTTCGGGGAGAGGTTCGCGTCGGCGTTGTCGGCGAGGAGCTTGGCCAGGATCAGCAGCGAGTTGAGCGGCGTACGCAGCTCGTGCGACATGTTGGCCAGGAACTCGCTCTTGTAGCGCATCGAGACCGCGAGTTGCTCGGCGCGCTCCTCCAGGACCTGCCGCGCCTCCTCGATCTCGGTGTTCTTCACCTCGATGTCGCGGTTCTGCTGCGCCAGCAGCTCGGCCTTCTCCTCCAGCTCGGCGTTGGAGGACTGGAGCGCCTTCTGCCGCTGCTCCAACTCGGCGGACCGCTCCCGCAGCTGCTCGGTCAGCTCCTGCGACTGGCTCAGCAGCACCTCGGTCTTGGTGTTGACGGAGATGGTGTTGACGCTGGTCGCGATCATCTCGGCGATCTGGTTGAGGAAGTCCTTCTGGATGTGCGTGAACGGCGTGAAGGACGCCAGCTCGATGACGCCGAGCACCTGCCCCTCGAACAGCACCGGCAGGACGATGACCTGGGCGGGCGGCGCCTCCCCGAGCCCGGAGGAGATCTTCAGGTAGCCGCTCGGCGCGTTCTCCACCAGGATGGTGCGCTTCTCCTGGGCGGCCGTGCCGACCAGCGCCTCCCCCGGCCGGAACGAGGTCGGCATGGACCCCATCGAGTAGCCGTACGACCCGAGCATCCGCAGCTCGTACGGGTCACCGTCGGCACCGGCCTGCTCCTGGCCGTCGGCCAGCGGCATCGCGAGGAAGAACGCCCCGTGCTGCGCCGAGACCACCGGCGTCAGCTCGCTCATGATCAGCGAGGCCACGTCCTGGAGGTCGCGGCGGCCCTGCATCAGGCCGGAGATCCGGGCGAGGTTGCCCTTGAGCCAGTCCTGCTCCTTGTTGGCGATCGTGGTGTCGCGCAGGTTGGCGATCATCTTGTTGATGTAGTCCTGCAGCTCGGAGATCTCGCCCGAGGCGTCCACGTCGATCTTGAGGTTCAGGTCTCCGCGCGTCACCGCGGTCGCCACGCGCGCGATGGCACGCACCTGCCGGGTCAGGTTCCCGGCCATCTCGTTCACGGACTCCGTCAGGTCGCGCCAGGTGCCGTCCACGTCCCGCACCCGCGCCTGACCGCCCAGCTGCCCCTCGGTGCCCACCTCGCGGGCCACGCGGGTGACCTCCTCGGCGAACGACGACAGCTGGTCGACCATCGTGTTGATGGTCGTCTTCAGCTCCAGGATCTCGCCCCGCGCGTCGATGTCGATCTTCTTGGTCAGGTCGCCCTTGGCGATCGCCGTCGTGACCATGGCGATGTTGCGCACCTGACCGGTCAGATTGGACGCCATCTGGTTCACCGACTCGGTGAGGTCCTTCCAGGTGCCCGACACGCCCGGCACGTGCGCCTGACCGCCCAGGATGCCGTCCGTGCCCACCTCGCGGGCCACCTTGGTGACCTGGTCCGCGAAGGAACTCAGCGTCTTCACCATGGTGTTGAACGTGTCGGCGAGCTGCGCGACCTCGCCGCGCGCCTCGATCGTCACCGTACGCGTCAGGTCGCCGTTGGCGACGGCGGCGGCCACCTGGGAGATGTTGCGCACCTGCACGGTGAGGTTCTTCGCCATCAGGTTGACGTTGTCGCTGAGGTCCTTCCAGATGCCGACGACGCCGGGCACGTGCGCCTGGCCGCCCAGGATGCCTTCCGTGCCCACCTCGCGGGCCATCCGCGTGACCTGCTCGGCGAAGGACGACAGCTGGTCCACCATCGTGTTGACGGTGGTGACCAGTTCGAGGATCTCGCCCTTGGCGTCGACGGTGATCTTCTTCGACAGGTCGCCCTTGGCCACCGCGGTGGTGACCTCGGCGATGTTGCGGACCTGCATGGTCAGGTTGTTGGCCATGCCGTTCACGGACTGCGTGAGGTCCTTCCAGGTGCCGGAGACGCCCTGCACCTCGGCCTGGCCGCCGAGGATGCCCTCGGTGCCCACCTCGCGCGCGACGCGCGTCACCTCCTGGGCGAACGACGACAGCTGGTCCACCATCGTGTTCAGGGTGTTCTTCAGCTCCAGGATCTCGCCGCGCGCGTCCACGGTGATCTTCTGGGAGAGGTCACCGCGCGCCACCGCCGTCGCGACCTGCGCGATGTTGCGCACCTGCGCGGTGAGGTTGCCGGCCATGCCGTTCACCGAGTCGGTGAGGTCGCGCCACACACCGGCGACGCCGGGCACCTGCGCCTGACCGCCGAGGCGGCCCTCCGTACCCACCTCGCGGGCGACCCGGGTGACCTGCTCGGCGAAGGACGACAGCTGGTCCACCATCGTGTTGATGGTGTTCTTCAGCTCCAGGATCTCGCCGCGCGCGTCGACGTCGATCTTCTGCGACAGGTCGCCGCGCGCGACGGCCGTCGTCACCTGGGCGATGTTGCGCACCTGGGAGGTCAGATTGCCGGCCATGGAGTTGACGGAGTCCGTCAGCTCCTTCCAGGTCCCCGACACGCCGTCGACCCGGGCCTGACCGCCGAGGCGGCCCTCCGTACCCACGTCCCGGGCCATCCGCGTCACCTGGTCGGCGAAGCTGGAGAGCTGGTCCACCATCGTGTTCACGGTGTTCTTCAGCTGGAGCATCTCGCCGGAGACGTCCACGGTGACCTTCTGCGACAGGTCGCCGTTGGCCACCGCCGTCGTCACCTGCGCGATGTTCCTCACCTGACCGGTGAGGTTGCGGAACGCGGTGTTGACGGAGTCCGTGAGGTCCTTCCACGTCCCCGCCGCCCCCGGCACCTGCGCCTGACCGCCCAGCTCGCCCTCGACACCGACCTCCCGGGCCACCCGCGTGACCTCGGCACCGAAGGCGGACAGCTGGTCCACCATCGTGTTGACGGTGTTCTTCAGCTCCAGCATCTCGCCGGCCACGTCCACCGTGACCTTCTGCGACAGGTCACCGCTGGCCACCGCCGTCGTCACCGCGGCGATGTCCCGCACCTGCGTGGTCAGGTTCCGGAAGACGGTGTTGACGGAGTCCGTCAGGTCCTTCCAGATACCGGCCGCGCCCGGCACGTTCGCCTGCCCGCCGAGCTGACCCTCCCCGCCCGTCTCGTTCGCCACGCGCGTGACCTCGTCCGCGAAGATCCGCAGCGTCTCGGTCATCTGGTTGATCGTCTCGGCGAGCTGCGCGACCTCGCCCCGGGCCGGCACCGTCACCTTCTTCGACAGGTCGCCGTTGGCGACCGCCGTCGTCACATGGGAGATCTCCCGCACCTGGGCCGTCAGGTTCCCGGCCATGGTGTTGACGGAGTCGGTCAGCTCCTTCCACACCCCGGCCACGCCCGGCACCTGCGCCTGACCGCCCAGGGCACCCTCGGTGCCCACCTCCCGGGCGACGCGTGTCACCTCGGACGAGAACGCCGAGAGCTGGTCCACCATCGTGTTGACGGTGTTCTTCAGCTCCAGCATCTCGCCGGCCACGTGCACGGTGACCTTGCGGGACAGATCGCCCTTGGCCACCGCCGTCGTCACCAGCGCGATGTCCCGCACCTGGGCGGTGAGCCGGTACGCCATGGTGTTGACGGAGTCCGTCAGGTCCTTCCACGAACCCGACATCCCGCGCACCCGGGCCTGACCGCCCAGTTTGCCCTCGGTACCGACCTCGCTGGCCACCCGCGTGACCTCGTCCGTGAACGTCGACAACTGGTCGACCAGGTTGTTCACGGTCCGGCCGACCTTCAGGAACTCACCGCGCAGCGGCTGCCCGGTGCCCTCCTCGCTCTGAGTCCGCAGCTCCATGCGGGGCGACAGATCACCGTCCGCCACCGCCGACAGCACCCGGCTGACCTCGGAGACGGGCCGCACGAGGTCGTCCACCAGCGCGTTCGAGTTGTCGATCGCGGTCGCCCAGGAACCCTCGCAGGCCCCCGTCTCCAGCCGTTCCGTGAGCTTCCCCTCACGCCCGACCGTGCGCCGCACCCGCGCCAGCTCACCCGTGAGGTGGAGGTTGCGGTCGGCCACCTCGTTGAAGACCGCCGCGATCTCCGACATCACGCCGTCGCCGGACACCGTGAGCCGCCTGCGGAAATTGCCCTCCCGCATGGACACGAGCGCTGCGAGGAGCCGGTTCAGCGCGGCCGTGTCCACCGTCGTACTGCCGCCCCGCGTCTTGCCCTTATTACTCTGGGACTGTCCGCCTTTCGCGCGCGTCTTCGTGGCCCGCGTCGCTGCGCCAGACTCCACTGTGTCCCTCCCGCAGGGGTCGACCGATACTGCTGTGTCCGCCCGCCACCGCGCGACGGACCGGTTACTGCCGAGTACTGCCAGTGCTGCCGGGTGACCCGGACCGGCTCACCGGACCGCGTCCAGGGGCTGCTGCCCACCCCACTCGGCGCGCATTCACCTGCCCGGACCTCACAAGCAGCCTTCCCAGTGTTTCACCCCCGCCGAACCAGGCCATAACAGTTCGGCAGCTTCGCACACCGTCCGCACACCCTCTGGGCGGAAACACTGCAGACCGGCATCCGCACGGACGGCGAAGGTAAGTAACCTTGCATGCGGCTGTCCAGCCAAGCCGGTGCGTCCGGTCTGGGCGGTGGTACAGGAGACGAAGCGGGCATCGGAGGGGCGGCCGGAATGACCACCGGACTGATCCCGGGGGAACAGCCCCCGGATCCCGGGCCGACGGGCGGGGTGCCGCAGCAGCGGCACGAGCCGGCCGGCCATGAGGCCGTGCACGGGGAGAGAGGGAGTTCTGTGATCACCGCGCGCGCGGCCGCCAGCTTCGAGCCCGTCGGGCGGTCCGTGGCGAGCGCCCGGTCCTTCGTCCGCGACACGCTCCAGGGCTGGGGCCATGCGGACATCATCGACGACGCCGTGGTCCTCACCAGTGAACTGGTGACCAACGCCGTGGTCCACGCCGGCACCACCGCGGACGTCCTGTGCCTGCGCAGCGACGACGGCGTACGGATCGAGGTCGCCGACCACTACCCCGAACGCGAGGTCCCCCTCCAGGGGTCTCCCGCCGACATGGGCAGCCCCGACCGCGAGGGCGGCCGCGGGCTCCAGTTGTGCGCGGCCCTGGCCGACCGCTGGGGCGTCGAGTACACGCCCACCCTGAAGAACGTCTGGTTCCACCTCCACCTGCCCGAGCGCCCGGTCGGCACCCGCGCCGCCGGCCCCTCCCTCCCCGCCGACCTGCTGCCCCTGGCCGACGGCCGGGTCCGCGTCGCCGTCGTCCAGATCGACCGCACCGGCGCCGTCACGTCGTGGAACGAGGACGCCGAGGACCTCTTCGGCTACCCCGCCGACCAGGTCACCGGAAAGCCGCTGACCGACCTCGCCGCCTGGCCGCACACCCCGGGCACCAGCACCGGCATCGCCGAGGCACTCCAGCTCTCCCGCTGGGAGGGCAGCTACGGCATAAGGGACGCCCGCGGCCGCGTCACCCCGGTCTACGCCTCCCACCTCCGCGTCCGCGACGCCGGCGGCGAACCGTCCACGGTGTGCCTCCTCGTCCGCGACCACGAACGCGCGGTGCTGCAGACGCCGCTGCGCGTGCCGTCCGCGGACAGCCCCGCCACGGAGGGCCAGAGCACCGACCCCTTCGAGGTGTTCATCGGGTCCCCCGCCCCGGACGACCTCGACGGCCTCCTCCAGCGCACGGTCGAACGCGCCCGCGACATGCTCGACGCGGACGCCGCCTTCCTGCTCCTGGCGACCGACGACGAGACGGAGCTGGAAGTCCGCGCCTCCACCGGTCTGCCCTCCGCCCGCCAGCGGTTCGCCCGCGTCCCCGTCGAGGCGGGCCCCGGCCGATACGGCTCCGCCCGCATGCCCGCCGTCCACGACGACCTGGAGGCCGTCCCCGGCGCGGTCCCGCTCCTGAACAGCACGGGCATGCGCTCGGTCGTCACCGTCCCCCTCAAGGTCGAAGGGCGCCTCACCGGTTCCCTCGGCGTCGCCGCGGAGGCCCCCGGCCGGTACTCCAACGAGGAGGCGCTGCGCCTCCAGTTCGCGGCCGACCGCATCGCGCTGGCCGTCGAGTCGGCGCGCCTCGGCGAGCTGGAACGGCTGCGCCGCGGCTCCCTCAGCTTCCTCGTCGAGGCCTCCGACCTCCTCGCGGGCACCCTGGACCGCGACCAGACGCTGGCCCTGATGGCCCAGATGACGGTCCCGACCCTGGCCACCTGGTGCGCCGTCTACACGATCGCCGACCAGTCCTCGGACCCGTACCTCTCCTACGTCCTGCACGAGGACGAGGAGTTGATCGACGGCATCAAGTCCCTGCTGTCGAAGATCGCACCGCCCGACCCGGTCCCCACCCCGGGCGCCCGCGTCTGGACGGCCCCCGCCGAGATGGCCCACCAGGCGGCGCTGCGCACCTCCATGCGCGACCTGGGCCTCAGCGGCGGCCCGGCACAGCCCCTGAGCACCGGCATCGGCCCGACCCTCGCGACGGCCTCCGCCGTCGGCGGCGAGACGGTCGTCCTCCCGCTGGTCGCCCGCAACCGCGTCATCGGCATGCTCACCCTCGGCAAGCCCACCGACGACCACTTCCGCCAGGAGATCCTGGAGCTCGCCGAGGACCTGTCCCGCCGGGCCGCCCTGGCCCTGGACAACGCCCGCCTGTACTCGGAGCGCACGGCCATCAGCCAGTCCCTCCAGCGCAGCCTGCTGCCCCCGGAACTCCCCGTCGTGGACGGCGTCGAGGTCGACGTCATCTACCGCGCGGCCGGCGAGGGCAACGAGGTCGGCGGCGACTTCTACGACCTCTTCCCGATCAGCGACGACGCGTACGGCTTCGCCATCGGCGACGTCTGCGGTACGGGACCCAACGCGGCGGCCGTCACGGGCCTCGCCCGGCACGCCCTGCGCCTGCTGGCCCGCGAGGGCCTGAGCGGCCCGGAGGTGCTGCAGCGCCTCAACTCCGCCATCCTCGACGAGGGCGCCCGCAGCCGCTTCCTCACGCTGCTGTACGGCGAGATGCGCCCGCAGGACGACGGCAGCGCCGAACTGAAGGTGGTCTGCGCCGGCCACCCCCTCCCGCTCCGCCTGCGCCAGAACGGCACGGTCGAACCGGCCGCCGAGCCGCAGCCGCTCCTCGGCGTCATCGAGGACCTGGAGCTCTACGAGCAGACGGTCACCCTCGACCCGGGCGACGTCCTGCTCTGTGTCACGGACGGCGTCACCGAACGCCGCGAGGGCACCCGCATGCTGGGCGACGACGGCCTCGCCGACGTCCTCACCTCGTGCACCGGCCTGACGGCGGGCGCGGTGGCCGCCCGGATCATGCGCGCGGTCGAGCGCTTCGCGTCGGACGCCCCGTCCGACGACATGGCGATCCTCGCGATGCGCGTCCCGGAACCCCACGCGGATTAGCCCCGCACGGGCCGCGGCACCCGGCGCCCGGACATGAATAAGGCCCCGCCCGAATGGGCGGGGCCTTTCCGTCGGAGCCCCCAAACGGAATCGAACCGTTGACCTTCTCCTTACCATGGAGACGCTCTGCCGACTGAGCTATAGGGGCCTGTCGCTTTCCGGGTTTCCCCGGCCGCAACGGAATAGATCATACCCCGAACAGGTCGGTGCTCCCAACCACGGATTCAGAGTGCCGGCTGCAGCAGTCCGCCCAGTGCATTGCAGGCGGAGACGATGCGCTGCATGTCCCTCTTGGTCAACGCGGCCTCGACGGGCAGCGCGAGCGTCTCGTCCGCGGCCCGCTCGGTCTCCGGCAGCGACACACAACGACGGAAGTGCGGCATCCTGTGGACGGGCGCCTTCACCGGCACCCGGCACTCGACGCCCCGCGCCCGCACGGCACGGGCGAACGCGTCCCGGTCCGGCCGTCCGTTCCCCGGCACCCGGACCACGTACTGCTGATAGCTGTGCCCCTGACCCCAGTCGGGCGTCCGCACACCCCGCAGCTTCCCGTCGAGGTAGGCCGCCCGCTGCCGGCGCTGCGCCATCTCGTCGTACGGCACCTCGGACTCGCGCTCCTCCAGCACGAGCAGCCCGTGCCGCCGCCCTATGCCGTGCAGCGGCCCCATCTCCGCCGGCCGCCCGAACCGGTGCACGACGACGACGGCCGCGGTCCGTTCCGTGAGCGTCGCTTCGACACTGGACGCGTCCAGGCAGTACGTCGCCGGATCTATGTCGGCGAACACCGGCAGCGCGCCGGTGAGCGCCACCGCCTCGGCGACCTCCACGTTCCCGAAGGAAGGTACGACGACCTCGTCACCGACTCCGACGCCGGCGGCCCTGAGCATTGCTGCGGTACCCATACGAACGATGGTCGTAGCGCAACGTGAACTTCTGGTGACGGACAACAAAAAAGGGTTGGACCCGGAACCGAAGTTCTGGGTCCAACCCTTTGAATGATTGTTCGGCGGCGTCCTACTCTCCCACAGGGTCCCCCCTGCAGTACCATCGGCGCTGTAAGGCTTAGCTTCCGGGTTCGAAATGTAACCGGGCGTTT
>NZ_JOFH01000012.1 GCF_000721235.1 Streptomyces olivaceus
ACCCCGCCCCGCCCCGCGGCCCCGCCGCCTCCCGCCGTGCCTCCGCCTCCCGCGGCCCCGCCGACGGTGCCCGGCTCCCCGCCCGACGCCGGCGGGCCCGGCCGCCCCGGCGCTCCCACCGGGACCGGGGTGCCGCTTCCTCCCGACCCCGCCACCCGCGTCGAGCCGGACCCCGCGGCCCGGATCGAGCCCGGGTCCGGCCCCCGTGCCGACCTCGGGCCCGCCGCCCGTACCGGGCGAGTGCAGCGGGCCGATGTGCGGACGGGGACCGCCGCGCCGCTCCGTACCGGTGCCTTCCCGCCGGCCCCGGCTCCTGCGCCGTACCGCCCCGACGCGCCCGCGGGTACCGCCGCGCCGCAGCGTCCCGGGGCCGGTGCGGACCCCGGCCGCCCGGACTCCCCGCCGCGTCCGACGGCCCCGCCCCGGCCCGGCGTTCCGCCCCGCCCGGCACAGGCACCGACCGCGTACGGGACCGGCACGGCCGGCTCCGCGGAGGCCGGCCCGGATGCGTCGGACTGGTGGGCTCCCGCCGCCGACCGGCACCTCCGCGGCGAAGCGGACGCCGCCCGCCCCGGCGACGGCACCCGCGGCGGAGGACCGACGACGGACGGCGAGCCGTCGGACCGGGGACCCGGGAAGGCGGCCGGCGCCCCGCCGAACACCGAAGGCGGCGCCCGGCCCCCGTACCCGCGCTTCCGGCTCGGTCGTCCCCCCGCCACCGACGCCCCGCCGCCGCGGGCCTCCGCCCGCTTCCCGGACGGCCCACCGACCGTCGGCCGCGAGGCCACGGACGCCCGCGAAGCCCCCGCCGACCGCGCCACGGCCCCGGCCGCGCCGCCGCCCGCGCCCCGCACCGCCGGGGACCCCGCCGCTCCGGCGCCGGTCACCCCCTCCGCACCCGGCACACCCGGGCGCGCACGGGATGCCGCCGCGCCGCAGGGCCCCGGTCCGTCGGACCGGACCCCGCATCCGGCCGGCCCGCCCCGGACGCCCCCGCACCGCCCGGGCGCCCCCGCGCAGGCCGCCACCGAGACGACCCGGCGGCTGCGGCCCGTCCCGGCCGGGCCCGAGGACGAGGGCCGGTCCCGGGAGGAGGCCCCGCGGACGGACACCCCCGGGCGGCGGGCGGGCACCGGGCCCGACCCCGCGCTCTCGTGGGGCAGCGCGCCGACGGCGTACGGCGAGGGGCGGCCCCGTGTCTCGTTCGGCGAGCCCGAGGGATACGACGGGTCCGGCCGGCCCCGCCCGCTCGGCGGACGGCTGCGGCCCCAGGCCCTCGCCGCCGCGGTCTGCCTCGTACTGGGCGCCGGACTCCTCACCGGAGCCGTCACCGGCAGCTGGCTCGCCGGGGACTCCGGCGACGACGGCGCGCGCGGTGCGTTCGCCGAGGCCGGGGAGCTGTGGCACAGCGTGCCCGTCGACCAGCTCTTCCCGCCCACCGTGCAGGGCCGGGGCGCCGGACCCGGCGGAGCCGACCGCACCTGGACGCGGGTTGCCGTCGCCCCGGACGGCGGCTGCAAGGGGGCCTTCGACGGGCTGCTCGCCAAGGTGCTCGACCCGGTCGGCTGCTCGCGCCTGCTGCGCGCCACCTACACCGACGCCACCCGGAGCCACGTCACCACCGTGGGCCTGCTCTTCACCAAGGCCGACGCCGCCGCGATGACCGCCCTGGCGAACCGGTTCGAGAAGGAGGGGCTGGGCCGCCGCACCGACCTCATGCCGCTGCCGTACGCGGCCGAGGACACCGTCGCCGCCGGGTTCGGCGCGCGGCAGCGGGCCTCCTGGACCGTCTCCGTGCTCACCGACGCCCCCGTCGTCGTCTACGCCGTCTCCGGCTGGGCCGACGACCGCACCGTCGACGAGCCGGAACCCGCCGAGGAGGCCACGGAGTCCGGCGCCGCGTCGGCCCCCGCCCAGGCCGGCCTCGGCCACGAGGCGCAGGGACTCGCCGACCGCGTCGAACGCGCCCTGCGCAAGAACGTCGGCCAGGCCACGGAGCAGCCCTCGTGAACACCCACCGCGCCCGCCGGACGGGCGGCACTCTGAGCCTCCTGCTGGCCGCCACCCTCGTCCTCGTCCCCGTGCCCGCCGCGCACGCCGACGGCATCCGCGCCCAGCAGTGGGCCCTGGACGCCATGCACACCCAGGACGCCTGGCGGACCACCAAGGGCGCCGGCGTCACCGTCGCCGTCCTGGACACCGGCGTCGAGGCCGGCCACCCCGACCTCACCGGCAACGTCCTCGCCGGCAAGGACCTGGTCGGCTTCGGCGCGAGCGAGGGCGACCGCGCCTGGGCCCGGCACGGCACCGCGATGGCCGGGATCATCGCCGGTCACGGCCACGGCGCCGGCAACACCGACGGCGTCATGGGCATCGCACCGGAAGCGCGGATCATGCCCCTGCGCGTGATCCTGGAGGACGGCGACCCCTCCCGCGCCAAGGCCCGCAAGACCCGCGGCAACGCCCTCGCCGAAGGCATCCGCTGGGCCGCCGACAACGGCGCCGACATCATCAACCTCTCCCTCGGCGACGACTCCGCCTCCGCCCACCCCGAGCCCGCCGAGGACGAGGCCATCCAGTACGCCCTGCAGAAGGGCGTGATCGTCGTCGCCTCCGCCGGCAACGGCGGCGAGAAGGGCGACCACATCTCCTACCCGGCCGCCTACCCGGGCGTGATCGCCGCGACCGCCGTCGACCGCTACGGCACCCGCGCCTCCTTCTCCACCCGCCGCTGGTACGCCACGGTCAGCGCCCCCGGCGTCGACGTGATCATCGCCGACCCGGACCACCGCTACTACGAGGGCTGGGGCACCAGCGCCGCCTCGGCCTTCGTCTCCGGGGCCGCCGCCCTGGTGAAGGCGGCCCACCCGGACCTCACCCCGGCCCAGGTGAAGTCCCTCCTGGAGGACACCGCCCGCAACGCCCCGGCCGAGGGCCGCGACGACTCCCGCGGCTTCGGCTTCGTCGACCCCGCCGCCGCCATCGAGGCGGCCGGACGGCTGAAGCCGGAGGGCCTGAAGCCGGCGGCGTACGGCGACGAGTACTTCGGCCGGGGACCGGACGGCGACGCGGCCGGCGACGAGACGTCGGCCTGGGCCGCTCCGCTGGCCGGTGGCGCGGGCGGCGTCCTGGTGGTCGCGGCCGTCGTCCTGTGGCGGGGCCGCCGCGAACGCCACGACGGCGCGCCCGACGGAGCGGGCCGCTACGACGCCGGCCGCTACGACGCCTTCTGACCCGCGCCCGAGCCGCTGCCCCCGCTCCCGCTCCCGCCCTCGCCGGCGTCCGCGCCGACCGCGGAGACCGCCGCACGCGCCGCCGCCTCGGTCAGCGAGACCCCCTCCGCCTGGGTGGTACTGCCCCGCGACACCACCGCCACCAGGTACTCCCGGCCGCCCGAGGTGACCCGCCCGACGCTGTTGACCACCCACAGACCGGTGGTGCTGCGCCGCAGCCAGCCGTTCTTCAGCGCCCAGCCGGAGCCCTCGGCGCCGTCGTCCGCCGCCGCGGACACCCCCCACCGCTGATCCTCGGCGATCCGCCCCATCAGCCCCGTCGCATACGCCCGTGAGGCCCCGCTCAGCTCGGACCCGTCCGCCACGAACACCTGGCGCAGCAGCACCACCTGGTCCGCCGCCGTGGTCTGCGTCAGCCCCCACAGCGGGCCTGTGCCGCCCCGCGTGTCCGTGAGCCCGAACCGCTCGTTCGCGGCGTCGAGCCCCTCCGCCCGCCCGATCTCCCGCCACAGCGCCGACGCCGAGTCGTTGTCGCTGTCCTCGATCATCTCGACGGCGTACGCCTTCTCCGCCGCGGTCAGCGCGCGGTCCGCGTCCTGCGCCCGGAGCAGCAGCGCCGCCAGGATGTCGACCTTGACGATGCTCGCCGTGTCGAAGGCCCCCGTCCCGTAGGACGCGCGCACGCCGGAGCCGGGGTCGAGCACCGCGGCCGACACCTCGGCGCCCTCCGGCACGTCCACCGACGCCATGGCCGAGGCCAGCAGGGCGTCACGGTCCACGACCGGTTCGACCGTCTCCACCGATGCCTCCCCGCCCGACGGTGCCGAGGCCGACGACGATACGGCGCCGCCCGCACCCGGGCCCGCGTGCCCCTGCCAGTACACGGCGCCGGCGCCGGTGGCGGCCACGACGGCGAGTGCGGTCAGCGCGGACCGGACCGGGACGCGCCGCCGCCGGGCACGCCGGTCCCGCCGGCCTCCGGAGGACTCCATGACGGCGATGGTCCGGGCGGTACCTGTGCGGGGCGTTGGCCGGACGTTAAATCCGGGTCAGATCTGTCTGAGAGCGCGGTGAGACGAGCCGCGAGAGGGCGGCGGGGCGGCGGGCCTCAGGGCCGTGAACGGCGGGGAGAGGCGCCGTCCGCAGGCCGGCCGGACCCCGATAGGGTCGGGAACCGTGGCGAACAAGAACATCCCCGACTCCGCGTTCTCCGACGACGACGGTTCCGCCGACCCCGCACTGGGCGCGGCGCTCGCCGCCTGGGCCGAGGACCGCACCGCACTCGCCCCGGTACTGGCGGCGCTCAGGGAGGCCCGGCTGCTCGTCCCCGTCGTGGCCGTCCTCGGCGAGGCCGAGGAGGACGAGAAGGGGCTGCGCCGCGAGAAGACCAGCGACATGGCCGTACCCACCCTCAAGGCCGGCGGCCGCACCGCGCTGCCCGCCTTCACCTCCACCGCCTCGCTCGCCCGCTGGGACCCCGCGGCCCGCCCCGTCGCCGTCCCCGTGCACCAGGCGCTGCAGGCCGCCGCGCACGAGAAGGCGGACACGGTCGTACTGGACCTCGCCGGGCCGGTGCCGTTCGAGCTGAGCGGGCCGGTGCTGCTGGCCCTGGCCGAGGGCCGCGCGTCGACGGACCCGCTCACCGACCCGGCCGTCGCCGACGCCGTACGCGGCGTCCTGGCCGCCGAGCCCGCCGTGCTCCGGGCCCACCTCGGGCGGGGCCGGGCCGACGGCACCCTGGCGCTGGTCCTGGCCCCCGGGCACGACGACCCGGCCAAGGCCGCCCGCGCCGTCGCCGAGCGGCTGGCGGCCGACGAAACGCTGCGGGCCCGCCTGGTGCGCGGCCTCGACCTGGCACTGCTGCCGGCCGGGGCGACGCCGCCGGGCGAGCCCGTCTACGTACGGGGACAGGGTCAGCCGTAGACCGGCCCCGTGTACTTCTCGCCCGGACCCTGACCCGGCTCGTCCGCCACGAGCGAGGCCTCGCGGAAGGCCAGCTGGAGGGACTTCAGGCCGTCCCGCAGCGGGGCCGCGTGGAACGAGCTGATCTCGGTCGCGGTCGCGTCCAGCAGACCGGCCAGCGCGTGCACCAGCTTGCGGGCCTCGTCCAGGTCCTTGTGCGCCTCGCCCTCCTCGGTCAGGCCCAGCTTCACGGCGGCGGCGCTCATCAGGTTGACGGCGACCGTCACGATCACCTCGACCGCGGGGACCTCCGCGATGTCGCGGGTCATGGCGTCGAAGTCGGGCGTCTCAGGAGGGGTCTCACTCATGCCGCACACGATAGGGCCCCGCACCTCCCCTCTTGACAGCAGGAGGGGCGGGTGACACCGGGTTCGCGCACCGGTGGTGGAGCTGCTAACCTTGTGTAACGACCGGTCGGACACGCACGCTCACGGCAGCGGGTCCGGCCCACAAGTGGAGGCTTCGAACTCCCACCTGGCCGTCCTCAGGGCGGCGGGTCACCGGTCAGGCGGTCCCTCCTCAGCGGCGGTGACCGGCCCGAAAGCGCGCCCCGCGATCATCGCGACGGTGCTCCGGTAGCAGTTCGAGGAGCCCCGCCTGTGATCGGCCGGGGCATTTTTCGTGTGTCGGCGCGGTTAGGTCTATCGAACACAGACGTTACGCGGCTGTCCGCCAGACCGTCGCGTGGTGCTACCGAGGAGGATCCATCAGCGCCGAGCCCCGCATCAACGACCGGATTCGCGTTCCCGAGGTGCGACTTGTCGGTCCCAGTGGCGAGCAGGTCGGGATTGTCCCGCTTGCCAAGGCCCTGGAGCTTGCGCAGGAGTACGACCTCGATCTCGTCGAGGTCGCGGCGAACGCCCGTCCGCCCGTGTGCAAGCTCATGGACTACGGGAAGTTCAAGTACGAGTCGGCCATGAAGGCCCGTGAGGCGCGCAAGAACCAGGCGCACACGGTCATCAAGGAGATGAAGCTCCGGCCGAAGATCGACCCGCACGACTATGACACCAAGAAGGGTCACGTCGTCCGGTTCCTCAAGCAGGGCGACAAGGTCAAGATCACGATCATGTTCCGCGGCCGCGAGCAGTCCCGCCCCGAGCTGGGCTACCGACTGCTGCAGCGTCTCGCGGAGGACGTGGCCGACCTCGGGTTCGTGGAGTCGAACCCGAAGCAGGACGGCCGAAACATGATCATGGTCCTCGGTCCGCACAAGAAGAAGACCGAGGCGATGGCCGAGGCTCGCCAGGCGCAGGAAGCCCGCAAGGCGGACGCGAAGGCGAACCCCGGCAAGTCGCAGAACGCCGCGGAGGCCGACGCCGACGCCGACGTCGACACCGAGGTAGAGGCCCAGACCCCGGCCCCGGCCGAGGCGTGATCCCGGGGGACGTCAGTCCCAGGACATAACCGATACACAAGCGACGTTCCACCGTGCCCGGTTTCACGACCGGGCACCGGAACGCCACCGACGAGGAGAGAACGGCGCCATGCCGAAGAACAAGTCGCACAGCGGTGCCAGCAAGCGCTTCAAGGTCACCGGCTCCGGCAAGGTGCTCCGTGAGCGCGCCGGCAAGCGCCACCTGCTCGAGCACAAGTCGTCGCGCCTGACGCGTCGCCTCACCGGCAACGCCGAGATGGCCCCGGGCGACGCCAAGAAGATCAAGAAGCTTCTCGGCAAGTGAGGTACGGCGCCACCGAGCGCCGTACCTCAGGACCGGGACCCAATCGACACCGGGCCGCGTGAGGACCACCGCGGCCCCGCTACAAGGAGTTAACAAGTGGCACGCGTCAAGCGGGCAGTCAACGCCCACAAGAAGCGCCGGGCGATCCTCGAGCAGGCCTCCGGCTACCGCGGTCAGCGTTCGCGCCTGTACCGCAAGGCCAAGGAGCAGGTCACCCACTCGCTGGTCTACAACTACAACGACCGCAAGAAGCGCAAGGGTGACTTCCGCCAGCTGTGGATCCAGCGCATCAACGCCGCTGCCCGCGCCAACGGCATCACGTACAACCGCTTCATCCAGGGCCTGAAGGCCGCCAACGTCGAGGTCGACCGCAAGATCCTCGCCGAGCTGGCCGTCAACGAGCCGAACGCGTTCGCCGCGCTCGTCGAGGTCGCGCAGAAGGCTCTGCCGAGCGACGTGAACGCGCCGAAGGCGGCGTGACGCTGCGCCGGCTTCAGCCGGTTGTCGAAGGGACCCGCAGGCTTGGAGCCTGCGGGTCCCTTCGGTTGCCGCCCGGTCCGGTCCGTTCTCGGCTGCGGGTTCGTTGCGGCTGGTCGCGCCCACGCGGCGGAGCCGCACATGTCGGAGTCCCGCGCCCCTTCGGGGCGCGTCGCAGTCCACGACGATTCAGATGTGAAGGTGAGCAAGAGTGCGTCCTGTCAGCCCCGAGCTGATCTCCCCCCGGTCTCCCCGTGTTGCTGCCGCGCGGCGGCTCGGGAAGCGGAACTTCCGGGGGAAGGAGCGGCTGTTCCTGGCTGAGGGGCCGCAGGCCGTGCGGGAGGCGGCGGGGCACGGGGAGACGCTCGTCGAGCTGTTCGCCACCGTGGACGCCGCCGAACGGTACGCCGACATCATCGGTGCCGCCCGGGACGCCGGGGCCCGCGTGCACCTCGCCGCCGAGCAGGTGATCGGGGACATCTCCACCACCGTCACCCCGCAGGGGCTGGTCGGCGTCTGCCGGTTCCTGGACACCCCGTTCGACGAGGTCCTCGCCGCTCGTCCCAAGCTCGTCGCCGTCCTCGCGCACGTCCGCGACCCCGGCAACGCCGGCACCGTACTGCGCTGCGCCGACGCCGCCGGCGCCGAGGCGGTGGTACTCACCGACGCCTCCGTCGACCTGTACAACCCCAAGGCCGTGCGCGCCTCCGTCGGCTCCCTCTTCCACCTGCCGGTCGCCGTGGGCGTCCCCGTCGAGCGGGCCGTCGCCGGGCTGCGGGAGACCGGCGTGCGGGTGCTGGCCGCCGACGGGGCGGGCGAGCACGATCTCGACGCCGAGCTGGACGCCGGGGCGATGGGCGGGCCCACGGCCTGGGTCTTCGGCAACGAGGCCTGGGGGCTGCCGGAGGAGACCCGCACCCTCACCGACGCCGTTCTGCGGGTTCCCATCCACGGAAAGGCCGAGAGTCTGAACCTGGCCACCGCCGCGGCCGTATGTCTCTATGCGTCGGCGCGTGCACAGCGCGCCGCCGGAGGGTGCCGCTCCGTCACCAACGCCTAGTAGGGTGACCAGCTCAAGGCCCCCGCGCGGCTGAGAGGTGGGATACGGGGATGGGCGTCGGCACGAGCAGCGCGCCGGGAGCACGGGGTGCGTCGCGTCCGCCCGCCCCCCGCACGCCGGGGGATTCCGCCGGCCTCGGCCTCGACCCGGACCAGCTGCCCGACGGCCTCGTGATCGCCGACGAGCACGGCCGCGTCGTCTGCTTCAACGCGGCCGCCGCCCGCATCACCGCCACCCCGGCCGCCTCGGCCCTCGGCCGGCGGCTGGAGAAGGTCCTCCCGTTAGAGGACCTGGAGGGCCGCCGCTGGTGGCAGCTGACCGACCCCTACGGCGGCCTCGCCATCCGGGTCGGCCAGCCCGAGCGCAACCTCCTCCTCCCCGGCGGCCGCGAGGTCCTCGCCGCCGCCCGCTACGTCCGCACCGAGCCCCTCGGCCCCGTCCACCGTGTCGTCGTCACCCTGCGCGACACCGAGGCCCGCCGCCGCACCGAGCGCAGCCACGCCGAGCTGATCGCCACCGTCGCCCACGAGCTGCGCTCCCCCCTCACCTCCGTCAAGGGCTTCACGGCGACGCTGCTGGCCAAGTGGGAGCGGTTCACCGACGACCAGAAGCGGCTGATGCTGGAGACCGTCGACGCCGACGCCGACCGCGTCACCCGGCTCATCGCCGAACTCCTCGACATCTCGCGGATCGACTCCGGCCGCCTTGAGGTGCGCCGCCAGCCCGTCGACCTCGGCGTGGCCGTCGGACGGCACATCCAGGCGTACGTCGCCGCCGGCCAGGAGGCCGACCGCTTCCTGCTCCGGCTCGCGCAGCCGCTGCCCGACCTGTGGGCCGACCCGGACAAGATCGACCAGGTGCTCAGCAACCTGCTGGAAAATGCCGTGCGGCACGGCGAGGGAACTGTCACCATCGACATCACGCCCACGGCGTCACCCCGGGAAGGGGAGGACGCCGGCACGTCGGTCACCGTGAGCGACGAGGGGGCGGGCATCCCGGAGGAATCCATGAACCGCGTCTTCACCCGCTTCTGGCGGGGCAGCAAGCGCGGTGGCACCGGCCTCGGGCTCTATATCGTCAAGGGCATCGTCGAAGCCCACGGCGGCACCATCACGGTCGGCCGCGCCCCCGGCGGGGGCGCCGAGTTCCGATTTACGTTGCCCGTGGCGGCCCCGGCCTACCTGGCCTGAGCACCGCGGGCGCATTCACCTTTCGCAACCCCGTTAGACTCGGCCTTCGGCACCTTTGTGTCCCGCGGACGGAACCGCCCACGGCGAGACGCTCCGTCCACGAGCCGGTGACCACGAGCCGGTGACGGGGACCATCAGCATGGGGGCACCTCCCAGCGTCAGCTGGGGGACAATCGGAAGCACGGGAAGAGATGTCGGCACCGAATAAGTCGTACGACCCTGTCGAGGTCGAGGCGTTGAAACCGGAAGAGATCGAGCGCATGCGGGACGAGGCGCTCGCCGCCTTCGCCGCCGCGGACTCGCTCGACGCGCTCCAGGAGGCCAAGGTCGCCCACACCGGCGGCGCCTCGCCGCTGGCGCTGGCCAACCGCGAGATCGGCGCCCTGCCCCCGCAGGCCAAGGCCGAGGCCGGCAAGCGGGTCGGCATGGCCCGCGGCGCCGTGAGCAAGGCGTTCGCCGCCCGCCAGGCCGAGCTGGAGGCCGAGCGCGACGCGCGCGTCCTGGTCGAGGAGGCTGTGGACGTCACGCTGCCCCACGACCGCGTGCCGGCCGGCGCCCGCCACCCGCTGACCACGCTCTCCGAGCGCATCGAGGACATCTTCGTCGCCATGGGCTACGAGGTCGCCGAGGGCCCCGAGGCCGAGGCCGAGTGGTTCAACTTCGACGCCCTCAACATCGGCCCGGACCACCCGGCCCGCGGCGAGGCCGACACCTTCTTCGTCGAGGGCCCCCGGGGCGGCACCGAGTCCGGCGTCGTGCTGCGCACCCACACCTCGCCCGTCCAGATCCGCTCCGCGCTCTCGCGCGAGCTGCCGGTCTACGTGATCTGCCCCGGCCGCGTGTACCGCACCGACGAGCTGGACGCCACGCACACCCCCGTCTTCCACCAGGTCGAGCTGCTCGCCGTCGACGAGGGCCTGACCATGGCGGACCTCAAGGGCACCCTGGACCACATGGTCCAGTCGCTGTTCGGCGCGGAGATGAAGACCCGGCTGCGGCCGAACTTCTTCCCCTTCACCGAGCCGTCCGCCGAGATGGACATGCTCTGCTACGTCTGCAAGGGCGCGTCCGTCGGCAACCCCGACCGGCCCTGCCGCACCTGCTCCAGCGAGGGCTGGATCGAACTGGGCGGCTGCGGCATGGTCAACCCGCGGGTGCTCACCGCCTGCGGCATCGACCCGGAGAAGTACAGCGGCTTCGCCTTCGGGTTCGGCATCGAGCGGATGCTGATGTTCCGCCACAACGTCGAGGACATGCGAGACATGGTCGAGGGCGACGTCCGGTTCACCCGGCCGTTCGGGATGGAGATCTGATGCGGGTCCCGCTTTCCTGGCTGCGGGAGTACGTCGACCTGCCGGCCACCGAGACCGGCCGCGACGTGCAGGCCAAGCTGATCTCGGCCGGCCTCGAGGTCGAGACCGTCGAGCACCTGGGCGCCGACCTCAAGGGCCCCCTCGTCGTCGGCCGGGTGCTGACCATCGAGGAGCTGGAGGGCTTCAAGAAGCCGATCCGCTTCTGCACCGTCGACGTCGGGCAGGCCAACGGCACCGGCGAGCCGCAGGAGATCGTCTGCGGCGCCCGGAACTTCGCCGTCGGCGACAAGGTCGTCGTGGTCCTCCCCGGCGCCACCCTGCCCGGCGGCTTCTCGATCAGCGCCCGCAAGACCTACGGCAAGGTCTCGCACGGCATGATCTGCTCCGGCGACGAGCTGGGCATGGGCGACGACGGCAGCCACGGCATCATCGTGCTGCCGCCGGAGACCGAGGTCGGCAAGGACGCGATCGAGCTGCTCGAACTGGTCGACGAGGTGCTGGACATCGCCGTCACCGCCAACCGCGGCGACTGCCTGTCCCTCCGCGGCGTCGCCCGCGAGACCGCCGTCGCCTACGGCCTGCCGCTGCGCGACCCGGCCCTGCTCGACGTGCCGGGACCCAACGCCTACGGCTACCCGGTGAAGATCTCCGACCCCGCCGGCTGCGACCGCTTCACCGCCCGCACGGTGACCGGCCTCAGCGCCGAGGCGCGCTCCCCGATCTGGCTCCAGCGCCGGTTGCAGAAGGTCGGCATGCGCCCGATCTCGCTGGCCGTCGACGTCACCAACTACGTGATGACGGAGCTGGGCCAGCCCCTGCACGCCTACGACCGCGGCCTCGTGCAGGGCACCATCGGCGTGCGCCGGGCCGAGGAGGGCGAGCGGATCGTCACCCTCGACGGCGTCGAGCGGAAGCTGCACGCCGAGGACCTGGTCGTCACCGACGACCGCGGACCCATCGGCCTCGCGGGCGTCATGGGCGGCGCCAACACGGAGATCGCCGACCACGGCGACACCGAGAAGGCCACCAGCGACGTGGTCATCGAGGCCGCCCACTTCGACCAGGTGTCCATCGCGCGCACCGCCCGCCGGCACAAGCTCTCCTCCGAGGCCTCCCGCCGCTTCGAACGCGGCGTCGACCCGCAGGCCGCCGCCGCGGCCGCGCAGCGCACCGTCGACCTGCTCGTACTGCTCGCGGGCGGCACCGCCGAGTCGGGCGTCACCGAGATCAGCGCGCCGCCCGTGCCGCACACGATCACCGTGGCGGCCGACCACCCGGACAAGGTCGCGGGCGTCGCCTACGGCCGCGAGACCGTCGTACGGCGCCTCCAGGAGGTCGGCTGCGACGTCTACGGCCAGGACGAGCTGATCGTCACTGTGCCGTCCTGGCGGCCCGACCTCACCGACCCGAACGACCTGGCCGAAGAGGTCATCCGCCTGGAGGGCTACGAGAACCTGCCCTCCACGCTGCCCAGGCCCCCGGCGGGCCGCGGCCTGACCTCCCGGCAGCGGCTGCACCGCCGCGTCGGGCGGGCGCTGGCCGGTGCCGGCTACGTCGAGGCGCTGAACTACCCGTTCCTCGGCGAGCAGGTCTTCGACCAGCTCGGTCTCGACGCCGACGACCCGGCCCGCCGCGTCGTCAAGCTGGTCAACCCGCTCAGCGACGAGGAGCCCGCGCTGCGGACCTCGCTGCTGCCGGGGCTGCTCGGCGCCCTGCGCCGCAACGACGGCCGGGGCGCGCACGACCTGGCGCTCTTCGAGACCGGCCTGGTCTTCCACCCCCGCGACGAGCAGCGCCCCGCCGCCGTCCTGCCCGTCGACCGGCGCCCCGGCGAGGACGACCTCGCCGCGCTGGACGCCGCACTGCCCGACCAGCCCCGGCACGTCGCCGTGGTCCTGGCCGGCGCCCGCGAGCAGGCCGGCTGGTGGGGCAGGGGCCGTCCGGCCGACTGGGCCGACGCGGTCGAGGCGGCGCGCCTCGTGGCCCGGGAAGCGGGGGCCGAGCTGATCCTGCGCAAGGGCCAGTACGGGCCCTGGCACCCCGGGCGCTGCGCCGAGCTGATCGTCGTGGTCGACGGTACGGAGCGCGTCGTCGGACACGCGGGTGAGCTGCACCCGCGGGTCGTCAAGGCGCTCGGGCTGCCCGCCCGGACCTGTGCCACGGAGCTGGACCTCGACGCCGTCGAGCGGGCCGGCGACGACACCCCGCAGGCGCCGGGCATCTCCACCTTCCCGGTCGCCACGCAGGACGTCGCGCTGGTCGTCGACGCGTTCGTCCCGGCCGCGGACGTCGAGGCCGCGCTGCGCGACGGCGCGGGTGAACTCCTCGAGTCCATCCGGCTGTTCGACGTCTACGACAACGCGGAGCAGCTCGGCGAGGGGCGCAGGTCCCTGGCGTACGCGCTGCGTTTCCGTGCGGGGGACCGGACGCTGACGGTCGACGAGGCGTCGGCGGCGCGGGACGCGGCGGTCGCCCTCGCGGGCGAGCGGGTGGGAGCAGTGCTCCGGAGCTGACGGTCCGCCCGAGGGGCGTGGGGTTTCCGCCGGTTGGCGGCTGCGGGTACGTCGTGGTCGCTCGCGCGGTTCCCCGCGCCCCTCGTCGGCGTCGGCGCAGCGTTCCTGAAGAGGCGCGAGCCGGTACGACGGCGCGAGCCGTCACGACGCGTCGCGGCCGAGAACGCACCGCACCCCTCCACGCGCCCGGCGGAGCCGTCCGCCCCGCCACGGAGTGTCGGGCAGGCGGCCGGGCGGACGGCGTGGACGCGGGCCGCCGCACTGTACGAGGGGGAGCCGGCGGCCCGGCCGGCCTCTTTCGAGGCCCTTCAGTCAACCGGCCCGGCACGCTCCGCGACAGCGCGCACACGCTGCGGATGCGCGTACTCCGTTCACACCCCGTGTGAAGTCACCGCCCCGCGCGGTGCCCGACGCACTACGCTGTCGGGCACCGAGTCACCGGGGGCACCCATGCAGCCCAACACCCTGCTCGACGCGATCCTCGACGAGGCCGGGATCTCCCACGCGGGACTGGCCGCGCACGTCAACCAGGCGGGACGCGCCCGCAGGCTCGCGTTGAGATACGAACACACCGCCGTCGCACGGTGGTTGAAGGGGCAGCGGCCGCGCGGCCAGGTGCCCGACCTGATCTGCGAGGTCCTCGCGGCCCGCCTGCACCGCCCCGTCACCCTCGACGACATCGGCCTCGGCGTGCCCGGCGAACCCGCCGCCCCGCACACCGGCTCGCTGTCCGGGTTCGTGGAGCGCGCGACCGCCCTGTGGCGCTCCGACCAGCAGCAGCGCCCGCACATCCTCGGCGCCCCCGCGCTCACCGGCACGCCCGCGGTGATGCCGGTCTGGGAGTGGGAGAACCCGCCCGAGGACACGGACGTCTCCCGCGGCGGGCGGCACCGGGTCACGGCGGCCGACCTGGAGATGGTGCGCTGCGCCCGTACGCACTACGAGCAGATGTACCGCAAGGCCGGCGGCATCGCGACCCGCGCCCGCATTGTCGGCTTCCTCAACTCCGAGGCCGCGCCGCTGCTGCGCGGCGGCTACACCGACGCGACCGGACGGCAGCTGCACCGGGCCACCGGGGGCCTGGTGGCGGTCGCCGGCATCTGCGCGTACGACTCCGACGCGCACGGTCTCGCGCAGCGCTACTTCCACCAGGCGCTCCGGCTCGCCAAGGCCAGCGGCGACCGCGGGCTCGGCGCGTACGTCATCGCGCTCCTGGTCAACCAGGCGCTGTTCATGCGGGAGTACCGGCAGGCGGTCGCCTTCGCCGAGGCCGCCCTGCGCACCGCGGGCCGGCACATCACCCCGGCGCTCGCCTCCGACCTGTACGCGATGCAGGCCAAGTCGTACGCGCATCTCGGCGACGGCACCAGCGCCCTGGCCCGCATCCGCCGGGCCGAGCAGGCCGCCGAGCGCATCCGGCGCGGGTACGAGCCGGACGAGACCGGCTACGTCCAGCCCGGCCTGGTCAACGTCCAGGTCGCCGAGGCCCTGCTGAGCCTCGGTGAGCTGGCGGCGGCCGGGGAGCACGCCGAGGCCGCCGTCGACAACCCCGCGCACGACCGGGGGCGCGTGCACCGGCTCGCCATGCTGAGCACCATCGAGCTGCGCCGGGGCAATGCCGACAAGGCGGTGGCCGTCGCGGTGCAGATGGCCGAGCAGGCCCGCGGGATGGAGTCCCAGCGCCTGCGCGACCGGCTCCGCGCGGTGCGCGAGCACCTGGTGCGCAGCGGCTGCGCCGGCACGGCCGAGGCCGCGGAACTCATCGACGGCGCCCTGCGCGTCCCCCTGTGAGGCGCCGCCCTGCGCCGTGAGCGGCCGCCGTGCGCCTGCTGCCTGTTCGCTGCTGCTGCGATATTGCCACCTACTCAAGGAAAGGTGGCAGAACCGTGCAGTGGACGAAGCAGAGCGAACAGAATGTGTACTCAAATCGCTGGTTCAGCGTCAATCTCGCCGACGTCGCTTTGCCGGACGGCCGGCATCTCGACCACTTCCTCATCCGGATGCGCCCGGTGGCCGTGGCCACGGTCGTCAACCACGCCGACGAGGTGCTCCTGCTCTGGCGGCACCGCTTCATCACCGACAGCTGGGGCTGGGAGCTCGCGGCCGGCGTCGTCGAGGACGGCGAGGGCATCGAGGCGGCGGCGGCCAGGGAACTGGAGGAGGAGACCGGCTGGCGACCGGGACCGCTGCGCCACCTCATGAGCGTGGAGCCGTCGAACGGGCTCACCGACGCCCGGCACCACGTCTACTGGGCCGACGAGGGCACGTACACCGGGCACCCCGTGGACGACTTCGAGTCGGACCGCCGGGAATGGATCTCGCTCAAACTCGTTCCCGACCTCGTCGCCCGGGGGGAGGTCCCGGCCGCCAACATGGCGGCCGCGTTACTCCTGCTGCACCACCTCAGGCTCGGACAGGACGCCCCGCCCGACCCGGGGCTCTAATGGCCGAGGGCCTGCCAGACGGCGACGGCGAGTGCGCCCAGGGCCGTGACGACCGCGACCGAGGGGAGGGGCCAGCGGGCGTGTTCCAGGGCGGTCAGGCGTGCGCTCAGTTCCGCCAGCTCCTTGGCGGTCTCCTCGGTGCGGTGGGAGAGCAGGGCCAGTCCGCCCTCGACGCGGGCGTAGGCCACATCCAGCCGGCGTCGTAACTCTGCGAGTTCTCCCTGGACGACGGAATGCTCGGGATCGGCGGTCACGAACCGCTCCTTTCCATCAGGCGTCTCACGTCCCTTGCATGTGCGTGCCGAGTCAACTCGCCTGGTGGACGTGTGGGGAGAGTGTGCGGGCGGCATATGCGAGCCCGGCGCGCACACGCCGTGCGAACGGCGCGGGCCCGGCACCTTCGAAGGTGCCGGGCCCGTCGGGCGTCGCTGCGCGTAACCGGCCGCAGGAGTGGGTCGCCTATCCGTGCCCGGTGTCCGCGCCGGCCCGGGCGCGCGGCAGGTCGCTGCCCGGAGGCGTGGTGAGTCCGTACTGGGCGGCCTGCGCCTGGAACATGGCGCGGTAGAGGCCGTCCCGCCGGGCCATGAGGTGGTCGTGATCGCCGTGTTCGGCGATGTGCCCGTGGTCGAGTACGTAGATGTGGTCGGCGGTGGCGGTCGCGGCGAGGCGGTGGGTGATGAGGACGACCGCGGTGCCGCCGTCGGCGAGGGTGCGCAGGCGTTCGAAGGCTTCGATCTCGGCGTGGGGGTCGAGGGCGGAGGTGGGTTCGTCGACCAGGAGGACGGGGGCGTCGCGGTAGCGGCTGCGGGCGTTGGCGAGCTTCTGCCACTGGCCGCCGGACAGTTGGACGCCGCGGTCGTAGCCCTTGAAGACGATGGAGTCCCAGCCGTGGGGGAGGCCCTCGACGAGTTTGCGGATGTCGGCGGCGTGCGCGGCCTCCTCGACGCGGGTCATGTCGCGGGGGCGGTCGCCCGCGCCGATGGCGATGTTGGTGGCGGCGGTCATCTGCCACTGGGGGTAGTCCTGGGCGAGGAGCCCGACGGAGCGGAAGATGCCCGCCCGGTCGGCGTCGCGGGCCCCGACGCGCTCGCCGTCGGGGCCCTCCCACCAGACGTCGCCGCCGGTGGGCAGCAGGAGGCCGGCGAGGATCTTGGCGAGGGTGGTCTTGCCGGAGCCGTTCGCGCCGACGAGCGCGGTCACCTGCCCGCGCTCCACGCGCACGCTCACGTCGCGGAGGGACGGGGTGGTGGCGCCCGGGTAGACGAAGGACACCTTCTCGACGGTGACGGCCCGGACGGGTTCCGGCAACGGCGTGCCGGTGGCGGGGATGGCGTGCCGGGCGGCGACCCGGGTGGCCTCCTCGGTGTCGCCGAGGTGCAGCATCTCCTCGTACATCCGGTTGACCTGCTGGACGAGGGAGCGCAGGCGGGCGGTGGAGGTCTGGATGGCGACCACGGCGGTGCCACCGACCGCCAGGGGAAGGCCGCCGCTGGTCAGCAGCCACCACAGCACCCCGTAGCAGCCGAGGGAGGCGATGCCGGAGAACGCGCCGGCGACCAGGTCGGTGTACGCCTGTGCGCGGGCCAGACGCCGCTGCTCACTCTCCATCAGGGAGGACATCTCCTCGTAGCCGTGCAGCAGCAGCCTGCCGGCCGAGTGGGCGCGGATCTCGCCCGCCGCGTGGGGGAGCGTCAGGTACTGCAGGAGCGTGGCGACCGCCCGCCGGTGGTCGACCCAGTGCCGGCGCGAGAAGTACTCCCGCCGGGCGGAGCGCACCGCGCCCCATCCCTTGGGCAGGGCGATGGCGAGCAGCATCGGCAGCAGCGCCCAGTGCAGCGAGGCGAGCACGACGGCGGAGGCCACCATGCTGATCAGTACGCCCGCCACACTCACCGAAAGACCCAGCATCCGCCGCGCCGAGTCGGTGCCGAACTTGCCCGCCTCCAGGATGCGCTGGACCTCCGGCTGTTCGGTGGCCGTCACCTCCACCCCGGTGACGGCCCGGTAGTAGTCGGTGGCGACGGCCCGCTCGACCTGCGGCTCCAGCCGCCCCGACATCGCCGTCGTCCACGCGGCCAGCAGCGCCGTGCCGACCGAGACCACCGCGAGCACGACCAGGGCGGGCAGCGACTGGCGAAGTTTGTCCGCGGTCGGGCCCTCCGCGAACAGTTCGGTCAGCACGCGGTTGACCGCCACCAGCCCCCACGCCGCGGTGACCCCCTGGCCGACCTGCGAGACCACCAGCCCGGACAGGGCCCTGCGGTCCACCGCCCACCCGGCCCGCAGCACCACGGCGACCATGCGGGGCAGCGCGGAGGCCATCTGCCCGAACGTCATGCGCGTCAGCGCGCCCTCGTGGTGGACGAAGGCATGGTTGTAGCGCAGGCGCCCGCCGAACAGCTCCTGCTCCGCCGCGGACACGCCACCGGCGGGAGGCGGCGACTTGCCGGGATCGGCATCGTCGTGCAGTGGGGACATCGTGCTCCTCCGATCGAAGTGGACGCGCACGCCGCACAGCATCCTCACGGTTCGGCGGAGGATCGGGGAGGGAGGAGAAGGGGCGCGCGGACGCGGTCACCGAGACCGGCCGTGCAGTGCGATGCGCCGGGAACCGGTGCTCGAAACAGCGCCCGCGAACTCCCGGGCCAGGCGGTCCCCAGCCAGGTCGCGGCCAGGGACTTCCCAGCCCGGGAACGACTGCGGGCTCCGAGCCGGCGTCCCGGCCCGGAGCCCGCAGTCGAAACGTCAGGCGTACGTGTAGAAGCCCGACCCCGTCTTGCGGCCGAGGCGGCCCGCGTCGACCATGCGCTGGAGCAGCGGCGGAGCGGCGTACAGCGGCTCCTTGTACTCCTCGTACATCGAGTACGCCACGGAGGCGACCGTGTCCAGGCCGATCAGGTCGGTCAGCTTCAGCGGGCCCATCGGGTGGGCGCAGCCCATCTCCATGCCGTTGTCGATGTCCTCGCGGCTGGCGATGCCCGACTCGAACATCCGGATCGCGGAGAGCAGGTACGGGATCAGCAGCCCGTTCACCACGAAGCCGGAGCGGTCCTGCGCGCGGATGGCGTGCTTGCCCAGCACCTTCTCGGTGAACAGCTGCGCCCGGCTGAGGGTGCCCTCGGAGGTGGTCAGCGCGGGGATCAGCTCGACCAGCTGCTGCACCGGGGCCGGGTTGAAGAAGTGGATGCCGATGACGTGGTCGGGGCGCGAGGTGGCGACGGCCAGCTTCACCAGCGGGATCGAGGAGGTGTTGGAGGCCAGGATCGCGTCCGGGCGGGTCACCACCTGGTCGAGGACCTGGAAGATCTCGGTCTTGACCTGCTCGCTCTCGACGACGGCCTCGATCACCAGGTCACGGTCGGCGAACTCGCCGAGGTCGGTGGTGAAACTGAGGCGCGCCTGCGTCGCGTCCCGCTCCTCCTCGGAGAGCTTGCCGCGCTCGGCGGCCTTGGTCAGCGAGTTGTACAGCCGGGTGCGGCCGATCTCCAGAGCCTCGCCCGTGGTCTCGGCGACCATGACCTCCAGGCCGGCGCGGGCGCACACCTCGGCGATGCCCGCCCCCATCTGACCGCAGCCCACCACGCCGACGCGTGCGATATCTCCCGAGATGGCGGTCACATCGTCCCTTTCGCTGACTCCACGGCTCGGTGCAGGCGCACCGGGGGCTCCGGTGCCTGCTCCGATCGAGCACGTTACCTCCGAATGGTCACGGATCCGTTCCCCGGGTCGGGCATGCTGAGGCCCCGTACACGATCCGTGACCGTGCGGATCCGCAGCGTTCAGGAGGTCTTCCCATGGGCGGTGTCTCGCGCCGTGCCTTCACGGTGGCGGCGTTGTCGGCGTTCACCATGGCGCCACGGGCGTCCGCGGCCCCGGGTCCGGCCGCCGCTTCGGAGGGGCCGTCGGCCGGGCGCAGCGCCGCCGCCGGGATGCGGGGCATGTGGCTCGCCACGGTGACCGGCCGCGACTGGCCGAGCCGCGCGGGGCTGCGGGCCGCCGAGCAGCGCGCGGAACTGGTCGCGCACCTCGACAGCGCGGTCCGCCACAACCTCAACACGGTCGTCTTCCAGGTGCGGCCGACGGCGGACGCCCTGTGGCCCTCGAACCACGAGCCCTGGTCGCAGTACCTGTCGGGCAGCCAGGGCCGCGACCCCGGCTGGGACCCGCTGGGCACGGCGGTGAAGGAGGCCCACGCCCGCGGCCTGCACCTGCACGCCTGGTTCAACCCGTACCGCGTCGCCCTGCGCGACGACCCGAGCCTGCTGGTGCCCGGGCACCCGGCGCGCAAGCACCCCGACTGGGTGGTGCCGTACGGCGGGCAGCTCTACTACAACCCCGGCCTGCCCCAGGTCAGGGCCTTCGTGCAGGACGCCATGATGGACGCGGTCGAGAAGTACGCCGTAGACGGCGTCCACTTCGACGACTACTTCTACCCCTATCCGGTGGCGGGCCGGAGCTTCGACGACGCCGGGGCGTACCGCACCTACGGCAGCGGCTTCGGCAGCCGCGCCGCCTGGCGGCGGGACAACGTCGACCGGCTGGTGCGCGAGATGGCGGAACGCGTCAGGAAGGCCAGGCCGTCCGCCCGGTTCGGGGTGAGCCCGTTCGGCGTGTGGCGCAACGCCGCCACCGACGAGCGCGGCTCGGACACCCGGGCCGGGGTGCAGACCTACGACGACCTGTACGCCGACACCCGCACCTGGGTGCGCGAGGGCTGGATCGACTACGTGGTGCCCCAGCTGTACTGGAGCATCGGCCAGGAAGCCGCCGACTACGCGAAGCTGCTCGCCTGGTGGAACGAGGTGGCCGAGGGCAGCCGGACACACCTGTACGTGGGGGAGGCGCTGTACAAGTCAGGTGACCCGGCGCAGTCCGCCGCCTGGCAGGACCCGGCCGAGGTCTCCCGGCACATCACACTGGCCGCGCGGTACCCGCAGGTGCGCGGACACGTCTACTTCTCCGCGAAGGACGTGGCCGAGGACCGGAGTGGCGCGATGGCGCGGGTGGCCGCCGACCACTACACCGGGCCGGCCGCCGTCCCGCGCTGAACGGCCGAGTACGCCGCCGTGCAGACGGGAATGTGACGACAGGCCCTACGGCCGGCGCTCCGGGTGCCGGATCTCGGAGTCCGGGCCGGGCGAGCAGACCGCCTCGTGCCCGTCCTCGAACCGGACCCGGTACGGGGGAGACCCCCGCTCGCCCATGACCTCGACGATCTCGGCGACCTTGTCGTGCTCTCCGACCACCCGTCCGTGCCGGACCAGCTGGTCGCCCTTGTTCGCGTGCATGCGTGAGGCCTCCTCACCTGTGTGCCGCCGGGCGGTCCTACCCCCGGGACCGCTGGGTGACCGCGATGCACACCAGTACGGCCGCGGCCGTCAGCGGAGCGGCCACCGTCAGGTGCTCGCCCAGGAGAAGTACCGACCACACCAGTGTGAGCAGCGGCTGGGCCAGCTGCAACTGGCTGGCCTTGGGGATGCCGATCGCGGCCATGCCCCGGTACCAGACCACCAGGCCCAGGAACTGCGAACCCGCCGCGACCCACAGCATCCCGGCCACACTGTGCGCCGTCAGGTGCACCGGCTCGTACGCCAGGGCCACCGCCGCCATCGGCACCGTCAGCGGCAGGCACAGCACCAGCGCCCAGCCGATGACCTGCCAGCCCGGCATCACCCGGGCCAGCCGCCCGCCCTCGGTGTACCCGGCGGCGCAGACCAGCAGGGCCCCGAAGAGGTAGGCGTCGGCCGAGGTCAGCGCGCCGCCGCTCTGCTGCACCGTGAAGGCGATCACGGCCGCCGCGCCCGCGAGTGCCGCGATCCAGAAGGTGCGCGAGGGGCGGGTGCCGATGCGCAGGGCCGACAGCAGCGCGGTGGTCAGCGGGAGCAGGCCGACCACGACCGCGGCGTGCGCGGTGGTCGACGTCTGCAGGGCCAGGGTGGTCAGCAGCGGGAAGCCGAGGACCACACCCGCGCCGACCACCGCGAGCCCGGCCCGGTGCCGCCGCTCGGGCGGCGCCACGCGGAGCAGCAGCAGGCAGGTGCCCGCGATCGCCGCGGCGAGGATGCTGCGCACCGCGATCAGGGACCACGGGCCGAAGCCCTCCAGGCCCCAGGCGGTGGCGGGGAAGGTGAGGGAGAAGGCGACGACACCGAGGGCGGCCTGAAGGGTCCCGAAGGACCGGCCCCCGGTGGGCGGGCTCCCGGCGGACGGCCCGTCGGCGGACGAGGCTGTCGCCCCGCCGACTGCTATCCCGGACGGAGCGGTAGCGCTACTCTTTGCTCTCATGTATGAGCGTAGCAGCGTCGCTGAACTGGTGGACACGTTGCGACGTGAGCTGGACCGCTACTCTCCCGGTGGAAAGCTCCCGTCGAGCCGTGCCCTCGTCGACCGGTTCCGGGTGAGCCCGGTGACCGTCTCCCGCGCCCTGGCGCAGCTGGCCGCCGAGGGGCTGGTCGTCACCCGGCCCGGCGCCGGGGCCTTCCGGGCCCGGCCGCGCGCCTCGGCCGCGCCCGCCGGGGACACCTCCTGGCAGGAGGTCGCCCTCAGCGCCGACGGCGCCGCCGACCTCGTACCCCGCTCCGTCGACGCCTCCGGAGTGCTGGTCTCGCTGGCCGCCCCGGCTCCCGGGGTCGTGGAGTTCAACGGCGGCTACCTTCACCCGTCGCTCCAGCCCGAGCGGGCGATGGCGGCGGCCCTGGCCCGCGCCGGGCGGCGGCCCGGAGCATGGGGGCGGCCGCCGATGGAAGGGCTGCCGGAGCTGCGGGAGTGGTTCGCGCGCGGTATCGGCGGCGCCATCACCGCCGCGGAGGTGCTGATCACCGCGGGCGGTCAGTCCGCGCTGACCACCGCCCTGCGCGCCCTCGCCCCGCCCGGTACCGCGGTCCTGGTCGAGTCGCCGACGTACCCCGGCATGCTGGCCATCGCCCGGGCGGCCGGACTGCGCCCGGTGCCGGTTCCCGTGGACGGCGACGGGGTGCGGCCCGCCCTGCTCGCCGACGCCTTCCGGGCGACCGGCGCCCGGGTCTTCGTCTGCCAGCCCCTGTGCCAGAACCCGACCGGGGCCGTGCTCGCCCCCGAACGGCGCGGCGAGGTGCTGCGGATCGCGCGGGCGGCGGGCGCCTTCGTGGTGGAGGACGACTTCGTGCGGCGGCTCGTGCACGAGGACGCGGGCCCGCTGCCCGCGCCGCTCGCCGCGGACGACCCGGACGGCGTGGTCGTCCACGTCTGCTCGCTCACCAAGGCGACCTCGCCCAGCTTCCGGGTCAGCGCCCTGGCGGCGCGCGGCCCGGTCCTGGAGCGGCTGCGGGCCATCCAGGTCGTCGACACCTTCTTCGTGCCCCGGCCCCTGCAGGAGGCCGCGCTGGAACTCGTCGGCTCGCCCGCCTGGCCGCGTCATCTGCGGGCGATCTCCGCCCAGTTGAAGGCCCGCCGGGACGCGATGACCTCCGCGCTGCGCCTGCGGCTGCCCGAGGTCGCGCTGCCCCACGTCCCGTCCGGCGGGTACCACCTGTGGCTCCGGCTGCCCGAGGGCACCGACGAGCTCGCGCTCACCGCCGCCGCCCTGCGCGCCGGGGTGGCGATCACGCCGGGCCGCCCCTACTTCAGCGCCGAACCGCCCGCCGCCCACCTCCGGCTGAGCTTCGCGGCGGTCGCGAACACCGGCGAGATCACCGAAGGCGTACGACGCCTGCGCGCCGCCTGCACGGAGGTGCGGGGCGGCTGACGGGCACCTGAGGCTGTCGGAGAGGGGAGCGGGGGCGGACCCGCGGGATCCGGCCCTCCTGCGTATCCCGCGGGCAACTCCCCTTGACCAGTGCACGGTTGCGCAGCACCATCACGGCATGGCGCTTCGGGTCACGTTCGTCGCCGCGGCACGCGGCTCACCGCTGCTCGCCGAGCGCTTCGACGACGAACGACCGCTGGACCGGGCCGGATGGGACGAGGTGCTGCGCGTGGCGGGCAGCCTGCTGCCGCTGGCGGCGGCCGAGTTGCGCTACTGCTCGCCGACGCCCCGCAGCCGCGCCACCGGGGACGCCCTCGGGTTTGCGCCCCTGGTGCAACTCGCCCTGCGGGACTGCGACATGGGCCGCTGGCGAGGGCTGACCCTGTCCGAGGCCATGGCCCACGAACCCGGGGCGGTGGACGCCTGGCTCGCCGATCCGCGCTCGGCACCGCACGGCGGGGAGCCGCTGCTCGGTTTCATCGGCCGGGTCGGCAACTGGCTCGACACCCGCCCCGGCGACGACGGCGACCGCATCGTCGCCGTGGCCGAGCCCTCCGTGATCCGGGCCGCGCTGGTCTACGTCCTCAAGGCGCCGCCCTCGACGTACTGGAACCTGGACGTCCACCCCCTGTCGGCGACCGCCGTCACGGGCGGCGCGGGCCGCTGGAGCCTCCGTTTCGAGGGGGCGCCGGCCCAGGGGACTGCGCCCGGGGTGTTTCGCGAAGGTAATCCGTTGTGAGCAGCAGGTCCTTGGCCGGGCCGCCGACCCGCCACACGGTCCGCCAGCGGTCCCGGTCCCGCACGGTGAACTCGCCGCGGTAGAGGTCGGCGGCGCACGGATGGTCGGCCACATGACGGCCGGAGGTCAGGTCCAGGCCGTGGAAGGGGCGCCCGTCGGCGAAACGGACCTCGGCCGACCCGGGTCCGCCGCCGGGCAGGTACCGCAGCGTCCGCTCGGCGGGCCGGGTCACCCCCTGCCAGGTGAAAGCGCCCGACTCCCGGCTGAGGAGCCCGCCGCCGTCCAGCGCCTCGAACGCGGTCGCCCCCTCGAAGTGCCCCTCCAGGCCGCCCGCCAGGTCCCGCACCGACCGCTCGGTGCGCCACCGCCCCGCGAGATACGCCAGCACGTCCGGCACCGGCCACCACTCGCCCATGTCCACCCCTCGCTCTCCCGTCCCGTCCCCCGTGCGCCCCTCCATCTTGCCCCCTGTCCCCTACGGGAGTGGATTGCATAAACGTGCAGCGAAACGTATAGTCATGCCATCGAGGATGGAGGATGTCATGGCGGTACGTGCGGCGGTGGCCGGTGCGAGTGGGTACGCGGGTGGTGAGCTGCTGCGTCTGCTCCTGGCCCACCCCGAGGTCGAGGTCGGCGCGCTGACCGGCAACTCGAACGCGGGACAGCGCCTGGGCGCGCTGCAACCGCACCTGCTGCCGCTGGCCGACCGGGTGCTGGAGGCGACGACGCCCGAGGTGCTCGGCGGTCATGACGTGGTCTTCCTCGCGCTGCCGCACGGCCAGTCCGCCGCCGTCGCCGAGCAGCTCGGCCCCGACGTACTGGTCGTCGACATGGGGGCCGACTTCCGGCTCAAGGACGCGGGCGACTGGGAGCGGTTCTACGGCTCCCCGCACGCCGGCACCTGGCCCTACGGCCTCCCCGAACTGCCGGGTGCTCGCGCCGCGTTGGAGGGGTCCAGGCGTGTCGCGGTGCCCGGTTGCTACCCCACCGCCGTGTCCCTGGCGCTCTTCCCGGCGTACGCCGCCTCGCTCGCCGAGCCCGAGGCCGTGGTCGTCGCCGCCTCCGGCACCTCCGGCGCAGGCAAGGCGGCCAAGCCGCACCTGCTGGGCAGCGAGGTCATGGGCTCCATGTCCCCGTACGGCGTCGGCGGCGGCCACCGGCACACCCCCGAGATGATCCAGAACCTCGGCGCGGTCGCCGGCGAGCCGGTCACCGTCTCCTTCACCCCGACCCTCGCGCCGATGCCCCGCGGCATCCTCGCCACCTGCACCGCCAAGGCGAAGCCCGGTGTGACCGCCGAGTCGGTCCGGGCCGCCTACGAGAAGGCCTTCGCCGACGAACCGTTCGTGCACCTGCTGCCCGAGGGCCGCTGGCCCGCCACCGCGTCCGTCCACGGTTCCAACGCCGTGCAGATCCAGGTCGCGTACGACGCCGCCGCGGGCCGCATCATCGCGATCAGCGCCATCGACAACCTGGCCAAGGGCACCGCGGGCGGTGCCGTCCAGAGCATGAACATCGCCCTGGGTCTCGCCGAGACCACCGGACTGACGACGATCGGAGTCGCGCCGTGAGTGTGACGGCAGCAAAGGGATTCACGGCGGCCGGCATCGCCGCCGGAATCAAGGAGAGCGGGGGCCCCGACCTGGCCCTCGTGGTCAACACCGGTCCCCGGCGCTCCGCCGCGGGCGTCTTCACCTCCAACCGCGTCAAGGCCGCGCCGGTCCTGTGGTCCGAGCAGGTCCTCAAGGCCGGGCAGCTGAGCGCCGTCGTCCTCAACTCCGGCGGCGCCAACGCCTGCACGGGACCCAAGGGCTTCCAGGACACCCACGCCACCGCCGAGAAGGCCGCGGAGGTGCTCGGCACGGGGGCGGGCGAGGTCGCCGTGTGCTCCACCGGGCTCATCGGCGTCCTGCTGCCCATGGACAAGCTGCTCCCGGGGGTCGGTACGGCCGCCGGACAGCTCTCCGAACACGGCGGCGAGAAGGCCGCCATCGCCATCAAGACCACCGACACCGTCCACAAGACGTCCGTCGTCGGCGGGGACGGCTGGACCGTCGGCGGCATGGCCAAGGGCGCCGGCATGCTCGCCCCCGGCCTCGCCACCATGCTCGTCGTGCTCACCACCGACGCCGACCTGGAGAGCGAGGACCTGGACCGCGCCCTGCGCGCCGCCACCCGGGTCACCTTCGACCGGGTCGACTCCGACGGCTGCATGTCCACCAACGACACCGTGCTGCTGCTCGCCTCCGGCGCCTCCGGCGTCACTCCGGAGTACGACGCCTTCGCCGAGGCCGTGCGCGCCGTCTGCGACGACCTCGGGCAGCAGCTGATCCGTGACGCCGAGGGCGCCAGCAAGGACGTCAGGATCGAGGTCGTGAACGCCGCGACCGAGGACGACGCCGTCGAGGTGGGCCGCTCCGTCGCCCGCAACAACCTCCTCAAGTGCGCCCTCCACGGAGAGGACCCCAACTGGGGCCGCGTCCTGTCCGCGATCGGCACCACCTCCGCCGCCTTCGAGCCCGACCGGCTCAACGTCGCCATCAACGGCGTGTGGGTCTGCAAGAACGGCGGCGTCGGAGAGGACCGCGAGCTGGTCGACATGCGCTACCGCGAGGTCCACATCGTCGCCGACCTCGCCGCGGGCGACGCCACGGCCACCATCTGGACCAACGACCTCACCGCCGACTACGTCCACGAGAACAGCGCGTACTCGTCATGAGCAACGGACCCACGCGGAAGCACACCGCGCTCCCCAAGGCCCAGATCCTCGTCGAGGCGCTGCCCTGGCTGACCCGGCACCACGGCAAGACCGTCGTCATCAAGTTCGGCGGCAACGCCATGGTCGACGACGACCTCAAGGCCGCCTTCGCCCAGGACGTCGTCTTCCTGCGGCACGCCGGCCTCAAGCCCGTCGTGGTGCACGGCGGCGGCCCGCAGATCAGCGCCGCCCTCGACCGGGCCGGCATCGTCAGCGAGTTCAAGGCGGGCCTGCGCGTCACCACCGAGGACGCCATGGACGTCGTACGGATGGTGCTGGCCGGGCAGGTGCAGCGCGAACTGGTCGGGCTGCTCAACCAGCACGGGCCGCTCGCCGTCGGCCTCACCGGCGAGGACGCGCACACCATCACCGCCACCAAGCACCAGCCCCGCATCGAGGGCGAACTGGTCGACATCGGCCGGGTCGGCCAGATCACCGAGATCGACACCGGAGCCGTCGAGACCCTGCTCGCCGACGGCCGCATCCCGGTCGTCTCCTCGATCGCCCGCTCCCAGGACGACGGCCACGTCTACAACGTCAACGCCGACACGGCGGCCGCGGCACTCGCCGCCGCGCTCGGCGCCGAGACGCTCATGGTCCTCACCGACGTCGAGGGCCTCTACGAGGACTGGCCGGACTCCGACGAGGTGATCAGCCGCCTCACCGCCACCCAGCTGGAGAAACTGCTGCCCGACCTGTCGTCCGGCATGGTGCCGAAGATGGAGGGCTGCCTGCACGCCGTGCGCAACGGCGTCACCACCGCCCGCGTCATCGACGGCCGGGTCCAGCACTCGATCCTGCTGGAGATCTTCACCGACGAGGGGATCGGCACGATGGTCGTGCCGGACGGACAGGGGGAGCCGTGAGCAACACCGGAAGCCCGAACGCAGGGGGAGCCGTGGGCAACGAGGCGCTGACCGAGCGGTGGCAGGGCACGCTCATGAACAACTACGGCACGCCCCGCCTGCCCCTGGTGCGCGGCGAAGGTGCCCGGCTGTGGGACGCCGACGGCAAGGAGTACCTGGACTTCGTCGGCGGCATCGCGGTCAACGCGCTCGGCCACGCCCACCCGGCGGTGGTGGACGCAGTGAGCCGCCAGATCGCCTCCCTCGGCCACGTCTCCAACCTCTTCATCGCCGAACCGCCCGTCGCCCTCGCCGAACGGCTGCTCCAGCACTTCGGCCGCGACGGCAAGGTCTACTTCTGCAACTCCGGCGCCGAGGCCAACGAGGGCGCCTTCAAGATCGGCCGGCTGACCGGCCGGCCGCACATGGTCGCCACCGACGGCGGCTTCCACGGCCGCACCATGGGCGCGCTCGCCCTCACCGGCCAGCCCGGCAAGCAGGAGCCGTTCCGGCCGCTGCCCGGCGACGTCACGCACGTGCCGTACGGCGACCCGCAGGCGCTGGCCGCCGCGGTCACCGAGGAGACGGCGCTCGTCATCATCGAGCCGGTCCAGGGCGAGAACGGCGTCGTCGTCCCGCCCCCGGGCTACCTGAAGGCCGCCCGCGCCATCACCGCCGCGACCGGCGCGCTGCTCGTCCTGGACGAGGTGCAGACCGGTGTCGGCCGGACCGGGCACTGGTTCGAGTACCAGGCACACGAGGGCGTCCTGCCGGACGTCGTGACCCTCGCCAAGGGGCTCGGCGGCGGACTGCCGCTGGGCGCCACGGTCGCCTTCGGCCGGGCCGCGGACCTCCTGAAGCCCGGCCAGCACGGCACGACCTTCGGCGGCAACCCCGTCGCCTGCGCCGCCGGACTGGCCGTCCTCGACACCATCGCGGGCGACGGACTCCTCGACAACGTCAAGCGGCAGAGCGAGAAACTCCGCGACGGGGTCGAGGGCCTCGGCCACCCGCTGATCGCGCATGTCCGGGGCGCGGGCCTCCTCCTGGGTATCGTGCTCACCGAGCCGCTCGCAGCCCAGGTGCAGCAGGCGGCCCAGGACGCCGGGATCCTCGTGAACGCGCCCGCACCCGATGTCGTACGGCTGATGCCGGCGCTGAACCTCGGCGACGACGTGGTGGACGCGTTCCTCGGGGCGCTGCCCGGCATCCTTGACCAGGCCGCCGACGCGGCCCACGGGGACGGACGAGCCGGAGAATGAGACGACGATGAGCCAGGCGCAGGAGCACGAGCAGACGGCCGGGCCCGCCCTGCCGCAGACCCGCACCGCACGCCACCGGCGGATCGTGGACATCCTCAACCGGGAGGCGGTGCGCAGCCAGAGCCAGCTGGCGCGGCTGCTCGCCGACGACGGACTGACCGTCACCCAGGCGACGCTCTCCCGCGACCTGGACGAGCTGAACGCGGTCAAGATCCGCAACACTGACGGCGACCTGATCTACGCGGTGCCCAGCGAGGGCGGCTTCCGCACCCCGCGGGCCCCGCTCGGGGAGTCGGCGAAGGAGGAGCGGATGCGGCGGCTCTCCGCGGAGTTGCTGATCTCCGCGGAGGCCTCGGCCAACCTCGTGGTCCTGCGCACCCCTCCGGGGGCGGCGCAGTTCCTGGCGTCGGCGATCGACCAGGCGGAACTGCACGACATCCTGGGGACGATCGCGGGCGACGACACGCTGATGCTGATCAGCCGCGAGCCCACGGGCGGTCAGGCCCTGGCGGACCACCTGCTGCGCCTGGCCCAGAACGCGGGATGAGGCGGCGGCGCCGCACCGCCCCCAGCTGCGGGCGGTCGTGCCGCTGGGGCGGCACGGGTGGGCGCAGCGGCACCCCGCGAACGCGGCGAGTGACACGCCGGTACCTCAGCAGCAGCGCGGGGTACGCCGGAGAACGCCGGTACGTGAAAGCAGCGCGGGGTACGCCCGAGAACGCCGGTACGTCAGCAGCAGCGCCGGGTACGCCCGAGAACGCCGGTACGTCAGCAGCAGCGCCGGGTACGCCGGTACGTACGTCAGCGACAGCCGCAGCGCCCCGTCACCCCAGCCACCCCGCCAAGCCCCCCGTGCACCGCACCTCGTCCCCCGCCGTGACCAACAGCCCCTCCACCCCCTCCAGCGACTCCAGCCACCGCAACCCCTCCCGCGACCCCATCGCGAACGCCGCCGTCGCCCAGCAGTCCGCCCACGTCAGCCGGGGCGCCACCACCGTCACGGACAACAGGTCCGTCACCGCCGACCGCCCGGTGCGCGGGTCGACGACATGCGCACCCCGCTCCGCGGAGCCGGACGTCGCCACCGCCAGCTCGTTCGCCCCCGACGCCGAGACGACCGCCGCGAGCCCGCCCGGCCGCAGCGGGTCCGACACACCGACCCGCCAGGGCCGCCGCGCCCCCGGCGCACCGAGCAGCTGGACGTCCCCGCCGCCGTTCACGCTCACGCCCGTCGCCCCCGCCGCCGCGATCCGCCGGGCCGCACGCTCCACGGCCCAGCCCTTGACGATCCCGGTCGGGTCGAGCCGCCCCTGGTACCGGGTGCTGAACCAGCCCCCGCTCACCCGCTCCGCCTCCGCCGCCAGCTCCAGCACCTCGGCGACCTCGGGCGCGCACGCCTCGACGGTCAGTTCCCCGTGCGCCAGCAGGGAGATCTCGCTGCCGTCCCGGTAGGTGCTGAACACCTCGTCGGCCCGGTGCAGCCCGGCGACCGCCTCGTCCAGGGCCGCCCGGACGGCCGCGGGTTCCCCGCCGCGGGCGTCGAAGGAGAAGACGGTCCCCATCGTCTCCTCCACATGACGCACCGCGGCGGGAGCCTGTGCGGACTCGGCCACGGCGTCAGCCACCGGCCTTGTCCAGAGCCGACTGGAGGGACTGCTGGTATCCGGCGCTGGTGTAGGTGGCGCCGGAGACGGCGTCGATGTCGGCGGTGCCCGCGGTGACGGCGGCCTGGTTGAGTTTGGGGACGGCGTCGGCGGTGACCTGGTCGCTCCGTCCGCCCTTGGGCGCCTGGAGGGTCTCGGCGTTCGTGATCTTCCCGCCGCTGACGGTGACCCGCACCTGCACGGGCCCGTACTGGGTCTGCGTCACGTCACCGGTGAGCACCTGCGTGCCCCGCCCGGCCCCGCCCGCGCCCGTCTCGTCGGCGGATCCGGCCGCAGCCGCCTTGTCGAGCGCCGACTGGAGGGACTGCTTGTATCCGGCGCTGGTGTAGGTGGCGCCGGAGACGGCGTCGATGTCTGCGGTGCCCGCGGTGACGGCGGCCTGGTTGAGTTTGGGGACGGCGTCGGCGGTGACCTGGTCGCTCTGCCCACCCTTGGGCGCCTGCACGGCCTCGGCCGCGGTGACCTTGCCGCCGCTCACCGTGAGCCGGACCTGCACGGGCCCGTACTGGGTGTCGGCCGCGTCACCCGTGACCGTACCGGTCCCGGCCCCCCGGCCGCCCTGCGGCGCCTCGGCGGCGGCGGGCGGGGCCGCACCGCCCGCGGCGGAGGCGGAGCCGGGGTCGGAGGCCGGTTTCAGCGACAGCAGCAGCACGATCCCGGACACGGTCGCGGCGCCGGCGAGTACGGCACGCCGAACAGGGTGGCTCTTCTTCATCGGTCCTGGACTCCTACTGTCCGTCGCTCACATCTCGAACGACTCGTGGTGGATACGGCGGGCGGGGACCCCGGCGCCGCGCAGTGCCTCGAACACCGACTGGGCGAAACCGGGCGGCCCGCACAGGAAGACGTCGTGGCGGTCGACGTCCGGGATCTTGCGGCTCAGGGAATCCGCGGAGATGTCCGGCCGCGCCCCGCCCGGGCTGTTGACCGCGTACATCAGCCGTGCCCCGCGCTCCTCGGCGATCCCGGCCAGCTCGTCCCAGAGCGCAAGCTCCTGCGTGCTGTTGGCCCGGTAGAGCAGCGTGATGTCCCCGGACGCGCCGGGCAGCGTCTCGAACAGCGCCCGCATCGGCGTGATCCCCACCCCGCCGGCCACCAGCAGCACCTTGCCGCGGCTGCGGCGCTGGGCGGTGAGGGCGCCGTACGGGCCCTCCGCCCACACCCGGGTGCCGGGCGTCAGCTCCCGCAGCCGGGCGCTGTGGTCGCCGATCGCCTTCACGGTGATCCGCAGCATGTCCGGGCGCGGCGCCGCCGAGAGCGAGTACGGGTGCGAGCTGAACCGCATCCCCGGCGCCAGGAACCGCCACCGGAAGAACTGCCCGGCCTCCGCGCCCATCCGGTGCAGCCGGCGCCCGCCGATCAGCACCGACACGATGCCGGGCGTCTCCTCGATCACCGCCTCCACCCGCATCCGGTGCCGCAGGTTGAGGCGCAGCGGCGTCAGGACCCGGTACCAGAGCACGAGCGCGGTCACCGACCCGTACAGGACGTACCAGACGGTCCTGGCGAGCGGCTCGACGGCGAAGTCGTTGCCGGTGGTCAGCTGGTGCCAGAAGGTCAGGAACACCGCCGCGTACGTGAGCAGGTGCACGTGGTACCAGGCGTCGTAGGGGATGCGGCGGCGCACCGGGCCCGCGGACAGCAGGCCGATGAGGACGAGCAGGCCGGTGCCGACGGCCGCCTTGCCCATGTCGGGCAGCTGGTTCACGGAGGCCACCGTCTGCGCGACGATGTCGCCGAGGCCCTTGCCTGCCTGGGCCGCGTAACCCCACATGATCAGGAAGACGTGGGCCAGGACCAGGCAGAGCGTGTAGCGGCCGGTCATGGCGTGCCAGCGGGCGACCCGGTCCGAGCCCACCCGGCGCTCCAGTGCGGGCACCCGGGCCATCTGGAGCACCACGAGGGCCATCAGGTACCCGGCGAGCAGCCCGGTGATCCGGCCCGCGTTCAGGATCATGCCGGTCTGGTCGGAGATGGCGGGCGTGTTGCGCCACCACAGCCACAACACGCCCGCCGCGCCCGCCCATACGGCGAGCAGCAGGGGGACGGCGGGGGAGCGGCGCGGACGGATGCGCCGCATCGTCTGACGGCGGGCGGCACGGCCGCCGGCGAGCGTGGTGGTCACGGTTCCTCCGTGGGACTTGGCCCTGGCCCACCGAGTGGGACGTGGCCCTTGGCCCACAGATACGCACCGCACCGGCCGAGCGTTCAGCCACCGGACGGCCATGCCGCCCGGGTTCAGTAGCGCGTGACCGCCGTCGCCCCGCCGGAGGTCCCGACGACGATGTGCGGGCGTTCGCGCGGGTCCGCCCAGCGCAGCACGCGCCGCATCGCCTCCGCCGGCACCGACACGCAACCGGCCGTCGCCCCGCGCCCGTTGACGTGCAGGAAGATGCCCGCGCCGCGCCCGCGCACCGGACGGTCGTAGTTGAAGCCGACGACCAGGGCGTGCGCGTACTGCTCCGCGTAGGTGATCAGGTGCTCGGCCTCGGCGGCCCGGCAGTCGGCGGGGCGGGGTTCGGTCCAGCGGTTGTAGGAGCGGGAGGCGTTGTCCTGGCACCACCAGGAGTCCTCGCGCACCGGGCGGTACCGGTACGCCGTGCCGGGCGGCGCCGCCTCGACGCCGAAGGCGTACGGCAGGTCGTACAGCCCGGTCGGGGTGGTGTTCGTGCCCTGCGCGCGGGTGGCCCCGTCGGCGAGTCCGGCGGCCCCGAAGCGGGCGGGCGCGGACCCGGCCCGCACCCACCGTCCGTCCGCGCCGCCCTCGCGGTCCCACCACGTGAGCGTGCCGGTCGTGGCGCCGGTGTCCGGCGCGACGGCGGTGATCAGCTGGGTGCCGCCGCCGGTGTCCGCCATCCGGTCCGGCAGCGGCCGGGGAGCCGGCCCGCGGGCGGGGACGGCACCCACCAGGAGGAGGGAGGCGGACACGAGGGCGGCGACGGCACCGGGGCGCATGGGTCAGACGCTAGAGGGAGGCAGCGGAAGCGGCAGCCCGGGGAGGCCGTCAATGCTGGAGGCCACGTGCTCCTTCTTGGTGAAGTACGCGTTGAGTGAGGCGTCGTCCTCGCGGGCGAACCGCTTGCCGTGCAGGTCCCGGTCGGACTCGTACGCCATGAAGGGGACGGCGTAGCCGCAGGTGTCGCGGACCAGTTCGGCGGAGACGACGACGACCGCGCGCAGCCCGTGCGCGGTGGGGTCGATGCCGGGGAAGTGGGTGAGCAGCTCGGGGAAGCGCGGGTCGTCGCGGAAGACCGGTTCGCCGCGGCCGTGCACCCGCACGATGTTCGGCGGGCCCTGGAAGGCGCACCACATCAGGGTGATCCGACCGTTCTCCCGCAGATGGGCGATGGTCTCGGCGTTGGAGCCGGCGAAGTCGAGGTAGGCCACGGTCAGGTCGTCGAGCACCGCGAAACTGCCCGTGAGGCCCTTGGGGGACAGGTTGACCGTGCCGTCGCCGGACAGCGGAGCGGTGGCGGTGAAGAAGAGGGGCTGCGCCTCGATGAAGGCGCGGAGTCTGCCGTCTATGCGCTCATAAGTCTTTCCCATGTCTAACGATTATGAGGGGTCGTCCGGTACGTGTCCGAGGAATTTCCGCCGGTCCCGCCATCCGGACGAGGGCGAAGGCGAGTGCGAGGGGCGAGGGCGCGCATGCGGATGCGAGGGGCGGGGGCGGGTGAGGGAAAAGCCGTGGCCGTCCCGGCCGGCGATCCACGGGGCGGCCACGGCGCCCGTGCCCGGTCAGGAGTACGGCAGAGTGGCGCTCGGCGTTCACCCTCGCCGGAGTTTTCCCGCTCCGCGCCGGAGATGCCTGCCTCAGACCGGAGACGCCGACTCCGGATTGACGAATCATGCAAGCCTCTGCATACTCATGCATGCGTACTTCAACGGCCCGAGGAGCGACCAAGTGAGCAGCAACAGCGGTGACGTCCGGCTCTGGGGCGGCCGTTTCGCCGACGGTCCCGCCGAGGCCCTGGCGAAGCTGTCCGCGTCCGTCCACTTCGACTGGCGGCTCGCGCCCTACGACATCGCCGGTTCGCGCGCCCACGCGCGCGTGCTGCACACCGCGGGGCTGCTCACCGAGGACGAGCTGACCCGGATGACCGCCGGGCTCGACCGGCTGGAGGCGGACGTCGCCGACGGCTCCTTCACCGGCACCATCGCCGACGAGGACGTGCACACCGCCCTGGAGCGCGGCCTCCTGGAGCGGCTCGGCCCCGACCTCGGCGGCAAGCTGCGCGCCGGCCGCTCCCGCAACGACCAGGTGGCCACCCTCTTCCGCATGTACCTGCGCGACCACGCCCGGACCGTCGGCGCCCTGATCGCCGACCTCCAGGACGCGCTGATCGGCCTCGCCGAGGCGCACCCGGACGTCGCGATGCCCGGCCGCACCCACCTCCAGCACGCCCAGCCGGTGCTCTTCGCCCACCACGTGCTCGCCCACGTCCAGGCGCTGGGCCGGGACGCGGAGCGGCTGCGCCAGTGGGACGAGCGCACGGCCGTCTCGCCATACGGCTCGGGCGCCCTCGCGGGCAGCAGCCTCGGTCTTGACCCCGAGGCGGTCGCCCGGGACCTCGGCTTCGAGCACGGCAGCGCCGGCAACTCCATCGACGGGACGGCCTCGCGCGACTTCGTCGCCGAGTTCGCCTTCATCACCGCGATGATCGGCGTCAACGTCTCCCGGATCGCCGAGGAGATCATCATCTGGAACACGAAGGAGTTCTCCTTCGTGACTCTCCACGACGCCTTCTCCACCGGCTCCTCGATCATGCCGCAGAAGAAGAACCCCGACATCGCCGAGCTGGCCCGCGGCAAGTCCGGCCGCCTCATCGGCAACCTGACCGGTCTGATGGCGACCCTCAAGGCCCTCCCGCTCGCGTACAACCGCGACCTCCAGGAGGACAAGGAGCCGGTCTTCGACTCCATCGACCAGCTGGAGATCCTGCTGCCCGCCTTCACCGGCATGATGGCCACCCTCACCGTGCACCGCGAGCGGATGGAGGAGCTGGCCCCGGCCGGGTTCTCGCTGGCCACCGACATCGCCGAGTGGCTGGTCAGGCAGGGCGTCCCGTTCCGCGTCGCGCACGAGGTGGCCGGCGAGTGCGTCAAGGCCGCCGAGGCCGAGGGCAAGGAGCTGGATGAGCTGACCGACGAGCAGTTCGCCAAGATCTCCGCCCACCTCACGCCCGAGGTGCGCACCGTCCTCAACGTCCCCGGCGCCCTCGCCTCCCGCAACGGCCGCGGCGGCACGGCACCCGGCGCGGTCGCCGTCCAGCTCGCCGAGGTGAAGGCGGACGTGGCCGAGCAGCACACCTGGGCCAACGCCGAGCGGTAGCGGCCCGTGTGGCCGACGGGCATCGCGGATACGTTGGTCAGCAGTCAGCGCAGCCCCACCGGCTGCGGCAGCCGACCGAAACGGAGCCCGCGATGCCCTTCGCCCGCCTGGCCGCGGCGACCACCCCCACCTGTCACATCGGGCTGGGGCTCGCCGCCGTCGGCCGTCCCGGCTACATCAACCTCGGACGGGACCGTGACCTGCCGGCCGACCGCACCGTCGAGGCGATGCGCGAGCGCACCCACGACCTCCTCGACGCGGCCTACGCCCAGGGCGTGCGGTACTTCGACGCGGCCCGCTCCTACGGGCGCTCGGAGGAGTTCCTGGCCGGCTGGCTGCGGGAGCGCCCGGACGTGGACGACGTGGTCGTCGGCAGCAAGTGGGGCTACACCTACACCGCCGACTGGTCGCCCGACGCCGAGCAGCACGAGGTCAAGGACCACGGCGTCGCCACCTACGAACGCCAGCGCGGGGAGACCGACGCCCTGCTCGGCGAGCGCCTCGACCTCTACCAGATCCACTCCCTCACCCCCGACAGCCCGGCGCTGACCGACAAGGACCTGCACGCGAGGCTGGCCGAGGCCGTCGCACGGGGCGCCACCGTCGGCTTCTCCACCAGCGGTCCCGCCCAGGCCGACGCCATCCGCGCCGCCCTCACCGTGACCGTCGGCGGCGAGCCCCTCTTCCGTACCGTCCAGTCGACGTACAACGCGCTCGAGACCTCCGCCGAACCCGCGCTGGCCGAGGCGCACGCGGCCGGACTCACCGTGATCGTCAAGGAGGGCATGGCCAACGGCCGCCTCGCCGGGCCCCAGGCCCCCGCGGCTTTGCGGACCGTCGCCGAGGAGACCGCCCTCGGCTGCGACGCGGTCGCCCTCGCGCTGGTCCTGCGCCGGCCGTGGGCCGGGGTCGTCCTCTCCGGCGCCGCGACCGTGGGCCAGCTCGGCTCGAACCTGCACGCCGCCGCCGTCGACCTCGACGACGACCAGGTGGCCCGCCTCGGTGCGCTGGTCGAGGAGCCGGCCGCCTACTGGGCGCACCGCGGGCAGCTGCCCTGGCACTGACCCTCCTCCGGATGCCGTGACCCACCCCGAGAGGTGAGTCACGCACGCCCTGGGTGAGACATTGCTGTCTCATTCGGGTTACTGTTGTCTCATGGCTGTCGATCGAGACCAGGTACTGCGCAGCGCCGCCGCCCTGCTGACCCGGAAAGCGACCTCGACCATGGACGAGGTCGCCAGGGCCGCCGGGATCAGCCGGGCCACCCTGCACCGGCACTTCGCCGGGCGCGACGCCCTCGTCCGGGCGCTGGAGGCGCTGGGCATCGCCGAGTGCGAGGCCGCCCTGGAGGCCGCCCGGGCCGACGAGGGCCCGGCGGCCGACGCGGTGCGCCGGCTGGTCCGCGCGATCGAGCCGTCCGCCGGTCTGCTCGCCTTCCTCTACACCGAGAACCAGCTCTTCGAGGGCGAGGAGCAGAACAGGGGCTGGGCCCGCATCGACGCCGGGCTCACCGAGCTGTTCCGCCGGGGCCAGGAGAGCGGCGAGTTCCGCATCGACCTCACGCCCGTCTGGCTCACCGAGGCGCTCTACGGCCTGCTGGCCTCCGGCGCCTGGGCCGTGGCCGAGGGCCGCGTGGCCCGCAACGACTTCACCCACATGATCGCCGAGCTGCTGCTCGGCGGCGCACTCAGGAGAGAGGAACCATGAACCGCACCCCGCAGCCGGCCCACCAGGCCGAGGCGGTGAAGCGCCCCGGCCGCTGGCTGGCGCTGTGCGTACTCGTACTGGCCGTGCTGCTGGTGGCCGTCGACGCGACCGTCCTCGGTCTCGCGACGCCCTACATCAGCGAGGATCTCGCCCCCTCCGGCACCCAGCTGCTCTGGATCGGCGACGTCTACTCCTTCGTCATCGCCGGTCTGCTCGTCTCGATGGGCAGCCTCGGCGACCGCGTCGGCCGCAAGCGCATCCTGCTCGTCGGCGCGACCGCGTTCGGCGCGGTGTCCGTCCTCAACGCCTACGCGCACACGCCCGAGGTGCTGATCGTCGCCCGGGCCCTGCTCGGCGTCGCGGGTGCCACCCTGATGCCCGCCACCCTCGCCCTGATCCGCAACCTCTTCCACGACCCGCGCGAACGCAGCCTCGCCGTCGGTATCTGGGGCGCGGCGGCCTCCGCCGGTGCGGCGGTCGGCCCGGTCGTCGGCGGCTTCCTGCTCGAGCACTTCTGGTGGGGCTCCGTCTTCCTGATCAACCTGCCCGTGATGGCCGTCCTGGTCGTCGTCGGCGTCCGACTGCTGCCCGAGTCCCGCAATCCCGACCCCGGGCCCTGGGACCTGCCCAGCGTCGTCCTCTCCCTGGCCGGCATGGTCGGTGTCGTCTACGCCGTCAAGGAGGCCGCCGCACACGGGTTCGCCCCGGCCACGCTCGCCGCGGGTCTGCTGGGCGCCGCCGCGCTGTACGGCTTCGTCCGGCGGCAGCTGGCCATGCCGGTGCCGCTGATCGACATGCGGCTGTTCCGCAACCGCGGCTTCAGCGGTGCGGTCCTGGCCGACCTGCTCACCATCCTCGGTCTGTCGGGGCTGGTGTTCTTCCTCTCCCAGTACCTGCAACTCGTCCAGGGCAGGCGCCCGTTCGAGGCGGGCCTGGCCGAACTGCCCGCCGCCGTCGGTGCGGTCGCGGCCGGCCTGATCGCGGGCCGCGCGGCCCGGCGCTTCTCCGTCCGCGCGGTGGTCAGCGGCGGACTCGCCGCCGTCGGCCTGGCGCTCGCCGCACTGACCGTGGTCGGCCGGCACACCGGCTATCCGCTGATCGGCGCGGCCCTGCTGGTCGTCGGCCTCGGCGCGGGTTTCGCGTTCACCGTCACCGCCGACGTGATCCTCTCCAGCGTGCCCGGGGAGCAGGCGGGCGCCGCCTCCGCGGTCTCCGAGACGGCGTACGAACTCGGTGCCGCCCTCGGTATCGCGGTGCTCGGTTCGATCGTGACCGGTGTCTACCGCGACTTCACGGGCCCCGCCGGGACTCCGGACGCGGCGCACGAGTCACTGGGCGGCGCGGTTCAGGCCGCGGCCGGGCTGCCCGCCCCGACCGCCGGCGCGCTGCTCGACTCGGCCCGCCAGGCCTTCGTCGACGGGCTGGCCCTGGCCGCGGGCGTCGGCGCCGCCGTCCTGCTGGCCGCCGCCGCGGCGTCCTGGTACCTGCTGCGCGGCCAGCGACTGGAGGACGGGGTGGAGCACCCGTAGCCGCAGGGGCGACGCGAAGGGGCGGGCCGCTCGACGAGCGGCCCGCCCCTTCGCGTGCGCGATGCCCGCGCGCGGCCCTACGCCGCCTTCGCCTTGCTGGCGTACATGTCCACGTACTCCTGGCCGGACAGCCGCATGACCTCGGTCATCACGGAGTCGGTGACGGCCCGCAGGACGTAGCGGTCACGGTCCATGCCCTCGTAGCGGGAGAACTCCAGCGCCTCGCCGAAGCGGACCGTGACCCGGCCCGGCCGGGGCAGGCCCGCGCCGCCGGGCTGGAGCTTGTCGGTGCCGATCATGGCGAACGGGACCACCGGGGCGCCGGTCATCAGGGTCAGCCGGGCGATGCCGGTGCGGCCCCGGTAGAGGCGGCCGTCGGGGGAGCGGGTGCCCTCCGGGTAGATGCCGAAGACCCGGCCCTCGTCCAGCACCCGGCGCCCGGTCATCAGCGCCGCGACCCCGCCCCGGCCGCCGTCCCGGTCGACCGGGATCATGCCGACACCGGTGAAGAACCAGGCCATCAGGCGGCCCTTGAGGCCCTTGCCGGTGACGTACTCGTCCTTGCCGATGAAGAAGACCTGCCGGTCGCAGACGAGCGGAAGGATCATCGAGTCGATGAAGGTGAGGTGGTTGCCGGCCAGGATCACCGGGCCGTCGCCCGGGATGTTCTCCGCACCCTCCACCCGAGTGCGGAACATCAGGCGCATGATCGGGCCGAGCACTGCCTTGATGAACACGAAGCGGGACAACGGGTCCTCCGGTGTCGGGGATGCGGTATGAGTCTGTGCAGGTGAGGACATTACTCGCGGTCCGGGGTATCACGCACCTCGGGTCACCCGGGTCTTACACCGTGTTGACGTGCGTTCACCTGCGGCGCCGCGGTGTTGCCCGGCCGTAACGCCTTCACCGGGATGTGAGACGGGCCGCCCTCGCGGGCCGCCGGCGCGGTCGGGGTGCGCGCCCGGCCCCGGAGCGGAGCACGGACCGGCACGGGCCACGTACGGCACGCCGTACGGGGAGCGTCACCGGTCCCTGCGGCGTTCACCTGCTTTCCTCCCGACTACCCCGTCCCGCCGCCGCCAAGCAGACGGCCCGTCAGGCGTCGTCGGCCGTCCACCCGCGCGTCCACTTCCTCCGACGGTCGGCCACGCGTCCGTCTTCTCTCTCCCCGGCCGGTCGTCCGCATGTCAGCCGTCCGGCCGTCGACCGTCCGCCCGTACGACATCCGCACGCGTCCGCGTGTTCCGGCTGCCGTCTCCCGTTGGTCATGTACGCGCCCCTACGATCGGCCCGCACCGATGCACCGATGGACAACGGCAGGAGGCCCCATGGGAACACAGGAGTCGGACGAGCGGGCGGGCGGCGGCACGGGACGGCGGGCGCTCCTGGGCGCAGCGGTGCTCGGCGCGGGCGGAGCGGTACTGGGTCTGTCCGGTACGGCGAGAGCCGCCGGCGGCGGACCCGGCGGCGGACACCGCGGGGGACTGAAGGGCCTGCCCGTCCCGACCGTCATCGGGCACCGCGGCGCCAGCGGCTACCGCCCCGAGCACACCCTCGGCTCCTACGAACTGGCCCTCGACCTGGGCGCCGACATCGTCGAGGCCGGTGACCTCGTCCCCACCAAGGACGGCCACCTCGTCTGCCGGCACGAACCCGAGATCGGCGGCACCACGGACGTCGCCGACCATCCCGAGTTCGCCGGCCGCAGGCGCACCAAGTCGCTCGACGGCGTCGCCACCACCGGCTGGTTCACCGAGGACTTCACCCTCGCCGAGCTCAAGACGCTGCGCGCGACCGAGCGCATCCCGGCCAACCGCCCGCACAACACCCTCTACGACGGCCGCTGGGAGATCCCCACCTTCGAAGAGGTGCTTCGCTGGCAGGACGAGCAGACCCGCCGGCGCGGCAAGCAGGTCTGGATCTACCCCGAGCTCAAGCACCCCACCTACTTCCGCAAGCTGGGCCTCGGCACGGAGGAGCGGCTCGCGCGGCTGCTGCGCGAGTACGGCAAGGACCGGCAGAACTCGCCCGTCGTCATCCAGTCCTTCGAGCCCACCAGCGTCCAGCGGATGAACAGGCTCGTCGGCAACCCGCTCGCCGTCCTGCTCTCCGGCGCGGACAGCCGCCCGTGGGACTTCGTGGAGGCCGGCGACCCGCGCACCACCGCCGACCTCGTCACGCCGGAGGGGCTGAAGGAGATCGCCTCCTACGCGCAGGGCATCGGCCCGACCCTGGACCTGATCGTCCCCAGGGACTCCGCCGGCCGGCTGACCGAGCCGACGGCGCTCGTGCGCGACGCGCACCGCGCGGGCCTGATCCTGCACCCGTACACCATGCGCAACGAAAACCCCTTCCTGCCTGCGGAGTTCCGCAAGGGTGCCGACCCCGACGGCTACGGCGACGCCTTCGGCGCGTTCCGGGCCTACTTCGCCACCGGCATCGACGGGATCTTCACCGACAACCCGGACACGGGCGTGCTGGCCCGCGAGGACTTCGTCAACGGCTGAGCGCCCGCCGCCGGTTGGAGTGAGCTTCGGCCGCCCGGGCAACCGGCCGCCCGGGCGGCCGCGTCGAGGTGCATATGACGGACGACCTGGTCACCTCGCTGTCCCCGCTGCTCGCCGCCGAAGCCTCGGCCGAGGCATATGCGTCCGGGGTGGAGCCCGGCGACCTCGAACAGGCGGTCTGGCTGCGCCTCCTGGAACGCCTGGAGGCCGAGGGACCGCCTCCCGACCCGCACCGCTGGCTGCGCAGCGCCGTACGGACCGAGGCCCGCCGCACCCGCCGCAGCGCCCGGCACGAGCGGCCCTACGAGAGGGAGCCCGCGGGCGCCGCCGACCACGATCCCGAGCAGCTGGCCCTCACCGCGGCGCGGCACCGGGCGCTGCGCGACGCCGTCCGCCGGCTGCCCGGCCGCTGCCCCCGGCTGCTGGAGGCGCTGCTGTCGCCCAGGGACCTCACATACCGGGAGATCGCGGGGGAGTTGGGTATCTCACAGGGCAACCTTGGCCCGGAACGTTCCCGATGTCTGGGATGTCTTCGACGATTGCTTGCGCCGGAGGTTGCGGCCCGCTGAGGACGGGGATAGGAGTGGGGGACCACAGGTGATCAGGTGAGCGGGAGGCATGCGCACATGGGCATGAGCGTGACCATCTCGGCGGCGACCGAAGAGGACGTCGAGCAGATCTTCCGGCTGCAGTACCTCTGCTTCCAGAGCGAGGCTGCGCTCTACGGCAACTACCGCATCGATCCGCTGGTCCAGAGCCTGGACTCCGTGCGCGAGGAGGTCGTCACCGACTGCGTCCAGGTGGCGCGGCTCGGCGAGGAGGTCGTCGGCTCGGTGCGCGGACGGGTGAACGAGGACGGGGCCGCCGCCATCGGCAAGCTGTGTGTCCACCCCCGGCTGCAGGGGCACGGCATCGGTGCCCGCCTGCTGCGGGCCGCCGAGTCGGCCCTCGCCGACCAGCGCGGTGCCAAGCGCTTCCGCCTGCACACGGGGCACCGCAGCGAGGGCAACCTGGGGCTGTACCGGCGCGTCGGCTACGAGACGGTGGGCACGGTGCGCGGCGCGGACGGCGTACCGATGATCATCCTGGAGAAGGCGGCCGGGGCGTACGCCGCCACGGCCTGAGGCGCCCGCGCCGCGGACCGGTAAGCGCCGGGGCCCCTCCGGGCGGACGGGGTCCCTCCGGCCGGACGGAACCTACGCGGTGCGGGCCCGGCGCAGCCAGTACATCGCCGACAGGGGCAGCAGCACGGGGATGAAGAGGTAGCCCATCCCGTAGTCCGACCACACGGTCGCGTCGGGGAAGGCGGACGGTTCCACCAGCGTCCAGGTGCCGACCGTCAGTACGCCCACCAGCTCGGCGGCGCAGCACACCAGCGCCGCCCTGCGGGCCGTCTCGCCACCGCGCACCAGCGTGTACGTGATGAAGCCGTAGACGACGCCCGCGAGCGCGGACAGGGTATAGGGGAGCGGCGCCCGGTCGAACTCGGTCGCGATCTGGTACGCGGACCGCGACACGGCGCCGACGACCATCACGCCGTACAGCCACACCAGCAGGATGCCGGGCCCGCCGATCAGCCGCTTGCGGGCCCGCTTCTCCTCCGCGGTCCCCGTGCCGGCTTCCCCGGACGTCGCCACCATGTCAGCCTCCCCAGATGTCGTAGAGCCGCACCTGCAGGACGGCGAGGACGACACCACCGGCGGCGACCGTGATCGAGCCCCAGCGGGTGCGCTCGGCCAGCGACATGAAACCCGCCGCGGGCACGCAGGCGAAGGCGCCCAGCAGATACGCCACGAAGATCGCCGTGCCCTGCGCCGGTTCCTCGCCTCGCGCCAGCTGCACGACCCCGACCACCAGCTGGACCAGCGCCAGCACCGAGACCGCGGCCATGCCGATGAAATGCCAGTCCTTCGTCGGCTGGTCACGGTAGGCCGCCCAGCCGCACCAGGCGGCGAGCAGCAGCGCGGCGACACCGGTCACCAGCGTCAGGACGTCAAGCATGGCAGCGAGCCTATTACGGCCCAAAAGGCCCGCCGTCCCCGGCCCCGCGCGCACCACGGCGACGGTGTCCCCGGCGGTGCCGGACCGGTGCGGCGGCCCCGTAGGGTCGAGGGCATGAAGCTCCACGCACAGGCCCTCCTGTTCGACAACGACGGAACCCTCGTCTCCTCCCTCGCCTCCGTGCAGCGCTGCTGGACGCGGTGGGCCGGCGAGTACGGGATCACCGCCGAGCAGTTCGGCCGGGTCGAACTCCACGGGCGTCCGGCCGCCGAGATAGCCGCCGACCTGCTGCCCGCCGCCCTGGTCCCGCAGGCCGTCGCGCGCATCGAGCAGCTGGAGGTCGAGGACGTGCCGAACGGCGGCGTCCACCTGCTGCCCGGCACCCGGGACTTCCTCGACGCGCTCCCGGCCGACCGCTGGGCCGTCGTCACCTCGGCCACCCGCCGTCTCGCCGAGGCCCGCCTCGACGCCGTCGGCATCCTCCCCAAGACCCTCGTCGCCGCCGACGACATCACCCGCGGCAAGCCCGACCCCGAGCCCTACCTGCTCGGTGCCCGCGCGCTCGGTGTCGACCCGGCCGCCTGCGTCGTCTTCGAGGACGCCCCCGCGGGTCTCCAGGCCGGCCGCGCCGCCGGCATGCGGACCGTGGCGTTGGCCACAACCCACCGCCCCGACGAACTCGACGCCGACCTGGTGGTCACCGACCTGTCGGCCCTGTCCGCGCTGGTCACCCGAGCGGGCGTCGAGATCTCCGTACGGGGCTGACGCCCGGACGCCCGTCGGCCGCCGGCCGGCCGGTGTCCAGCACGGTGTCCAGCATCCGGACATCGGCCCCCGGACCGGAAGACGCGTCTGCTTTACTGAACGTATGAGCACGACGAGCGACCGCACCCATGCGACCGAGGCGACGACCACGCCCGGTGCTCGTTGTATGCCTCCCTGTGCGTGTCGAATGTGCGCCTTCTAGAGGGCCCCTGCAGCACCTGAGCCTCGCGCCCCGAAGCGAGCGCCCGCTCACGCCCGTGCCGGCGCCCCGCGCCCGCGGCTGAGCCACGTCCCGCGCACACGTTCCTCCCGGGCCCGGCCGCCACCGCCACCGCGGGAACCGTGCCGCGTCGCGACGGACCCGAGCCCCCGAAGAACAACGCCCCGTGCCCGGCGCCCACCACCGCGCCGCGCACTCGACAGTGACGGAAACCCACGTGATCACCACATCGGGCCTCACCAAGGTCTACCGCTCGCGCGGCCGCGAGGTCACCGCCCTGGACGGCGTCGACCTGCACGTCCGCGAGGGGGAGGTGTACGGCGTCATCGGCCAGTCCGGCGCCGGCAAGTCCTCGCTCATCCGCTGCGTCAACCTCCTGGAGCGCCCCACCGCCGGCACGGTCACCGTCGCCGGCCAGGACCTCACCGCGCTGGCGGGCCGGGGCCCCCGCGCGGGCCGCGAACTGCGGCAGGCGCGCAGCCGTATCGGCATGGTCTTCCAGCACTTCAACCTGCTCTCCGCCCGGACCGTGCAGGACAACGTCGAACTCCCGCTGGAGATCCTCGGCAAGTCCGGGAAGGAACGATCCCGCAAGGCGCTGGAACTGCTCGACCTCGTCGGCCTCGCCGACAAGGCCAAGTCCTACCCCGCCCAGCTCTCCGGCGGCCAGAAGCAGCGCGTCGGCATCGCCCGCGCCCTGGCCGGCGACCCGAAGGTGCTGCTCTCCGACGAGGCCACCAGCGCCCTCGACCCGGACACCACCCGCTCCATCCTCCAACTGCTGCGCGACCTGAACCGCCAGCTGGGACTGACCGTCCTGCTCATCACGCACGAGATGGACGTCGTCAAGAGCATCTGCGACTCGGCCGCCCTCATGGACCGGGGCCGCATCGTCGAGTCCGGCACGGTCGGCGAACTCCTCGCCACCCCGGGCTCCGAGCTGGCCGCCGCGCTCTTCCCGGTCGGCGGCGACGCCTCCGGCGACGACCGCACCGTCCTCGACGTCACCTTCCAGGGCGAGGCCGCCACCCAGCCCGTCATCTCCCAGCTCTCGCGCACCTACAACATCGACATCTCCATCCTCGGCGCCGCCATCGACACCGTCGGCGGCCTCCAGGTCGGCCGGATGCGCATCGAACTGCCCGGCCGCTACGAGGACAACGTCGTGCCCGTCGGCTTCCTGCGCGAACAGGGCCTGCAGATCGACGTGGTGAACGAGGTGCCGGACGACTCCGGCGCGCCGGACGCGGCGGCCGCCCCGGCCCCGCTCGCCAAGGAGGGCGCGAAGTGACCTGGTCGCAGATGCAGCCGCTGCTCGAGCAGGCGTCCTGGGAGACCCTGATCATGGTCGGCTGGTCCACCCTGATAGCCGTCGTCGCCGGCCTCCCGCTCGGCGTGCTCCTCGTCCTCACCGACCGGGGCGGACTGCTGCAGAACGTCGTGCTGAACAAGGTCATCGGCCAGGTCGTGAACATCGGCCGCTCGATGCCGTTCATCATCCTCATGGTCGCGCTGATGAGCTTCACCCGCTGGGTCACCGGCACCACCATCGGCAGCGAGGCCGCGATCGTGCCGCTCGCCATCGGCGGCATCCCGTTCTTCGCGCGGCTCGTCGAGACCGCCGTGCGCGAGGTCGACGGAGGGCTCGTCGAGGCCGTGCAGTCCATGGGCGGCAACACCTGGACCATCGTCCGCAAGGTGCTGGTCCCCGAGGCGCTGCCGTCCCTGATCGCCTCCACCACCACCACGGTCATCGCCCTCATCGGCTACTCCGCCATGGCCGGCACCGTCGGCGGCGGCGGCCTCGGCGACCTCGCCGTCCGCTACGGCTACCAGCGCTTCGAACCCGGCTTCATGTGGATCACCGTCGCCCTCCTCGCCGTCGCCATCTCGATCATCCAGTTCGCCGGCGACTACGCGGCCCGCGCCCTGCACCGCCGCGGCGGACAAGGGGGCGCCGGACCCCGGCTCCGGCTACTCAGGGCCAAGGAGCCCGCGGCGGCCGACGTCGGCAAGGTCGCCTGACCGGGACCCCCACCAGACTCCCCGCCGTTACCCCGGCCGGGGCCGCATCACCTCAGGAAAGGCACTTTTCGTGCGTAACACCGCCAAGATCACCACCGCCGTCCTCGCCGCCGGAGCCCTCACCCTCGGCCTCTCCGCGTGCGGCTCGGACAAGGACGCCGCCTCCGACACCTCCGGCCCGCTGGTCGTCGCCGCGAGCCCCACCCCGCACGCCGAGATCCTCGACTACGTCAAGGAGAACCTGGCGAAGGACGCGGGACTCGACCTGGAGGTGAAGGAGTTCACCGACTACGTCACGCCGAACACGGCGACGGAGGACGGCTCCGTGGGGGCCAACTACTTCCAGACCCAGCCCTACCTCGACGACTTCAACAAGAAGAACGGCACCCACATCGTGTCCGTCGTCGACGTGCACCTGGAGCCCCTCGGCCTCTACTCCCACAAGGTGAAGAAGGCCGACGACCTGAAGAGCGGTGCGACCGTCGCCGTCCCCAACGACACCGTCAACGAGGGCCGCGCCCTGCAGCTGCTGGCGGCCAACAAGATCATCACCCTCAAGGACGGCGTCGGAACCGCGGCGACCCCCGCGGACATCACCGGCAACCCGAAGAAGCTCGAGTTCAAGGAGCTGGAGGCGGCCCAGACCCCGCGCTCCCTCGACGACGTGGACGCGGCGGTCGTCAACGGCAACTACGCCATCGAGGCCGACCTCAAGCCCGCCCAGGACGCCCTCGTCCTGGAGAGCGCCAAGGACAACCCGAACAGCAACCTGCTGGCCGTCAAGGAGGGCCAGGAGGACGACCCGCGGGTGAAGAAGCTCGCGAAGCTGCTGAACTCGCCCGAGGTGAAGAAGTTCATCGAGGACAAGTACGCCGGCGCCGTCCTGCCCTCCTTCTGATCAGCTCGCTCCGGCCACCCCGGGGAACACGCCTTCGAGCCGAACCCCGCGTCACCCACCGGGTCCGCTCCGTGCCGACGGGGTGGACCCGGTGGTGTGGTTGAGTGCTTTCATGCTGCATGCTGGGCAGTTCGAGCAGGCCCTGACGGTTACCCAGGTTACGGAGCGGCGCATGACGAGCACCTTCCCCAACATCTCCATCAACACGGAGCGGTTGGTGCTGCGCCCCCTCGACGAGGACGACGTGCCGGCCCTGGCCGCGATGATGAACGACGAGCAGGTCGCCGCCTGGACCCACGTCCCCCAGCCCTTCACCGAGAAGGACGCCGGCGTCTGGATCGGCGACCACGCCCCCGCCGAACGCGCCGCCGGACGCGGTCTCGACCTGGCCGTCACCGAGTTCCTCACCCAGCGGCTGGTCGGCGTCGTCCGGCTGACCCGGACCGACTGGCACGTACGGTCGACCGAACTGTCCTACATAGTCGCGCCCTGGGCCCGCGGCGAGGGATACGCCTCCGAGGCGGCGCTCGCCACCGCACAGTGGCTCTTCGGCGACCAGAAGTTCGAACGCGTCGAGCTGCGCACCGCCGCCGACAACACCGCCTCCCAGCAGGTCGCCCAGAAGATCGGCTGCATCAGCGAGGGCGTGCTGCGCGGCGCCTGCATCGCGCGGGCCCGCACCGACGACGGCGTCTGGACGGACGTACGCACCGACTTCATCGTCTGGAGCCTGCTCCCCGAGGACCTGGAGGGCACGACCGGTCAGCCGGTCGGCAGCGACGGTTTCACGGCCTTCACCGACTGGAACTGATTCCCCGGAGCCGCACCCGCCTCGCCGCCGCGCGCCCCGAGCCGCACCAGGTACTCTCACGGGGCGCCCCCGCACCGCCAGGGCCTGGCGCGGCCACGACCTGCGAAAACCTGGAGACTGACGACGATGGCCGACCGGGTCACGGTGATCGGCTGGGACGGTTCGCCGCTGACCGCCGCGGCACGCTCCGCACTGGGCGCGGCCACCCTCGTGGCCGGCGCCGCCCACCACCTGGCGCTTCCCGAGGTGCCGCCCGCCGCCGAACGCATCCGCCTCGGCAGCGTCGCCCTCGCCGCCCGCCGCATCGCCGCCCACCGCGGGACCACGGTCGTCCTCGCCGACGGCGACCCCGGCTTCTTCGGCGTCGTACGCACCCTCCGGGCCCCCGAGTACGGCCTGGAGGTGGAAGTGGTCCCCGCCGTCTCCTCCGTGGCCGCCGCCTTCGCCCGCGCCGGCATGCCCTGGGACGACGCCCACGTGGTCGTCGCCCACCCCCGCACCCTGCGACGCGCGGTGAACGTGTGCCGGGCCCACACCAAGGTCGCGGTCCTCACCTCACCCGGCGCCGGACCCGCCGAACTCGGCCTGCTGATGGAGGGCGTCCACCGCACCTTCGTCATCTGCGAGGAACTCGGCACCACCCGCGAGCGGGTCACCGTCGTCACCTCCGACAAGGCGGCCGACCACACCTGGCGCGACCCGAACGTCGTCATCGTGGCCGGCGGGAGCACCGGGCCGGGCGCCGCGGCCGACGGGGCCGGCTGGATCGCCGGCCGGGACCCGGCCGCCGGACCGCGCGGCTGGTCGCTGCCCGCCGAGGCGTACGGCGGCGAACTGGGCGAGGGCGAGACCGACCTGCTCCGCACCGCCCAACTCGCCCGGCTCGGACCGCGGCCGGGCGACCTCGTGTGGGACATCGGCTGCGGCGGCGGAGCCTTCGCCGCCGAGGCCGCCCGCGCGGGCGCCGCCGTCATCGCGGTCGACCGCGACCGGGACGCCTGCGCCCGGACCGAGGCCGCCGCACGGCACTTCGGGGTCCAGGTGCAGACCGTCCACGGCACCGCGCCGCACGTCCTGGAGAACCTGCCCGAACCGGACGTCGTGCGGGTCGGCGGCGGGGGAGCGGCCGTGGTCTCCGCGGTCGCCGACCGGCGGCCCCAGCGGATCGTCGCCCACGCCGCGACCCGCGACGCGGCCGAACTCGTCGGCAGGGACCTGACGGAGCACGGCTACCGGGTCGAATGCGCGCTGCTGCAGTCCGTCGGACTCGACACCCGGGCCTGGACGGAGACGGAGCGGAGCGTCGCGTTCCTGCTCAGCGGGGTCCTCCCGGACCGCGCCCCGTGATCGGGTTGTCGTACTGCCGGGGTAGGCTGGCGGATTGTTGTACCGCATGGGGGCACCTGGGGCTTCGTCGCCCAATGTCCTGAAAACCGGTCAGTTATGGGCGGTATGTGGTACGGCAGAACCGGAGGACGCGCAACGTGGCGCAGTCCACAGCGGGCCGTCGCGGATCAAGCTGTCGTGGCGGGGGAACGGCCGCGACAATGCCACTGAATGGCTTTGTCGTCTTTTCCCGCGGGTCGTTCGTGCCGCTGGGCACGCACGCTCGTTCTCACTGTGGGGCGGTCGGTGCGCCGTCCCGGGCGAGCTGGTCGTAGAAGCACTAACCGATGGGCGAGGGGTTACGCATGACCGACACCGGCCAGATCCCGGGCGAGGGGCTGCCGGAGAACGCAGGCATGGTGGAGCAGCCGGGCGTCCCCGCACCCGGCGCGTACACCTACCTCTCCGAGGCCGACGCCGAGGACGAGGACCTGTTGTTGCTGCCGGGAGCCCAGAGTGCTTGGGGCAACGAGGTCGCGCCGCCCGCGCCGGAGCCGGTCGTCGAGACCGTGCACCAGCCGGGCCCGCACGAACTGTCCGGCCGTGACAGCGGTTCGGTCGACCTCGGTGGCGTCCGCCTGCCCGACCCCGCGTCCGCCCCGGTCCAGCCGCGCAGACCCCTCCACCTCGGCCCGCCGATCCCGGACGCCTCCGCGAGCCCGGTGCGTTCCCTCGCCGACCGCGGCCCCGCCGCCGCGCCGGTACGGCACCCCGGCCCGCCGGCCGCCGTCCCCGAGTACCTCGACGCCCCGCAGACCGCCGCGATGCCTCCGCAGTCGGCGGCGCCGTGGGGGGCGCAGGCCGCACCGCAGACGGCCCCGGCCCCGGCGAGCGCCGGGGCGGGCGATGCGGAAACGGTTGTTCCGGTACCGGACCAGGAGCCCGAGCCGCTGGGCGCGGCCCAGGCCCTCGTGAGCCGCGTGGCCACGGAGGCCGTGACGGCGACGGGCGGTGCGGAGGATCCCGGGCAGCCCGGGACGCAGGCCGGGGCGGGTCCGGCAGAAGCTCCGGAGCCGACGACCGGGGAGGGTCACGAGGCTCCGCAGCCCCAGGAGTTCCCCGGACAGCAGGTGGCTGAGGACGGGACGGACGGCGCCGAAGAGGGCGTAGCCGCACAGGCCGCCGGGGGCGTGGCCCCGCAGGCGCCGCCGGCGCAGGACGCCCCCGCGTCGCAGGGGGCCGGGATCCCGGCCCCGCAGGCGTCGCCGGAGGCCCCGCTTCCCGAGCCGCCCGTGGCCCAGGACGACCAGTCGGCCGACGCGCCCGTGCCCGCCGGACCGCCGAGTGCGCCCGCGGACACCCTCACCCCCGAGGCGACGGCACCGGACACCGCCGTCGGCCCTGCCGGGCCGGACGCCGCGAGCGCAAGGGCGCCGGAGGCCGTTGCGCCGGAGGCGCCGATGGGCGCCGCGCCGTCGGCCCCGGACGCCGTCGCTCCCGAGGCGGTCGCCCCGGACGCGGTCGTCGCGGGAGCCGTGGGCGAGGAGGCCGTTGCCGCGGAGGCCGTCGCTCCAGGAGTGGTCGCTCCGGAGGCCGTTGGCCCGGACGTCGCCGTCCCGGGGGCCGTCGCTCCCGAGGCCGTCGAGCCCCAGCCCGCCGGACCCGAGCAGTCCCCGGAGCCCGGGGCATCGGAGGTCGCCGACCGGCCCGAGCCGGTGGCGGACGCGGACGTACAGCCCCGGCCGCCGGTGCCTTCCGCACCGCAGGAGGTGGCGCACCCGCATCCGGACGGCCCGTCCGCGTCGCAGGAGATGGCGGCGGTCCAGCCGGACTCCGCGTCCTCGCCCGAGGCCGCCACCGCCCGCCCCGACGCGCAGCCGGGCGCCGACCAGCCGGTCGTGGAGCACGCGCCCGCCGACCATGCCGTCGTCGGCCAGGCCGTTCCCGGGCAGCACGCTCCCGGTGAACCGGTCGCCCAGGCGGACCCGCAGGAATCCGCCCCGGTCACCCCGGAGCCCGACGGCTTCGATGCGTCCGCCGATGCCGGCCCCGACACCCCCGCGGTCACCGACACCACCGCGGTCACCGAGACCCCCGTGGCTCCCGAGCCTCTCGTGGTTCCCGAGCCCGCACCCGGCCTCCGCTCCGACGCGCACCTCACCGCCGAACACCCCCCGGCACCGGACGCCCCGCGGCCCGCGCAGGGCCCGCAGTCACTCGTGGGCCCCGATGTACCCGACGTACCGCAGGAAGTGGCCGTGGCACCCAGCACGTCCGAACCCGCGGAGCCCGACGCGGCTCCGGCCCCCACGGCCGAGCAGCAGCCCCTGCCCGAGCCGCCGCAGGGCGCCGGGGAGCCCGGTGCCGACGAGGTTGAGGCCCAGTTCCCGCCCGTCGAGGGCGGCCAGGTGCCCACCACTCCGGCCGGGCCCGAGGCCGTCCCGGTCACTCCCGAGGTCCCCGCCCCGCGCGAGACCGGTCCCGAACTCGCCCAGAACGCCGACGACCTGGCCACCCGCGCCGCCGACCAGGAGGACGAAGCGGACCAGATCCTCGTGGACGTACCGGAGGTGCGCCGGCCCACCGGCCCGGCGGCTCCCGCCTACGACGACGCCGAGCGTGCCGCCGTCCTGAAGGTCATGCGTGAACGCCGTGACATCCGCAACGGCTTCCGCAGCGACCCCATCCCCCACGAGGTGCTGCTCCGCGTGCTGGAGGCCGCCCACACCGCGCCCTCCGTCGGCCACTCGCAGCCCTGGGACTTCGTCGTCATCCGCTCCGAGGACACCCGCCGCGCGATGCACGAACTGGCGATGCGCCAGCGCGACGCCTACGCGAAGTCGCTGCCCAAGGGGCGGGCCAAGCAGTTCAAGGAACTGAAGATCGAGGCCATCCTCGACACCCCCGTCAACATCGTCGTCACCGCCGACCCGACGCGGGGCGGCCGGCACACCCTCGGGCGCCACACGCAGCCGCAGATGGCGCCGTATTCCTCCGCGCTCGCCGTCGAGAACCTCTGGCTCGCCGCCCGCGCCGAGGGCCTCGGCGTCGGCTGGGTCAGCTTCTTCGACGAGCGTGAGATGGTCCGCGCCCTCGGCCTGCCCGAACACCTCGACATCGTCGCGTACCTGTGCGTCGGGTACGTCGACGAGTTCCCGGACGAGCCCGAGCTGATGCAGGCCGGCTGGTCCAAGCGCCGCCCGCTGTCCTGGGTGGTCCACGAGGAGACGTACGGCCGTCGTGCCCTGCCGGGCGAGGCGCCGCACGACCTGCTCGCCGAGACCGTCGCGCAGATCCGCCCGCTGGACGCCAAGGCGCTCGGGGAGGCCTGGGAGCGGCAGAAGCGCATGACCAAGCCGGCCGGTGCGCTCGGCATGCTGGAGATCATCTCCGCCCAGCTGTCCGGCCTGTCCCGGCAGTGCCCGCCGCCCATCCCGGAGCCCGCGGCCGTCGCCGTCTTCGCCGGCGACCACGGAGTGCACGCCCAGGGCGTCACCCCCTGGCCGCAGGAGGTCACCGCCCAGATGGTCGCCAACTTCCTGGGCGGCGGGGCGGTCTGCAACGCCTTCGCCACCCAGGTCGGCGCCGAGGTGTGCGTCGTGGACGTCGGTGTCGCCACCGACCTGCCCGCCACGCCGGGCCTGCTGCCCCGCAAGATCCGCGGGGGCACCTCCGACATGACCACCGGCCCCGCGATGACCCGCGAGGAGGCCAAGCAGGCCGTCGAGGTCGGTATCGAGACCGCCCGCGACCTGGTCGCGGCCGGCAACAAGGCGCTGCTCACCGGCGAGATGGGCATCGCGAACACCACCGCGTCCGCCGCGCTCATCTCCGTCTTCACCGGCGTCGACCCGGCCGAGGTCACCGGCCGCGGCACCGGCATCAACGACGAGACGCTGGCCCGCAAGACCGAGGTCGTCCGCCGCGCCCTCGAACTCCACCAGCCGGACCCCGCCGACCCCGTCGGTGTCCTGGCCGCGGTCGGCGGCTTCGAGCACGCGGCCATGGTCGGCCTGCTGCTCGGCGGCGCCTCCCTGCGCACGCCGGTGATCCTGGACGGCGTCAGCGCCGGTGCCGCCGCCCTGGTCGCCCGCGCGATCGCCCCGGAGGTGCTGGCCGCCTGCATCGCCGGCCACCGCAGCGCCGAGCCCGGCCACGTCGCCGCGCTCAACAAGCTGGGCCTGCGTCCGCTGGTCGACCTCGACCTCCGCCTCGGCGAGGGCACCGGCGCGCTGCTCGCCCTGCCGATGGTGCAGAGCACGGCGCGGGCGATGCACGAGGTGGCGACGTTCGACTCGGCCGGAGTCACCGAGAAGTAGCCTGCGGCGGGGAGGGACCGGCGCGGCACCCGGGCGCGCATGCTCCGCCGCCGCAGGCGGACCGCGCCGGGCGGTCCCGCCGGCGCGCGACCGCCCCGTCGGCCGCCGGCCCCTCCCGCCGTATGCCGGACACGCCTCGTACCGCCCCCGCACGTCTCCTAGAATCCGCACGTATCCCCACGTCAGACACATCAGGCACGTCTCACGCACGGCACACGCGTCCTGCGCGCCGGACACGTCCGACACGCCAGTCACATCAACCACGTCACATCAACCACGTCAGGGCCGCTCCGGAGCCGAAGCGCCCACCGCACCGCCAGGACGAGGAGCCCGCCCTCATGGCCGAACATCCCGCCTACCCCGTAGGCCTCCGTCTCACCGGCCGTCGTGTGGTCGTCCTCGGCGGCGGGCAGGTCGCCCAGCGCCGCCTGCCCGCGCTCATCGCGGCGGGCGCCGACATCCGCCTGGTGTCCCCCGAGGCGACCCCGTCCGTCGAGGCGATGGCGGACACGGGCGAGATCACCTGGGAGCGGCGCCCGTACACGGAGGGCGACCTCGCGGGCGCCTGGTACGTCCTGATCGCCACCAGCGACCCGGAGGCCGCCGAAGCCGCCTCCGCGGAGGCCGAGCGGCACCGCGTGTGGTGCGTCCGCTCCGACGACGCCGACCGGGCCACGGCGTGGACACCGGCCACCGGCCACAGCGAGGGTGTCACCGTCGCCGTCCTCACCACCGACGCGCGCCACCGCGACCCCCGCCACACCGCGGCCATCCGCGACGCCGTGGTGGAGGGGCTGCGCGACGGTACCCTCGTCGCCCCGCACCGGCGCACCCGCACCCCCGGCGTCGCCCTGGTCGGCGGCGGACCGGGCGACCCCGACCTGATCACCGTCCGGGGACGCCGCCTGCTCGCCGAGGCCGACGTCGTCATCGCCGACCGGCTCGGCCCGCGCGACCTGCTCGCCGAACTGCCGCCGCACGTCGAGGTCATCGACGCCGCGAAGATCCCCTACGGCCGCTTCATGGCCCAGGAGGCCATCAACAACGCGCTGATCGAGCACGCCAAGCAGGGCAAGGCGGTCGTACGGCTCAAGGGCGGCGACCCGTTCGTCTTCGGCCGGGGCATGGAGGAGGCGCAGGCGCTGGCCAAGGCGGGCATCGCGTGCACCGTCGTCCCCGGCATCTCCAGCTCCGTCTCGGTGCCCGGCGCGGCCGGCATCCCGGTCACGCACCGGGGCGTCGCCCACGAGTTCACCGTGGTCAGCGGCCACGTCGCCCCCGACGACGAGCGCTCCCTGGTCGACTGGCCGTCCCTCGCGAAACTGACCGGCACGCTCGTGATCCTCATGGGCGTCGACAAGATCGGCAAGATCGCCGAGGCCCTCGTCGCGCACGGCAAGTCCCCCGACACCCCGGTCGCCCTCGTCCAGGAGGGCACGACCGCCGCGCAGCGCCGGGTGGACGCGACCCTCGCCACCGTCGGCGAGGTGGCCGTCGCGCAGGAGGTCAGGCCGCCCGCCGTCATCGTCGTCGGCGAGGTCGTCGCCGTGGGCCCGCACGGGACGGTCTGACATGGCCGGCCTCATCACGATCGACGACCCCGACGACCCGCGCCTGCACGACTACACCGGCCTGACCGACGTCGAACTGCGCCGCCGCCGCGAACCCGCCGAGGGCCTGTTCATCGCCGAGGGCGCCAAGGTCATCAGACGGGCCGGCGAGGCGGGCTACGCGATGCGCTCGATGCTGCTCTCCGCCAAGTGGGTCGACACCATGCGCGACATCATCGACGAGGCCCCGGCCCCGGTGTACGTCGTCGACCCGGCGCTCGCCGAACAGGTCACCGGCTACCACGTGCACCGCGGCGCGCTCGCCTCCATGGCGCGCAAGCCGCTGCCCACCGCGGCCGGCCTGCTGACCGGCGCCCGCCGTGTCGTCGTCATGGAGTCCGTCAACGACCACACCAACATCGGGGCGATCTTCCGTTCCGCCGCCGCGCTCGGACTGGAAGCCGTCCTGCTCTCACCGGACTGCGCGGACCCCCTCTACCGGCGCAGCGTCAAGGTCTCGATGGGCGCCGTCTTCTCCGTGCCCTACGCCCGCCTCACCACCTGGCCGGCCGGTCTCGAAACGGTCCGGGACGCGGGCTTCACCCTCCTCGCCCTCACCCCGGACGAGCGCGCCGAGCCTCTCGACGAGGTCGCCCCGCACCGCATGGAGCGCGTGGCCCTCATGCTGGGCGCGGAGGGCGACGGGCTGACCCGGCGGGCCCTGGCGGCGTCCGACGCGTGGGTGCGCATCCCGATGTCCCACGGCGTCGACTCCCTGAACGTGGGAGCGGCGGCCGCGGTCGCCTTCTACGCGGTGACGGCCGGCCGCCCATCCCCGTAGAGCCGGTTCCCGGCACGGCCCACGGCCGAGCCGGGCGCGACCGCGGCCGGCGTCAGCTCTCTGCGCCGCCGGGAAGGCCGCCCGGAACGCCGCCGGGCCCGTCCACCCGTTCCTGCTGCGCCGCCCGCACGCCGCCGTGGTCGTCGCCGAGCCCGCGCGACGGCCCCTGGCAGCCCTGCGCGGCGGCGATGCCCAGGGCGACGAGCAGCGTCACCACCACGAACACGAACAGCCGCTGCCGCAGCAGCCGCGGATTGGCGGGCCGCCGCCAACGGGTCCCCGTGGTCCTCCGCGCCGTACGGCCGCTCCCTCCGCGCGACGCGGGCCGTCCCCCGTCGGTGCGGGACGAGGCCCGGCCGGAGGTGTCCCTGGACCCGGACGCGGGCCGGGACGCCGACCGGCCACCCGCAGCGCCGCCCCGCGACGCCGTGCCGCCGCGCGAAGCGGAGCCGCCCCGCGAGGAGGCGCCGCCGCGCGAGGGGGCAGAGCCGCGGGAAGGGGCGGAGCCCCGCGACGGAGCCGAGCCCCGGGAGGCCGGACCCCGCGACCCCGACGTGCCGCGCGGCGCCGGAGTGCCCTGCGCGCGCCGCGGTGCCCGCTCCGGATACGTGTCGGCCAGCGGTCCCGTCGGCACATCCGCCTCCGCGGAGCGCGGCGCGGGCGGCCGGACGTCGGCCAGGCCCTGGGCCTCCCGGGCGGCGATCTCCTTGAGGCGCAGCGACAGCTGCAGGGTGCTGGGGCGTTCGTCGGGGTCCTTCGCCAGACACGCCCGGACCAGCGGGGCGAGGGCGTCCGGCACGCCGTGCAGCTGTGCCTCCTCGTGCACCACGCGGTACAGCATCACCTCGGAACTGCCGTGCCCGAAGGGGGAGTCGCCCATCGACGCGTACGCCAGCGTGGCCCCGAGCGAGAACACGTCCGTCGCCGGTGTGACCGCGGCACCGCGCACCTGCTCGGGCGCGAGGAACCCGGGGGAGCCGACGGCGGTCCCGACGTGCGTGAGCGTGGAGGCGCCCGTCGCCCAGGCGATGCCGAAGTCGATGATCCGCGGACCCTTCGGGGACAGCAGGATGTTGGACGGCTTCAGGTCCCGGTGCACCACCCCGGCCTCGTGGACGGCGACCAGCCCCTCGGACAGTGCGGCGCCCACGGCCGCGACGTCGGCCGCGACGAGCGGACCCCCGTCGGCGACCTTGTCGTGCAGGGAGGGGCCGGGCACGTACTGGGTGGCGAACCAGGGGCGGTCCGCCTCCAGGTCCGCGGCGACCAGCCGGGCGGTACAGCCGCCCCGGATGCGCCGGGCCGCCGAGACCTCACGCGCGAACCGCGACCGGAACTCCTGGTCCTCGGCGAGGTCCGGCCGGATCACCTTCAGCGCGACCCGCTGCCCCTTCTTGTCGGAGCCCAGGTAGACCACGCCCATCCCACCCGCGCCGAGCCGCCTGTGAAGCCTGAACGAGCCGACGACGCGCGGGTCCTCGCGCCTCAGGCGCATCATCGCCATGTTCATCCCCGCTGCCCGGTCCCTGTGACGAGCCACAGCTTACGTTTCCACGGCCGCCCGCGCGCAGAGGCCGCGCCCTCCCGGGACGACGGATTGTCAGTGCCGGGCGGGAGAGTTGAGAAGCGGTCAGGAACACCTGAGCGGTCCCGGTGCCGGGCCGCAGGTGATCCCAATGCCTCGGCACCGGGGGCGGATTGGAGTGGGGGAGGGAGGCGGGCCCGGGGCCCGCGGAGGCACCGGTCCGCGGCTCCGGACCGGCGGTGCGGCCGTGCCCGGGCCGGGGGCACCGGGGGAGAAGGGCCGCGTGTCGGGTCACCCGGAGTGAGCGAAGTCACCGGACACTACGGCGATACCGGGGCACGCTGGGCGCCCCGTGGGGGAAGACCCCGAGACCCGTGCGCAGGTCTCCACCCAGGGGAGTACACCGCAGGTGGCGGCTCATCCTCCTGGAGGCCCGGCAATCGGTACGAGGGCATGACGTTTGGCGATCGCCGGACACCTAGATTTGAGGTCAAGCGGCGGGTGCAGCACTCGTCCCCCGAGGTCAGACACCCGCCGCTGCACGAGACAACGGAATCGGTCAGGAGAGGGACCATGGCCCAGACGATGCCGCGGACGCTGGTCCGCACGCGGGAGAGCCGCCGTCAGGGCCGCCGCCACCCCGTGGTGGCGACACTCATGGCCCTGCCCCTGGCGGTCCTGCTCCTCCTCGTCTTCGACGGGTGGGAGACAGTGGCCACACAAGCGTCGTCCGTGGGTGTGGTGCTGGGGCGCTGAGCGGCGACCCCAGGCCCGGAAGAGCGGTCCGGGCGGGGACATCCACCCATGAAACCCCGTGGGGACGGGGGTGCGGCGGACGGCAAAATGCCGGCGCAGCTGGGGAGCTGCGCCGGCATTGCTCTGTCCGCGGCCGCCCGCACAGCCATCCCGAATACGGCACAGATGGCATCGACGGCACCGACGGCACCGACGGCACGGCGACCGGGTCCGCCGGCGGAACCGCCGGCGCTCCGCTCAACGGAACCGGCAGCGCTCCGCACAGGGGTGCGACGGCGGTGCGTACGCTCACCCCCGTGACCACGGACGCCCTCCTCCCCGCCCTGGAAGCCCGCGTCAGGGCGACGGCCCACGCCCGCACGCCGGCCTGCCCCTGCGGCGCGGCCACCCTCGCCGACCGCCCGGACGCCACCGTGGTCCGGCACGCCGGCACCGTCGCCAAGGCCCACGCGGCGGACGCCGACCCCGCCGGACTGGCCCTCCGTGTCACCGCCGCCGCCCGGCTGACCGGCGTACTCCTGCCGCCGCTCGCCGAGGCGCCCGTCGTTCTGCACGGGCGGCTCGTGACCTACTGGCCGTACGGCGAGCCCGTGGACGCGGAGGATCCGGACGCCGCGCCCTGGGAGGCCGCCGCCGGACTCCTCGCCCGCCTCCACCGCACGCCGATTCCCACCCCGGTGCCCGCCATGCGCGGCCCCGCGAAGGCGGCCCGCGCCGTCGAGCTGCTCCTGGACACCGCGCCCCACCACCCCGCCACCGCCCCCGTCGTGGCGGCCTGGTCCGCGCTGCCCGCCTGGGCCCGCGGCGAGGCCGCCATGCCGGGCCCGGCCGGGCTCTGCCACGGCGACCTCCACCTCGGCCAGCTCGTCCGCCACCCCGCGCCCGCGGGCCCCTGGCTCCTGATCGACATCGACGACCTCGGCACCGGCCCGCCGGCCTGGGACCTGGCGCGTCCGGCGGCCTGGTACGCCTGCGGCCTGCTCCCGCCCGACGAGTGGCACCGCTTCCTGACCGCCTACCGGGCGTGCGGCGGCCCCGCCGTCCCGCCCGACGGCGACCCCTGGCCGGCGCTGGACGTCCCGGCCCGCGCGCTCACCGCGCAGACCGCCGCGCGAGCCATAGCCAAGGCGGCCGCGGCGGACCGGCCGCTGGACGAGGTGGAGCGGTCCCTGGTCGACGCCTGCACGCGCATGCCCTCCGCCCGAGTCCCAGGCCCGCACTGTTGAGCCGGAGTTGGGCGAAGTAGTGTGCAACCGACCCGCGGCCGGACAGAGTCTGTCCTGGCGATACGCGAAGCAGACCCGACCGGCGAGGAGTTGAGCCGAGCATGCAGTGCCCCAAGTGTCACGCACCGATGCACACCTACAACCGCAACGGCGTTCAGATCGAGCAGTGCAGCGGCTGCCGCGGGATCTTCCTCGACTACGGCGAGCTGGAGTCGCTGACCCGCCTGGAGGCCCAGTGGTCCCAGCCCGCTCCGCCGCCGCCCGCCCCGCCCGTCGCCCCGCAGGCGTACCCGGCCCCGCAGGCCCCGGCCTGGGGCGCCCCGCACGGCGGTCACCACGGTCACTACGGCCACCACCGCCAGAAGGGCTTCGGCCGCATGCTCTTCTCCAGCTGATCCGTCGCGCGCGGGCCCGTCCGGACGGGCCCGCACACGACGAAGCCCCCTGCCGTACGGGACGGCCGGGGGCTTCGGGCGGTGTGGACGATACTGGGATTGAACCAGTGACCTCTTCCGTGTCAGGGAAGCGCTCTCCCGCTGAGCTAATCGTCCGGGACGGTGCGAGTGCTGCGTGCGCGATACTGGGATTGAACCAGTGACCTCTTCCGTGTCAGGGAAGCGCTCTCCCGCTGAGCTAATCGCGCGGAGATCCTGCGGATCACTGATCCCTGCGGACCGGTGATCCTCGCGGACCAGTGGACGATACTGGGATTGAACCAGTGACCTCTTCCGTGTCAGGGAAGCGCTCTCCCGCTGAGCTAATCGTCCTTGGAGGTGGAGACGGGATTTGAACCCGTGTAGACGGCTTTGCAGGCCGTTGCCTCGCCTCTCGGCCACTCCACCAGGAGTGTAGGGGACCCGGGAGGCCCCCCGTTCCTGCGAGCGGACGACGAGGTTCGAACTCGCGACCTCAACCTTGGCAAGGTTGCGCTCTACCAACTGAGCTACGTCCGCCTGTCGATGCGGTCCGCATGCGCGTCCCGGCGACGTGATGAACTCTAGCGGATACCGGGGCCAGTACAAAAACGCGTTTGCCCAGCGTGCTGCGGTGCGCCTGCTCGCGGACCTGGTCAGGGCCGCCGGAAGGACACGTTCGGGTCACCTCGGGGACACCGGCCTAGACTCGCCCACGTGCCCGACCTCCCGCCTCTCGCCCGCTTCGGCGACCGTCTCGCCACCGGACTCCTCGACGTCACGAGCGATCCCGCCGCCCTGGAGTCCGAGGGGTTCTGGGCCGTCTGCGCCGACTTCGACGGCCGCGCGACCTGCGCACGCTTCGCCGACGTACGCACTGAGCCGGTGCCGGCACCCGTGCCGGGACGGTGGCGGGGCCCGGCCGTCGACGACTGGACGTCCTCCCTCGACCACGCCGCGTACACGGCGGCCGTGGTGCGCATACGCGAGCACATCGCGGCCGGCGAGGTCTACCAGGCCAACCTCTGCCGGGTGCTCTCGGCGCCCGTAGGCCCGGACGCCGACGTGGACGCCCTCACCGCCCTGCTGGCCCGGGGCAACCCGGCGCCGTACGGCGGAACGATTCGGCTGCCCGGGCACGGCGTCGAGACGGCCACCGCGTCGCCCGAGCTGTTCCTGCGCCGCAGCGGCCGCACCGTCGAGTCCGGGCCGATCAAGGGAACCGGCCGGACCGAGGCCGACCTGCTGCAGAAGGACTACGCCGAGAACGTCATGATCGTGGACCTGGTTCGCAACGACATCGGGCGCGTCTGCGCCACGGGCAGCGTCACGGTCCCCGCCCTGTGCGCCGTCGAGAAGCACCCGGGCCTCGTCCACCTGGTGTCCACCGTGCGCGGCGAGCTGTCCGCGCGGGCCGGCTGGCCCGAGCTGCTCGCCGCCGCGTTCCCGCCCGGGTCCGTCACCGGCGCGCCCAAGTCCAGCGCCCTGCGGATCATCGACGCGCTGGAGACGGCGCCCCGGGGCCCGTACTGCGGAGGCATCGGCTGGGTCGACGCCGACCGGGGCACCGGCGAGCTGGCCGTCGGCATCCGCACCTTCTGGATCGACCGCGCCGCGGGGCTGCTGCGCTTCGGCACCGGCGCGGGCATCACCTGGGGCTCCGACCCGGAGGGCGAGTGGCGCGAGACCGAACTGAAGGCTTCCCGGCTGCTCGCGGTAGCGTCGGGGGCGTACGAGGTGAACGGAAGTGGAGAGGCGCTGGTGACGTGAAGATCTGGCTCGACGGCGGGCTGCAGGACATCGAGTCCGCCCGCGTCTCCGTCCTCGACCACGGGCTGACCGTGGGCGACGGCATCTTCGAAACGGTGAAGGCGGTGGACGGCAGGCCGTTCGCGCTGACCCGGCACCTGGACCGGCTGACCCGCTCGGCACGCGGTCTCGGGCTGCCCGATCCCGACCTCGACGAGGTCCGCCGCGCCTGCGCCGCCGTGCTGCGGGCCAACCCGGCTCCGCTGGGCCGGCTGCGCATCACGTACACCGGCGGCCACGGCCCCCTCGGCTCCGACCGCGGCGAGCACGGCCCGACCCTCGTCGTCGCCCTCGGCGAGACCGCCCGCCGCCCCGACTCCACGGCCGTGATCACGGTGCCCTGGACCCGCAACGAACGCGGCGCGCTCACCGGCCTGAAGACCACGTCCTACGCCGAGAACGTCGTCGCCCTCGCCCGCGCCCGCGAACGGGGCGCCTCCGAGGCGCTGTTCGGCAACACGGTGGGGCAGCTGTGCGAGGGCACCGGGTCCAACGTCTTCGTCGTCCTCGACGGCGAGATCCACACCCCGCCCGTCGCCTCCGGCTGCCTGGCCGGCATCACCCGCGCCCTGGCCGTCGAGTGGACCGGCGCCCGCGAGAGCGACCTCCCGCTGGACGTCCTGGACCGCGCCGACGAGGTCTTCCTCACCTCCACCCTGCGGGACGTACAGGCCGTGCACCGCGTCGACGACCGTGAACCGGCGGGCGCTCCGGGGCCGGTGACGGCGAAGGCCATGCGGATCTTCGAAGAGCGCTCCGCGGACGACCTGGACCCGTAAACCGGGCGGCACGGCGGCTGCACGGCACCGTCAGCGGCCCCTGCCCGGCGGTCGCACGACACGGGGACCGGCACCGGCCCCCGCGTCCCTCCCCGGCGGCCCGCGGCGGAGTACCGCGCGGAAATTGGGCTGCTCCCGGGGCGCGCGGTGGGTAGAACTGCCGTGATGACCACGACCCTGCGGCCAACCGAGCCGCTCCAGCGCGCCGCCGACGGGACGCGCTCGCGCCGCTACCAGGTGTGCGTGAACAGCCGTCCCGTCGGCGCGCTGCACCTCGCCACCTCCGCCGCCCTCGGCGACTCGATCGCCGTGATCCGCGAGCTCCGCATCGACGAGCCGGACCGCAGGCGCGGCAGGGGCACGGTGGCCGCGCTCGCCGCCGAGGAGGTCGCGCGCGGCTGGGGCTGCCGGCAGATCGAGGCGGGCGTCCCCGGCGGCGACGAGGCGGGGCCGCGGCTCGCGCAGGCGCTCGGCTACGCCCTGCGCAACCGCACCATGACCAAACCGCTGGGCGACACCCCGCCCGCCCTGCCCCCGGGCAGCCGGGGGCGGTCCATGACCCACGACGAGTTCCGCGCCTGGCAGACCCACGAGTCGGAGCAGTACGCCCGCGACTGGATCGGGCGCGGGGTGCCCGAGGCCGACGCGTACGCGAAGGCGCGCCGCGACCACGAGGTGCTCCTGCCCGACGGCCCGGACACGGAGAACGTGCGCTTCGAGGTGCTGGAGCACGAGGGAGCGCGGGTCGGTGTCCTGTGGCTGGCGCTGCACGAGGACCGGGCCTTCGTCTACGACGTCGAGGCCGACGCAGCCCACCGGGGGCGGGGGCACGGCCGCACACTGATGCTGCTGGCCGAGTCCCGCGCGCTCACGGCGGGCCGGTCCCTGATCGGCCTCAACGTCTTCGCCGGCAACACCCCGGCCGAGCGGCTCTACGACTCGCTCGGCTACACCACCACGCGGTACGTCTACTGCAAGCCGCTGCTGTGACGGCCCCGACCGGGCCGCCGCCGCGACGGCCCGGCCGTCAGAGCGCCGGTGTACGGGGGCGGGTGCCGGTGTGCGGGGCGGGTGCGGCCCAGTGCCAGGGCCGCCCGCTTCAGTCCCCCTGCCCGGCCGACAGCCGGTCGGCGATCTCCTCGACGCGCTCGCGCAGCCCCTCCTGACTCCTGCCGCCGTCGAGGCGCTCGCCGTCGATGACGTACGTCGGAGTGCCGGTCACGCCGATCGCCTTGCCCTCGGCCTGGTCGGCGTCGACGATCAGGATGTGCCGGCCGTCCACGAGGGCCGTGTCGACCTCCTCGGCGTCCATCCCCAACTCCCGGGCCACCTCGACCAGGAGGGGCTCCCCCCTGCGGTCCAGTTCGGCGACCCGGTCCAGAACGGCCTCGACGTACGGCCAGCCCCGCCCCTGGGCGAAGGCCTCCTCGGCCGCCTGCGCCGCGGCGAAGGCGTGCTTGTGCTTCTCCAGGGGGAAGTGCCGCAGACGCACTTCCAGACGGTCGCCGTAGCGGGCGCGCAGGGCGCGGACGTCGTCCAGGGCGGCGTGGCAGTCCGGGCACTGGAGCTCGCACCAGACGTCGAGGACGGGTGCGGAGGGGCCGGGGGAGGAGTCGCTCATGCGCCCATTCTCCCAGCCCGGTCGGCGGCGCCCCGACCGCGGTCGCTCCCGCGCCCACCGGCACCTGCGGAGGAGCGGACCCCGAGATCTCCCTGATCTCGCGCCTCCGGCATGGCCCCGTGGCGTCCGGACGGTGCAGGATGGAAGGGACGAAGTACTCACGCCCGACCCGAGCCAGCCCTGGAGGACCGGATGATTGCCGAGACCGTCTGCTCCGCGGTGTCCGCGGCCGGCCTGGGCATCGCGGCGGTCACCGCGTACCGCAGGCGTTTCCTCACCGCGGTGCGCATCGCCGCCTACTCACTGGTCCCGATCGGCCTGGTGATGACCGGGGTCGTGGAGTGGCTGGCCGACACCGCCTTCAGCCCGGTGGCCTGGGCGGGCTTCGGGGTTCTGGGCCTGGCCTGGCTCCTCTTCATGATCACGCGCACCGTGGAGCGCCGCCGCGGCGGCACCCGCAAGGAGCGCAAGGAGGCCCGTGCGGCGGCCCGGCGCGACGCCGTGGCGCCGACGGCCGCCGCGCCGGGAGCCTCGGCACCCTCCCTCGGCCCCGGGAACAGGCAGGCGGCCAAGCCCGCCTCCCGGCCCGCGGACACACCCCGCGGCGACGACGACTTCAGCGACATCGAGGCCATCCTCAAGAAGCACGGGATATGACCCGGCGTTCCTGGCCTGAAACGACACAGTGGTCCGACCCCGACAGAGCACGCTCCGTAACGATCACGATCCGAACCGACATTGAGACATTCAACGACCTCCCGGTCTTTACGGGCGTGCTGATCGCGTAGCCCCTGCTCGCTGCGTCATCATCGCCGCGAGATGCCGGACACCACTCAGCTGGATACCCAGCTGGACACGAGACAGAGCGAAACCGGGCGGACACAGAGTGAACCGCGCGGCTGCCTCTTCGCCCTATCCCAGCCACCGCTCATGATCTTCCTAGCGGTGATCGGGTGTCTGCTGCTCATGGCTTCGTTGCACGATCTGCTGTTGCTGTGAGCCAAACCCGCGCTCCCCGGCGCCACCCGCCGGGGGCCGCGTCGCCCCTTCGGGCATCCCGCCGCCGTCCACGGGCGCGGATCAGCCCGCCGCCTCCTTGCGCCGGGCCCGGTAGGCGGCCACGTGCAAGCGGTTGCCGCACGTACGGCTGTCGCAGTACCGCCGCGAGCGGTTGCGGGAGAGGTCGACGAAGGCGCGCCGGCAGTCGGGGGCCTCGCAGCGTCTCAGCCGCTCCTGCTCCCCGGCGACGACGAAGAAGGCCAGGGCCATCCCGCAGTCGGCGGCCAGGTGGTCGGCTACGGAGGCGCCGGGCGCGAAATAGTGGATGTGCCAGTCGTAGCCGTCGTGATCGGTCAGCCGCGGTGTGGTGCCCGCGGCAGCCACCAGGTCGTTGATCAGTCCGGCGGCGGCTCGGGCGTCGGGAGCGGCGAAGACCGCCGCGAACCGGCCGCGGATCCTGCGCACCGCCGAGAGGTCGAGCTCCGAGAGCATGCCGATGTCGCTGACCTCGTGCGTCCCCACGAACTCCTGGAGGGCCGCGACGTCCGCCAGCCCGTCCGTCGCGGACTCGTCCTCCGGCACGGTGTTCACCAGATCCACCACGGTGTCGAGGGCACACCGGGTGTCGTGGGTGATCAGCACACTTCGCTCCCTGGCCATGGGTCGGGCGGGCGCCCGTCGATGCTGGCCGATGGTAGTGCCATCCGCGGCGGGCAGGATCCGGCCGCGACAGCGGTCCGGCCGCCGGTTGCCCCTATCAACGGAGGCCGCCCCGACTTGGTTCCCCGCGCGAGCCCGGCGTCCCCCGCCGGGGCCCCGGCCCGCCGCGGCCGCCCTCCGGACCTCCCGGCCCGCGTCCGCCGGCCCGCCCCTCCTGACCTCGGTGCCGGTCTCCCGGTCCCCTCCCGCAGCACGCACCGGCGCCGCCGCGCGGGGATCCGCGGCGGCGACGCCGGTGTGTGCCGTATGCGGTTGTCCGGGCCCGTGCCGTCACCCCGAGCAGACGGCGACGGGCGACTTCTGCGGAGCCCCCGCCCTAGCTTTCCGCCAGGATGTGCGAGAGCTCCTGATCGAGATCGAAATGCCGGTGTTCCGTGCCGGGAGGCACGGCGGCGTCTGTGCGCTTCAGGAAGGACTCCAGGGCCCGCGCCGGGGCCTCGAGCAGTGCCTCGCCCTCCGGGGAGCTGAGAGCGATGCAGACGACGCCCTGGCCGTGACTGCGGGACGGCCAGACACGGACGTCGCCGGTCCCGGTGGGACGGTGGAGACCTTCGGCGAGGAGGTCGCGGGCGAACACCCACTCGACGGTCTCCTCGGCTCCGGTGTGGAAGGTGGCGTGCACGGCGTAGGGGTCGGCCGTGTCGTACCGCAGGCCTGCGGGGACAGGCAGGGAGGACTCGCTCGACACAACGAGGCGCAGGTGCAGCTCGCAGCTGACCGTGGTGTTCATAAGCGCCAGGGCCTTTCGCTCAGTGTGCGCTCGGGGATTCGCACGTCGGCGAAATCGACATGCCACCTACGGTGCCGTTGTAAACCCCTCTGAGGGTTTTGCGTGTGTTTAGGTAACTCTTCCGGCCGAGCGATCGTTCGGGTCCTGAGCCCATTCCGGTGACAGGTTTCGCTCCGGTAGTGTTTGGCCGTATGAACACGGGGAGTAACAAGCCCGGCGAGGCTGCTGTGGCGGAAGACCGTACGGGGACGGACGAGACCGAGGCGGAGCGCGCGCTCGGCTCGCGTGCGCCGGAGTTCGTCAAGGCGCGCCGTGCCCTGCACCTGAGCTGGCAGGTCGGCGTCTTCGTCGTCGGCCTCGCGGTCGTGGTGACCGGCATCATCATGCTGCCGCTGCCCGGACCGGGCTGGGTCGTGATTTTCGGCGGCATGGCGATCTGGGCGACCGAGTTCGTCTGGGCCCAGCTCGTGCTGCGCTGGACCAAGCGCAAGGTCACCGAGGCGGCGCAGCGTGCCCTCGATCCGAAGGTGCGGCGCCGGAACATCATCCTGACCGCGATCGGCGTTGTGATCATCGCCGTACTGGCCGGGATCTACCTGTACAAGTTCGGCCTCCAGATGCCCTGGAAGATCAAGGACCAGTGAGGGCCCGCGAGGGTGCGGTGTCCCGGCTCTCCGTTGGTCACGGGCACCCCTGACATGGGGTAATGTTCTTCCTGCGTCCGGGCGATTAGCTCAGTGGGAGAGCGCTTCGTTCACACCGAAGAGGTCACTGGTTCGAACCCAGTATCGCCCACCGGATCATCAGCGGCCCGCTCACGATCGTGAGTGGGCCGCTGCGCTGTGCGCGGCCGCACCCGAGGCCGGCGCTCGGCCGTCTTCACCCAACCGTGACCCGGGAGAGCGCGGCCCGGTGGCCGGGCGCGCGCGTTCGGTCCGTCGGTCACGCGGCGCGGACCTGGACGTTCTCCGGCTTTCGCGAAGACCTTTCCGCGATGGCCGTTCGCGGCCTTCGCGCACCCCGCCCATCAATTCCTGCGGGAGTCATTGACGCGCCTACGGACCCTCCGTACCTTGTGCCAGCAAGCGCTTACTTGAAACGATTCATCCAAACGGTTCATGCAGCGGCAAGCCGCATCGCGAGGAGGCTCGTATGCAGCAGGGCGGGAATGTCGGACGGCGGACGGTTCTCAAGGCGGCCGGGGGTTCGCTGGCCGTCGCGGGGCTGGGAGCCACGGCCACCGCGTGCGGCGGCGGCAGCGGTTCGGGGGACGGTACGGTGACGATCCGTTACTCCTGGTGGGGTGCGGAGGACCGGGCCGAGCGCATCAACAAGACCATCGCCCTCTTCGAGAAGAAGTATCCGAAGATCAAGGTCAAGACCGACTTTCAGCCGTACACCGACTTCTGGAAGAAGTTCAACACGCAGGCCTCCGGTGGGAACCCGCCGGACGTCTTCCAGAATGCCATCGGATTCCTGCGCAAATACGACGCGAAGAACGTTCTGCTCGATCTCAGCCGGCAGGTCGAGGCGAAAAACCTCTCCATGGACGGATTCCGCGCCGGTCTCGAGAAGTTCGGCGAGATCGACGGCAAACTCCTGGGAGTTCCCGTCGGTTCGAACTCGATGGCCCTGGTCATCGACAAGCCCGTCTACACCCGGGCCGGCGTGAAGCCCGAACAGGGGTGGACGTGGGACGACTTCGACGAGGCGATGGCGAAGATCCGCGACAGGACCGGCCGGGCCGGCGACAGCGGGATGTACGGCGTCATGTACCTCTACGACCTGTACCTGCGCCAGAGCGGCAAGGCCTTCTTCACCGAGGACGGGCTCGGCTTCACCGAGGCGGACCTGACCGCGTGGTGGACCAAGGCGGAGAAGGGCGTCGAGGCCGGCCTGTTCGCCGACGCCAAGAAGGTCGCCCAGATCAAGCCCAAGGCGGCACTCTCCGCCGAACTGGCCGGCTCCGAATTCACCTGGGACAATTTCACCGTCCGCTACACCTCCGAGGGCAGGAGCGAGTACGGGCTCGCGCCGATCCCCACCACGGACGGCAAGCGGACCGGCCAGTACCTCGGCTCGCTGATGCTCAGCGGCTACAAGCGCACCGAACACCCCGAAGAAGTCGCCCGGTTCATCGACTTCATGGTGCACGACCCCGAGGTCGCCAGGATCATGGGCTACGACCGGGGAGTTCCCACCACCCAGGCCCAGTGGGACGCCTACCGGCCGACCGACCCGGTCAACAGAGCCATCGCCGCCTACGAGGAGTCCCTCGTCGAGTCCGGCGTCCTGGAGCAGATCACCCCGCACCCCAACGGCGCCGACATCTGCGAGGCCGCGTTCCTGCGCATCGCCGAGGAGATGGCGCTCGGCTCACGGTCGGTCGAGGAGGCCGTGCGGCAGTTCTTCACCGAGTCGAAGACGGCGCTCGCCGGCTGAGGGGACGCACCGTGACACACGCCTCCGCACTGGAGGACCCGGTCCGGGCAGCCGCCCCGCGGCACCGTCCGGCGAAGTCCCCGCGGCCCGCCGGACCGAAGGGCCGGGGCCGCCGGGAGAACCTGGCCGGCTACCTCTTCATGTCCCCCTGGATCGCCGGCTTCCTGCTGCTGACCGCGGGACCGATGGCCGCCTCGCTCTACTTCGCGTTCACCGACTACAACCTGTTCGACGCCCCCAGGTGGATCGGCCTGGACAACTTCTCCGAGATGTTCGGCGACCCCCGCTGGCGCCACTCGGTCCGCGTCACCCTCTGGTACGTCGTCGTCGGCACGCCCGTCAAGCTGCTCGCCGCGCTCGGGGTCGCACTGCTGCTGGCGCAGAAACGCCGCGGACAGGCGTTCTACCGGGCCGCGTTCTACGCCCCGTCACTGATCGGCGCGAGCGTCTCCGTCGCCATCGTGTGGAAGGCGATCTTCTCGGACGACGCGATCGTGGACCGTACGCAGCAGCTCTTCGGGATCGGCGCCGGCGGCTGGACCGGCGACCCCGAGCTGATCATCTACAGCCTCGTGGCGCTCACCGTCTGGCAGTTCGGCGCCCCGATGGTGATCTTCCTGGCCGGTCTCAAGCAGGTCCCGCGCGAACTGTACGAGGCGGCCGACGTGGACGGGGCGGGAAAGGCACGCCAGTTCTGGAGCATCACGCTGCCGATGATCTCCCCCGTCCTCTTCTTCAACGTCCTGCTGGAGACGATCCACTCCTTCCAGATCTTCAGCTCCGCGTACATCGTCGGCGGCGGCGCCGGAGGCAACGCCTGCGGTCCGGCGGACGGCACGATGGTCTACACCTGCTACCTGTACGTCCAGGGCTTCGAGAACAGCCGCATGGGCCTCGCGTCCGCCATGGCCTGGATGCTCCTCGTCGCGGTCGCCCTGGTCACCGCGGTGCTGTTCTGGTCCCAGAAACGCTGGGTGCACTACGAGGAGGGCGCCCGATGAGCACGCGGGCCACCGACACCACGCGGGCCACCGACACCACGCGGGCAACCGACGACGCACCGCCGCCCCCGCCCGCCCCTACCGCGGCGCTGCGGCGCCGGCTGCCCGGGTCGCTCGCCTGGCACCTCGGGTCGCTGGCGCTCCTCGCCGTGATCCTCTACCCGGTGCTCTGGGTGATCGGCGGCTCCTTCAAGGAGAGCGGCGACATCGTCGGCAGCCTGGACCTCTTCCCGGGCGACCCGATCACCTCCAACTACACCAGCCTGGCCGACGGCATCGCGGACGTCTCCGTCTCCACCTTCTTCTACAACTCGCTCTTCCTCGCCGTCGGTTCGGTGATCGGGATCGTGGCGTCCTGCTCGCTGACGGCGTACGCCTTCGCCAGGATCAGGTTCGCGGGCCGCAACCTGCTGTTCACGCTGATGATCGGCACGCTGCTGCTGCCGTACCACGTGCTGCTGATCCCGCAGTACGTGCTCTTCCGCAACCTGGACATGATCAACACGTACACCCCGCTCCTGCTGGGCAAGTACCTGGCCACCGAGGCCTTCTTCGTCTTCCTGATGGTGCAGTTCATGCGCAACCTGCCCAGGGAACTGGACGAGGCGGCCCGCCTCGACGGCTGCGGGCACCTGCGCATCTACTGGTCGATCGTGCTCCCGCTGTGCCGCCCGGCCCTGATCACCAGCGCCATCTTCACCTTCATCAACGCCTGGAACGACTTCATGGGCCCGCTGATCTACCTGAACGAGCCGGGCAAGTACACCGTCTCCCTCGGCCTGAAGATGTTCGTGGACCAGGAGGGCCTGGCGAACTACGGCGGCATGATCGCCATGTCGCTCGTCGCGCTGCTGCCGGTCCTCGCCTTCTTCCTGGCCTTCCAGCGCCATCTGATCGACGGCATGGCGACGTCCGGCCTGAAGGGCTGAGGTGAACCTCGTGACCGACGCATGACCGAGGCGCGTGCCGAGGCCCGTCCGGAACCGGGGGAGTCCCGGTTCTCCCGGGGCTTCGCCCTGTTCGCCGAGTGCCTGCTCACCGGCGTGTGGATCGCACTGGCGGCGCTGCCGCTGGTCACCGGCCCTGCCGCGTTCGCGGCCGGTGCCCGCCACCTCCGGCGTCGACTGGCCCACGAGCGCGGCGGCTTGCGGGAGTTCACGGCCGACTTCCGGGCCGCGGTACGCCGCGGGTGGCTTGTCGGGGTCGCCGGCTGGGCCGCCCTCGCCGTGGTGTGGGTCGACGTGCGAGCCGTACGGGACGGCCTGCCGGGCGGACCGCTGGTCGGCAGCGTCGGCGTGCTCGCCCTGATCGGCGCCGCCGTCGCCGGACTGCGCGCGGCGGCGCTCTGGCGGCCCGGCGCCTCCTGGCGGGCACTGCTCGCGAGGGCCGGCCGCCACACCGTGCTCGACCCCGCCGGCTCCTTCCTGCTCGTCGGCGGGCTGGCCGTCGTGGCCTGCTCCGCCTGGTTCAGCGCACCGCTGGCCGTCGCCGTCCTCGGAGCCGTCGCCGCGGCGGCCGTCGCCGTGGAGGAACGCCACCGGCGCCGCTGACGGCGGCGGACCGGCCCGGGCAGGCGTCCCGGCACCGGCCCGCCGGCCCAGGGAGCGGCCGCCTCCGACGTCCGGAACCTCGCACTCCCGGGGGACAGGACGCCGTAACGCCCCGTACCGGACGGCGACCCGGGCACACTGCGGACGTGGACTGGAACCATTACCGCTTCCGCAGCCTGTGGCCGCTTCCCGGCCCCGCCCCGCGGGTCTACCGGGCACTCGAACGGATCGAGGACTACCCCACCTGGTGGCCCCAGGTGCGCGAGGTCACCCGGCTCGACGACACCAGCGGGCTCCTGCGGGTGCGGTCCCTCCTCCCGTACGACCTGACCTCGACCCTCAGGGAGGGCCGACGCGACCCGGCGGCCGGGGTGCTGGAGGTCGCGATGAGCGGCGACATGGAGGGCTGGGCACGCTGGACCGTCGTCCCGCGCGGCTTCGGCACCCTCGCCCGCTACGACCAGGAGGTCGAGGTGCGCAAACCCCTGCTGCGCCGCCTCGCCGTGCCGGGGCGGCCCCTGTTCCGGGCCAACCACCGGCTGATGATGCGGGCGGGGCGGCGCGGCCTGGCCGAGCACCTGGAGGGCGGTCGGCAAGCGGTTTGATGGAAACGCGCGCGGCCCTGTATGGTTCAGTGCGTTCACGGGCGATTAGCTCAGTGGGAGAGCGCTTCGTTCACACCGAAGAGGTCACTGGTTCGAACCCAGTATCGCCCACCCGTGAAGGGCCGGTCCGTCGCAAGACGGACCGGCTTCTTCGTGCGCTCACGCCGCCGCCGGCAGGCCCGGCCTGAGCGGCCAGGCCGGGTCCACCGGCTCCTCCGTGCCGTTCAGCGCGAACCAGGCCTGCAGCCCCCGGGCCTGCCCCGCGTGCCAGACCGCCTGGAGCGAGTGCAGCTCGGCGGGGGAGAGGCGCTCCAGCCGCGCCGGGAACCGGCGCCCGAGCGCCCGTACGACCTCCAGCGCGGCCTGCGCGTCGGCCGCCGCCTCGTGCGCGTCGGTCAGCTCCACGCCGTAGTGCGCACAGAGGTCGGTGAGGGTGCGGCGGCCCTTGCGGTACCGGTCCAGCTGTTTGTCGAGCACCCGCGGGTCCAGCACGTGCAGCGGCGTCCGCTCCAGCCAGCGGCCGAGCGACGAGGCGCGGTGCCGGCGCAACTCCCGGTCCAGCAGGGTGAGATCGAAGGGCGCGTTCATCACCACGAGCGGGCGTCCCACCCGGGCCTGCTCGAACAGCGCCTCGGCCATCTCGTACATCACCGGCGCGGGCCACCGTCCGTGGCGCTGCACGTGCTCCTCGGTCAGCCCATGCACCGCCGTCGCCGACAGGGGCACCGGCACGCCGGGGCTCACCAGCCACCGCGTCGCACGAGGCCGCAGCCCCGACGCGTCCTGCACGACGAGGGCCGCCGACACGATCCGGTCGGTCTCGGCGTCCACGCCCGTGGTCTCCGTGTCGAAGGCGGCCAGCGGCCCCTCGAACCAGCTCGTCATAGGGCACTCAACTCCTCGTCCGCACACGGCGGCTGACGCGCCGCTCACTGCCCCGGTCCGGTGATACCCGGACTGTCGCGACATACGCCGGAAAGGCCCAACAGGAAGACAAGTTATTGCAGTTGAGGTGTCGGAGGTCACAACGTGTCGGCACCGTCCGACTGTTCACCACGGCCGCGACACGGCTCGTGCGGGGAGCCCGCGCGGGCGGTGGCCGCGGGGCGCCGGGACCGGGCGCCGGTCGGCGCCGAGATGTCGCCCGCGCGGGGCCCGCCGGACGAGAGCGGGCGAGGGCCGGCGGCGGGACCGTACCGGGGCCGGCGGAACGGACGGGGCGAGCGGGCCCAGGGAACTGTTTCGCGATGGACCGGGCCGGGTCGGTACGATCGACCCATGCGTGCGCTCCGGTATGGCGCCGCAGCCCCACTTCAGTCAGGAGAGACCGGTGTCAGACGTCCGTGTGATCATCCAACGCGATTCCGAGCGGGAAGAGCGCGTGGTGACGACGGGCACTACGGCCGCCGAGCTCTTCGCCGGCGAGCGCTCGGTCATCGCCGCCCGCGTGGCCGGTGAGCTCAGGGACCTCGCGTACGAGGTCGGGGACGGCGAGACCGTCGAGGGCGTCGAGATCTCCTCCGAGGACGGCCTGAACATCCTGCGCCACTCCGCCGCGCACGTCATGGCGCAGGCCGTGCAGGAGCTGTTCCCCGACGCCAAGCTCGGCATCGGCCCGCCCGTCAAGGACGGCTTCTACTACGACTTCGACGTCAAGGAGCCCTTCCACCCCGATGACCTCAAGGCCATCGAGAAGAAGATGCAGGAGATCCAGAAGCGCGGCCAGCGCTTCTCGCGCCGGGTCGTCACCGACGACGAGGCCCGCGAGGAGCTCGCCGACGAGCCGTACAAGCTGGAGCTGATCGGCCTCAAGGGCTCCGCCTCCCACGACGACGGCGCGGACGTCGAGGTCGGCGCCGGCGAGCTGACCATCTACGACAACCTCGACCCGAAGACCGGCGACCTGTGCTGGAAGGACCTCTGCCGGGGCCCGCACCTGCCCACCACCCGCAACATCCCGGCCTTCAAGCTGATGCGCAATGCCGCCGCCTACTGGCGCGGCAGCGAGAAGAACCCGATGCTCCAGCGCATCTACGGCACCGCCTGGCCCACCAAGGACGAGCTGAAGGCGCATCTGGAGTTCCTCGCCGAGGCCGAGAAGCGCGACCACCGCAAGCTGGGCAGCGAGCTGGACCTCTTCTCCATCCCGGAGCAGATCGGCTCCGGCCTCGCCGTCTTCCACCCCAAGGGCGGCATCATCCGCCGGGTCATGGAGGACTACTCGCGGCGCCGGCACGAGGAGGAGGGCTACGAGTTCGTCTACACCCCGCACGCGACCAAGGGGAAGCTCTTCGAGACCTCGGGCCACCTGGACTGGTACGCCGACGGCATGTACCCGCCCATGCAGCTCGACGAGGGCGTGGACTACTACCTCAAGCCCATGAACTGCCCGATGCACAACCTGATCTTCGACGCGCGCGGACGCTCCTACCGTGAGCTGCCGCTGCGCCTGTTCGAGTTCGGCACCGTGTACCGGTACGAGAAGTCGGGCGTCGTGCACGGCCTGACCCGGGCCCGTGGCTTCACGCAGGACGACGCGCACATCTACTGCACCCGCGAGCAGATGTCCGAGGAGCTCGACAAGACGCTCACCTTCGTCCTGAACCTGCTGCGGGACTACGGTCTGACCGACTTCTACCTGGAGCTGTCCACCAAGGACCCGGAGAAGTTCGTCGGCAGCGACGAGGCCTGGGAGGAGGCCACCGAGACGCTGCGCCAGGTCGCGGAGAAGCAGGGCCTGCCCCTGGTCCCGGACCCGGGCGGCGCCGCCTTCTACGGGCCGAAGATCTCCGTCCAGGCCAAGGACGCCATCGGCCGCACCTGGCAGATGTCGACCATCCAGCTCGACTTCAACCTGCCGGAGCGCTTCGACCTGGAGTACACCGGCGCGGACGGCGCCAAGCAGCGCCCGGTCATGATCCACCGCGCGCTGTTCGGCTCCATCGAGCGGTTCTTCGCGGTGCTCCTGGAGCACTACGCGGGCGCCTTCCCGGCGTGGCTCGCTCCGGTGCAGGCGGTGGGGATCCCGATCGGCGACGCGCACGTCGGGTACCTGGAAGAGTTCGCCGCCGCCGCCAAGAAGCAAGGGCTGCGCGTCGAGGTCGACTCGTCCTCGGACCGGATGCAGAAGAAGATCCGCAACGCCCAAAAGCAGAAGGTGCCCTTCATGGTCATCGCGGGCGACGAGGACATGGCGAACGGTGCCGTCTCCTTCCGCTACCGCGACGGTTCCCAGGAGAACGGCATCCCCGTCGACGACGCCATCGCCAAGATCGCGAAGGTCGTGGAGGAGCGGGCGCAGGTCTGACCCGCGTCACGCAGGGCCCCCGGGGGAGATCCCGGGGGCCTTTCCCGTCCCCCGGGTGCGACGCCATATGCTGCACGCATGACGAGTGAGCCGGAGCAGCAGCTGGGAGTGGGGACGCCGGACGCGTTCCAGCGTCTGTGGACGCCCCACCGGATGGCCTACATCCAGGGTGAGAACAAGCCGAGCGGCCCCGGGGCCGACGACGGCTGCCCCTTCTGCTCGATCCCGGCCAAGTCCGACGAGGACGGGCTCGTCGTGCGGCGCGGCGAGCACGTGTACGCGGTGCTCAACCTCTACCCGTACAACGGCGGGCACCTGATGACGGTCCCGTACCGCCACGTCGCCGACTACACGGAGCTGAACGCCGTGGAGACCGCGGAGCTGGCCGAACTGACCAAGCAGGCGATGACGGCGCTGCGCGCCGCCTCCGGTGCCCACGGCTTCAACATCGGCATGAACCAGGGCTCCGTGGCGGGCGCGGGCATCGCGGCCCACCTGCACCAGCACGTGGTGCCCCGCTGGGGAGGCGACACCAACTTCCTCCCCGTGATCGGCCACACCAGGGTCCTGCCCCAGCTCCTGGGCGACACCCGCAAAATGCTGGCGGACGCCTGGCCGACGGCCTGAGCATCCAGCCCGTCCGGCGTTTGAGGACGAGGCCGTCCAGGCCGAAGCGGGGTCTGGGGGCGCAGCCCCCAGGGACGCCCACCCCAGCACCCCGCCGACCGCCGGAGGCCTACGCGTCGTAGACGTCCGCCTTCTTCGGCGCGGCTTCCTGGACGGCTCCGCTCAGGCCGCCCGCGCGGGCACCGAACTTCTCCGTGTCCACGCCGTTCTCCTTCAGCACCTTGATCGCCGCCGTGTGCACCGCCCGGAGCACCGGCGTGGCCGCGCGCAGCGCGTCGTCCGCCATGAAGCGGTGGCGCCAGGGCCGGTCCGCCCAGGCGTGCCGCAGACCGAAGGGCTCGGGCAGGGAGAGCTTCCCGCCGAGCCAGTAGAGCAGCGGCGGGTACCACGTCAGCGGCGCCCGCGCGGTCAGCCGCACCACCTCGTCGGCGTCGACCAGCGGGAGCTTCACCGTGCGGGTCTCCCAGAACCTGACCGACTTCTGGACCTGCTTCTCCTTGGCGGCGGGCTTGCTGGTGAACAGGCTGTGCACCGGTCCCAGCGCATGGCCGGTGACCTCGATGCGCAGCGTCTCGTGCAGCACCGTCACCGTGATCAGCATGGAAAGGATCAACTGACCGTCCCACAGCGTCCACTGCACGCCGAGGTAGTGCCGGTCGCCCGCGCCGAACTGCTGTTTGTCGCAGATCTCCTGTATGGCGTGCTGCTTGACCTGGTACGCCTCTACGTCGGTACCGTCGGGCCGGGACACCGAGCCGGCGTTCTCACCGATCGGGGTGACGACCCAGTGCTTCACGCTCGGCTTGGGGAAGCCGCCGGTGTGCAGCGGGCCGCGCTCCAGCATGCGCAGCCGGTCGTGGACGGCCTTGATGACGTCCCAGCTGCGGAACGGGTTGATCTCCCGGTCAGGGTCGACCGGGACCAGCTCCTCCGCCAGCTGCCAGCTGCCCCACCGGGTGCCCATGCCGAGTATCCCCTTGGGGCCGGCGTAGAAGACGGAGTTGGACTGCTGCTCGGCGCCGAGCCGGGCCAGTGACTGCCGCAGTTCCTCGGCGGCCTTCTCGCCGGGGCTGCTCGGCACCGCCTCGGGAATCTTCGCCCCGACGCCCGAGCCGGAGAGCAGACCGCTCCAGCGCTCCCTGAGGTCGTGGGCCGTGCGCTCGCAGATGCGCTTGGCCCAGAACCAGCCGATCACCGGCGCGACGACGCAGGCACGCGCGTACCAGGCCCAGAAGCCGCTGAAGGGCATCTTGAGCAGGAAGAGCACGGCGAGGGCGCCGATCCCGAGCAGCAGCGCGGTGGCGAGCGCGCCGGCCCGCTTGTCCTCGCGCCTGGCCATGGTGGTGCGGATCTGGAAGACCAGCAGCCAGATCAGCAGCCCCGGCAGGAACAGCAGTCCGCAGATCACCATGACGGCACTGAGCCAGTTGTCCCGGTCCCTGCGGATGCGGTGCGCGGCGAGGCTGTGCTCCACGACCACCTGCGGCTGGGCACCGAAGGACTGGATCAGCGGAGCCCGGCCGGAACCCAGCATCCGGTCGATGATCGCCCGGGAGAACGCCTCGCCCAGGTTGGGCCGGAACAGCTTGATCTTGGGTTTGCTCACGGCCGACTTGTGCCACTCGCTGTTGGCCTTGAGTATCTCGTCGGCCTCGCTGTCCCGGTAGGCGGCCGAGGCCAGCGCGAAGGTGGCCGTCTGGCCTCCGTCGTCCGTACGCGGCACCTGCGGTCCGAAGAAGTCCGCGTAACCGCCGTCAACGGTCATTCCCGCCCCCGATCGCCACCACTGTTCGCTCCTGCGGCCTTCCCGACTTCCCTGCCCCGCACACCTGTTGATCTGGTCATCAGCGTATCCGCCGGCACCGCCGTGCGTCACGGGACGTCCGAAACCGCCCCCCCGACCGCGCGGGTCGGTCGCCGAGCGCGCCGTCGTGCGCCGGAGCGGAGGATGCCGGTACGACGCGCTCCACGGACCCTACGAGGCCGCCCGCAGCTCCTCGCGCAGCCGGTCCGCGACCTGGGCCGGCATCGGTTCGTGCCGGGCGTAGCGGCGGTCGAAGCGGGCGGTGCCGTGCGAGAGGGAGCGCAGGTCGACGGCGTAGCGGCCGATCTCGATCTCGGGCACCTCGGCCCTGATCAGGGTCCGGCCGCCGTCGGCCTGCTCGGTGCCGAGCACCTTGCCGCGCCGCCCGGACAGGTCGCTCATCACGGCTCCCACGTAGTCGTCGCCGACGAGCACACCCACCTCGGCGACCGGCTCGAGGAGATGGATCCGCGCCGCGGCCGCGGCCTCCCTGAGCGCCAGCGCGCCCGCCGTCTGGAAGGCGGCGTCGGAGGAGTCCACGGAGTGCGCCTTGCCGTCGAGCAGCGTGACCCGTACGTCGATCAGCGGGTGGCCCGCGGCGACGCCCTTGGCCGCCTGTGCGCGCACGCCCTTCTCGACGGACGGGATGAACTGCCGGGGCACCGCGCCGCCGACCACCTTGTCCACGAACTCGATGCCCGAGCCGCCCGGCAACGGCTCCACCTCGATCTCGCAGACGGCGTACTGGCCGTGCCCGCCGGACTGCTTCACGTGCCGGCCGCGCCCGGCCGCCCGGCCGCCGAAGGTCTCGCGCAGGGAGACCCGGTGGGGAACGACGTCGACCTGGACGCCGTAGCGGCTGCGCAGCCGCTCCAGTGCCACATCGGCGTGCGCCTCGCCCAGGCACCACAGGACCACCTGGTGGGTGTCCTGGTTGTGCTCCAGGCGCATCGTCGGGTCCTCGGCGACCAGCCGGGCCAGCCCCTGGGAGAGCTTGTCCTCGTCGGGCTTGCTGTGCGCCTCGATGGCGAGCGGCAGCAGCGGGTCGGGCAGCTCCCACGGCACCATCAGCAGGGGGTCGTCCTTGGCCGAGAGCGTGTCCCCGGTCTCCGCGCGGCTCAGCTTGGCCACGCACGCCAGGTCGCCCGCGATCGCGTGCGGCACCGGCCGCTGCTGCTTGCCGAACGGCGTGGACAGGGCGCCGACCCGCTCGTCCGCCTCGTGGAGGGCCCGGCCCTCGTGCCCCTGGTCGGTCAGTCCGTGCCCGCAGACGTGCACCGTCTGGTCGGCGCGCAGGGTGCCGGAGAAGACACGGACCAGGGAGATCCGGCCGACGTACGGGTCGGAGGACGTCTTGACGACCTCCGCGACCAGCGACTCCTCGGGGTCGCACATCCGCAGCCGGCGCGCGGCGGCGCCGCCGGGTGTGGTGACCCGGGGTGCCGCGCGCTCCAGGGGAGTGGGGAAGCCGCGGGTGATCAGCTCCAGGACCTCGACGGTGCCCAGGCCCTGCCGGGCGCCCTCGGCGGCGGGGGCGGCGGCCAGGACGGGAAAGAAGACCCCGCGTGCGACGGCCCGCTCCAGGTCCTCGATCAGCGTCTTGACATCGACCTGTTCGCCGCCCAGATAGCGCTCCATGAGGGTCTCGTCCTCGCTCTCCGAGATGATCCCCTCGATCAGCATGGAGCGGGCCTCGTCGAGCTGCGGCAGCTCCGCCTCGCCCGGCTCCGACGCCGCCCGCTCGCCGGTCGCGTAGTCGAACAGCTTCCGCGACAACAGCCCCACGAGCCCCGTCACGGGCGTGTGGCCGTCGGGCGCGGGCGCGCCGCGCAGCGGAAGGTACAGCGGCAGTACGGCGTCGGGGTCGTCGCCGCCGAAGGCCTCCGCGCAGACCCGCGTCATCTCCTCGAAGTCCGCGCGGGCGGCCTCCAGGTGCGTGATCACGAGGGCGCGCGGCATGCCGACGGCGGCGCACTCCTCCCAGACCATGCGGGTCGAGCCGTCCACGCCGTCGGAGGCCGAGACGACGAAGAGGGCCGCGTCCGCCGCGCGCAGACCGGCCCTCAGCTCGCCCACGAAGTCGGCGTACCCGGGGGTGTCGAGAAGGTTGATCTTGATGCCGTCCCATTCGACCGGCACCAGGGAGAGCTGTACGGAGCGCTGCTGCCGGTGCTCCATGTCGTCGTAGTCCGAGACGCAGCCGCCGTCCTCGACGCGGCCGGCCCGGTTCACCGCTCCCGCGGTCAGCGCGAGAGCCTCCACCAGGGTCGTCTTGCCCGATCCGGAGTGGCCGACCAGCACCACGTTCCGTACGGACGCGGGGTGGTCGGCCGCCGTTGCCCTTCCGGCGGCTCCGGGACGGGTGTGTGCCTTGTCGCCCATGTCCTTGCCTCCCGTGCACGGTGAGGTCGTCGGGGGCGCGGACACGCGGGACCGCGTGCACTGGCGGCTCCGGCGACGCCCGCGGTCCTTCGAGCTTTCCACTCCCGTCACGCCGCGTCCATACGAAGGACCCGATCCCGCCTCCCGTCCGCCGGCCACCGGCGGCCGAGGGTGCCCGTACCTCGCCCACACGCGCGCGTGACTACGATGGGCCAGCCGGTGGCCAGCAGGGGCCGCGGCGCCACACCGACCGTCGGGAAGGCCATGCTGAACAAGTACGCGCGTGCATTCTTCACGCGTGTCCTCACACCGTTCGCCGCGTTTCTCATCCGCCGGGGCGTCAGCCCGGACACGGTCACCCTCCTCGGCACCGCCGGTGTGGTCGCGGGTGCGCTGGTCTTCTACCCCATGGGTGAGTTCTTCTGGGGCACGGTCGTGATCACGCTCTTCGTCTTCTCCGACCTGGTCGACGGCAACATGGCCCGCCAGCTGGGCCGCTCCAGCCGCTGGGGCGCCTTCCTGGACTCCACCCTCGACCGGGTCGCGGACGGCGCGATCTTCGGCGGCCTCGCCCTCTGGTACGCGGGGTCGGGCGACGACACCATCCTGTGCGCGGTGTCGATCTTCTGCCTGGCCAGCGGTCAGGTGGTGTCGTACACCAAGGCGCGCGGCGAGGCGATCGGGCTGCCGGTCGCCGTCAACGGGCTGGTCGAGCGCGCCGAGCGCCTGGTCGTCTCCCTGGTCGCCGCGGGCTTCGCCGGGCTGCACAAGTTCGGTGTGCCCGGCATCCAGTACCTGCTGCCGGTCGCCCTGTGGATCGTCGCCGTCGGCAGCCTCGTCACGCTGGTCCAGCGGGTCGTCACGGTCCGCCGCGAGGCCGCCGAGGCGGACGCCGCCACCGAGGAGAGCCAGGGCACCGAGGCGGCGAAGTGAGCGCACGGGACCGGCTGACCGACGGTCTGTACGGCGCCGGCTGGAGCACCGTGAAGAAGCTCCCCGAGCCCGCCGCCGTACGCCTCGGCCGCACCGTCGCCGACCTCGCCTGGAAGCGGCGCGGCGCGGGGGTGCGCCGTCTGGAGGGCAACTACGCGCGCGTGGTGCCCGGCGCGGGCCCCGAGCGGCTCGCCGCCCTCTCGCGCGCGGGCATGCGCTCGTACCTGCGCTACTGGATGGAGTCCTTCCGGCTCCCCGCGTGGAGCACCGAGCGGATCAAGGGCGGCTTCGCCCCCGACGACCTGCACCACCTCACCGACGGCATGGACGCCGGCAGGGGCGTGATCCTCGCCCTGCCGCACCTGGCCAACTGGGACCTGGCGGGCGCCTGGGTCACCACGCGGCTCGGCATTCCGTTCACCACCGTCGCCGAACGCCTCAAGCCGGAGACCCTCTACGACCGCTTCGTCGCCTACCGCGAGGGTCTCGGCATGGAGGTCCTGCCGCACAGCGGCGGCACCGCCTTCGGCACGCTGGCCCGGCGGCTGCGCGACGGCGGCCTGGTCTGCCTGGTCGCCGACCGCGACCTGTCCGCCTCCGGCGTGGAGGTCGGATTCTTCGGCGAGACGGCCCGGATGCCGGCCGGCCCCGCCCTGCTCGCCCAGCAGACGGGCGCACTGCTGCTGCCGGTGACGCTCTGGTACGACGACTCGCCCGTCATGCGGGGCCGGGTGCACCCCGCGGTCGAGGTGCCCGAGTCAGGCACCCGGGCCGAGAAGACGTCTGTGATGACACAGGCGCTGGCCGACGCCTTCGCCACGGGGATCGCCGAGCACCCGGAGGACTGGCACATGCTGCAGCGCTTGTGGATCGGGGACCTGGACCCCGCGAAGGCACCCGGGGCGGACAGGGCCGCGGGGCCGGCCGCCGGGCGGGGCGGGGCGTCGTGAGGATCGGCATCGTCTGCCCGTACTCCTGGGACGTGCCGGGCGGCGTCCAGTTCCACATCCGGGACCTCGCCGAGTACTTCATCCGGCTCGGCCACGAGGTGTCCGTCCTCGCCCCGGCCGACGACGACACGCCGCTGCCCCCGTACGTCGTCTCCGCGGGCCGCGCGGTGCCGGTGCCGTACAACGGCTCGGTGGCCCGGCTGAACTTCGGGTTCCTGTCGGCGGCCCGGGTACGGCGCTGGCTGCACGAGGGCGCCTTCGACGTCATCCACATCCACGAGCCGACCTCGCCCTCGCTCGGCCTGCTGACCTGCTGGGCGGCGCAGGGCCCGATCGTGGCCACCTTCCACACCTCCAACCCGCGCTCCCGCGCGATGATCGCCGCGTACTCGATCCTCCAGGCGGCACTGGAGAAGATCAGTGCCCGGATCGCGGTGAGCGAGTACGCCCGGCGCACGCTCGTCGAACACCTGGGCGGGGACGCCGTCGTCATCCCCAACGGAGTCGACGTCGGCTTCTTCGCCGGCGCCGAGCCGAGACCCGAGTGGCAGGGGGACACGATCGGCTTCATAGGGCGCATCGACGAGTCCCGCAAGGGCCTCCCGGTGCTCATGCGGGCCCTGCCCGCCATCCTCGCCGCCCGCCCGCAGACCCGGCTCCTGGTCGCCGGCCGGGGCGACGAGGAGGAGGCCGTGGAGCGCCTGTCGAAGGAGCTGCGCACCCGCGTGGAGTTCCTCGGCATGATCAGCGACGAGGACAAGGCCCGCCTCCTGCGCAGCGTCGACCTGTACGTGGCCCCCAACACCGGCGGCGAGAGCTTCGGCATCATCCTCGTCGAGGCCATGTCGGCGGGCGCCCCCGTCCTCGCCTCCGACCTGGACGCCTTCGCCCAGGTCCTCGACCAGGGGTCGGCCGGCGAGCTCTTCCCCAACGAGGACGCCGACGCCCTGGCCGAGGCAGCCGTACGCCTCCTGGCCGACCCGGAGCGCCGCACCGCACTCCGGGACCGCGGCAGCGCCCACGTACGGCGCTTCGACTGGTCCACGGTCGGCGCGGACATCCTGTCCGTCTACGAGACGGTCACCGCGGGAGCGGCAGCCGTGGCAACGGACGACCGCGCAACGGGCCTACGAGCCCGCTTCGGCCTCGCCAGGGACTGAGCCGGCGGCCCTGCCAGGCGCTCCGCGCGCGGACACCGACGGCAGCGCAGCGCCGCAGCCGGGCGTTCACGCGGGGCCGCCGCCGTGCGCGGAGCCGCTCGGACCGCCCGGTGCACGCAGTACCCCGGAAGGCCTTGATCGGCGCCCGGCCTGCTGGTTGGCTCGCCGGTATGACCGAACTCGGAGCCGTCGCGTGGCCGCCTGCCCCGATCAGGACCGAGCGGCTCGTGCTCCGCGAGCCGGAGGCCCGGGACCGCGCGGTGTTCATCGAGCTGCTGGCGTCGGCGGAGGTGCACACCCACCTCGGAGGGCCCCGGCAGCGTGACGGACTCGAACGCGAGCTGCCCCGGGTGCCCGAGCGGTGGCCCGGGAGCTTCGTCGTCGAGCTCGACGGGACGATGATCGGTCAGATCCTGCTCAGAAGGGCAGCGGAGCGGCATCGCCCGGCTGCCGTCGGAAAGGCCGATCTCGGCTACCTGTTCCTGCCGCGGGCGTGGGGACACGGTTATGCCGCCGAGGCGTGCGCGGCGGCACTCGACTGGTTCGACGGCGCCCTTCCCGGTGAGCCGGTGGTGCTCGCCACCCGGACGGCCAACGTCGGCTCGATGCGCCTCGCGGCGAAGCTGGGCTTCACCGAGGTGGAGCGGTTCCGCGCGTGGGGCGCCGAGCAGTGGCTCGGTCTGCGGTCCCCGGCCGCAGCCTCCGGCTGAGCAGGCGGCGCTGAGCAGGCCGCACCGGGCAACGGTGCCGGTCCCGCGGCGCTCCTTGCCGACCGGGTCGCGAACCGGGGCGGGCCCGCGCGCCCGCTGCCGGGCAAGCGACTCCCCGGATCCCCGCGACAGACCGCGCACAGCCTGGAATAGGGTTGCGGCCCGTGACCACAACCCTCATCTGGATCCTGGTCGTTCTCGTGGCCGTCGGCCTGTACCTCAGTTGGACGGCGGGGCGGCTCGACCGGCTGCATGCCCGGATCGACGCCGCCCGTGCCGCCCTCGACGCGCAGCTGCTGCGCAGGGCGTCCGTGGCCCAGGAGCTGGCCACCGCCGGGGTGCTGGACCCCGCCGCGTCCATCGTTCTGTACGAGGCCGCGCATGCCGCCCGGCAGGCCGAGGAGGAGTTGCGGGAGGTCGCCGAGAGCGAGCTGAGCCAGGCCCTGCGCGCCGTGTTCGCCGAACCGCAGCTGGTAGACGCCCTGCGCGAGGCGCCCGGGGGAGAGGCGGCGGCGCACGAACTGGCGGAGGCGGTGCGGCGGGTGCCGATGGCCCGGCGCTTCCACAACGACGCTGTGGGCGCCGCCCGCAGGCTGCGCGAGCACCGCAAGGTCCGCTGGTTCCGCCTCGCCGGACACGCGCCCTTCCCGCTGGCCTTCGAGATGGACGACGAGTCGCCGGCCGCCCTGGTGGAGCGGGCGGCCTGATCCCAGGCTCTGGGCCTGGCTCCGACCGGCTCCGACCGGCTCCGACCGGCTCCGACCGGCTCCGACCGGTTCGGGCTGGTTCGGGTCGGAGGGTGAAAACGATCCACCGGCTCCTCATTGGCCCTTGCTGTGGCCTGCTCGCCTGGCGTTTCCTCGGTGCTGCAGAAAGCTGCAGAAACCCTTCCGGCAAGCGAGGTACCCGTGTCCAGCACGCTCTCCGAAACCCAGGCCACCGAGACCGGCACCGCCCGCGTGAAGCGCGGCATGGCCGAGCAGCTCAAGGGCGGCGTGATCATGGACGTCGTCACTCCGGAGCAGGCGAAGATCGCCGAGGACGCGGGCGCCGTCGCCGTCATGGCCCTGGAGCGCGTCCCGGCCGACATCCGCAAGGACGGCGGTGTGGCCCGGATGTCCGACCCGGACATGATCGAGGGCATCATCGGCGCCGTCTCCATCCCCGTGATGGCCAAGTCCCGCATCGGCCACTTCGTGGAGGCCCAGGTCCTGCAGTCCCTCGGGGTCGACTACATCGACGAGTCCGAGGTCCTCACCCCGGCCGACGAGGTCAACCACAGTGACAAGTTCGCCTTCACCACCCCCTTCGTCTGCGGTGCCACCAACCTCGGCGAGGCCCTCCGGCGCATCGCCGAGGGCGCGGCGATGATCCGCTCCAAGGGCGAGGCCGGCACCGGCAACGTCGTCGAGGCCGTCCGGCACCTGCGGCAGATCAAGAGCGGGATCGCCCGGCTGCGCGGCTGCGACAACAACGAGCTGTACGCCGCCGCCAAGGAGCTGCGCGCCCCCTACGAGCTGGTCAGGGAGGTCTCCGAGCTGGGCAGGCTGCCGGTCGTGCTGTTCTCCGCCGGCGGTGTCGCCACCCCGGCCGACGCCGCGCTGATGCGCCAGCTCGGCGCCGAGGGCGTCTTCGTCGGCTCCGGCATCTTCAAGTCCGGCGACCCGGCCAGGCGCGCCGCCGCCATCGTGAAGGCGACCACCTTCTACGACGACCCGAAGACCATCGCGGACGCCTCCCGCGACCTCGGCGAGGCCATGGTCGGCATCAACTGCGACACCCTCCCCGAGACCGAGCGCTACGCCAACCGCGGCTGGTGAGGCACCGAACCATGAGCGACACCCCCGTCATCGGCGTCCTGGCCCTGCAGGGCGACGTACGGGAGCACCTCGTCGCCCTGGCCGCGGCCGGCGCCGCCGCCAGGGCGGTCAGGCGCCCCGAGGAACTCGCCGAGGTGGACGGCCTGGTCCTCCCCGGCGGCGAATCCACCACGATCTCCAAGCTCGCCGGCCTCTTCGGCGTGCTGGAGCCCCTCCGCGCGCGCGTGCGGGAGGGCCTGCCCGTCTACGGCACCTGCGCCGGCATGATCCTGCTCGCCGACAAGATCCTCGACCCGCGCTCCGGACAGGAGACGGTCGGCGGCATCGACATGATCGTGCGCCGCAACGCCTTCGGCAGGCAGAACGAGTCCTTCGAGGCCGCCGTCGACGTACGGGGCGTCGGGGGCGGCCCCGTGGAGGGCGTCTTCATCCGCGCGCCGTGGGTGGAGTCTGTGGGCGCCGCCGCCGAGGTGCTCGCCGAGCACGACGGCCACGTCGTCGCCGTCCGCCAGGGCAACGCGCTGGCCACGTCGTTCCACCCGGAGCTGACCGGCGACCACCGCGTGCACCGCCTCTTCGCCGACACCGTGCGCGCGAACCGGGCGGCCCAGTCCTTGTAGGATTCCTGCGTTCGTTGCAGGAGATGGGTTACGCGAAGGAGACAGGCAGATGTCCGGCCACTCTAAATGGGCTACGACGAAGCACAAGAAGGCCGTGATCGACGCCAAGCGCGGCAAGCTCTTCGCGAAGCTGATCAAGAACATCGAGGTCGCGGCGCGCATGGGCGGCGTCGACATCGAGGGCAACCCGACGCTGTACGACGCCATCCAGAAGGCTAAGAAGCAGTCGGTCCCGAACAAGAACATCGACTCCGCGGTCAAGCGCGGCGGCGGCCTGGAGGCCGGCGGCGCCGACTACGAGACGATCATGTACGAGGGCTACGGGCCGAACGGCGTCGCGGTGCTCATCGAGTGCCTCACCGACAACCGCAACCGCGCCGCCTCCGACGTCCGCGTCGCCATGACCCGCAACGGCGGCTCCATGGCCGACCCGGGCTCGGTCTCCTACCTGTTCAACCGCAAGGGCGTCGTGATCGTGCCCAAGGGCGAGCTGGGCGAGGACGACGTCCTCGGCGCCGTCCTGGACGCGGGCGCGGAGGAGGTCAACGACCTCGGCGAGTCCTTCGAGGTGCTCAGCGAGGCCACCGACCTGGTCGCGGTCCGCACCGCCCTCCAGGACGCCGGCATCGACTACGAGTCCGCCGACGCCAACTTCGTCCCCACCATGCAGGTCGAGCTGGACGAGGAGGGCGCCCGGAAGATCTTCCGGCTCATCGACGCCCTGGAGGACAGCGACGACGTGCAGAACGTCTTCGCCAACTTCGACGTGAGCGACGAGGTCATGGAGAAGGTGGACGCGTAACGCGTCCGCCGGACGGCGGGAGGCGGGCCGGCGGGGGACACACCCCGTCGGCCCGCCGCTCTGTCAGCGGTACCCGATAGCCTGCACAAACAGGTGATCGACGAGAGGGGTGGGCGTGCGGGTACTGGGGGTTGACCCGGGGCTGACCCGTTGCGGGGTCGGTGTCGTGGAGGGCGTCGCGGGCCGGCCGCTCACCATGGTCGGCGTCGGTGTCGTCCGCACACCCGCGGACGCCGACCTCGGCCACCGCCTCGTCGCCGTCGAGCAGGGCATCGAGCGGTGGCTGGACGAGCACCGGCCGGAGCGCGTGGCCGTGGAGCGCGTCTTCAGCCAGCACAACGTCCGCACCGTCATGGGCACCGCGCAGGCCAGCGCCGTCGCGATCCTCTGCGCCTCCCGCCGCGGCATCCCGGTCGCCCTGCACACCCCCAGCGAGGTGAAGGCCGCCGTCACCGGCAGCGGGCGCGCCGACAAGGCGCAGGTCGGCGCCATGGTCACCCGCCTGCTGCGGCTCGCCGCCCCGCCCAAGCCTGCCGACGCCGCCGACGCCCTCGCCCTCGCCATCTGCCACATCTGGCGGGCCCCCGCGCAGAACCGGCTCCAGCAGGCCGTCGCGGACCACGCCTCCCGGGGCCCGCGCCCGCCGGCCCCTCACCCGTCGAAAGGCCGTACGGCATGATCGCCTTCGTCAGCGGCACCGTCGCCGCCCTCGCTCCCGACGCCGCGGTGGTCGAGGTCGGCGGCGTCGGCATGGCCGTCCAGTGCACGCCGAACACGCTCTCCACGCTCCGGCTCGGCAAGCCCGCCAGGCTCGCCACCTCGCTCGTCGTGCGCGAGGACTCGCTCACGCTCTACGGCTTCGCCGACGACGACGAGCGCCAGGTCTTCGAGCTGCTCCAGACCGCCAGCGGCGTCGGCCCCCGCCTCGCCCAGGCCATGCTCGCCGTGCACCAGCCCGACGCCCTGCGCAGAGCCGTCTCCACCGGCGACGAGAAGGCCCTCACCGCCGTCCCGGGCATCGGCAAGAAGGGCGCGCAGAAACTGCTCCTGGAGCTGAAGGACCGGCTCGGCGAGCCGATCGGCGCCCCGGCCGTCGGCGCCCCGGTCAGCACCGGCTGGCGCGACCAGCTGCACGCCGCCCTGATCGGCCTCGGGTACGCGACCCGCGAGGCCGACGAGGCCGTCACCGCCGTCGCGCCGCAGGCCGAGGCCGCCGGCGGCACCCCCCAGGTGGGGCAACTGCTCAAGGCCGCCCTGCAGACGCTGAACCGGGCCCGCTGACCGGCGCCGGCCGGCCGAGCCCGCCGGCCGCGCCCACCGCACGCGCGCGCCGCCACCGCCACCCCGACCCACGAGGCAAATCAATGAACTGGGACGACACGACCGACGCAGAGGCCGCCGCCGAGCGCCTGGTGGGCGCTGTCGCCGACGGCGAGGACCAGGCCGTGGAGGCCGCCCTGCGCCCCAAGGACCTGCACGAGTTCATCGGCCAGGAGAAGGTCCGCGAGCAGCTCGACCTGGTGCTGCGCGCCGCACGCGCGCGGGGGGCCACCGCCGACCACGTACTCCTGTCCGGCGCCCCCGGCCTCGGCAAGACCACCCTGTCCATGATCATCGCGGCCGAGATGGAAGCCCCCATCCGCATCACCTCGGGGCCCGCCATCCAGCACGCCGGCGACCTGGCCGCGATCCTCTCCTCGCTCCAGGAGGGCGAGGTCCTCTTCCTCGACGAGATCCACCGCATGTCGCGGCCCGCCGAGGAGATGCTCTACATGGCGATGGAGGACTTCCGCGTCGACGTCGTCGTCGGCAAGGGGCCGGGCGCCACCGCCATCCCCCTGGAGCTGCCGCCGTTCACCCTGGTCGGCGCCACCACCCGCGCGGGACTGCTGCCGCCCCCGCTGCGCGACCGCTTCGGCTTCACCGCCCACATGGAGTTCTACGGACCGTCCGAACTGGAACGCGTCATCCACCGCTCCGCGGGCCTGCTCGACGTCGAGATCGACACCACCGGCGCCGCCGAGATCGCCGGCCGCTCCCGCGGCACCCCCCGCATCGCCAACCGCCTGCTGCGCCGGGTCCGCGACTACGCGCAGGTCAAGGCCGACGGACTGATCACCCAGGAGATCGCCGGAGCCGCCCTCGCGGTCTACGAGGTCGACGCCCGGGGCCTGGACCGGCTGGACCGGGGCGTGCTCGAAGCCCTGCTCAAGCTCTTCGGCGGCGGCCCGGTCGGCCTGTCCACGCTCGCCGTCGCCGTGGGCGAGGAGCGTGAGACGGTGGAGGAGGTCGCCGAACCCTTCCTCGTACGGGAGGGGCTGCTCGCCCGCACCCCACGCGGGCGGGTCGCGACCCCGGCAGCCTGGGCGCACCTCGGCCTCACCCCGCCGAGCGCGCAGAACGCCGGAAAGGGACAACAGGACCTGTTCGGGACGTGACGTCCCCGCCTGGACGAGGACATTCGACCGAGCAGGAACCCCAGTGCCATGCTGAGCGTTGTTCCATGCGCGCGGACTCGCTTAGACTCCGCCGATGCCGCCCTTGTCGGCGGCGCACACACCCCCAACCATCAGGCCGCTCAGCATCGCGGTCGTGTGAAGGAAGTACCGACCCGTGAGTCTCGTGACCCTCCTCCCGTTCATCGTGCTCATCGGGGCCATGTTCCTGATGACTCGGTCGGCGAAGAAGAAGCAGCAGCAGGCCGCCAACATGCGTAACGAGATGCAGCCCGGTTCCGGTGTCCGCACCATCGGGGGCATGTACGCCACGGTCAAGGAGGTCAACGACGACACGGTCCTCCTCGACGCCGGCCCGGGCGTGGACCTGCTCTTCGCCAAGAACTCCATCGGTGCCGTCCTCACCGACGACGAGTACAACCGGATCGTCCACGGCATCGAGCACGACCTGAAGTCCGACACGGACATCGTCCCGGACGATGCCTCCTCCCTCACCGAGACCGACGCCTCCTCCGACGACGACGCCCCCGCCGACAAGTCCGTCGACCTCGGCAAGAAGGACGCGGACGACGAGCCGGCCGACGAGCCGGTGGCCGACGCCGCGCCCGCCGAGGCGAAGACGGACGACCAGGGGAAGAAGTCCGACGGCGGCTCCGAGGCGAAGTAAGCCGCGCCCGGGGTGTGCGGGACGTCCTCCCGCGCACCCCGCGCACCCCGCGCACCCCGCGCGACGCGCGGCTCGCACGGATCCGGACACCATGTGATGGCCGCCGGTGACGCCTTCTGGGCGCGAAGCGGCCCGAGAGGGAGTACGCAAAGGTGGCAGCACCTAAAAAGGGAAAGAGTGCGAGCGCTCAGAGCAAGCCCGGGCGCTCGCTGGCCCTGATTCTGATCGCCATCGTGGCGCTCACCGGCGGCATGTTCGCCTCCGGACACACGACTCCGCGTCTCGGCATCGACCTGGCAGGCGGCACCAGCATCACGCTCCGCGCGGTGCCGGAGGCGGGCCAGCAGTCCGCGATCAACAAGACCAACATGGACACCGCGGTCGAGATCATGGAACGCCGGGTCAACGGTCTGGGCGTCTCCGAGTCGGAGGTCCAGACCCAGGGCGACCGGAACATCATCGTCAACATCCCCAAGGGGACGAATTCCGGGGAAGCCCGGGAGCAGGTCGGCACCACGGCCAAGCTGTACTTCCGTCCGGTCGTGGCCACCGAACTCTCCGGCGCGAACGCGACCGGCAGCCCCTCGCCGAGCGAGGCCGGCGGCGACTCGGACAAGGCGACCGACAAGGCCACCGACGGGGCGACCGACGGGGCCACCGACGGTGACAAGGCCACGGACGGCGACAAGGCGACCGACGGCGACAAGGCGGGCGACACGCCGTCCGACTCGGCCTCGGCGAGCGCCACCACCCAGGGCCGCGCCGCCAGCGACGCCCTGAAGGCCGACCCGAGCCCCTCCGCGTCGGCCTCCGACGGAGCCTCCCCCTCTCCGAGCGCCTCCGGCGACGACGCCACCGCCAAACTGCAGGAGCAGTACGCGGCGCTGGACTGCACCGACCAGGACGCCCGCGCCAAGGCCGGCGACGGCGCCAAGCCCGGCGACTCCATGGTGGCCTGCGGCCAGAACTCCCAGGGGCAGTGGCAGAAGTACATCCTCGGCGCCGCCGCGGTCGACGGCACCGAGGTCGACGACGCCGAGGCCGTCTACAACACGCAGACCGCCGCCGGCTGGACCGTGACGATGAAGTTCACGGACAAGGGCGCCACGAAGTTCGCCGACATCACCGGCCAGCTGGCCAAGAACCAGTCCCCGCAGAACCAGTTCGCGATCGTCCTGGACAACGAGGTCGTCTCCGACCCGTACGTCAGCCAGGCGCTCACCGGCGGCAACGCGGAGATCTCCGGCAGCTTCGACCAGGAGGAGGCCCAGGGCCTCGCCAACATGCTGTCCTACGGCGCGCTGCCGCTGACCTTCAAGGAGGACAGCGTCACCACCGTCACCGCCGCGCTCGGCGGTGAGCAGCTCAAGGCCGGTCTGATCGCGGGCGCCATCGGACTCGCCCTGGTCGTCCTCTACCTGCTGTTCTACTACCGCGGGCTGTCGTTCATCGCCGTGGCCTCCCTGCTCGTCTCGGCCGGCCTCACGTACGTGATCATGTCGCTGCTCGGCCCGACCATCGGCTTCGCGCTGAACCTGCCGGCCGTGTGCGGCGCCATCGTCGCCATCGGCATCACGGCGGACTCGTTCATCGTGTACTTCGAACGCGTCCGCGACGAGATCCGGGAGGGCCGCACGCTGCGTCCCGCCGTCGAGCGGGCCTGGCCGCGCGCCCGGCGCACCATCCTGGTCTCGGACTTCGTGTCCTTCCTGGCCGCCGCGGTGCTCTTCGTCGTCAGCGTCGGCAAGGTGCAGGGCTTCGCGTTCACCCTGGGGCTGACCACCCTGCTCGACGTCGTGGTGGTCTTCCTCTTCACCAAGCCGCTGCTGACGCTGATGGCCCGGCGCAAGTTCTTCGCGAGCGGTCACAAGTGGTCCGGCTTCGACCCGAAGAGCCTGGGCGTCAAGCCGCCGCTGCGCCGCACCCGACGCCCGTCCCGTCCTGCCGCCGGCCCTGTCGACCCGAAGGAGGCGTGAGATGGGGAAGCTCGGCAACCTCGGCGCGCGACTGCACCACGGTGAGGTCGGCTACGACTTCGTCAAGAACCGCAAGCTCTGGTACGGCATCTCGATCCTCATCACCATCACGGCCATCGTCGGCCTGTCGGTGCGCGGCCTGCACATGGGCATCGAGTTCCAGGGCGGCGCGGTCTTCACCACGCCGAAGAACATGAGCGCCTCGGTCTCCCAGGCCGAGACCTACGCCGAGGACGCCTCGGGCCACGACGCGATCGTCCAGAAGCTCGGCGACGGCAGCCTCCGCATCCAGATCGCCGGCACCGACACCGGCCAGTCGGACAAGATCAAGGAGCAGCTCTCCGAGGACCTGGACACCCCGGCGGACGGGATCAACGCCGACCTGGTCGGTCCCAGCTGGGGCGAACAGATCGCCAACAAGGCCTGGCAGGGCCTCGGGATCTTCATGGTCCTCGTGGTGATCTACCTGGCGATCGCGTTCGAGTGGCGCATGGCGGTCGCCGCGTTCGTCGCGCTGATCCACGACATCACCATCACGGTCGGCGTCTACGCCCTGGTCGGCTTCGAGGTCACACCGGGCACGGTGATCGGTCTGCTGACCATCCTCGGCTACTCGCTCTACGACACGGTCGTCGTCTTCGACAGCCTCAAGGAGCAGACGCGGGACATCACCAAGCAGACCCGCTGGACCTACTCCGAGATCGCCAACCGCTCGATCAACAGCACCCTGGTCCGCTCGATCAACACCACGGTGGTCGCGCTGCTGCCGGTGGCCGGGCTGCTCTTCATCGGCGGCGGCGTCCTCGGCGCCGGCATGCTCAACGACATCTCGCTGTCGCTGTTCGTCGGCCTCGCCGCCGGTGCCTACTCGTCGATCTTCATCGCCACGCCGCTCGTCGCCGACCTCAAGGAGGCCGAGCCGCAGATGAAGGCCCTCAAGAAGCGGGTCCTCGCCAAGAGGGCCCAGGGCGCGGCCAAGGGCGAGCCCGAGCCCGCCACGGCCGGTGGGGCGCCGTACGCCGAGCAGGAGCCCGACGACGCCGCCCCCGCGGTCGTCGGCCCCCGCGACCAGCCCGTGTCCCGCAACCGGGGCCGCGGCCGACCCTCGGGGAAGCGCCGATGACCGCGGCGACCGGCCTCACGGAGCTGCTGCTCAGCCGGATCCGCGACGTGGCCGACTACCCGGAGCCGGGCGTGGTGTTCAAGGACATCACCCCGCTCCTGGCGGACCCGGCGGCGTTCACGGCCCTGACGGACGCCCTCGCCGAGGTCGCCCGGGACACCGGCGCCACCAAGGTCGTCGGCCTGGAGGCCCGCGGCTTCATCCTGGGTGCCCCGGTGGCGCTGCGGGCGGGCCTCGGCTTCGTCCCCGTACGCAAGGCGGGCAAGCTCCCCGGAGCCACCCTCGCCCAGGCGTACGACCTGGAGTACGGCTCCGCCGAGATCGAGGTGCACGCCGAGGACCTGAGCGCGGGGGACCGCGTGCTGGTCGTCGACGACGTCCTTGCCACCGGCGGCACCGCCGAGGCCTCGCTGACGCTGATCCGCCGGGCGGGCGCCGACGTCGCGGGCCTCGCCGTCCTGATGGAGCTGGGCTTCCTCGGCGGCCGGGCCCGGCTCGAGCCGGCCCTGGCCTCGGCACCGCTGACAGCGCTGCTCACGGTCTGAGACACGTGCGTCACGGGACGCGCGCGGCACGCCTGGGGCGGGCCCGGAGGAATCCGGCGCCCGCCTCAGGCGTTTCAGCTGTTGACGGGCCTCACACCGGCCTGAAAGCGATACCCGGGGGCAGGATCGCTACCATGGGGTCTCCGGAACCTGACCGGGGGACCCGGATCGCGCACGAGGAGTCCTCTTGCCAGACGAGGCCCAGCCACTGACCGCCGCCAAGCCCGAGTCCGCCTCGGCGTCCGCGGCGAAGCCCGCGCCGAGCGCGCCCCAGGCGAAGAACGACCCGCACGGGCCGATCCGGCACGCCCCGTCCGCGCCGGTGGACAAGCCGGCCGAGCAGCAGTCGCGCCCCAAGCCGATGCCGCCCGAGCGCCCGCGGAACGCGCCCGTGGTCCGCACCCCCGCCGGGCAGCCCGCCCGCTCCGGCTCCTCCAACCGCGTCCGCGCCCGCCTCGCCCGCCTCGGCGTCCAGCGCGCCAACCCGTACAACCCGGTCCTGGAGCCGCTGCTGCGCATAGTGCGCGGCAACGACCCGAAGATCGAGACGGCGACCCTGCGCCAGATCGAGCGCGCCTACCAGGTCGCCGAACGCTGGCACCGCGGCCAGAAGCGCAAGAGCGGCGACCCGTACATCACGCACCCGCTCGCCGTCACGACCATCCTCGCCGAGCTGGGCATGGACCCGGCCACGCTGATGGCCGGGCTGCTGCACGACACCGTCGAGGACACCGAGTACGGCCTGGAGGACCTGCGCCGCGACTTCGGCGACGTGGTCACCCTGCTCGTCGACGGCGTCACCAAGCTGGACAAGGTCAAGTTCGGCGAGGCCGCGCAGGCCGAGACCGTGCGCAAGATGGTCGTCGCCATGGCCAAGGACCCGCGCGTCCTGGTCATCAAGCTCGCCGACCGCCTGCACAACATGCGCACCATGCGCTACCTCAAGCGCGAGAAGCAGGAGAAGAAGGCGCGCGAGACCCTGGAGATCTACGCGCCGCTCGCCCACCGGCTGGGCATGAACACCATCAAGTGGGAGCTGGAGGACCTCGCCTTCGCGATCCTCTACCCCAAGATGTACGACGAGATCGTCCGCCTGGTCGCCGAGCGCGCCCCCAAGCGCGACGAGTACCTCGCCGTGGTCACCGACGAGGTCCAGCAGGACCTGCGCGCCGCCCGCATCAAGGCGACCGTCACCGGCCGGCCCAAGCACTACTACAGCGTCTACCAGAAGATGATCGTCCGCGGCCGGGACTTCGCGGAGATCTACGACCTGGTGGGCATCCGCGTCCTGGTGGACACCGTCCGCGACTGCTACGCGGCGCTCGGCACGGTCCACGCCCGCTGGAACCCGGTTCCGGGGCGGTTCAAGGACTACATCGCGATGCCCAAGTTCAACATGTACCAGTCGCTGCACACGACGGTCATCGGCCCCGGCGGCAAGCCGGTCGAACTGCAGATCCGCACCTTCGACATGCACCGCCGCGCGGAGTACGGCATCGCCGCGCACTGGAAGTACAAGCAGGAGGCCGTCGCCGGCGCCTCCAAGGTGCGCACCGACGCCCCGCGGTCGTCCGGCAAGAGCAAGGACGACCACCTCAACGACATGGCGTGGCTGCGGCAGCTCCTCGACTGGCAGAAGGAGACCGAGGACCCCGGCGAGTTCCTGGAGTCGCTGCGCTTCGACCTCTCCCGCAACGAGGTCTTCGTCTTCACCCCCAAGGGCGACGTCATAGCGCTCCCCGCCGGTGCCACCCCCGTGGACTTCGCCTACGCCGTCCACACCGAGGTCGGCCACCGCACCATAGGAGCACGGGTCAACGGACGGCTGGTCCCGCTGGAGTCCACCCTGGACAACGGCGACCTGGTGGAGGTCTTCACCTCCAAGGCGGCCGGCGCGGGCCCCTCCCGCGACTGGCTGGGCTTCGTGAAGTCGCCGCGCGCCCGCAACAAGATCCGCGCCTGGTTCTCCAAGGAGCGCCGCGACGAGGCGATCGAGCAGGGCAAGGACGCCATCGTCCGCGCGATGCGCAAGCAGAACCTGCCGATCCAGCGCATCCTGACCGGCGACTCCCTGGTCACGCTCGCCCACGAGATGCGCTACTCGGACATCTCCGCGCTGTACGCGGCGATCGGCGAGGGCCATGTCTCCGCGCCGAACATCGTGCAGAAGCTCGTCCAGGCGCTCGGCGGCGAGGAGGCGGCCACCGAGGAGATCGACGAGTCCGTTCCGCCGTCGCGCGGCCGCGGCCGCAAACGCCGGGCCAACGCCGACCCGGGCGTCGTCGTCAAGGGCGTCGACGATGTGTGGGTCAAGCTGGCCCGCTGCTGTACGCCCGTGCCCGGCGACCCGATCATCGGCTTCGTCACCCGCGGCAGCGGTGTGTCCGTTCACCGCAGCGACTGTGTGAACGTGGACTCGCTGTCCCGCGAGCCCGAGCGCATCCTCGAAGTCGAGTGGGCGCCCACCCAGTCCTCCGTCTTCCTGGTCGCCATCCAGGTCGAGGCCCTGGACCGCTCCCGGCTGCTCTCGGACGTCACCCGCGTGCTGTCCGACCAGCACGTCAACATCCTCTCGGCCGCCGTGCAGACCTCCCGCGACCGCGTCGCCACCTCCCGCTTCACCTTCGAGATGGGCGACCCGAAACACCTCGGGCACGTCCTGAAGGCCGTACGCGGCGTGGAGGGCGTCTACGACGTCTACCGGGTGACGTCGGCGCGCAGGCCGTCGTAGCCGCCGTGCCGTAGCCGCCGCGGGGGCCGTCACAGCCCCCGCAGGACGGTCGAAGGGCCCCGTACGCGCCGTACGGGGCCCTTCGGGTGTGCGCGGGTGCCGTGTCAGCCGCCGAACTCGTGCAGACCCTTCACGGCCTGGTCCAGCAGAGCCTGCCGGCCCTCCAGCTCACGCTCCAGCTTGTCCGCCTTGGCGGTGTTGCCCTGGGCGCGCGCCTGCTCGATCTGCGCGCGCAGCTTGTCCACGGCGGCCTGGAGCTGACCGGTCAGGCCCTCGGCACGCGCGCGTGCCTCCGGGTTGGTCCGGCGCCACTCGGCCTCCTCGGCCGCCTGGAGGGCCCGCTCCACGGCGTGCATCCGGCCCTCGACCTTCGGCCGGGCGTCCCGCGGGACGTGACCGATGGCCTCCCAGCGCTCGTTGACCGACCGGAACGCGGCACGGGCCGCCTTCAGATCGGTGACCGGAACGAGTCGCTCGGCCTCCACGGCCAGCTCCTCCTTGAGCTTCAGGTTCTCCGACTGCTCGGCGTCCCGCTCGGCGAAGACCGAGCTGCGGGCGGCGAAGAAGACGTCCTGGGCGCCGCGGAAGCGGTTCCACAGGTCGTCCTCGTGCTCGCGCTGGGCGCGACCCGCGGCCTTCCACTCGGACATCAGGTCGCGGTAGCGCGCGGCCGTCGGACCCCAGTCCGTCGAGTTCGACAGCGCCTCCGCCTCCGAGACCAGGCGTTCTTTGGTCTGCCGGGCCTCCTCGCGCTGCGCGTCCAGCTGCGCGAAGTGCTGCTTGCGGCGCTTGGAGAACGCCGAGCGCGCGTGCGAGAAGCGGTGCCACAGCTCGTCGTCGGACTTGCGGTCGAGACGCGGCAGGCCCTTCCAGGTGTCGACCAGGGAGCGCAGCCGCTCGCCGGCCGCCCGCCACTGGTCGGACCGGGCCAGCTCCTCGGCCTCGACGACCAGCGCCTCCTTGGCGCCGCGCGCCTCGTCGGACTGCTTGGCGCGCTGCGCCTTGCGCTCCTCGCGCCGCGACTCCACGGACGCGACGAGCTTGTCCAGCCGGGCCCGCAGCGCGTCCAGGTCGCCGACCGCGTGGTGCGCCTCCACCTGCTCGCGCAGGTGGCCGATGGCGGTCTGGGCGTCCTTCGTCGACAGGTCGGTGGTCTTCACGCGCTTCTCGAGGAGGCCGATCTCGACAACCAGGCCTTCGTACTTGCGCTCGAAATAGGCCAGCGCCTCCTCGGGGGAGCCCGCCTGCCAGGAGCCGACGACCTGCTCGCCGTCGGCCGTACGCACGTACACGGTCCCCGTCTCGTCGACGCGGCCCCACGGGTCGCTGCTCACAGCGCCTCCTCCACATGATGCCGACGGAGGGATTCGCTTCCCCCGGGCATCGTCCACAGTTTCGTCACGGCCAACATAGGCGACCGGCGGGCGGCCTGTCCGCATCCCGCACGACCGAACTTTCGCTGCTGAGGGTCAGGATTTCGTGACGGTGGCCTTGTCGATCACGACCGTCGCGTTGGGCGCGGTGTTGCCCGTCGTGGGGTCGGGTTCCTGGGCGCCCGCGGCCGCGATCTTCTTGAGAACCGTCATGCCCTCGTCGGAGACGGTACCGAACGGTGTGTAGTCGGGCGGCAGTTGGCTGTCCTGGTAGACCAGGAAGAACTGGCTGCCACCGGTGTCCCGCCCCTCCTGCGTCTGCGCGTTGTACTGGTTCGCCATCGCGACCGTCCCCGCCGGGTACACGTTGCCCTTGAGGCTCTCGTCCTTGAGGTTCTCGTCGGGGATCGTGTAGCCGGGCCCGCCCGCGCCGGTGCCCTGGGGGTCACCGCACTGAAGGACGTAGATGCCCTCGGGGGTGAGCCGGTGGCACTTGGTGTGGTCGAGGAAGCCCTTGCCCGCCAGGAAGGCGAACGAGTTGACGGTGTGCGGTGCCGCGTCCGCCTTCAGCGCGATGTCTATGTCGCCGCACGTCGTCGCCAGCTTCATGGTGTACTTCGCCGACTTGTCGACGGTCATCGCAGGTTCCTTCTTCCAGGTCTGCGTCTTGACCTCGCCCTCGGCGGGCTTGTCGCACGGGTCGGCCGCCTTGCTGCTCGCCGAGGCGCTCGGGGTCGCCTCCGCGTTCGCGTTCGTCGTGTCGTCGTCGTCCCCCAGGACCACTCCGGTCGTGTACAGCGCGACGCTGCCGATCAGAATCACGCCGAGGACCGACGCGATCGCCGCGTTGCGCATGCGCGCCTTGCGTCGTGCGGAGGTGCGTCGCTGCTGCTGCCGCAAGAACTTCTCCCGGGCGAGCTGACGCCGCCGCTGCTCCTGGGTGACCACCGGGTTCTCTCCTCATGCGTCTTCGTGTGCCGACCGGTACGCGTGGGTGCGATGAGCCGACCGTGGGCGTGTAGCCCCGTACCGTATATGGGTTCGCTGAGGAAACGGCACCGCCGGTAGGCTCTGACCATGGGCGCGGCCCGTTCGCCGGCCCACCCGCCACCGACCCGAACGAAGGACGACCGTGCTCATTGCCGGGTTCCCAGCCGGTGCCTGGGGGACGAACTGCTATCTCGTCGCCCCCGCCGCCGGTGAGGAGTGCGTGATCATCGACCCGGGCCACCAGGCGGCCCCCGGAGTCGAGGAAGCGGTCCGCAAGCATCGGCTCAAGCCCGTCGCCGTCGTCCTCACCCACGGCCACATCGACCATGTCGCCTCGGTCGTCCCGGTCTGCGGCGCGCACGACGTGCCGGCCTGGATCCACCCCGACGACCGGTACATGATGAGCGATCCCGAGAAGGGGATCGGCCGCAGCATCGGCATGCCGCTGATGGGCGAGCTGACCGTGGGGGAGCCGGACGACGTCAAGGAGCTGACCGACGGCGCGAGGCTGGCCCTGGCTGGCCTGGAGCTGACCGTCGCGCACGCCCCGGGCCATACCAGGGGGTCGGTGACCTTCGGGCTGCCCGAGGCGGCGGACATCCCGCCGGTGATGTTCTCGGGCGACCTGCTGTTCGCCGGCTCCGTCGGACGCACCGACCTGCCCGGCGGCTCCATGGACGACCTGCTCGGCTCGCTGGCGCGCGTGTGCCTGCCGCTCGACGACTCGACCGTGGTGCTGTCCGGCCACGGCCCCCAGACCACCATCGGCCAGGAGCGCGCCACCAACCCGTATCTGCGGCAGGTGGCGGCCGGCCAGGGCGCTCCCGACGCGCCCCGACGAGGAATGTGACGAGAGACCTTCCGTGAGCACCTTCAAGGCCCCCAGGGGCACGTACGACCTGCTGCCGCCCGACTCCGCCAAGTACCTGGCGGTCCGCGAGGCGATCGCGGCCCCGCTGCGCGACTCCGGCTACGGCTACATCGAGACGCCCGGCTTCGAGAACGTCGAGCTGTTCGCGCGCGGTGTCGGCGAGTCGACCGACATCGTGACCAAGGAGATGTACGTCTTCGAGACCAGGGGCGGCGACCGCCTCGCCCTGCGCCCGGAGACCACCGCCTCCGTGCTGCGCGCGGTCCTCGAGGCCAACCTGCACAAGGCGGGCAACCTGCCGGTGAAGGTCTGGTACTCGGGCTCGCAGTACCGCTACGAGCGCCCCCAGAAGGGCCGTTACCGCCACTTCTCCCAGGTCGGCGCCGAGGCGATCGGCGCCGAGGACCCGGCCCTGGACGCCGAACTGATCATCCTGGCCGACCAGTCGTACCGCGCGCTGGGCCTGCGGAACTTCCGCATCCTGCTCAACAGCCTCGGTGACCAGGAGTGCCGCCCCGTCTACCGGGCCGCCCTGCAGGACTTCCTGCGCGGCCTCGACCTGGACGAGGAGACGCTGCGCCGCGCGGAGATCAACCCGCTGCGGGTCCTGGACGACAAGCGCCCGGACGTCCAGAAGCAGCTCACCGACGCCCCGCTGCTGCGCGACTACCTGTGCGACGCCTGCAAGGCGTACCACGAGGAGGTGCGCGAGCTGATCACGGCGGCCGGCGTGGTCTTCGAGGACGACCCGAAGCTGGTCCGCGGCCTGGACTACTACACGCGCACGACCTTCGAGTTCGTCCACGACGGCCTCGGCTCGCAGTCCGCGGTGGGCGGCGGCGGGCGCTACGACGGTCTGTCGGAGATGATCGGCGGCCCCTCCCTGCCGTCGGTCGGCTGGGCCCTCGGCGTCGACCGCACCGTCCTCGCCCTGGAGGCGGAGGGCGTCGAACTGGACATCCCCTCGGCCACCTCGGTCTTCGCGGTCCCGCTCGGCGAGGAGGCCCGCCGGATCCTGTTCGCCAAGGTCACCGAGTTGCGCAAGAACGGCGTCGCCGCCGACTTCGCCTACGGCGGCAAGGGCCTGAAGGCCGCGATGAAGGCCGCGAACCGCTCGGGCGCCCGCTACGCGCTGGTCCTCGGCGAGCGCGACCTGGCCGAGGGCGTCGTCCAGCTCAAGGACATGGAGTCCGGCGAGCAGACCGCCGTCGGCGTCAACGAGATCGTGGCGGAGCTGGAGTCGAGGCTCGGCTAGCGGCACCCCCGCCGGGGGCACGCGTATTGGTTCAGGTGTGCCCCCGGGGAACGGGTGGTGGCCGGAAGACGCCACTTCGGAGTGAGTACCAATCCGTTCATATGCTCATCGAACGGTGGCCCTACAGGGTGGTGCGGCACAATGGCCCCTGCCCGAAGCAGGTCCCACTCTCCAGTGACGGAATCGGCGTGATGAGCAAGACGACAGTGAAGGACGCCTCCACCGTGGCAGAGCCCGCGCCGGACCCCGCCGCCGGAGCACCGCGCACCGAGGGCGGCAGCCGGGCCCTCGCGCTGCTGCTGGTGATCACGGGCGCGGCCGGCCTGCTCGCCGCCTGGGTCATCACGATCGACAAGCAGAAGATCCTCGAGGCCAAGATCGCCGGCACCACGTTCACGCCCGGCTGCAGCCTCAACCCGGTCGTCTCCTGCGGCAACATCATGGAGAGCGACCAGGCCTCCGTCTTCGGCTTCCCCAACCCGATGCTCGGACTCGTCGCCTACGGCATCGTGATCTGCGTCGGCATGAGCCTGCTCGCCCGCGCCACCTACCCGCGCTGGTACTGGCTCACCCTCAACGCGGGCTGCCTCTTCGGCGTCGCGTTCGTCTCCTGGCTGCAGTTCCAGTCCCTGTACCGGATCAACTCGCTGTGCCTGTGGTGCTGCCTGGCCTGGGTCGCCACGATCCTGATGTTCTGGTACGTGACGTCGTTCAACGTCCGCAAGGGCTTCCTGCCCGCGCCGAACTGGCTGCGCGGCTTCTTCGGCGAGTTCACCTGGGTCCTGCCGGTGCTGCACATCGGCATCATCGGCATGATGATCCTCACCCGCTGGTGGGACTTCTGGACCAGCTGACGGGCCGCCCGGCGGTCCCGGCGGGCGCCCGGGGCCACCTGGCCCGCCGCGTTGTCGGTGCGGTCCTTTAGGGTGCAGAGCGTGGAGCCCGACCTGTTCACCGCCGCAGCCGAAGAACGCCAGGAGAAGGACCCGACCGGCAGCCCCCTCGCCGTGCGGATGCGTCCGCGCACCCTCGACGAGGTCGTCGGCCAGCAGCACCTGCTCAAGCCCGGATCACCCCTGCGCCGCCTGGTCGGCGAGGGCGGCTCCGGGCCCGCCGGACCCTCCTCGGTCTTCCTCTGGGGCCCGCCCGGCACCGGCAAGACCACCCTGGCGTACGTCGTCTCCAAGGCCACCAACAAGCGCTTCGTGGAGCTGTCGGCCATCACCGCGGGCGTCAAGGAGGTCCGCGCGGTCATCGACGGCGCCCGCCGCGCGGTCGGGGGGTACGGCAAGGAGACCGTCCTCTTCCTCGACGAGATCCACCGCTTCAGCAAGGCCCAGCAGGACTCCCTGCTCCCGGCCGTCGAGAACCGCTGGGTCACCCTGATCGCCGCCACCACCGAGAACCCGTACTTCTCGGTGATCTCCCCGCTGCTCTCCCGTTCCCTCCTGCTCACCCTCGAACCCCTCACCGACGACGACGTGCGCGGCCTGCTCCGCCGGGCCCTCGCCGCCGAGCGCGGACTGGGCGGGGCCGTCGCCCTGCCCGGGGACACCGAGGAGCACCTGCTGCGCATCGCGGGCGGTGACGCCCGCCGGGCCCTGACCGCGCTCGAGGCCGCCGCCGGGGCCGCGCTGGACAAGGGCGAGACGGAGATCGGCCTGACCACGCTGGAGGAGACGGTCGACCGGGCCGCGGTCAAATACGACCGCGACGGCGACCAGCACTACGACGTCGCCAGCGCCCTGATCAAGTCCATCCGCGGCTCCGACGTGGACGCCGCCCTGCACTACCTGGCCCGGATGATCGAGGCCGGCGAGGACCCCCGCTTCATCGCGCGGCGCCTGATGATCTCCGCCAGCGAGGACATCGGCCTCGCCGACCCGAACGCGCTGCCGATCGCCGTCGCCGCCGCCCAGGCCGTCGCCATGATCGGCTTCCCCGAGGCCGCCCTCACCCTCAGCCACGCCACCATCGCCCTCGCCCTCGCCCCGAAGTCCAACGCCGCCACCATCGCCATCGGCGCCGCCCTGGAGGACGTGCGCAAGGGCCACGCCGGACCGGTCCCCGCACACCTGCGCGACAGCCACTACAAGGGCGCCGGCAAGCTCGGGCACGGGCAGGGGTACGTGTACCCGCACGACCTGCCGGAGGGCATCGCCGCCCAGCAGTACGCCCCGGACGAGCTGAAGGAGCGGACGTACTACACGCCGACCCGGCACGGCGCCGAGGCCCGGTACGCGGACGCGGTGGAGTGGACCCGCGGGCACCTCGGTCGCAAGCGGTCCTGAGCACCCTGTAGAATCCCCCGGAGCGCCGAGTCCCGTGCCGTCAGAACGGGACAACCGGCCGGAACCCCCAGCGGGTTCCAGGAGCGTCGCGCACCGTCGAATAGGTGTCGCGGGCAGCCCACCACCACCCGGCTTCCGGGAGCGGTCGGTGGGCCACTCGCGTGCTGCACGTATGTGCCCAGACCAGGGAGCGGCTGCCCGGCAGGTCCCCAGCGGACCCGACGGGTTTCCCCGGCTGCGGATTGCGACCTCCCTCAACCCTGACAAGCCGGAAATCCAGGAAAGAGACACAGACAGTGGCGAACCAGCCCCGTCCCAAGGTCAAGAAGTCGCGTGCCCTCGGCATCGCGCTGACCCCGAAGGCCGTCAAGTACTTCGAGGCCCGCCCCTACCCGCCGGGCGAGCACGGCCGCGGCCGCAAGCAGAACTCGGACTACAAGGTCCGTCTGCTCGAGAAGCAGCGTCTGCGCGCGCAGTACGACCTCAGCGAGCGCCAGCTCGTCCGCGCCTACGAGCGTGCCTCCAAGACCAACATGAAGACCGGCGAGGCCCTGGTCATCGAGCTGGAGCGCCGTCTCGACGCGCTGGTCCTGCGTTCGGGCATCGCCCGCACGATCTACCAGGCCCGTCAGATGGTCGTCCACGGCCACATCCAGGTCAACGGCCAGAAGGTCGACAAGCCGTCCTTCCGCGTCCGTCCGGACGACGTCGTGCAGGTGCGCGACCGCTCCAAGGAGAAGACGCTCTTCACCATCGCCCGCGAGGGCGGCTTCGCCCCCGACGGCGAGACCCCGCGCTACCTCCAGGTGAACCTCAAGGCCCTGGCGTTCCGCCTGGACCGCGAGCCGAACCGCAAGGAGATCCCGGTGATCTGCGACGAGCAGCTCGTCGTCGAGTACTACGCCCGCTGATCCCAGCCCGCGCGGTACCACACCTCAGCCCGCCGTCTCCCCGCCCCTGTGGGTGGGCGAGGCGGCGGGCTTCGGCGTCTGTGAGCCCGCCGCGCTCCGCCGGCCGGCCGGACGCGGCCCCGGCAGCGACACCGCCCCGCCCGGCCGGCGCAGCGCCCGCGACACCGCCTCCCGGCGGCCGAGCCGCGCCCCGTGCCGTACGCAGTCCTCGTACCGCTCGTCGCCCAGCTGCTCCCGGGCCGCCGCCTCGCACAGCTCGTGCGGGGCGTTGTAGTGCGCCGACCCGAACAGCGGCAGCCCCACCGACGGCCACATCCGGCCCGCCGCGCCCTGCAGCACCGCGGCCTCCGTCGCGTCGCCCTCCGCCAGGGTGACCAGCGCCAGCAGCTCCACCGCCAGCACCGAACCCAGCTGGTCCCGGAAACGGTGGGCACCGCCGAGGCAGTCGGCCAGCAGCGCGCGGGCGCAGACGGGATCGCCGTCGCTCCACGCCGCGTAGGCCAGGACGTACAGGGCGTAGCCCCGGGCCCAGCGCTCACCGTGGTCCTCGCACACCTGGCGCACGTCCGCGCTCAGCCGCACCGCCTCCCGCAGATCGCCCTGGAACGCCCGGGTCATCGCCAGTTCGACCTGGCACATCAGCACGTTGCTGTTCAGCTCGCCGATGTCCCGGTACCGCCGCAACGCGGAACGCAGCAGCCGCTCCGCGCGCCGTACGTCGTCCGTCACCAGCGCCAGACAGCCCGTGCGGTGCTCCGCGTAGGCCACCGCCGTGGGGTTCGCCGACCGCTCCGCCTCCTCCCGGCACTCCTGCAGCGCAGCCAGCGCGGGCACCGTGTCGCCCTGCAGGATCGCCACGTGGGCGAGGACCCACAGCGCCTTCAGCCGCGACTGGTCGCCCGCCGTCGGCTCCGCGTCCAGCCGCACCGCCTGCTCCAGCCAGCGCCGGCCCTCCGACAGCCGGCCGCAGCCCACCCAGTGGAACCAGAGGGAGCCCGCCAGGTACTGGCCCAGGTGCGCGCCGTCCGGCTCGGACAGGCAGTGCTCCAGGGCGCTGCGCAGGTTCGGCAGCTCCGCGTCGACCCGGGCGGCCACTTCGCCCTGCCGGGGCGAGAACCACTCCAGCTCGCACCAGGTGGCCAGCCCCACGTACCAGTCCCGGTGGCGCCGCCGCAGCCGGTGCGCGTCCCCCGCCGCCGCCAGCCAGTCGGCGCCGTAGGCCCGTACGGTGTCGAGCATCCGGTAGCGCACTCCGGCCGACGTCTCCTCGCGGGCCAGCACGGACTGGTCGAGGAGCGCGGAGAGCACGTCGAGCACGTCGTCGGCCGGCAGTTCCTCGCCGCTGCACACGTACTCGGCGGCCTCCAGGTCGAACGGCCCCGCGAACACCGACAGGCGCGCCCACAGCAGCCGTTCGCGGGCCGTGCACAGCTCATGGCTCCAGCCGATCGCCGTACGCAGCGTCCGGTGCCGGGGCAGCGCGGCGCGGTCCCCACCCGTCAGCAGCAGGAAGCGGTCGTCCAGCCGTTGCAGCACCTGCGCGGGAGACAGCGCGCCCAGGCGTCCCGCCGCCAGCTCGATCGCCAGCGGGATCCCGTCCAGGCGCCGGCACAGCTCGCGCACCTCCCCGTGGTCCTCGTCCAGGTCGGCGTCGTACCCGTAGGTGACGTTCCGCTGCCCCGCCCGGACCGTCAGCAGCTCCACCGCCTCCTCCGGGCCCAGCGGCGGCAGCGGAATCCGCCGCTCGCCGGGCACCTCCAGTGGCCTGCGGCCCACCGCCAGCACGCTGAGCCCGGGGGCGCGGCCCAGCAGGTCGGTCACCAGTGCCGCACAGGCGTCCACCAGGTGCTCGACCCCGTCCAGGAGCAGCAGCAGCTCGCGCTCGGCCAGGTGGGCGAAGAGCGTCTCGCGCGGCAGCCGCGTCGTGTGGTCGGTCAGGCCCAGCGCCTCCACGACCGCGTAGTCGACGAACTCCTCGTCCCGAACCGGCGCCAGCTGCACCCGCCACACCCCGTCCCGGGGAGAGCGGCGCGCGGCCGCCCGCGCGGCCAGCCGGGACTTGCCGACACCGCCGGTGCCGGTGACCGTCACCAGCCGCGCGGAGTCGAGGGTCCGGGCGAGCTCCGCCAGCTGTGCCCCTCTCCCCACGAAGGAGTCGAGCTCCAGGGGGAGATTGCCGCGCGGGACGCCGTCGCGCCGATGGTCTCGCATGAAACACGGAGCGTACTGAACCATATTCACTCCGTACAATCGCCGGGTGCGGCTTCCCGGGATCACGTCCCGCGCGGACGGTAATCCGGTATGGAGTCCCGCGCGGGGCGCGATAGGCTCGGTGAACGACTTTCCCGATGTTCAAACGCGTATTTCTTCACCGTCTTTCAGGGAGCGGGTGCACACAGTGTCCGGTGGCGAGGTGGCCGGGATCCTGGTGGCCGTCTTCTGGGCGATCCTGGTGTCCTTCCTCGCCGTAGCACTGGCGAGGCTGGCCCAGACGCTCAGGACGACCACCAAGCTCGTGGCGGACGTGACCGACCAGGCCGTCCCGCTGCTGGCCGACGCCTCGTCGGCGGTGCGCAGCGCGCAGACCCAGATCGACCGGGTCGACGCGATCGCCTCGGACGTCCAGGAGGTCACGTCGAACGCCTCGGCGCTGTCCACCACCGTGGCCTCCACCTTCGGCGGCCCGCTGGTGAAGGTCGCGGCGTTCGGGTACGGCGTGCGCCGGGCACTCGGCGGCCGCAAGGAGGACATGTCCGCCCCGGCCGAGCGGTCGCGGCACACCGTGGTCGTGGGCCGCACGCTCCCGGCCGCGCGGCGGACGAAGCGGAAGAAGGGCTGACCGAGCGATGTTCCGCCGTACGTTCTGGTTCGGCACCGGCGTGGCCGCCGGTGTGTGGGCCACCACCAAGGTCAACCGGAAGCTCAAGCAGCTGACCCCCGACAGCCTCGCCGCGACCGCGGCGAACAAGGCGCTCGACGTGGGCGGCCGGGTCAGGGACCGCGCGGTGGGCTTCGCGCTCGACGTCCGCGACAACATGGCGCAGCGGCAGGCCGAACTGGACGACGCGCTGGGCCTGAAGGCCCCCGTCGACCCGGAACTCGCGGCTCCCCGGCGCCGTGCCGCCATCGAGAACAGCAACGACCCGAAGTACACCGTCGACGACAGCACGGCGTACTCGTACAACCGGAATGAGGACCACTGATGGAGTCGGCCGAGATTCGTCGCCGCTGGTTGAACTTCTTCGAGGAGCGCGGTCACACCGTCGTCCCTTCGGCGTCGCTCATCGCGGACGACCCGACTCTGCTCCTCGTCCCGGCCGGCATGGTGCCCTTCAAGCCCTACTTCCTGGGTGAGGTCAAGCCGCCCTTCGACCGCGCCACCAGCGTGCAGAAGTGCGTCCGCACGCCCGACATCGAAGAGGTCGGCAAGACCACCCGCCACGGCACGTTCTTCCAGATGTGCGGCAACTTCTCCTTCGGCGACTACTTCAAGGAAGGCGCCATCAAGTACGCCTGGGAGCTGCTCACCGGCGCCCAGGACAAGGGCGGTTACGGCCTCGACCCCGAGCGCCTGTGGATCACCGTCTACCAGGACGACGACGAGGCCGAGCGCATCTGGCACGACGTCGTGGGCGTCCCCTCCGAGCGCATCCAGCGCCTCGGCAAGAAGGACAACTACTGGTCCATGGGCGTCCCCGGACCCTGCGGCCCCTGCTCCGAGATCAACTACGACCGGGGCCCCGAGTTCGGCGCCGAGGGCGGCCCCGCCGTCAACGACGAGCGGTACGTGGAGATCTGGAACCTCGTCTTCATGCAGTACGAGCGGGGCGAGGGCATCGGCAAGGAGGAGTTCGAGATCCTCGGCGAGCTGCCGAGCAAGAACATCGACACCGGCCTCGGCCTGGAACGCCTCGCCATGATTCTGCAGGGCGTGCAGAACATGTACGAGATCGACACCTCCATGGCCGTCATCAGGAAGGCCACCGAACTGACCGGCGTGGCCTACGGCGAAGCCCAGGCCTCGGACGTCTCCCTGCGCGTGGTCACCGACCACATGCGCACCTCCGTGATGCTCGTCGGCGACGGCGTCACCCCCGGCAACGAGGGCCGCGGGTATGTGCTGCGCCGCATCATGCGCCGCGCCATCCGCAACATGCGCCTGCTCGGCGCCACCGGGCCGGTCGTCAAGGACCTGATCGACGTCGTGATCGAGATGATGGGGCAGCAGTACCCCGAGCTGATCACCGACCGCGAGCGGATCGAGAAGGTGGCCCTCGCCGAGGAGAACGCCTTCCTGAAGACGCTGAAGGCCGGCACCAACATCCTCGACACCGCCGTGAGCGACACCAAGGCCTCCGGCGGCACCGTCCTCGCCGGCGACAAGGCGTTCCTGCTCCATGACACCTGGGGCTTCCCGATCGACCTCACCCTGGAGATGGCCGCCGAGCAGGGGCTCTCCGTGGACGAGGACGGGTTCCGCCGCCTGATGAAGGAACAGCGCGAGCGGGCCAAGGCCGACGCCCAGGCCAAGAAGACCGGCCACGCCGGCGCCGGTGCCTACCGGGAGATCGCCGACAAGGCGGGCGCCACCGACTTCATCGGCTACACGAACACCGAGAGCGAGTCCACGATCGTCGGCATCCTCGTCGACGGCGCCTCCTCCCCGGCCGCCGTCGAGGGCGACGAGGTGGAGATCGTCCTGGACCGCACCCCGTTCTACGCGGAGGGCGGCGGCCAGATCGGCGACACCGGCCGCATCCGGGTCGACACCGGCGCCGTGATCGAGGTCCGCGACTGCCAGAAGCCGGTGCCCGGCGTGTACGTCCACAAGGGCGTCGTCCAGGTCGGCGAGGTGGTCGTCGGCGCCACGGCGCAGGCCCTGATCGACGACCGGCGGCGCAAGGCCATCGCCCGCGCCCACTCGGCCACCCACCTCACCCACCAGGCCCTGCGCGACGCCCTCGGTCCGACGGCCGCGCAGGCCGGTTCCGAGAACCAGCCCGGCCGCTTCCGCTTCGACTTCGGCTCGCCGTCCGCGGTGCCGACGGCCGTGATGACCGACGTCGAGCAGAAGATCAACGAGGTGCTCGGCCGCGACCTCGACGTGCGCGCCGACGTCATGGGCATCGACGAGGCCAAGAAGCAGGGCGCCATCGCCGAGTTCGGCGAGAAGTACGGCGAGCGGGTGCGGGTCGTCACCATCGGCGACTTCTCCAAGGAGCTGTGCGGCGGCACCCATGTGCACAACACCGCCCAGCTCGGCCTGGTCAAGCTGCTCGGCGAGTCCTCCATCGGCTCGGGCGTGCGCCGCATCGAGGCCCTGGTGGGCGTCGACGCCTACCACTTCCTCGCCCGCGAGCACACGGTCGTCGCCCAGCTCCAGGAGCTGATCAAGGGCCGTCCGGAGGAGCTTCCGGAGAAGGTCTCCGCCATGCTCGGCAAGCTGAAGGACGCCGAGAAGGAGATCGAGAAGTTCCGCGCCGAGAAGGTCCTCCAGGCCGCCGGCTCCCTCGCCGACTCGGCCCGCGACGTGCGCGGTGTGGCCCTGGTGACCGGGCAGGTCCCGGACGGCACGACCGCCGACGACCTGCGCAGGCTGGTCCTCGACGTGCGCGGCCGCATCCAGGGCGGCCGGGCCGCGGTCGTGGCCCTGTTCACGACGGTGAACGGCAAGCCGCTGACGGTCATCGCCACCAACGAGGCCGCCCGCGAACGCGGCCTCAAGGCCGGTGACCTGGTGCGCGCGGCCGCCAAGACCCTCGGCGGCGGCGGTGGCGGCAAGCCGGACGTCGCCCAGGGCGGCGGCCAGAACCCGGCCGCCGTCGGCGACGCCGTCGACGCGGTCGAGCGCCTCGTGGCGGACACGGCCAAGTGACCGGACCCGAGCACGACCGGACCGGCGATCGGGCGGACGACCCGGTGGCCGGCCCGGCGATGCGCCGCGGACGGCGCCTGGCCGTCGACGTCGGGGACGCCCGGATCGGGGTCGCCTCGTGCGACCCCGACGGGATCCTCGCCACCCCGGTGGAGACCGTCCCCGGCCGCGACGTCCCCGCCGCGCACCGCCGCCTGCGGCAGCTGGTGGGGGAGTACGAGCCGATCGAGGTCGTCGTCGGCCTGCCCCGCTCCCTCAAGGGGGGCGAGGGCCCGGCCGCGGCCAAGGTCAGGCGCTTCACGCAGGAGCTGGCCAGGGGCATCGCACCCGTCCCGGTCCGCCTCGTGGACGAGCGGATGACCACGGTCACCGCCAGTCAGGGACTGCGCGCCTCGGGAGTGCGGTCGAAGAAGGGGCGGTCGGTCATCGACCAGGCCGCCGCTGTGATCATCCTTCAGCAGGCACTGGAATCCGAACGGGTGTCAGGCAGCCCGCCCGGTGAGGGCGTCGAAGTGGTCATCTGATCGCGATACGGTAACGTTCCGCGCGATGCGGAGGCATTCGAACAGCCACCGCACAGAAAGAGGCGGAACGGAAGCGGGCCCTTGGACCGACAAGGACCCCGGTCCCCGTCGCCTCGCGGCTCTAGGGGATCCATGACTGAGTATGGCCGGGGCCCAGGCTCCGAACCGTGGCATCCGGAAGACCCGTTGTACGGGGACGGCGGATGGGGCGGGCAGCAGGGCCAGGCGGCCCAGCAGCCCCCCTACGGCGGCCAGCCGCAGCAGTACGCGGAGCAGCAGGCTCAGCAGCAGTACGCCCAGTGGGGCGACGGCGGCCAGTCCGCGTACGGCGGCGGTCAGCCCCACGGCCAGTACGGCCACCAGCACCCCGAGCCGCAGTACGACCAGTACGGCCGGCCGCAGTACGACCAGCAGCAGTACAGCCAGCAGTACGCCCCCCAGGCCCAGCCGCAGCAGGGGTACGGCAACGGCGGCTGGGACACCGGTGCGCAGCCGCAGGCCCAGTACCCGGCCGACCCGTCCGACCCCTACGGACAGCAGGCCGCGGGCTACGGCCCGGAACAGCCCGACCAGTACGGCACCCCGGACGCCTACCCGCCGCCGGAGCCGCCGGCCCGCCGGCGTGCCGAGCCCGAGCCCGAGCGCACCGACTGGGACCCGGGCCCCGACGAGGGGGAACACGCCTTCTTCGCCGGCCGGGACGACGACGGCGACGACGGTGAGGCGGCGGACGGCGGACGCGGGGAGCGGCGGGGCCGGGGCGGCAAGCCCAAGAAGCGCCGCAGCGGATGCGCCTGCCTGGTCGTCTCCGTCGTTCTGGGCGGCGGTGTCCTGGGCGTCGGATATTTCGGTTACCAGTTCTACCAGGATCGTTTCGGCGCGGCCCCGGACTTCGCCGGGGACGGCAACGGCGAGCAGGTGACCGTCACCATCCCCAAGGGAGCCGGCGGATCCATCATCGGCCAGGAGCTCAAGCGCAGGGGTGTGGTGAAGAGCGTCGACGCCTTCATCTCCGCCCAGGAGAGCAACCCCCAGGGCAAGACCATCCAGGACGGCGTGTACACGCTGCAGAAGGAGATGTCGGCGAAGAGCGCGATCGAGCTGCTGCTCAGCCCGGAGAGCCGCAGCGTCCTGATCATCTCCGAGGGCAAGCGCAACGCCGACATCTACAAGCTCATCGACAAGCGCCTCGAAGTGAAGGACGGCACCACCGCCGAGGTCGCCAAGTCCGAGTACAAGAGCCTCGGCCTGCCCGACTGGGCGCTGAACCACGCGAACGTGAAGGACCCGCTGGAGGGCTTCCTCTACCCGTCCAGGTACTCGGCGGCCAAGGGCCAGAAGCCCGAGGAAGTGCTGAAGCAGATGGTGGCACGTGCCGGCGAGCAGTACGAGAAGACGGGCCTGGAGAAGAAGGCGTCGGGCCTCGGCCTCGAAGGGCCGTGGGAACTGCTCACCGTGGCGAGCCTGCTGCAGGCGGAGGGCAAGACCCACGACGACTTCCGCAAGATGTCCGAGGTCATCTACAACCGGCTCAAGCCCGACAACTACGAGACGAACCAGAAGCTCCAGTTCGACTCGTCCTTCAACTACCTGATGGGCCAGAGCAACATCCACATCAGCGAGTCCGAGATCAACAGCAACAAGGACCCGTACAACACCTACACCAACCGGGGACTGCCGCCCGGGCCCATCGGCAACCCCGGCGAGGAAGCCCTCCAGGCGGCCATGAACCCGACGAAGGACGGCTGGTTCTACTTCGTGGCCACCGACGGCCTGAAGGAGACCGAGTTCGCCAAAACACACGACGAGTTCCTGAAACTGAAGGAAAAGTTCGATGCTGCCAGCGCCGCCGGCTGACGGCCGCCGGGCCGCCGTGCTCGGCTCCCCGATCGCCCACTCCCTCTCCCCGGTGCTGCACCGGGCCGCGTACACGGAGCTGGGACTGACGGAGTGGACGTACGGCAGGTTCGACGTCGACGAGGCGGCGCTGCCGGGCTTCTTCCGGGACCTGGGCCCCGAGTGGGCGGGACTGTCGCTGACCATGCCGCTCAAGCGGGCGGTCATCCCGCTGCTCGACTCCGTCAGCGAGACTGCGGCCTCCGTGGACGCGGTGAACACCGTGGTCTTCGGCGCGGACGGCCGCAGAACCGGCGACAACACCGACATCCCCGGCATGGTCGCCGCCCTGCGCGAACACGGTGTCGAGAAGGTCGAGAGCGCCGCGGTCCTCGGCGCCGGCGCCACCGCGTCCTCGGCGCTCGCCGCCCTGGCCAGGATCTGCGTCGGCGAGGTCGCCGTCTACGTCCGCAGCGCGGAGCGCGCCGCCGAGATGCGGGGCTGGGCCGAGCGGCTGGACGTGGACGTGCGCGTCGCCGACTGGGCGGACGCCGCGCAGGCGCTGCACGCGCCACTGGTCGTCGCCACGACCCCGGCCGGCACCACCGACGCACTCGCCGCCGCCGTCCCCGAGCGCCCCGCCACCCTCTTCGACGTGCTCTACGAACCCTGGCCCACCGCGCTGGCGGCCCGCTGGTCGGCGTACGGCGGCGCCGTCGTCAGCGGCCTCGACCTGCTGCTCCACCAGGCGGTGCTCCAGGTGGAGCAGATGACCGGCCGCGCCCCGGCCCCGCTCGCCGCGATGCGCACGGCGGGCGAGCACGCCCTCGCGAACCGCACCTAGACCGGCGCCCCCCCCGAGTCCCACCGCCCGTCCGTCTGATGGACCGGCGGCCGGGTCCGGCCCGCGGACGTGGGAGGATCGAAGGCGGCGGACCGGGGCCCGCGCACCCGGTCGGGCCGTCGCCGTACGCGGAGAAGGCGCGTACGGGCCTACCGGGGCGCGAGTACTGAGGAGCACCGTTGAGCAGGTTGCGCTGGCTGACCGCGGGGGAGTCCCACGGTCCCGCACTCGTCGCGACGCTGGAGGGTCTGCCCGCCGGCGTGCCGATCACGACGGACATGGTGGCGGACCATCTGGCGAGGCGGCGGCTCGGCTACGGACGCGGTGCCCGGATGAAGTTCGAGCGCGACGAGGTCACCTTCCTCGGCGGTGTCCGCCACGGCCGCACCCTCGGCTCCCCGGTCGCGGTGATGGTCGGCAACACCGAGTGGCCCAAGTGGGAGCAGGTCATGGCGGCCGACCCGGTGGACCCGGAGGTGCTGGCGGACCTGGCGCGCAACGCCCCGCTGACCCGGCCGCGTCCCGGCCACGCCGACCTCGCCGGCATGCAGAAGTACGGCTTCGACGAGGCCCGGCCCGTCCTGGAGCGCGCCTCGGCCCGTGAGACGGCGGCCCGGGTGGCGCTGGGGGCGGTGGCCCGGTCGTACCTGAAGGAGACGACCGGCGTCGAGATCGTCAGCCACGTCGTCGAGCTGTGCTCCGTGAAGGCCCCGGCGGGTGTGTACCCCACGCCGGCCGACGTCGAGAAGCTGGACGCCGACCCGCTGCGCTGCCTGGACGCACAGGCGTCGGAGGCGATGGTCGCCGAGGTCGACCAGGCCCACAAGGACGGCGACACCCTCGGCGGCGTCGTCGAGGTCCTCGCCCACGGCGTGCCGGTGGGCCTCGGCTCGCACGTCCACTGGGACCGGCGGCTCGACGCGCGGCTCGCGGGTGCGCTCATGGGCATCCAGGCGATCAAGGGCGTCGAACTGGGCGACGGCTTCGAGCTGGCCCGCGTGCCCGGTTCCCGGGCCCACGACGAGATCGTCGGCACGCCCGACGGCATCCGCCGGACCTCCGGCCGCTCCGGCGGCACCGAGGGCGGCCTGACCACCGGCGAGCTGCTGAGGGTGCGCGCCGCCATGAAGCCGATCGCCACCGTGCCGCGCGCCCTGCAGACGGTGGACGTGGCCACCGGCGAGGCGACGCAGGCGCACCACCAGCGCTCCGACGTCTCCGCCGTGCCGGCCGCGGGAATCGTCGCGGAGGCCATGGTGGCCCTCGTGCTCGCGGACGCCGTCGCGGAGAAGTTCGGCGGCGACAGCGTGGCCGAGACCCGCCGCAACGTGACCTCGTACCTCGACCACCTGGCCATCCGGTGAACGGGGCACCGCTGGTCGTCCTCGTCGGCCCGATGGGCGTCGGCAAGTCCACCGTCGGGCAGCTGCTCGCCGAGCGGCTCGGCGTCGGCTACCGCGACACGGACGAGGACATCGTCGCCGCGCAGGGACGGAGCATCGCCGAGATCTTCGTGGACGAGGGCGAGCCCGCCTTCCGCGAGCTGGAGAAGAACGCCGTGCGCACCGCGCTCGCCGGCCACGACGGCGTCCTCGCCCTCGGCGGCGGCGCGGTCCTGGACGCGGACACGCGTGCGCTGCTCGCCGGGCGGCGGGTCGTCTACCTCTCGATGGACGTCGAGGAGGCGGTCAGGCGCACCGGCCTGAACACGGCGCGTCCGCTGCTCGCGGTCAACCCGCGCAAGCAGTGGCGCGAGCTGATGGACGCGCGCCGGCACCTGTACGAGGGGGTGGCCGCGTCCGTCGTGGCCACGGACGGCCGTACACCCGAAGAAGTGGCCCAGGCCGCTTTGGACGCACTGGAGTTGAAGGAAGCATGAGCGAGGCAGTCACCCGGATCCAGGTCGGCGGCACCGCGGGGACCGACCCCTACGAGGTCCTGGTGGGCCGTCAGCTCCTGGGCGAGCTCGGCGGCCTGATCGGCACGGGGGCCAAGCGGGTCGCGGTGATCCACCCCGAGGCGCTCGCCGAGACCGGTGACGCCCTGCGCGCCGACCTCGCCGGCCAGGGCTACGAGGCGATCGCCATCCAGGTCCCCAACGCCGAGGAGGCCAAGACCGCCGAGGTCGCCGCCTACTGCTGGAAGGCGCTGGGCCAGTCCGGCTTCACCCGCACCGACGTCGTCGTCGGCGTCGGCGGCGGGGCCAGCACCGACCTGGCCGGATTCGTGGCCGCGACCTGGCTGCGCGGGGTGCGCTGGATCGCCGTCCCCACCACGGTCCTCGCCATGGTGGACGCGGCCGTCGGCGGCAAGACCGGTATCAACACCGCCGAGGGCAAGAACCTCGTCGGCTCCTTCCACCCGCCCGCCGGGGTCCTGTGCGACCTGGCCGCCCTGGACTCGCTCGCGGTCAACGACTACGTCTCCGGGCTGGCCGAGGTCATCAAGGCCGGCTTCATCGCCGACCCGGCGATCCTGGACCTGATCGAGTCCGACCCGCAGGCCGCGCGCACTCCGGCCGGTCGGCACACCGCCGAGCTGATCGTGCGCTCCATCAAGGTGAAGGCCGAGGTCGTCTCGTCCGACCTGAAGGAGGCGGGCCTGCGGGAGATGCTCAACTACGGCCACACGCTCGGTCACGCCATCGAGAAGAACGAGCGCTACAAGTGGCGGCACGGCGCCGCCGTCTCCGTCGGCATGCACTTCGCCGCCGAACTGGGCCGGCTCGCCGGGCGGCTCGACGACGCCACCGCCGACCGCCACCGCAGCATCCTGGAGGCCGTCGGGCTGCCGCTGCACTACCGGCACGACCAGTGGCCCAAGCTGGTCGAGAACATGAAGGTCGACAAGAAGTCCCGCGGCGACGTGCTGCGCTTCGTCGTCCTGGACGGCCTCGCCAAGCCCACCGTCCTGGAGGGCCCCGACCCGGCCGTCCTCCTCGCCGCCTACGGCGAGGTGGGCGAGTAGTACCCCGGCGCACCTTGCGCCCGATTCGCCCTGCCGGACGGGCACTCCGTACCGCCTCCGACCGTTCACCAAAGGACGGCCGGGGGCGGTACCGTTCGGTAGCGCGGGGAGGTCCCCCTCCCGCAGTCAGCGCCCATCGCCTGTACGAGACGGAGTGGCACCGGATGCAGCACGCAGTGGGTTCTCCGCTGCCGCCGCCCCATCAGCCGGGGCACGGACCGGCCGTCGGCTGGTCCCCGGCCGCACACCAACCGGGTCCGCCGCAGGGGCCCGTTCCCGTGCCACCGCCACCGCCTCCGGCGCCGGGGTACCCGACGGCACCGCTGCGTGCCCCGGCCCCGCACCCGGGTCCGGCCCCGGGCCAGGGGCCGCAGCAGCCGCACGCGGCTCCGGGGCAGGGAACGCAGCAGCCGTCCGCGGCTCCGCGCCAGGCTCCGGGGCCGCAGCAGCCGCCTGTCGCCCCGTCCGCCCCGTCCGCGCCGCCCGTGCCGGAGACCACCGGCCATGTGCCGCTGCCGCCCGGCGGGCCCGTGGCCGTGCCCAGCGTCCCCCCGGCCACCGCCGCCCCCGACCCCACCACGACCACCCTCGCGGTGCTGCTCATCGGCCCCGCGGGCGCCGGCAAGACCAGCGTCGCCAAGTACTGGGCCGACCACCGCCGGGTCCCCACCGCGCACATCAGTCTCGACGACGTCCGCGAATGGGTCCGCTCCGGCTTCGCCGACCCCCAGACCGGGTGGAACGAGCACAGCGAGGCGCAGTACCGCCTCGCCCGCCGCACCTGCGGCTTCTCCGCGCGCAACTTCCTCGCCAACGGCATCTCCTGCATCCTGGACGACGCGGTCTTCCCGGACCGTCCCGTCGTCGGCCTCGGCGGATGGAAACGCCACGTGGGTCCCGGCCTGCTCCCGGTCGTCCTGCTGCCGGGCCTGGACATCGTCCTGGAGCGGAACGCCGAACGGAGCGGCAACCGGCGCCTCACCGACGAGGAGGTCGCCCGCATCCACGGCCGCATGGCCGGCTGGTACGGCTCGGGCCTGCCCATCATCGACAACTCCCAACTCGACGTCCCGGAGACCGCCCACCTCCTCGACGAGGTCCTCTCCCGCTCGATAGCCAGCCCCCCGAACTGGTAGGTGGCCCGAGGGGCGCGCGGGGCCGCGTCGAGCGGCGGCCCCCCCGGCGGCGCGAGAGGCCCCGCCGGCGTGCAGACGCCACCCCGGGGCCCCCGCCCCGACTGGCGCACCCGGCATTCTCCGGCCCCGCCCACTCGGCCCACCCGAGCGGCGCACCCCCGGCGCAGCTCATACGCTCGGTCCATGTCAGAGGTCTACGCGGCCCGCCGGACACGCCTACGGGAACGCTGCAACGCGGGCGGCAGCGCGGCGGCGCTCGTCTCCCGGCCCGCCAACGTGCGCTATCTCGCGGGCGCCGCCCCGCACGGCGCCGTACTGCTGCTCGGCAGGACCGGCGACCTGCTCGTCTGCTCCGGCCCGCCGGACGACCGGCCGGACCGGGCCAGGCCCGACGAGTCACTGCCGGTACGGTCCCTCCCCGGACCCGGCGGCGACGCGGCCGTCGCCGCCACCGGCCTCGCCGAGGCCCAGGGCGCCGAGTCCCTCGCCACGGAGGACCACCACCTCACCGTGGTCCGGCACCGCGCCATGCGCTCGGTCGCGCCCCGACTGCGCCTGACCGACCTCGGCCAGGCCGTCGAGCAGTTGCGGGTGGTCAAGGACGAGGAGGAGATCTCCTGCCTGCGCATCGGCGCCGAGATCGCCGACCAGGCCCTCGGCGAGCTCCTGGAGTCCATCCTGGTGGGCCGCACCGAGCGGCACCTCGCCCTGGAACTGGAACGCCGGCTGGTCGACCACGGTGCCGACGGACCCGCCTTCGCCACCTCCGTCGGCACCGGCCCGAACTCCGGGTGCCGCGGCCACCGGCCCACCGACCGGCGCGTGGAGGAGGGCGACTTCCTCTCCGTCTGCCTCGGTGCGACCTACCGCGGCTACCGGTGCGAGATCGGCCGTACGTTCGTCATCGGCACCTCGCCGGCCGACTGGCAGATCGAGCTGTACGACCTCGTCTTCGCCGCTCAGCGGGCCGGCCGGGAGGCCCTCGTACCCGGTGCGGTCTGCCGCGACGTGGACCGCGCGACCCGCCAGCCACTGGACTCGGCGGGGTACGCGGAGAACCTCCCGGCCCTCAGCGGACACGGTGTCGGACTGGAAATCGACGAGGACCCTCAGTTGGCCCCCGCGGCCATGGGTAAACTGGACGCTTGTGTGCCGGTCACCGTCGAACCGGGGGTCCACCTCCCGGGTAGGGGCGGGGTCCGGATCGATGACACGCTCGTCGTGCGCCCCGAGGCGGACGGCGGACCCGAGCTACTCACCATCACGACCAAGGAGCTGCTCGCGCTCTAGCCTCGCCAGTGCGCGCATCCCCGAGGTCGTCCACGTCAGTCCAGTCCAGGAGATTCCCCAACCGTGGCTTCCACGAACGACCTCAAGAACGGCCTGGTGCTCAAGCTCGAAGGCGGCCAGCTCTGGTCCGTCGTCGAGTTCCAGCACGTCAAGCCCGGCAAGGGCCCGGCCTTCGTGCGCACCAAGCTCAAGAACGTGCTGTCCGGCAAGACCGTCGACAAGACCTTCAACGCCGGCGTCAAGGTCGAGACGGCCACTGTCGACAAGCGTGACATGCAGTTCTCGTACATGGACGGCGACTACTTCGTCTTCATGGACATGCAGACCTACGACCAGCTGCACATCGAGCGCAAGGTCGTCGGCGATGCCGCCCACTTCCTCATCGAGGGCTTCGAGGCCACCGTCGCGCAGCACGAGGGCGAGGTGCTCTTCGTCGAGCTGCCGGCCGCCGTCGAGCTGACCATCAAGGAGACGGAGCCGGGTGTCCAGGGTGACCGCTCCACCGGCGGCACCAAGCCCGCCATCCTGGAGACCGGCCACCAGATCAGCGTGCCGCTCTTCATCACCACCGGTGAGAAGATCAAGGTCGACACCCGTACGAGCGACTACCTCGGCCGGGTGAACAGCTAACCGTGGCTGCTCGCAACACGGCCCGCAAGCGCGCCTTCCAGATCCTCTTCGAGGGCGACCAGCGCGGCGCCGACGTCCTGACGGTGCTCGCCGACTGGGTCCGGCACTCCCGGTCCGACACCCGGCAGCCGCCGGTGAGCGAGTACACGATGGAGCTGGTCGAGGGCTATGCCGCGCACGCCGAGCGCATCGACGAGCTGATCGCGCAGTACGCGGTCGACTGGACGCTCGACCGGATGCCGGTGGTCGACCGCAACATCCTGCGCCTGGGCGCGTACGAGCTGGTCTGGGTCGACGCGACCCCGGACGCCGTCGTGCTGGACGAGATGGTGCAGCTGGCGAAGGAGTTCTCCACGGACGAGTCGCCGGCGTTCGTCAACGGTCTGCTCGGCCGGCTGAAGGATCTCAAGCCCTCGCTGCGTCGCGAATAGGCGGCAGTCGCCGCGCTCCACGACACGGCAAAACGCCGGGGTGGCCGGAACCGTCTGGTTCCGGCCACCCCGGCGGCACGTTTCTGCTGGGGTGGGCGAGGTCAGAGCTCCTCGTGGGACGCCACCGCGCGGCGCGCGTCCGCGTCCAGGACGCCCCAGCTGATCAGCTGCTCGGTGAGGACCGAGGGCGACTGGTCGTAGATGACGGCGAGGGTGCGCAGGTCGTCCTGGCGGATCGAGAGCACCTTGCCGTTGTAGTCGCCGCGCTGCGACTGGATCGTGGCCGCGTACCGCTGGAGGGGGCCCGCCTTCTCGGCCGGCACCGTGGCCAGCCGGCCCAGGTCGAGGACCAGCTTCGGCGGCGGCTCGGCGGCGCCGCCCGGAGTGGTGCCCGGCAGCAGCTCCTGCACGGGAACGCCGTAGAAGTCCGCCAGCTCGGCGAGGCGCTGCACGGTCACGGCGCGGTCGCCGCGCTCGTACGAACCGACCACCACGGCCTTCCAGCGGCCCTGGGACTTCTCCTCGACACCGTGGAGGGAAAGGCCCTGCTGGGTGCGGATGGCCCGGAGCTTGGCCCCGAGCTGTTTGGCGTATTCGCTGGACATATGGCTCCCGGGACAAGGTGTCGACGCGGTCGGCTCTGTATGTCGGCCGCGCGGCTGGTAACTCACTGTGAGGTTACGCAGCGTTACTCTCCTGCGTCAAGCCGAATGGTCCGCGCCGACGCTTCCGTGATATTCGCCCGCCGTTGGTCCGGACGGGTGACGCGAGTGCGGCGGAAGAGTGACGTGCGGGGAGGAGGGGGAGACGCGAGGGGGTGTCGGGGCGACTCTGCGCGCCTGCTACGCTGGGTGGCGCAAATCCGACGTCCTTTAAGGTCCGTCCCGTGAGGCGGAGAAGGGGGTCCGTTTCGTATGGACAAGCACCACACCGCACACGACGGCGGGCAGCAGGGCGCACCGTCCGAGGCCCGGCCCGTTCTGGAGGGGCCCGACATCGCACGGGTCCTGACCCGCATCGCCCACGAGATCGTCGAACGCGCCAAGGGCGCCGACGACGTGGTGCTCCTCGGCATCCCGACCCGCGGCGTCTTCCTCGCTCGGCGCCTCGCCGACAAGCTGGAGCAGATCACCGAGCGCACGATGCCGGTCGGCTCGCTCGACATCACCATGTACCGCGACGACCTGCGCATGCACCCGCCGCGCGCCCTCGCCCGCACCGACATCCCCGGCGACGGCATCGACGGCCGCCTCGTGGTCCTCGTCGACGACGTGCTCTTCTCCGGCCGCACCATCCGCGCCGCCCTCGACTCGCTGAACGACATCGGCCGCCCGCGCGCGGTGCAGCTCGCCGTGCTCGTCGACCGCGGCCACCGGGAACTGCCCATCCGCGCCGACTACGTCGGCAAGAACCTCCCGACGTCGCTGCGGGAGACGGTCAAGGTCCAGCTCGCCGAGGAGGACGGCCGCGACACCGTGCTGCTCGGCGCCAAGCCGGCCGCCCCGGGCGCCCACCCGTAGCACCGCGTACGCGCCCACCCGTGCCGTACGCCTGCTCGGCGCGCCCACGCGCGCCCGGCCGCCCGAATTATCCCGCTCTTCCGCATGACTCGCCCTACGGAGCCTGACAGATGCAGCGTCATCTCATCTCGGCCGCCGACCTCACCCGCGACGACGCCGTCCTGATCCTCGACACCGCCGAGGAGATGGCCCGGGTCGCGGACCGGCCGATCAAGAAACTGCCCACCCTGCGCGGCCGTACCGTCGTCAACCTCTTCTTCGAGGACTCCACCCGGACCAGGATCTCCTTCGAGGCCGCCGAGAAGCGGCTGTCCGCGGACGTCATCAACTTCACCGCCAAGGGCTCCAGCGTCTCCAAGGGCGAGTCCCTCAAGGACACCGCCCAGACCCTGGAGGCCATGGGCGTCGACGCGGTCGTCATCCGGCACGGCGCCTCCGGCGCCCCCTACCGCCTGGCCACCTCCGGCTGGATCGACGCCGCCGTGGTCAACGCCGGGGACGGCACCCACCAGCACCCCACCCAGGCCCTGCTCGACGCCTTCACCGTGCGCCGCCGCCTGGTCGGCCGCGACACCGGGCTCGGCAAGGACCTGGACGGCCGCCGGATCACCCTCGTCGGCGACATCCTGCACAGCCGCGTCGCCCGCTCCAACGTCGACCTCCTGCACACCCTCGGCGCCGAGGTCACCCTCGTCGCCCCGCCCACCCTGCTGCCGGTCGGCGTCGAGACCTGGCCCTGCGAGGTCTCCTACGACCTCGACTCGACGCTCCCCAAGTCCGACGCGGTGATGCTGCTCCGCGTGCAGCGCGAGCGCATGAACGCCGCGTTCTTCCCGACCGAGCGCGAGTACTCGCGCCGCTACGGACTCGACGGCGACCGGATGGCGAAGATGCCCGACCACGCCGTCGTGATGCACCCGGGACCGATGGTCCGCGGCATGGAGATCACCGCAGAGGTCGCCGACTCCGACCGCTGCACCGCCGTCGAACAGGTCACCAACGGCGTCTCCATCCGGATGGCCGTCCTCTACCTGCTGCTCGGCGGCAACGAGCCGGCCGTGTCCCACGCCCGCACCACCGAGGAGAAGTAAGAACATGAGCAAGACCCTGATCCGCGGTGCGAAGGTGCTCGGCGGCGACCCGCAGGACGTCCTGATCGACGGCGCCGTCGTCGAGGCGGTCGGCCGGAACCTGCCCGCCGAGGGCGCCGAGGTCGTCGAGGCGGACGGCAAGGTGCTGCTCCCCGGCCTGGTCGACCTCCACACCCACCTGCGCGAGCCCGGCCGCGAGGACTCCGAGACCGTCCTGACCGGTACCCGCGCGGCGGCGAGCGGCGGCTACACCAACGTCTTCGCCATGGCCAACACCTTCCCGGTCGCCGACACCGCCGGCGTCGTCGAGCAGGTCTGGCGGCTCGGCCAGGAGTCCGGCTACTGCGACGTGCAGCCCATCGGCGCCGTCACCGTCGGCCTCGAGGGCGCCAAGCTCGCCGAGCTGGGCGCGATGCACGAGTCCGCGGCCGGCGTCACCGTCTTCTCCGACGACGGCAAGTGCGTCCACGACGCCGTGATCATGCGCCGCGCCCTGGAGTACGTGAAGGCCTTCGGCGGCGTCGTCGCCCAGCACGCCCAGGAGCCCCGGCTCACCGAGGGCGCCCAGATGAACGAGGGCGTCGTCTCCGCCGAGCTGGGCCTCGGCGGCTGGCCCGCCGTCGCCGAGGAGTCGGTGATCGCGCGCGACGTGCTGCTCGCCGAGCACGTCGGCTCCCGCGTCCACATCTGCCACCTGTCGACCGCCGGATCCGTCGAGATCGTCCGGTGGGCCAAGTCCCGCGGCATCGACGTCACCGCCGAGGTCACCCCGCACCACCTGCTCCTCACCGACGAGCTGGTCCGGTCGTACAACCCGGTCTACAAGGTCAACCCGCCGCTGCGCACCGAGCGCGACGTCATGGCCCTGCGCGAGGCGCTCGCCGACGGCACCATCGACATCGTCGCCACCGACCACGCCCCGCACCCGCACGAGGACAAGGACTGCGAGTGGGCCGCCGCCGCCATGGGCATGGTCGGCCTGGAGACCGCGCTGTCGGTGGTCCAGGAGACCATGGTGGACACGGGCCTGCTGGACTGGGCCGGCGTCGCCGACCGGATGTCCTTCAAGCCCGCGCAGATCGGACAGGCCACCGGGCACGGCCGTCCCGTCTCGGCTGGTGAGCCCGCCAACCTCACCCTCGTCGAGTCGGCATACCGTGGCCAGGTGGACCCCGCGGGCTTCGCCTCGCGCAGCCGCAACACCCCGTACGAGGGTCGTGAGCTGCCGGGCCGTGTGACGCACACGTGGCTGCGGGGCAAGGCCACGCTCGTCGACGGGAAGCTCACGTGACATCTGTAGCACCGGTAATCCTGCTGGCCGCCGAGAAGGAATCGGCGGAAGTGACCGACTGGGCCGCCCGCGTCGGCTGGGTCGTCGGCCTCGGCCTCTTCGTCGCGCTCGTCTACTGGCTGATGCGCGAGGGCTGGAAGTGGCGCGGCACGCTCCAGAGCGACCTGCCCGAGCTGCCCGGCGCACCCGAGGCCCCCGGCCCGGCGCGCCTGTCCCTGAGCGGCCGCTACCACGGCTCCACCACCGCAGGGCACTGGCTCGACCGCATCGTCGCGCACGGCCTGGGCACCCGCAGCCGGGTCGAGCTGACCCTGACGGACGCGGGCCTTGACGTCGTACGGCCCGGAGCCGCCGACTTCTTCGTCCCGCTCGCCGCGCTCCGCGAGGCCCGGCTCGACAAGGGGATCGCCGGCAAGGTCCTCACCGAGGGCGGCCTGCTCGTCGTCACCTGGGCACACGGCGGCAAGGAGATCGACTCCGGCTTCCGCTCCGACCACGCGGCCGAGCACAACGAGTGGGTCGACACCCTGAACGACATGATCAACAAGACGGAAACGGAAGGCGCACGATGACGACCTCCACCAGGGGAGCCCACCGGACTCCCGCCGTACTCGTCCTGGAGGACGGCCGGATCTTCCGCGGCCGTGCCTACGGGGCCGTGGGGGCCACCTTCGGCGAAGCCGTGTTCTCCACCGGCATGACCGGCTACCAGGAGACCCTCACCGACCCGTCGTACCACCGCCAGGTCGTCGTCATGACCGCCCCGCACATCGGGAACACCGGCATCAACGACGAGGACATGGAGTCCAGGAAGATCTGGGTCTCCGGATACGTCGTGCGCGACCCCGCGCGCGTGCCGTCCAACTGGCGCTCCACGCGCTCCCTCGACCAGGAGCTGGCCGCCCAGGGCGTCGTCGGCATCTCCGGCGTCGACACCCGCGCCCTCACCCGCCACCTGCGCGAACGCGGCGCCATGCGCGTCGGCGTCTTCAGCGGGGACGCGATCCAGGACGACGCCGCACTGCTGGCCCGCGTCCAGAAAGCCCCCGAGATGACCGGCGCCGACCTCTCCGCCGAGGTCGCCACCACCGAGGCGTACGTCGTTCCGGCGGTCGGTGAGAAGAAGTTCACCGTCGCCGCCGTCGACCTCGGCATCAAGGGCATGACCCCGCACCGCATGGCCGAGCGCGGCATCGAGGTGCACGTCCTGCCCGCCACGGCCGGCGTCGAGGACGTCTACGCCGTCAACCCCGACGGCGTGTTCTTCTCCAACGGCCCCGGCGACCCCGCCACCGCCGACCATCCGGTCTCGGTCATGCGGGGCGTCCTGGAGCGCGGCACCCCGCTCTTCGGCATCTGCTTCGGCAACCAGATCCTGGGCCGCGCGCTCGGGTTCGGCACCTTCAAGCTGAAGTACGGCCACCGCGGCATCAACCAGCCGGTGCAGGACCGTACGACCGGCAAGGTCGAGGTCACCGCGCACAACCACGGCTTCGCCGTCGACGCCCCGCTTGACCAGGTCTCCGACACCCCCTACGGCCGCGCCGAGGTCTCCCACGTCTGCCTCAACGACAACGTGGTGGAGGGCCTCCAGCTCCTCGACCGGCCCGCGTTCAGCGTCCAGTACCACCCCGAAGCGGCAGCGGGCCCGCACGACGCCGCCTACCTGTTCGACCGCTTCGTGAACCTCATGGAGGGCCAGCGTGCCTAAGCGCACCGATATCCAGTCCGTCCTGGTCATCGGCTCCGGCCCGATCGTCATCGGCCAGGCCGCCGAGTTCGACTACTCCGGCACCCAGGCGTGCCGTGTGCTCAAGGCCGAGGGCCTGCGCGTCGTCCTGGTGAACTCCAACCCGGCGACGATCATGACCGACCCGGAGATCGCCGACGCCACCTACGTCGAGCCGATCACCCCCGAGTTCGTCGAGAAGATCATCGCCAAGGAGCGGCCCGACGCCCTGCTGCCCACCCTGGGCGGCCAGACGGCCCTCAACACCGCCATCTCGCTGCACGGCAACGGCGTCCTCGACAAGTACGGCGTGGAACTGATCGGCGCCAACGTCGAGGCCATCAACAAGGGCGAGGACCGCGACCTGTTCAAGGAGGTCGTCGAGGAGGTCCGCAAGAAGACCGGCCACGGCGAGTCCGCCCGCTCCTACATCTGCCACTCCATGGACGACGTCCTCAGGGGCGTCGAGGAACTCGGCGGCTACCCCGTCGTCGTGCGCCCCTCCTTCACCATGGGAGGCGCCGGCTCCGGCTTCGCCCACGACGAGGAGGAGCTGCGCCGCATCGCCGGGCAGGGCCTCACCCTCTCGCCGACCACCGAGGTGCTCCTGGAGGAGTCCATCCTCGGCTGGAAGGAGTACGAGCTGGAGCTGATGCGCGACAAGAACGACAACGTCGTGGTCGTCTGCTCCATCGAGAACTTCGACCCCATGGGCGTGCACACCGGCGACTCGATCACCGTCGCGCCCGCCATGACGCTGACCGACCGCGAGTACCAGGTGCTGCGCGACGTCGGCATCGCCATCATCCGCGAGGTCGGTGTCGACACCGGCGGCTGCAACATCCAGTTCGCGGTCGACCCGGCCGACGGCCGCGTCATCGTCATCGAGATGAACCCGCGCGTGTCGCGCTCCTCCGCGCTGGCCTCCAAGGCGACCGGCTTCCCCATCGCCAAGATCGCCGCCAAGCTGGCCGTCGGCTACACCCTCGACGAGATCCCGAACGACATCACGCGGGAGACCCCGGCCTCCTTCGAGCCGACCCTCGACTACGTGGTCGTCAAGGCGCCGCGGTTCGCCTTCGAGAAGTTCCCGAGCGCCGACTCCACGCTGACCACCACCATGAAGTCGGTCGGCGAGGCCATGGCCATCGGCCGCAACTTCACCGAGGCGTTCCAGAAGGCGCTGCGCTCGCTGGAGAAGAAGGGCAGCCAGTTCACCTTCGTCGGCGCGGCCGGTGACAAGGTGGAGCTGCTCAAGGACGCGGTCCGGCCCACCGACGGGCGCGTCAACGCCGTCATGCAGGCCATCCGCGCGGGCGCCACGCCCGAGGAGGTCTTCGCGTACACGAAGATCGACCCCTGGTTCGTCGACCAGCTCTTCCTCATCAAGGAGACCGCCGACGAGCTGGCCGCGGCACCCGAGCTGACCGCCGAGCTGCTCGCCGAGGCCAAGCGCCACGGCTTCTCCGACCAGCAGATCGGCGAGATCCGCGGCCTGCGCGAGGACGTCGTCCGCGAGGTCCGGCACGCGCTCGGCATCCGCCCGGTCTACAAGACGGTCGACACCTGCGCCGCCGAGTTCGCCGCGCGGACCCCGTACTTCTACTCCTCCTACGACGAGGAGAGCGAGGTCGCGCCGCGCGAGAAGCCCGCCGTCATCATCCTGGGCTCCGGGCCGAACCGCATCGGCCAGGGCATCGAGTTCGACTACTCCTGCGTCCACGCCTCCTTCGCACTCTCCGACGCCGGGTACGAGACCGTCATGGTCAACTGCAACCCGGAGACCGTCTCCACCGACTACGACACCTCCGACCGGCTGTACTTCGAGCCGCTCACCCTGGAGGACGTCCTGGAGATCGTCCACGCCGAGCAGCAGGCGGGACCGGTCGCGGGCGTGGTCGTGCAGCTCGGCGGCCAGACCCCGCTGGGCCTGTCCCAGGCGCTCAAGGACAACGGGGTGCCGGTCGTCGGCACCCCGCCCGAGGCCATCCACGCCGCCGAGGACCGCGGCGCCTTCGGACAGGTCCTGGCGCAGGCCGGGCTCCCCGCCCCCAAGCACGGCACCGCCACCACCTTCGCCGAGGCCAAGTCCATCGCCGACGAGATCGGCTACCCGGTCCTCGTGCGGCCCTCCTACGTCCTCGGCGGACGCGGCATGGAGATCGTCTACGACGAGACCCGGCTGGAGGCCTACATCGAGGAGTCGACCGAGATCAGCGCGTCCCGGCCGGTCCTCGTCGACCGGTTCCTGGACGACGCGATCGAGATCGACGTCGACGCCCTGTACGACGGCGAGGAGCTGTACCTCGGCGGCGTCATGGAGCACATCGAGGAGGCCGGCATCCACTCCGGCGACTCGGCGTGCGCCCTGCCCCCGATCACGCTCGGCGGCTTCGACATCAAGCGGCTGCGCGCCTCCACCGAGGGCATCGCCAAGGGCGTCGGCGTGCGCGGCCTGATCAACATCCAGTTCGCGCTGGCCGGGGACATCCTCTACGTCCTGGAGGCCAACCCGCGCGCGTCGCGCACCGTCCCCTTCACCTCCAAGGCGACCGCGGTGCCGCTGGCCAAGGCCGCCGCCCGCATCTCGCTGGGCGCGACCGTCGCGGAGCTGCGCGCCGAGGGCCTGCTCCCGGCCCGGGGCGACGGCGGCGACCTGCCGCTGGACGCGCCGATCTCCGTCAAGGAGGCCGTCATGCCGTGGTCCCGCTTCCGGGACGTCCACGGCCGCGGCGTCGACACGGTCCTCGGCCCGGAGATGCGCTCCACCGGCGAGGTCATGGGCATCGACTCCCTCTTCGGCACGGCGTACGCCAAGTCGCAGGCGGGCGCGTACGGGCCGCTGCCGACCAAGGGGCGGGCGTTCATCTCGGTCGCCAACCGCGACAAGCGCTCGATGATCTTCCCGGCCCGCGAGCTGGTCGCCCACGGCTTCGAGCTGATGGCCACCTCCGGCACCGCCGAGGTGCTCAGGCGCAACGGCATCAACGCCACCGTGGTGCGCAAGCAGTCCGAGGGCACCGGGCCGAACGGTGAGAAGACCGTCGTCCAGCTCATCCACGACGGCGAGGTCGACCTCATCGTCAACACCCCGTACGGCACCGGCGGCCGCCTCGACGGCTACGACATCCGTACGGCCGCCGTGGCCCGCTCCGTGCCCTGCCTGACCACGGTCCAGGCGCTGGCGGCGGCCGTCCAGGGCATCGACGCCCTGGGCCGCGGCGAGGTCGGAGTGCGCTCGCTCCAGGAACACGCCGAGTTCTTGACCGCGGCCCGCGACTAGCGCCGCAGAAAGGGGGACACCGGAAACGGTGTCCCCCTCGTTCATGAGGCCCTGAGCGGCTCAGCGGCTTCGGGCTCACAGAGGCTTCCCGAGGACACATGTACAAGATCTTCTTCAAGCTCGTCTTCTCCCGCACGGACCCCGAGCGGGCCCACCACCTCGCCTTCCGCTGGATCCGCCTGGCCGCCCGCGTCCCCGTCCTGCGCACCTTCGTGGCCGCCGCGCTCGCGCCCCGCCACAAGGAACTGCGCACCGAGGCCCTGGGCCTGCGCATGCACGGGCCCTTCGGGCTCGCCGCCGGATTCGACAAGAACGCGGTCGCGATCGACGGCATGGCCATGCTCGGCTTCGACCACGTCGAGATCGGCACCGTGACCGGCGAGCCGCAACCCGGCAACCCCGGGAAGCGGCTGTTCCGGCTGGTCGGCGACCGCGCGCTGATCAACCGCATGGGCTTCAACAACGACGGCTCACTGGCCGTCGCGGCCCGCCTCGCCTCCCGCACGCCCGCCTTCCGGACCGTCGTCGGCGTCAACATCGGCAAGACCAAGGTCGTCCCGGAGGAGGAGGCCGTCGACGACTACGTGAAGTCCGCCGAGCGGCTCGCCCCGCACGCCGACTACCTGGTCGTCAACGTCTCCTCGCCCAACACGCCCGGGCTGCGCAACCTCCAGGCGACCGAGGCGCTGCGCCCGCTGCTGAGCGCCGTCCGCGAGGCCGCCGACCGCGCGGTGACCGCCCGGCGCGTCCCGCTGCTGGTCAAGATCGCGCCGGACCTCGCCGACGAGGACGTGGACGCGGTCGCCGACCTGGCCGTGGAGCTGGGCCTCGACGGCATCATCGCCACCAACACCACCATCGCGCGCGAGGAACTCGGCCTGACCTCTCCGCCGGCCCTCGTCCAGGAGACCGGCGGCCTGTCCGGAGCGCCGCTCAAGGCGCGCTCCCTGGAGGTTCTGCGGCGCCTGTACGCGCGCGTGGGGGACCGGATCACCCTGGTCGGCGTCGGCGGCGTGGGGAGCGCCGAGGACGCCTGGCAGCGCATCCTCGCCGGTGCCACCCTGGTCCAGGGCTACAGCGCGTTCATCTACGAGGGGCCGTTCTACGCTCGCGGTCTCCACAAGGGGCTCGCCGCACGGCTGCGGCAGAGCCCGTACGCCACCCTCGCCGACGCGGTCGGCGCCGACGTGAGGAAGACGGTATGACCGAGCCCTTCGGTGCGCGCCTGCGCCGCGCGATGGACGAGCGCGGCCCGCTGTGCGTCGGCATCGACCCGCACGCCTCCCTGCTCGCCGAGTGGGGCCTGAACGACGACGTGGCCGGCCTGGAGCGGTTCAGCCGCACCGTCGTCGAGGCGGTGGCCGGCCGGGTCGCCGTCCTCAAGCCGCAGAGCGCGTTCTTCGAGCGCTTCGGCTCGCGCGGCGTCGCGGTGCTGGAGGAGTCGGTGCGGGAGGCGCGGGCGGCCGGCGCCCTGGTCGTCATGGACGCCAAGCGCGGCGACATCGGCTCCACCATGGCCGCCTACGCCGAGTCGTTTCTGCACAAGGACGCGCCGCTGTTCTCGGACGCGCTGACCGTCTCCCCGTACCTCGGCTACGGCTCGCTGAGGCCCGCCGTCGACCTCGCGCGCGAGAGCGGAGCGGGCCTGTTCGTGCTGGCGCTCACCTCCAACCCGGAGGGCGCCGAGGTCCAGCACGCGGTGCGGGACGACGGGCGCAGCGTCGGGGCGACGATGCTGGCGCACCTGGCCGCCGAGAACGCGGGGGAGGAGCCCCTCGGTTCCTTCGGCGCGGTGGTCGGGGCGACCCTCGGCGACCTGTCCGCGTACGACCTGGGCGTCAACGGTCCGCTGCTGGCGCCCGGCATCGGCGCCCAGGGCGCCACGCCCGCGGATCTGCCGCGGGTCTTCGGGGCGGCGGTGCGCAACGTGGTGCCCAGCGCCAGCCGGGGTGTTCTGCGTCACGGGCCGGATGTGGGCGCCTTGCGGACGGCCGCAGGCCGTTTCGCGGAGGAGATCAGGACCGCGGTCACGGGGTCCTGACTCCGCCCTGACTCTGGATACATCCTCAAATCAGAGGCAGTATGTCCTAAATGTCTGGCCTGGCAGAGGCTGACCAGGACTTTTCCGCTGTTCTCGCTGACTCTGGCGGACTTGACCGCTAGTCTCCGTCGAGAGTCAACGGGCGAGCGTGTTGCTCGTGGCTCACCAGGTGTGGGGCGACTAGGTTCCTCACCGGTCCGTATCCGACAGTTCGACATCCGAGGTGACGTAGGCGTGGCTCTTCCGCCCCTTACCCCTGAACAGCGCGCAGCCGCGCTCGAAAAGGCCGCCGCGGCTCGCCGGGAGCGGGCCGAGGTCAAGAATCGACTCAAGCACTCCGGCGCCTCCCTCCACGAGGTCATCAAGCAGGGCCAGGAGAACGACGTCATCGGGAAGATGAAGGTCTCCGCCCTCCTCGAGTCCCTGCCGGGCGTGGGCAAGGTCCGCGCCAAGCAGATCATGGAGCGTCTGGGCATCTCCGAGAGCCGTCGCGTGCGCGGCCTCGGCTCCAACCAGATCGCCTCCCTGGAGCGTGAGTTCGGCAGCACCGGCAGCTGAGTCCGGACCACTCCGGGATTGCTGGAATAATCGCCGCATGGCTGCAACACCCCGGGGGACGTCCCCCGTACCCCCGGACGCACGTCCGCGACTGACCGTGCTCTCCGGCCCCTCGGGGGTCGGCAAGAGCACGGTCGTCGCCCATATGCGCAAGGAACACCCCGAGGTATGGCTGTCGGTCTCGGCGACGACCCGCCGGCCCCGGCCCGGCGAGCAGCACGGTGTGCACTACTTCTTCGTCACCGACGAGGAGATGGACAAGCTGATCGCCAACGGCGAGCTGCTCGAGTGGGCCGAGTTCGCCGGCAACCGCTACGGCACGCCGCGCGCGGCGGTGCTGGAGCGCCTCGGTGCCGGTGAGCCGGTGCTCCTGGAGATCGACCTCCAGGGCGCCCGTCAGGTCCGCGAGTCCATGCCCGAGGCCCGGCTGGTCTTCCTGGCCCCGCCCTCCTGGGAGGAGCTGGTGCGCAGGCTCACCGGGCGGGGCACGGAGTCGCCGGAGGTGATCGAGCGCCGCCTCACCGCGGCCAGGGTGGAGCTGGCGGCCGAGCCCGAGTTCGACCAGACCCTGGTCAACACCTCCGTCGAGGACGTGGCGCGCGAGCTGCTAGCCTTGACGAACGTCGTGTGATCGTGAGTGGTCTGCTGATCGCGACCGATCAGCCGGCCGATCACCTCGACCGGTCATCCCGACCGAAATCTTTCCCATCCATCGGAAGGTAGAGCGTGTCCTCTCCCATCTCCGCGCCCGAGGGCATCATCAACCCGCCGATCGACGAGCTCCTCGAGGCCACGGACTCGAAGTACAGCCTCGTGATCTACGCGGCCAAGCGGGCCCGCCAGATCAACGCGTACTACTCGCAGCTCGGCGAGGGCCTCCTGGAGTACGTCGGTCCGCTCGTCGACACCCACGTGCACGAGAAGCCGCTCTCGATCGCCCTGCGCGAGATCAACGCGGGACTGCTGACCTCCGAGGCCATCGAGGGTCCGGCGCAGTAGCGCCAGCGGTTCAGCGCCACATCGGCGGTAAGATCTTCAGCCTTACGCTGACTTTTCCACAGGCCCGGCGGCCCGTCCGCGGGGCCTGTGGTGTGTGATGGGTCCTGCGCGGCTGCCGGGCGCCACGGCCGAGCGGGAGAGCCGGGCGCCGCGGCCGAGCGGGAGCAGAGTCGGAGAGAGGGCGGGAGAGACGGTGGACAAGACCGAGGTCGTTCTGGGGGTCAGCGGCGGCATCGCCGCGTACAAGGCCTGTGAGCTGCTGCGCAGGTTCACGGAGTCGGGGCACGAGGTCCGCGTCGTCCCCACCGCCTCGGCGCTGCACTTCGTCGGCGCCGCCACCTGGTCGGCCCTGTCCGGCAACCCGGTGTCGACCGAGGTGTGGGACGACGTCCACGAGGTCCCGCACGTACGCATCGGCCGCCACGCCGACCTGGTCGTCGTCGCCCCGGCCACCGCCGACATGCTCGCCAAGGCCGCCCACGGCCTCGCCGACGACCTCCTGACCAACACGCTCCTCACGGCCCGCTGTCCGGTCGTCTTCGCCCCCGCCATGCACACCGAGATGTGGGAGCACCCGGCCACCCGGGAGAACGTGGCGACGCTGCGCCGCCGCGGCGCGGTCGTCCTGGAGCCGGCCGTCGGCCGCCTCACCGGCGCCGACACCGGCAAGGGGCGGCTGCCGGACCCGGGCGAGATCTTCGAGGCCTGCCGCCGGGTGCTGGCCCGCGGCGTGCGGGAGCCCGACCTCGCCGGCCGGCACGTCGTCGTCAGCGCCGGCGGCACCCGGGAGCCCCTCGACCCGGTCCGCTTCCTCGGCAACCGCTCCTCCGGCAAGCAGGGCTACGCCCTCGCCCGTACCGCCGCCGCCCGCGGTGCCCGCGTCACGCTGCTCGCGGCGAACGCGGCGCTGCCCGACCCGGCCGGCGTGGACGTGGTGCCGGTGGGCACCGCCGTGGAGCTGCGCGAGGCCGTGCTGCGCGCCGCGGCGGACGCCGACGCCGTCGTCATGGCCGCGGCGGTGGCGGACTTCCGGCCGGCGACGTACGCCGGCGGGAAGATCAAGAAGCAGGACGGCCAGGAACCCGCGCCGATCGCCCTGGTGCGCAATCCGGACATCCTGGCGGAGGTCTCGGGCAGCCGGGCCCGCTCAGGGCAGGTGGTCGTCGGCTTCGCCGCCGAGACCGACGACGTCCTCGCGAACGGCCGGACCAAGCTCAAGCGCAAGGGCTGCGACCTGCTCGTGGTCAACGAGGTGGGCGAGCGCAAGACCTTCGGCGCCGAGGAGAACGAGGCCGTGATCCTCGGCGCCGACGGCAGCGAGACCCCGGTGGCCCACGGACCCAAGGAAGCCCTGGCGGAAACGGTGTGGGACCTCGTGGCGGAACGGCTCGGCCGGACGGACCCTTCACTCCACTGAACGAACCGTTCACCCCGCGGACCTCGTGAACCCCGTGTTTCGAGCGTGGCGCCCCTGGCCAAGAACGCCTCGTTCCGGGCAGAATGCCCGTGCCGCAGGTCACAGCCCTCCCGAGAGCTGAGACAGGTGGGCCCGTGGCAGAGTGCGACCGATAAACTGTTCTCGGACGTCGCCGGGTGCAGCTCCCCGTGCCGTCCACAACTGATCAGCCAGCAGCCGCTGCAACCCCAGGGAGCGTTGTGTCCCGTCGCCTGTTCACCTCGGAGTCCGTGACCGAAGGTCACCCCGACAAGATCGCTGACCAGATCAGCGACACGATTCTCGACGCGCTCCTGCGCGAGGACCCGACCTCCCGGGTCGCCGTCGAAACCCTGATCACCACCGGTCTGGTGCACGTGGCCGGCGAGGTCACCACCAAGGCCTACGCCGACATCGCCAACCTGGTCCGCGGCAAGATCCTGGAGATCGGCTACGACTCCTCCAAGAAGGGCTTCGACGGCGCCTCCTGCGGCGTCTCGGTCTCCATCGGCGCCCAGTCCCCGGACATCGCGCAGGGTGTCGACTCGGCCTACGAGAACAGGGTGGAGGGCGACGAGGACGAGCTGGACCGGCAGGGCGCCGGCGACCAGGGCCTGATGTTCGGCTACGCGTCCGACGAGACGCCGACGCTGATGCCGCTGCCGGTCTTCCTGGCCCACCGCCTGTCCAAGCGCCTCTCCGAGGTCCGCAAGAACGGCACCATCCCCTACCTGCGCCCGGACGGCAAGACGCAGGTCACCATCGAGTACGACGGCGACAAGGCCGTCCGCCTCGACACCGTCGTCGTCTCCTCCCAGCACGCGAGCGACATCGACCTCGAGTCGCTGCTGGCGCCCGACATCAAGGAATTCGTCGTCGAGCCCGAGCTCAAGGCGCTCCTGGACGACGGCATCAAGCTCGACACGGAGAACTACCGCCTCCTGGTCAACCCGACCGGCCGCTTCGAGATCGGCGGCCCGATGGGCGACGCCGGCCTGACCGGCCGCAAGATCATCATCGACACGTACGGCGGCATGGCCCGCCACGGCGGCGGCGCGTTCTCCGGCAAGGACCCGTCGAAGGTCGACCGCTCCGCCGCCTACGCGATGCGCTGGGTCGCCAAGAACGTGGTGGCCGCCGGCCTCGCCGCCCGCTGCGAGGTCCAGGTCGCCTACGCCATCGGCAAGGCCGAGCCGGTCGGACTCTTCGTGGAGACCTTCGGCACCGCCAAGATCGACACCGAGAAGATCGAGAAGGCGATCGACGAGGTCTTCGACCTCCGTCCGGCCGCCATCATCCGCGACCTCGACCTGCTCCGCCCGATCTACGCCCAGACCGCCGCGTACGGCCACTTCGGCCGGGAGATCCCCGACTTCACCTGGGAGCGCACGGACCGCGTGGACGCGCTGCGCAAGGCCACGGGACTGTAAGACTCCGGGCACACGCCCGACGGCACACGGCGAGGCCCGGTGTCCCCGAGTGGGCGCCGGGCTTCGCCGTGCGCACTCCGACACCGGTGCCCTTGTCCGAGGGCTTCTTGTCAGGGCTTCTTGCCCGGGGTCCTTGTCAGTGCGGCCGTTGTCAGTGCGGCCGTTGTCAGTGGGCTTTGCGAGAATGCACGCGTGAGCAGCGAGAACGAACCGGCGGGGGGCGGCGCGGACGACGCGCCGCCCGAGCAGCTCGCGCTCATCCGGGAGACGGTGCGCCGCGCGAAGACCCCGCGGGCCAAGCCGCGCACCTGGCGCGGAGCCGCGCTCGCCAAGGAACGGCCGGTCGCCAGGGTCCTCGTCGACAAGGGTGTGCTCCACCTCGACCGGTACTTCGACTACGCCGTACCGGAGGAACTGGACGGCGAGGCACAGCCCGGTGTGCGGGTGCGGGTCCGCTTCGGGGCCGGACGGCACCGGGTGCGGGACGGGCGGCGCGAGGGCGGGGGGCTCATCGACGGGTTCCTGATCGAGCGGCTCGCCGAATCCGACTACTCGGGCCCCCTGGCCGCCCTGGCCCAGGTCGTCTCGCCCGAGCGGATCCTCGACGAGGAGCTGCTGGGCCTCGTCCGCGCGGTGGCCGACCGGTACGCGGGCAGCGTCGCCGACGTCCTCCAGCTCGCCGTACCCCCGCGCAACGCGCGCGCCGAGAAGCGGCCCTCGCCGCAGCCCCTGCCCCCGCCGGCCCCGCCCGAGCCGGGATCGTGGACGCGGTACGAGCAGGGTGCCGCCTTCGTCGCGGCCCTCGCCGCGGGAAGCGCGCCCCGTGCGGTGTGGAACGCGCTGCCCGGACCGCAGTGGGCCGACGAACTGGCCCGTGCCGTGACGGCGACCCTCGCCTCGGGCCGGGGAGCGCTCGTCGTCCTGCCCGACGGCCGGGCGGTGGCCCGCGTGGACGCCGCGCTGACCGCCCTGCTGGGCGAGGGGCGCCACGCGGTACTCACCGCCGACGCCGGGCCCGAGAAGCGGTACGCGCAGTGGCTCGCGGTGCGCCGAGGCGCCGTGCGGGCCGTCGTGGGGACCCGCGCCGCCATGTTCGCGCCGGTGCGGGACCTCGGCCTGGTCGCCCTCTGGGACGACGGCGACGACAGCCACAGCGAGCCGCACGCCCCCCAGCCGCACGCCCGCGAGGTCCTGCTGCTGCGCGCCGCCCAGGACCGGTGCGCCTTTCTGCTGGGCGCCTGGAACTGCACCGTGGACGCCGCCCAGCTCGTGGAGACCGGTTGGGCCCGGCCCCTGGTCGCCGCCCGCGAGCAGGTGCGGGCCGCGGCCCCGCTGGTGCGCACCGTGGGGGACCAGGACCTGGCCCGGGACGAGGCCGCCCGCGCCGCCCGGCTGCCGACCCTCGCCTGGCAGGTCGTCAGGGACGGACTGCGCCACGGTCCGGTACTCGTACAGGTGCCCCGGCGGGGTTACGTACCGCGGATGGCGTGTGCGGCCTGCCGGACGCCCGCGCGGTGCCGGCACTGTGCGGGTCCGCTGGAGGGGCAGGAGTCCGCGTCCGTCCTGCGGTGCGGCTGGTGCGGGCGCGAGGAGGGCGACTGGCACTGCCCGGAGTGCGGCGGCTTCCGGCTGCGGGCGCAGGTCGTGGGGGCCCGGCGCACCGCGGAGGAACTGGGCCGGGCCTTCCCGGCGGTGCCGGTGCGCACCTCCGGCCGGGAGCAGGTGCTGGACACCGTGTCGCAGGCGCCCGCACTGGTCGTCAGCACACCGGGGGCCGAACCCGTCGCCGAGGGCGGCTACACGGCGGCGCTGCTGCTCGACGGCTGGGCGATGCTCGGCCGGCCCGATCTGCGCGCCGGTGAGGACGCGCTGCGGCGCTGGCTGGCCGCCGCCTCCCTGGTCCGGCCGCAGAGCGCCGGGGGCACCGTCGTCGCGATCGCCGAGCCGACCCTGCGGCCGGTGCAGGCGCTGGTGCGCTGGGACCCGGTCGGCCACGCCGTACGGGAACTGGGGGAGCGGGCGGAGCTGGGCTTTCCGCCGGTGTCGCGGATGGCGGCCGTGACGGGGCCCCCGGAGGCCGTGGCCGGCTTTCTGCGCGCCGTCGAGCTGCCGGGCGAGGCGGAGGTGCTCGGCCCCGTGCCCCTGCCGGTCACGGCGGAGGGGCGGCCCCGGCGGGTGGGGGCGCCGCCGCCCGGTGAGCACTGGGAACGGGCGCTGGTCCGGGTGCCTCCCGGACGCGGGGCGGCGCTGGCCGGCGCGCTGAAGACCGCGCAGGCGGCGCGGACGGCACGGACGGCGCGCGGGAGTCGGGGGAGTGAAGAGGCGGTCTGGGTGCGTATCGATCCGCCCGACATCGGGTGAGGGGGTGGGCCGTGGCCCAGGGCCGAGTGCCTGGGGCGCGCCCGTTCGGCGTCCGGCGCGTCCGGCGCCGGGGGCGGGGCGCGGACACGCCGCGGCCCTCCCCGTTCGCGGATGCCCGAGAGTGGGGTGCCCGAGAGTGGGAGGGCCGACGTGTCGTCGCGGCTCGGCCGCCGGGGTTCAGCCGTTGCGCGGGCCGGGGAAGGCCGTCGGGCGGACCTCGTCGCGCAGGGCCGGACTGCCCGACGTCGGCTGGGTCGGCATGGAGCGGGCCGCCGGAACCGTGGGTGCGGGGGGAAGACCGACGTTGACCGGGCGGGTGCCGGGGGCTTCCGGCGCCTGCTCGTCGGGGGCCTCGGCGGCGGACGCCGTCGGCGCGGCGGCGCGGCGGGAGCCGTAGCGACGGTGCACCGCCTGCTTGGTGACGCCGAGCGCGGAGCCCACCGCGTCCCACGAGAAGCCGAGCGAGCGGTCGAAGTCCACGGCGGCCGTGACGAGGGTCTCGACACTGTCCCGCAGCTCCTGCGCGAGACGGACCGTCGGGGCGGGGGCGCGCCCGTAGACGACGAAGCCCGTGGAGGGGCCGGAGCGACGCGGGCGGTAGACGTTGCCCAGCTGGGCGGTGAGGGTGCGCAGTGCGTCCACCTGCCGGCGGACCCGCTCGATGTCCCGCACCAGCAAGTGCAGGCTGGCCCGAGCCTGGGCGTCGTGGGTTGCGTGGTCGGCCATGAACAAGCCTCTCGAACCGGCGTTGAAAGGAATCGGACCGCGCGGGCGGTCCGGTGTGTCAACTCTTTCTTGACCAACGTGCGGGTGCGTCGTTGGTCACGGGGTGGGGGCGCGGAAGCGTGTGCGTGCGCCTGCCTCCGGGGGCGGGTGCGCCTCGGGCCTGTCCGGTCCGTGTCCGGGCCCGTCGGTCCGTGCCCGGGCCCGTCGGTCCGCGTCCGGTCGCGCCGGTTCCCCGTCCGGCCCACCCTGGCCTCCGTCCGGTTCGCCGGTCCGGGTCCGGTCCACCCGGGGCCTCCGCCCGGCCCCCGGGCCTCCGTCCGGTCCACCGGTCCGCGTCCGGCCCCCGGTCCTCCGTCCGGTCCACCGGTCCGCGTCCGGCCCCCGGTCCCCGTCCGGTCCCTACGGCTACTCGTCCGGTCCGCCCCGGCCCTCGCCCGGCTCCCAGGGGCCTCGTCCGGGCCACCGGGTTCCTGTCCGGTGCCACCCCATCCGCGTCCCGTCCGCGCCGGCCGGGGCCCGGTGGGTGGGTGCCGGGCCGTCTGAGGTCGTCCGTCGGCGGCGGGCTCGTAGACTGGTGCGTCGCCCGCAACCACCCCCGCCCGAGAGGCCCGTCCCACCCATGAAGCTGGTCTTCGCCGGTACCCCCGAGGTCGCCGTTCCCGCCCTGGACGCCCTGATCGCCTCCGAGCGGCACGAGGTGGCCGCCGTCGTCACGCGGCCCGACGCTCCGGCCGGGCGCGGGCGACGGCTGGTCGCCTCTCCCGTGGCCGAGCGGGCCGAGGAGGCGGGGATCGAGGTGCTCAAGCCCGCGAAGCCCCGCGACCCCGGTTTCCTGGAGCGGCTGCGCGAGATCGCGCCCGACTGCTGCCCCGTCGTCGCCTACGGCGCCCTGCTGCCCCGTGTCGCCCTGGACGTGCCCGCCCGCGGCTGGGTCAACCTGCACTTCTCGCTGCTGCCCGCCTGGCGCGGTGCCGCCCCCGTGCAGCACGCGCTGATGGCCGGCGACGAGCTGACCGGCGCGTCCACGTTCCTGATCGAGGAGGGCCTAGACTCCGGCCCCGTCTACGGCACGGTCACCGAGACCGTCCGCCCCACCGACACCAGCGGCGACCTGCTGACCAGGCTGGCCTTCGCCGGCTCCGGCCTGCTCGCGGCCACCATGGACGGCATCGAGGACGGCAGCCTCAAGGCCGTACCGCAGCCGGCCGAGGGCGTCACCCTCGCTCCCAAGATCACCGTCGAGGACGCCCGGGTCGACTGGACCGCCCCGGCGCTGCGCGTCGACCGCGTCGTGCGCGGCTGCACCCCGGCACCCGGCGCCTGGACCACCTTCCGCGGCGAGCGGCTCAAGCTCGTCCAGGCCGTGCCTCTGCCGGAGAGGACCGACCTCGCCCCCGGGCAGCTCGCGGCAGGCAAGAACAACGTGTACGTCGGCACCGGCTCGTACGCCGTCGAGCTGCTGTGGGTGCAGGCCCAGGGCAAGAAGCCGATGCGGGCCGCCGACTGGGCGCGCGGCGCGCGGATCACCGAGGGCGCGCAACTCGGCGACTGACCCGCGCCCCGGCAACGCCGCGGCACCCGTCCCGCCCCCGCATCGGCCCACCGCCCCGTGCCGCGCCCGGCGTACGCTGGTGAGCGCACTTCACCCCACATCCGGAGCACCTTTTTCGTGAGCGAGCAGCCCCGCCGTCCCCGCAAGCCCGGCAAGCCGTACCGCAGGCCCCAGAAGGACCCCGTCCGCCTCCTCGCCTTCGAGGCGCTCAGGGCCGTGGACGAGCGCGACGCGTACGCCAACCTCGTGCTGCCGCCGCTGCTGCGCAAGGCGCGTGAGAAGGAGGGGCCCGAGAAGTTCGACGCCCGGGACGCCGCGCTCGCCACCGAGCTGGTGTACGGGACGCTGCGCAGGCAGGGGACGTACGACGCGGTCATCGCCGACTGCGTGGACCGGCCGTTGCGCGAGGTCGACCCGCCGGTCCTGGACGTGCTCAGCCTGGGCGTGCACCAGCTGCTCGGCACCCGGATCCCCACCCACGCCGCCGTCTCCGCCTCCGTGGAACTGGCGCGGGTCGTGCTCGGCGACGGACGGGCCAAGTTCGTCAACGCCGTGCTGCGCAAGGTCGCGCGCGACGACCTCGACGGGTGGCTGGCGCGGGTCGCGCCGCCCTACGACGAGGACCCCGAGGACCACCTGGCCGTCGTGCACTCGCACCCGCGCTGGGTGGTCTCCGCGCTGTGGGACTCGCTCGGCGGTGGCCGGGCCGGCATCGAGGAACTGCTCGCGGCCGACAACGAACGGCCCGAGGTCACGCTCGTCGCGCGGCCGGGCCGGGCCACCCGCGACGAACTGCTCGGCGAGGAGGCCGCCGTCGCGGGCCGCTGGTCGCCGTACGCGGTGCGGCTGAGCGAGGGCGGCGAGCCCGGAGCCGTGGAGGCGGTGCGGGAGGGGCGCGCCGGTGTGCAGGACGAGGGCAGTCAGCTGGTCGCCCTGGCCCTCGCCGACGCGCCCTTGGACGGACCCGACCGGCGCTGGCTCGACGGGTGCGCGGGCCCCGGCGGCAAGGCCGCGCTCCTCGGTGCCCTGGCCGCCGAACGGGGCGCCTTCCTGATCGCCTCCGAGAAGCAGCCGCACCGGGCGGGCCTCGTGGCCAAGGCGCTGGCCGGCAACCCGGGGCCGTACCAGGTGATCGCCGCCGACGGCACCCGTCCGCCCTGGCGCCCCGGCAGCTTCGACCGGGTCCTGGTCGACGTGCCGTGCACCGGTCTCGGCGCCCTGCGCCGCCGTCCCGAGGCACGCTGGCGGCGCCGCCCCGAGGACCTCGACGGCTTCGCGCCGCTCCAGCGCGGCCTGCTGCGCGAGGCCCTGGAGGCCGTACGCGTCGGCGGCGTCGTCGCCTACGCGACCTGCTCGCCCCACCTCGCCGAGACCCGCGCGGTCGTCGCCGACGTCCTCAAGCGTCGGCCCGGTGCCGAACTGCTCGACGCCCGGCCCCTGCTGCCCGGCGTCCCCGCGCTGGGCGAGGGCCCCGACGTCCAGCTCTGGCCGCACGTGCACGGCACGGACGCCATGTACCTGGCGCTCGTCCGCCGGACCTCCTGAGGGCCTCGTGACCGGCGCCGGGTGCCGGCGGCGCCGACCCGGCCCTACCGCCGGCTGACCTTCACCCGGTCCCCGCCGGGCAGCTCCGGTTTCAGGTCCACCTGGACCTGATGGGTGGTCTGGTGGTCGACCGAACCGCCGAGTTCGGCCGTCACCACGCCGATCCGGACACCGCCGCGGCCGCTGCCGGAGCGGTGCACCTGCACCGTGAAGGTCAGGCTCACGTTCTCCACGGCGAAACCGAGGTCCCTGCCCTCCGCCTCGGCGCGGGCCTCGTCCAGCTCGCCCCGGATCCGGCCGATGACCTCGGCCAGACCCACGAACTCCTGTTCGCTCGTCAACTCGCCCCCATACACAGAGTGTTCACTCTTGTCGCGTCAGTATGCGGCAGGAGCACCCGCCCGTATAGTTCGTATATGGCTGCTGGCGGGGGAGCCCCGGCCGACTCGTGGATGAGAACGCCGAGCTGGGCGGTCCGGATCCGGGGAGCGGACGGGGAGATTGCGGGAGCCGGCATTCTGCTGACTCCGGACCGGGTGCTCACCTGCGCCCATGTGGTGGACCGGACGGCGGACCGGATGACCGCGGAGTTCGTCGGCGCGGCCGACCGCAGCGTGCCCGCGGTCCCCGCCCGGCTGGACGGCGACGCCTACGTGCCGGAGACCCGGGACGCCGACGGCGACCCCAGCGGCGACGTGGCGCTGCTGCGGCTGGAGCGGCCCCGCCCCGCCGAGGACTCGGTACGGCTGCGGAAGCTGTCCACGTCCACCCGCGAGGTGCGGATGTACGGCTTCCCGTACGAGCACAACGGCGGCATCTGGTTCCGCGCCACCGCCGTCGGCGGCTGCGGACGCGACGGGCAGGTCCAGCTCGTCCCGGCCAGTCCGGGTGAGCTGGCCAGCCCCGGGTGCAGCGGAGCGGGCGTCGCCGACAGCGACACCGGCGAGGTCATCGGCATGGTGCTCAGCGGCCAGGAGGACCGGCACGGCAACCGGTTCACCTTCATGAGCCCCGCCGACACCATCGTCGGCCACCTGCCCCGGCTGGAATCCGTCACCACGGGACTCAGCGGCCTCGACCCCCGGTTGCGCTCCACCAGCGACGACGTCGTCCCCGGCCTGCTCGACGAGCCGTTCGCCCAGCGCCTCGCAGCCTGGCTCAGCGACGACGGCAGCCGGGTGAAGATCAGCGTCGTCCGGCACGGGGACGCGGCGCGCGAATCCACCCTGCGCCGCGCCATCACCCTCGCCGACCGCGAGTCGCGTCCCCCGGTCTCCGTCGACCGCGCCTTCCTCGATCCGCCCGGCACCGTCCCGTCCGTCGGCGGCCACGACCTCGCCGTCCACGCGAGCGGACGGACCTCGGCCCGGATCGCCGAGCGGATCGCCGAGCGCATGGGGTTGTGGCAGCGCCCGGAGGACCCTCCGCTCGACCGTGTCCGCGCCGCGAAGGGCACCCTCAACCTGGTCGTCGTCGGCGTCGACGAGGCGGTCGACCCGCCCGCCGTCCTCGACCTGCTCGCCGTGCTGCGCGCCGGCGGCAGCCGTCTCCTGCTGGTCTTCCGCACGGACGGCGACTGCTGCCGCCGGGCACGCGACCAGCTGCTCGTCCGGCCCGCGCGGGAGCGTCGCGCCCGGCTCGTCGACCGGCTCAGGGAGATCACCGGTCCGCTCGCGGGAGAGCTGCACGAACGTCTCTCCGCCGTCGTCCCGCAGGACGCGCGCTCCTTCGGCAGGGAGCTGGACAGGGAGCTGGTGGCCGCCCAAGCGGCCCTCGCCGACCTGCGTCGCGCGGACGACCGAGACCGGGAACGCGACCGGGAGGGGGATCGCCACGGCCCCGGCCACGGCCCCGGCGCCGACCCGGACCGCTACGAACGGCTGGCCGACCGGGTCGCGGGCCGGCTGGCGACGAGCCTCGCGGAGCTGGACCGGCTCCGCGACCGGCGCGACGAACTCACTGGCCGCCTGCGCAGTTACCAGGTCCTGCTCCAGCACCGGCTGCAGGGCGAGGAGGATCCCGCGGTGGACGACCTCTACCTGCGGGCCCACGCCCTGCTGAGCGCCAGACCCTGCGACGTACGGGAGGCGGAGGCGGCGGTGGACGCCTACACGCACCGCGTCGACGGGTACGGCGACGACCGCGGACAGGGCGGGTACGACGATCGCCCCGGACGCGACGGGTACGGCGACCATCCCGGACGCGGCGGTTACGGCGACCAACGGGGAGGCGGCGCGTGACGGCGCCGCGCACCTCCCCGGCCGGTCCGTGCCCGCCCACGGCCTCACGAGGAGCCCCGGCATGAGCGAGACGGCCTGCGCCAGAACCGGCTGCCCGGGCCGCGTCATGGTCACCGGGTTCTGCGACACCTGCTACCGCCGTCCGCCCGCCCCCGAACCCCCGTCCGCGGGAGTCGCCGCAGGCCCGACCGGTGCCGTCCCGTCCGCCGAGACCCCGGAGGGCCCCACCGGGCCGGCCGCCGGCGGACTGGACCGGGACGGACTGCCGGCCCTGCCCCACCTGTCCTCCCCGGACCCCGCGGAAGCCGCCGACACCGTCGCCCGGCCACCCACCGGCGGCCGGCGCTGCGGTGTCGACAACTGCGCCGGAACCATCGGTGTCTCCTACGACGGCGGTCCCGCGCCCGACCACGGGTACTGCCCGGACTGCGGCCGGAAGTACTCGTTCCTGCCGAAGCTGCGTCCCGGCGACCGGGTCGGCGGCCACTACGAGGTACTGGGCTACCTCGCCGTCGGCGGCCACGGCTGGGTCTACCTGGCCGAGGACAACCGCGTGCCCGGCCTGCACGTCGTCCTCAAGGGGCTGATCAACACCGGCGACGCCGTGGCCCGGCGGGTGGCGGTGGAGGAACGCCGCTCGCTCACCACGCTGCACCACCGCGACATCGTCCGCATTGTCACCCACGTGCAGCACCGGGCGCCCGGCGACGCGGAGCCGACCGGCTACATCGTGATGGAGTACGTCGGCGGCCGCTCCCTCGCCTGGATCCGCTTCGCCCCCGAGGACGAGCTGACCCGGCTCTTCGGGCCGGGCGGTCTGGAGTTCGGGCACGTCATCACGTACGGCTGCAAGATCCTCGGGGCACTGGAGTACCTGCACGACCGAGGGCTGCTCTACTGCGACATGAAGCCCGAGAACGTCATCCACTACGGCCGCGAGATCAAGGTCATCGACCTGGGCGCCGTCCGCCGGATCGACGACCGCTCCTCCGGGCTCGTCCATACCCAGGGCTATGCCCCGCCGAAGCAGGAGCGCGACGAACGCGGCCTCGACACCGACAGCGACCTGTACACCGTCGGACGGACCCTGAAGGTCCTCGCCGAGCGCGCCGCCCGGCCCGCCGGACTGGCCGCCCGCTCCTTCGAGGCGCTGATCCGCCGGGCCACGCACCACGAGCCCGCCGCCCGGTTCCGTTCCGCCGCGGAGATGTCCCGGCAGCTGTGGGAGGTGCTGCGCGAGCACCAGGCGCTCGGCGGGCACGAGCCGTACCCGGAGCGCTCCACCCGGTTCGAGCCCACCGCCGCGGTCTTCGGCGCCGCCCTCGGCACGGTCCCGCCGCTGGAGCGGTGGACCCGCGCCCCCGGCACCGACGCACCCGGGCTGCCTGCCGGGGCGCCCGAGCCCCGGGCGACCACGCGTGCGCTGCCGGTCCCCCTGCCCGACGCCTCCGACCACGCGGCCGTACTGCTCGGCGGGCTGGCCGCGGACACCCCCGACCGCATCGCCGCCCGCGCGGAGGGCGACCCGGCGCTGCGCACCGTCGAGACCGCGCTGTGGCTGTGCCGCGCCTACCTGGACGCCGGGAACGCGGGACGGGCCGCGGAGTGGGTGGACCGGGCCAAGGGGTGGACCGGCGACTACGACTGGCGAATCTTCTGGCACCGGGGTCTGGTCCACCTCACGCGCGGCGCGGTCGACCGCGCGGAGGACGAGTTCGCCGCCACCTACGCGGCGCTGCCCGGCGAGGCGGCGCCGAAGCTGGCGCTCGGATACTGCGCCGAGTACCTGGCCGAGCGGCTGCGGGAGGCCACCGAGCCCCAGGCGGCGCAGGCACGGGACCGCGCGGCGCAGGCCGAGGAGTTCTACGAAGCCGTTCTGCGGCGCGACCCCACGCAGGGCAGCGCCGCCTTCGGGCTGGCCCGCGTCCGGCTGCGCCACGGCGGACGCCGCGCGGCCGTCGAGGTGCTGGACGGGGTGCCGACCACCTCCCGGCACTACGACACCGCCCGCCTGGCGGCCGTGCGGATCCTGGCCGGCCGGCTGACCGGCGGAGCCGGACCGCTCGCCGCCGAGCTGAGCGAGGCCGCCGAACGGCTGGCCGGACTGAACCTGGACGGCAGCGGCTCCTGGGACCGGCTGGTGGCCGAGCTGCGGGAGCACGCGCTGGCCTGCCGCCCGGCCGGTGGCTGGGGGAGCGGGTTCCCCGCCGGTGAGCTGTTCGGCCGGGAGGACACCGAGGAGGCGCTGCGCGGGCTGCTGTCCCGTTCTCTGAGACGGCTCGCCGCCCAGGCGGGCAGCGCGGGCGAGCGCGGAGACCTGCTGGACGCGGCGTATGCGGTGCTCCCGGAACCGGCCGGCCTGCTGGAGCTGCTGCGGGGCCGGGGCGGGGGCCGGGGCCGGGGACGAAGCAGAGGACCGGAAGAGGGGCAGCGGGGAGGGCGGGGAGCGGGGCCTGGACGGCGCCGTACGGCGTGAGCGCGCGGCGGAGCGAGGAGCGACGACGAGCGACGACGAGCGACTGCGAGGTCGAGGGGGCACGGGCAGCGTGGACACGGGAACACCCCGGACGGGCGGGAAGACCGGCGGAACGGCTGGGAGGGCTGGGACCGGCGGGAGGGCCGTCGGGGCTGACGGGGCCGCGGCGACGGGCGGGGCCGCTGGGCCGGCCCAGCGGCGCGCGGAGGCAGGTGCGGAGACCGGCCCCGGCGTCGGCCTGGAGGTCAGCCAGTGGAAGTACCTGTCCACCGCGGCGGGCGACCCGCAGATGCACGCCATCCTCAGCGTGCGCGTGGACGGCACCGGGGCCGGTGCCCGCCCGGGCGGCCCGGTGCTCGCGCAGGTGCTCGCCGTGGACTGCTCCAGTTCGATGACCTGGCCGGTCGAGAAGCTGCACGCGGCGCAGCAGGCGGCCGTCGCGGCGGTCCGCAGGCTGCCCGACGGCACCCCGTTCGCGGTGGTCCGGGGCAACGAGCAGGCGACCGTGGTGTACCCGGACACCCCGGGCATGGCCCGCGCCTCGGACCGCACCCGCGCACGGGCGGAGCGGGCCGTGCACGGGATGGTCGCGGGCGGCGGCACCTGCATCGGAGCCTGGCTGGACCTGAGCCGCCGGCTGCTGGCGGAACAGGACGCGCCCCTCGGGCACGTCCTGCTGCTCACCGACGGCAAGAACCAGCACGACGAGCAGATGCCGCTGGCCCGGGTGCTGGACGAGTGCGCGGGCCGTTTCGTGTGCGACGCCTGGGGCATCGGGGACGGCTGGGACGGCCGGGAACTGCTGCGGATCGCCCGCAGGCTGCACGGCAGCGCCTCCTCGGTGCGCGAGGAGGCGGCCCTGCCGGGGGAGTACGAGCAGCTGATGAACCGTCTGCTCACCAAGACCGTCCCCGAGCTGACCGTCCGGGTGACCGCGATGCCCGGGTGCGCCGTGCGCTACCTCAAACAGGTCTTCCCCACCGAGGTGGAGCTGAGCGACGAGGACGGCACCGGACGGTTCGTCACCCGGGCCTGGGGCGACGAGACCCGCCGTTACCACCTGTGCCTGGCCGCCGACCCCGCCGGCCGGCCGCGCCGGGAGGACCTCCAGCTCGCCGTGGCCGCCGTCGACGTACCCGGCGACGACGCGGTGCGGCTGCCGCCGCCGCAGCCCTGCCTGGTGCACTGGACCGACGACCCGGCCCTGTCCGGGCACACCGACGCCCAGGTCGAGCACTTCGAGCAGCACCAGCGGCTCGGCGAGGCGGTCGCCGCCGCCACCGACGCGCACCGCCGCGGGCAGTCCGAGTCGGCCGAGCAGTGGCTGGGCCGGGCCGTGCAGCTCGCCCACGCCATGGGCGCCGAGGAGCAGCTCGGCCGGCTGGCCCGGCTGGTGCGGATCGACGACGCGCAGGAGGGCCGGGTCGCCCTGCGCCCCGGTGCGGTGGCCGTCGACTTCCACCACCTGATCACCGCGAGCAGCCACAGCACCTACGGTCCCGCGTCCGGCACCGGCACCGGCACCGGCACCGGCACCGGCGGCGGCACCGCGGGCACCGCGCGGGGCGGCGCGGCCACCGTGCGCTGCCCCGTCTGCACCCACGGTGCGCCGGCGGCCGCCCGGTTCTGCCCGACCTGCGGTCACTCCTTCGGGGAACGGGCGTGAGCACCACCGGCCGGGACCTGGCCCGACGGCTGAGGCTGCTGCTGGTCCTCGGCACGGTCACCACCCTCGCGCTGTTCTTCGCCTACCGGGGCGTGCACGACGACACCGTGCCGCTGTCCACCGAGAGCGCGCCCGGCATCCTCGCCGTCGACACCGCGCAGGGCGCGCTGCGCGAAGCACACAGGGTGGTCCGCGGCACCGGGGCCGAGGGCGACACCAGCGGCGAGTTCCTCACCCAGGTCTCGGTCGCCCAGCAGAGCCTCGCCCTGGCCGCCTCCGAGAACGTCACCGGCGTCGCGGGCCGGCACGACGTCCAGACCGTCACCGGACTGATAGCCGTCTACTCGGGATGGGTGGAGCGCCGGGGCCGCGAACCGGACGGCTCGCCCCTGCGCGCCGCCTACCTCCACTACGCCGAGAAGGTCCTCGGCCTGGAGGCCGAACCGGGAACCGAGGGCGACATCATGAGCCGCCTGGACGCCCTGCGCGGCGCACAGCTGGCCGAGGCCCGGCGGCAGGCCGCCTTCCCCTGGCAGCTGTGGTTCGGCTGGTGCACGGTCGCGGTGCTGTACGCGGCCCTGTGCGGAGCGCTCCTGGAGACCCAGCGGTACCTGCGGCGCCGGTTCCGGCGTCCCCTGCACCTGCGGTTGCTGGCCGCCACCGCGGTGTGCGCCCTCGGCGTGCCCCTGCTGGCCCGGCACACCCTCGCGGCGCACCGCGCGATGACCGACTCCGTCGCCGACGTACGGGTGCCGGCCCGCCCGGACGCCGTCCCCGAGGTGGCCGGCGAGGTGCAGGGCGCGCTCGCCGACGCCGGGTTCTGGACCTCACTGTCCGACTGGGTACTGCTCGGAGGAGCCGTGGTGGTGGCGCTGACGGTGTGGGGACTGTGGCCGCGGATCGCCGAGTACCGCTTCCGGGGCCCCCGATGAGGCGCCCGGGGGCCCGCACGCTCGGCGTCCTCTGCCTCTGCCTGGTCCTGCTCGGTGCGGGCGTGTACGCCGGGGTCCGCTGGGCGCGCGACTGGCAGGGCTCGGTCACCCTGCTCGCCAACTGGAGCGGCGCGGAGCGCGCGGAGTTCGAGGAGCACGTCGTCGAGCCGTTCGAGGAGAAGTACCGGATCGACGTCGTCTACCAGGGCAGTTCCGCGCTCAGCCAGGTACTGGCCGCCGACATGGCGGCCGGCGACCCGCCCGACGTGGCGGTGCTGCCCGGCCCCGGCGAGCTGCTCGCCTACGCCGTCGACGGGCAGCTCCACCCGCTGGACGGACTCTTCGACGCCGCGGACTACGACCGGTTCTGGGCCCCCGAGGTCACCGTGCGGGGGCAGGGCGCCCACACCTACTGGCTGCCTGTGAAGACCGGCCTGAAGAGCATGGTCTGGTACACCGGACAGGCTCCCACCGCGAAGTCGGCGGGGCCTGCTGCACGCTGGTGCGCCGGCTTGGAGTCCGGCGCGACCTCCGGCTGGCCCGGCACCGACTGGGTGGAGGACATCCTGCTCCAGCAGGCCGGCCCGCAGGTGTACGAGGACTGGGCCAACGGCAGGCTGCCGTGGACCGACGAGGCCGTGCGCAGGGCCTGGACGACCTGGGCCGGCCTGGTGGGCGCGGGCGACGGCGCCCGGGTCGAGCAGGTGCTGACCACCGCCTTCGACGCGGACTGCGCGCCGGGCAGCCTGGAGCACCAGGGCTCCTTCCGCGCCGGTCACTGGCGGCAGGCGGGCGGCGACCACGTCCACTCCTCCGCGGTCGTGCCCGGCGCCGGGCCGGACGCCGGCGCCTGGGAGGTCTCCGGCGACCTCGCGGCCGTACTGCGGCCCACGCCGGAGGCCGAGCAGCTGATCCGCTACCTCGCCGATCCGGACACCGCGCTGCCCGAGTACACCGCGAACCGGGCGGCGGCCCCGGCCGAGGGCCAGGACGCCACCGGGCGGGAGATCGGCACCGTCCTGCGCGACCCCGGCCGGGCCCGCTGCTGGGACGCCTCCGACGCGATGCCCCGCACCGTCCGCGACGCCTTCCACCAGGCCGTACTGCGCCACTTCGCCGACCCGTCCGACCTGGACACCCGCCTGGAGGAACTGGAGCGCCTCCGCACACCCCAGAACCTCCCCGTCTGCGGCCCGAGCTGATCGCGCCTGCAGGGAGCGCCCCACAGGCGCGCGGCGAACCGCGCGGCCGACCCCGCCACTGGCCCACCACCGGCCCGCTACCGACCCACCACCGGCCCACCACCGGCCCGCGGCCGGCCAACAACCTCGCCCCCCCAGGCCCCATCCGACGCCACCCCCGGAGGGCATGGCAGGCTTGGCGGCATGGCCGCGCAGATCAACCCCAGCATCCTGTCCGCCGACTTCGCCCGCCTCGCGGACGAGGCCGAGGCGGTCCGGGGAGCCGACTGGCTCCACGTCGACGTCATGGACAACCACTTCGTCCCGAACCTCACGCTCGGCGTGCCGGTCGTGGAGTCCCTGGCCCGCGCGACGGACACCCCGCTGGACTGCCACCTGATGATCGAGGCCCCCGACCGCTGGGCGCCGCAGTACGTGGAGGCGGGTGCCGGTTCCGTCACCTTCCACGTCGAGGCGGCCGCCGCGCCGGTGCGGCTGGCGCGGGAGATCCGGGCCAAGGGCGCCCGCGCGTCCATGGCGCTGAGGCCCGCGACGCCGATCGAGCCGTACGAGGACCTGCTGCCGGAACTCGACATGCTGCTGATCATGACGGTTGAACCCGGCTTCGGCGGGCAGGCGTTCCTCGACATCATGCTCCCCAAGATCCGCCGCACCCGTGAGCTGATCAGGAAGCACGGTCTGGAGCTGTGGCTCCAGGTCGACGGCGGGGTGTCGGCGTCGACGATCGAGCAGTGCGCCGAGGCCGGCGCGGACGTCTTCGTCGCGGGCTCCGCCGTCTACGGGGCGTCCGACCCGGCCGAGGCGGTACGTGCACTGCGCACACAGGCCGAGACGGCGACCGCCGGGGCGTCCTGGGTGTGCGACCACTGAGGAACAGAACGTGAACGGCTCCCATCAGGGCTGATCAAGTGCGCCGAATCTGCAAGGATGAACGGCGTATCCAGAGTGTGAACAGCAGTGAGGAGAACGCCGTGTCGGGTATGTCGGCGGGCCGTTCAGCCATGCGGATGGGACCCGCTGAGCTGGTCCAGGCGGCGGCCATGGCCCGCCGCTTCTACCTCGAGGGCAAGTCAAAGATCCAGATCGCGGAGGAGTTCGGCGTCAGCCGCTTCAAGGTGGCCAGGGTTCTCGAGACCGCCCTCGAGAGAGACCTTGTACGAATCGAGATCCGGGTGCCCGCGGAACTGGACGCCGAGCGTTCGGACGCCCTGCGCGCCCGCTACGGGCTCAAACACGCCGTCGTGGTGGAGTCCCCGGCGGACGCCGAGGAGACGCCCGACCCGGAGAACCTGGGCGAGGTGGCCGCCGACCTGCTCGGCGAGCTGGTCACCGAGGGCGATGTGCTGGGCCTGGCCTGGGGCCGGTCCACCATCCACATGGCGGCGGCCCTCGACCGGCTGCCGCCCTGCACCGTGGTGCAGCTGACGGGCGTCTACGACGCGGGCACCGCCGAGCGCGGCTCGGTCGAGGCCGTCCGCCGCGCCGCCCAGGTGTCCGGGGGAGACGCGCACCCCATCTACGCGCCCATGCTCCTGCCGGACGCGGCCACCGCGCAGGCGCTGCGGCACCAGACCGGGATCGCCCGGGCCTTCGAGTACTTCGACAAGGTCACGGTCGCCTGCGTCTCCATCGGCTCCTGGGAGCCCGGCATCTCGACGGTGCACGACATGCTCAGTGACGAGGAGCGCGCGCACTACGCCTCGCTCGGTGTCGCCGCCGAGATGTCCGCGCACCTCTTCGACGCGGAGGGGCGCCGGGTCGGGCGGGACCTGGGGGAGCGGTGCATCACGGTCAAGGCCGACCAGCTCCGCCGCATCCCCGAGGTCGTGGCGATCGCGGGCGGCCAGCGCAAGGCCGCGGCCATCGACGCGGTACTGCGCTCCGGTCTCGTCACCAGCCTGGTGACGGACACGTCGGCCGCGGACTACCTGATGACGGCGGGCTCGGCCCCGAAGTCGACGCTCAACCGGGTCGACCCCGACGGGATCTGACACCCGGTCGGCACCGGAAACGCAGCAGGAAGGGACGGCACGGCATGACCGGGGACTCCGCGGGGCGGCTCGTGGTGACGCTGGACCTCGGCGGGGTCACGGACCAGGCGGGTTTGATGGACCGCTGCGCCCGTGACCTGGCGCTGCCCGACGGTTTCGGCCGGGACTGGGACGCGCTCGCCGACTCCCTCGCCGACCCCTCCGTCTGGCCCTCGGGCACGGCGGACCGGGGGCTCGTCCTGAGCGTCGAGGGCTGGCGGGCGTACGCCGAGGCGCGGCCCGACGAGTGGTCCGTCGTCCAGGAGGTCTTCGCCGAGGCCACCGACCGCGGCCCGGGGCTCTTCGTCGCCCTCGGCCCTGGAGGTTCCTCCAAAGAGGGTCCTGACCAGCCTGGATGATCTGCCCGGGGGTTGCGGACGGCCGGCCGTGGGACAATGAAGTACGTGCTCTTTCCCCCTGGCTGACCTGTCCGGGGGCCACCTCTGATCGACTGGGATGTGCAGCACGTGCGTTTCCTCAATGACATACAGCCCTCGTACGACCTGACGTACGACGACGTGTTCATGGTCCCGAGCCGCTCCGCCGTCGGCTCCCGGCAGGGCGTGGACCTCGGCTCGCCGGACGGCACGGGCACCACCATCCCGCTCGTCGTCGCGAACATGACCGCCATCGCGGGCCGCCGGATGGCCGAGACGGTGGCCCGGCGCGGCGGGCTCGTGGTCCTCCCGCAGGACATCCCGATCGAGGTCGTCACCGAGGTCGTCACCTGGGTGAAGGGCCGCCACCACGTCCTGGACACCCCGATCGTGCTGGCCCCGCACCAGACCGTCGCCGACGCGCTGTCCCTGCTCCCCAAGCGCGCGCACGACGCCGGGGTCGTCGTCGACGAGGACCACCGGCCGGTCGGAGTGGTCACCGACGCCGACCTGAGCGGCGTGGACCGCTTCACCCAGCTCGAAGAGGTCATGTCCAAGGACCTGATCCTCGTCGACGCCGACACCGACCCCCGCGAGGCCTTCAACACCCTCGACGCCGCCAACCGGCGCTACGCGCCCGCCGTCGACAAGGACGGCCGCCTCGCCGGCATCCTCACCCGCAAGGGCGCCCTGCGGGCCACCCTCTACACCCCGGCCGTCGACGACGCCGGCAAGCTCCGGATCGCCGCCGCGGTCGGCATCAACGGCGACGTGGCCGGCAAGGCCAAGCAGCTCCTCGACGCGGGCGTGGACACCCTCGTCATCGACACCGCGCACGGCCACCAGGAGTCGATGATCAGCGCGGTCAGGGTGGTGCGCGACCTCGACCCGCAGGTCCCGATCGTCGCCGGCAACATCGTCTCCGCCCAGGGCGTGCGCGACCTGGTCGAGGCGGGCGCCGACATCATCAAGGTCGGCGTCGGACCCGGTGCCATGTGCACCACCCGCATGATGACCGGCGTCGGCCGGCCGCAGTTCTCCGCCGTCCTGGAGTGCGCCGCCGAGGCGAAGAAGTACGGCAAGCACGTCTGGGCCGACGGCGGCGTCCGCCACCCGCGCGACGTGGCGATGGCCCTCGCGGCCGGCGCGTCCAACGTGATGGTCGGCTCCTGGTTCGCCGGCACCTACGAGTCCCCGGGCGACCTCCAGCACGACGCCAACGGCCGCGCCTACAAGGAGTCCTTCGGCATGGCCTCCGCCCGCGCGGTGCGCAACCGCACCTCGGAGGAGTCGGCGTACGACCGGGCCCGCAAGGCGCTGTTCGAGGAGGGCATCTCCACCTCGCGGATGTTCCTCGACCCGGCCCGGCCCGGCGTCGAGGACCTGATCGACGCGATCATCGCGGGCGTCCGCTCCTCCTGCACCTACGCCGGTGCCGGCTCGCTGGAGGAGTTCGCCGAGAAGGCGATCGTCGGCATCCAGAGCGCCGCCGGTTACGCCGAGGGCAAGCCGCTGCACGCCAGCTGGAGCTGACCGCGCCCGGAAAGTCCGCAGGGTTCCGTCAGGGTGGCTTGACGCCAAGCCACCCTGACGTGACGCTGGACGCATGACCACGCCGCAGAGCACCGAGCCGCAGCACACCCTGCTGACCGCCGTGGCCCGCCTCGACGAACTGCGGGCCCGCGAGTCCCTCGCCGGATTCGGCAGCGACGACGAGGCACTCGGCCGCCCCGAGCTGCTTGAACTGCTCGCGCTGAGCGAGGTGGTCGCCCGCAAGGCCGCCTACGGGCGTCAGCTCACCGTCCGCGCCGCCCGCGAGGCCGGGGCGTCCTGGGCGCAGATCGGGGCGGCGCTCGGCACCAGCAAGCAGGCAGCCTGGGAGGCCCACCTGCGCTGGATCGACGCCCAGGAGGCCGCCCGCGGCCGGCCCGGGGAGATCGGCTTCGACGCGGCGGACGCGGCCGAGGCGCGCGCCGTCGCGGGCGAACCGGACGGCGGCTGACCCGGCCGGGCCATGCTCGGCCCCGTGTTCTCCTTCGGGTGCGGCCTCCGCCCTCCCGACCTGCCACGCCGGACCCGTACGGGCCCCGGCGCACCGGAAGCGAAGTGAACGACCCCCTGTGCTGAACGATCTCGACGAACGCATCGTGCACGCCCTCGCCGAGGACGCCCGCCGCTCCTACGCGGACATCGGGCAGTCGGTCGGCCTCTCCGCGCCCGCCGTGAAACGGCGCGTGGACCGCCTGCGCGCCACCGGGGCCATCACCGGCTTCACCGTACGGGTCGACCCCGCCGCGCTCGGCTGGGAGACCGAGGGGTTCGTCGAGATCTTCTGCCGCCGCAACACCTCGCCGGAGACCATCCAGCGGGGCCTGGAGCGCTACCAGGAGGTCGTCGCCGCGTCCACCGTCACCGGGGACGCCGACGCGGTCGCCCAGGTCTTCGCCGCCGACATGCGGCACTTCGAGCGCGTCCTGGAGCGCATCGCCGGGGAACCGTTCGTCGAGCGCACCCGGTCGGTACTGGTGCTCTCGCCGCTGCTGCGGCGCTTCTCGTCGGGCTCACCCACGTAATCCGATGGGCAGGACGTCCGCCGCCGTCTAGGGTCGACGGCATGACCCGACGACATTGATCCACCCGCAGAGCCACCTCTGGGCCCACCTGTGAACCCACCTGCGGGTACCGCCGCAGAGCCGCCCGCAGGACCTTTCGTGGTGCCTGTTCCCGAGGGCCGCCCCGGACGCCGTACCTCCGGTGTCCGATCCGCCCCCTCGGGAAGGCCCCATGACTCTCTCACCCCCGCCCCGGCGTGCCCGCCGCCCCGCCGCCACCCGGCGGCTCGCGCGCACGCTGTACGCCTCGGCGTTCTGCGACGAGTTCATCCTGCTCTACCCGGTGTACGCGCTGCTGTTCAGCGACACCGGCCTGTCCGTCTGGCAGATGGCCTCACTGTTCGCCCTGTGGTCGCTGACCGGCGTGCTCCTGGAGGTGCCCTCCGGCGTCTGGGCCGACGCCGTCTCCAGGCGGCTGCTGCTGGTCCTCGGCCCGCTGCTCACCGCCACCGGCTTCGCCCTGTGGGTGCTCGTGCCCTCCTACGGCGCCTTCGCGCTCGGCTTCGTGCTGTGGGGCGCCGGCGGAGCGCTCGGATCCGGCGCGCTGGAGGCGCTGGTCTACGACGAGCTGGAGCGGACCGGCGAGGCCGGGCAGTACGCCCGGCTGATGGGCCGGGCCCGGGCGCTCGGGATCGCCGCGACCATGACCGCCATGGGTCTGGCCGGTCCGGTGTTCGCCCGGGGCGGCTACCACGCCGTGGGCGCCGCGAGCGTGCTGGCCTGCCTGGCCGCGGCGGCGGTGGCGACCCGGTTCCCCGAGCACCGCGCCCCTTCCGCGGGCGGCGAGCGCTGGACCGCGACCCTGCGCGCCGGACTCGCCGAGGCCCGCGCCGACCGGTCCGTGCGCGGCGCCCTGGTGCTCGTACCGGCCGTGACCGCCGTGTGGGGCGCGCTCGACGAGTACACACCGCTGCTGGCGCTCGAAACCGGCGTGGCGCCCGGCGCGGTGCCCTGGCTGCTGCTGATGATCTGGGCCGGGGCGACGGCCGGCAGCCTGCTGGCCGGGGCCGCGGAGAGCCTGTCCGCCCACGGCTTCGCCGCCCTGCTCGCCGGGTCCGCGCTCGCCCTGGCCGTGGGCGCCCTGGCCGGCACCCCGGCCGCCCTGGTCCTGGTCGCGCTCGCCTTCGGCGGATTCCAGCTGGCGACCGTGCTGGCCGACGTCCGCCTCCAGCGGCGTATCGACGACACGGGCCGGGCCACGCTCACCTCGGTCGCGGGCCTGGGCACCGAGCTGGGCAACCTCGCCACCTACGGCGCCTACGCCGCGGTGGCCACGTACGCCGGGCACGGCACCGCCTTCGCCCTGTCCGCGGTGCCGTACCTGCTGACGGCCCTGCTGCTGACGGGCGCGGCCCGCGTCGCGGTGCGGGCCGCAGCGGCGAAGAGGAGCTGAGCGCGGGGGCGCGGGGGATGCGGCGGGTGCCGTGCTCGTGACGAGGGGACGGGCGGGCCCTGAGGCGGGTGCCGGGACGGGGCGCAACGAATCGCCGCGGTCGGCCGGGCGGACGCAATGAACCGCGCACCGGCGCGCAACGGGTCCTCCTTGTCCGGCCGAGCCCGCCGACCGTACCGTCTATCTCGCCCCCGACCTCCCCTTTCACCGCTGAGGAACACGCATGCGCACCGCCCTGCTCCAGAGCTCCGGCCGGCCCGGCTCCACCGCCGAGAACCTCAGGGTCCTCGACGAGGCCGCGGGCCGCGCCGCCGCCGCGGGCGCCGGGCTGCTGGTGACCTCGGAGCTGTTCCTGACCGGGTACGCGATCGGCGACGCCCTCGGTGTCCTCGCCGAACCCGCCGACGGCGACTCGGCCGACGCCGTCGCGGAGATCGCCGGGCGCCACGGCCTCGCCGTCGCGTACGGCTACCCGGAGCGGGACGGCGAGCACGTCTTCAACTCCGTCCAGCTGATCTCCGCCGACGGCGCCCGGCTGGCCGGCCACCGCAAGACCCACCTCTTCGGGTGCTTCGAGCGAGACCACTTCACGCCCGGGGAACAGCCCGTCGCCCAGGCGGAGTTGAACGGCCTCACCGTCGGCCTGTTGATCTGCTACGACGTGGAGTTCCCGGAGAACGTCCGCGCCCACGCCCTGGCGGGCACGGATCTGCTGCTGGTGCCGACCGCCCAGATGCACCCGTTCCAGTTCGTCGCGGAGTCCGTCGTGCCGGTCCGGGCCTTCGAGAACCAGATGTACGTGGCGTACGTCAACCGGGCAGGCCGCGAGGGCGAGTTGGAGTTCGTCGGGCTGTCCGTGCTCGCCGCACCCGACGGGACCGCCCGGGCCCGCGCCGGACGCGGCGAGGAACTGCTCCTCGCCGACGCCGACCCGGCGTTCCTCGCCGCATCCCGCGGGGCCAACCCGTATCTGAGGGACCGCCGTCCGGGCCTCTACGGTTCGCTCGTCTAGAACCCCGGCCGCCACGCCCACCACCCGCATCCCGCCCGAGCAAGGAGTCCGTACCCCATGACGTCCACCGTGCCCAACGCGATCGAGCACGCCTCCGGGCGGCAGCCGCCGATCACCATGTTCGGGCCGGACTTCCCGTACGCGTACGACGACTTCCTCGCCCACCCCGCCGGACTCGGCCAGGTACCCGCGACCGAGCACGGCGCCGAGGTCGCGGTGATCGGCGGCGGCCTGTCCGGCATCGTGGCCGCCTACGAGCTGATGAAGATGGGCCTCAAGCCCGTCGTGTACGAGGCGGACCGGATCGGCGGCCGGCTGCGCACCGTGGGCTTCGACGGCTGCGACCCCTCGCTGCTGGCCGAGATGGGCGCGATGCGCTTCCCGCCGTCCTCCACCGCCCTCCAGCACTACATCGACCTGGTGGGCCTGGAGACCCGCCCCTTCCCCAACCCGCTGGCGGAGGCGACCCCTTCGACCGTCGTCGATCTCAAGGGCGAGTCGCACTACGCCGAGACGCTCGACGACCTGCCGCAGGTCTACCGGGACGTGGCCGACGCCTGGGCGAAGTGCCTGGAGGAGGGCGCCGACTTCTCCGGCATGAACCGCGCCCTGCGGGAGCGGGACGTCCCCCGCATCCGGGAGATCTGGTCGAAGCTGGTCGAGAAGCTCGACAACCAGACCTTCTACGGCTTCCTCTGCGACTCCGAGGCGTTCAGGTCCTTCCGGCACCGCGAGATATTCGGGCAGGTCGGCTTCGGCACCGGAGGCTGGGACACCGACTTCCCCAACTCCATCCTGGAGATCCTGCGCGTCGTCTACACCGAGGCCGACGACCACCACCGCGGCATCGTCGGCGGCTCCCAGCAACTGCCGACCAGGCTCTGGGAACGCGAGCCGGAGAAGACCGTCCACTGGCCGCACGGCACCTCGCTGCGGTCCCTGCACGCGGACGGCGAGCCGCGCCCGGCCGTGACCCGGCTGGACCGCACCGCCGGCAACCGCATCACCGTGACCGACGCCGACGGCGACATCCGCACCTACCGGGCGGCGGTCTTCACCGCGCAGTCCTGGATGCTGCTCTCCCAGATCGCGTGCGACGACTCGCTCTTCCCCATCGACCACTGGACCGCGATCGAGCGCACCCACTACATGGAGAGCTCCAAGCTCTTCGTCCCGGTGGACCGCCCCTTCTGGCTGGACAAGGCCGTCGACGACAGGGGGAACCCGACGGGCCGGGACGTCATGTCGATGACGCTCACCGACCGGATGACCCGCGGCACCTACCTCCTCGACGACGGCCCGGACCGGCCCGCCGTCATCTGCCTCTCCTACACCTGGTGCGACGACAGTCTGAAGTGGCTGCCGCTGTCCGCGCACGAGCGGATGGAGGTCATGCTGAAGTCGCTCGGCGAGATCTACCCGAACGTCGACATCAGGAAGCACGTCATCGGCAACCCGGTGACGGTCTCCTGGGAGAACGAGCCCTGCTTCATGGGCGCGTTCAAGGCCAACCTCCCCGGTCACTACCGCTACCAGCGGCGCCTGTTCACCCACTTCATGCAGGAGCGGCTGCCGGAGGACAAGAGGGGCATCTTCCTCGCCGGCGACGACATCTCCTGGACGGCCGGCTGGGCCGAGGGCGCCGTCCAGACCGCGCTGAACGCGGTCTGGGGCGTCATGCACCACTTCGGCGGTGAGACCGACGCGGCCAACCCCGGTCCGGGCGACCTCTACGACGAGATCGCGCCGGTCGAACTCCCCGAGGACTGACCCGGGCCGGGGCCTTCCCCTAGATCCCGGCCGCCCGCGCCTTCTCGTACACCTCGGCGGCGACGTCCTTCAGCTCCTCGGCGTCCCGGGTGGTGCTCTGGAGGTCGAGGAGGATCTCGTCGAGACCGAGCCCGGCGTACGCCGTGAGGTCCTCGACGATCCGGTCGACGCCGCCGTGGAACTCCCGGCGCTCCGCACCGGCGGCGGCCGCGGCGCCGTAGCGGGCGTTGACCCGCAGCGTCGTCGCGATGGGCTCCGTGCGCCCGCGCTCGGCCGCCAGGTCCCGCAGCTGCCGCAACTGGTCGGCGACGGCCCCGGCGCCGATGCCGGTGGGCATCCAGCCGTCGGCGCGGTCGACGAGCCGGCGGCGGGCCCGGCCGCTGCTCGCCGCCAGCAGGATCGGGATCGGCCGGGCGGGCTTGGGCCCGACCGCGGCGGACGCGATCCTCGTGACCTCGCCGTCGTACACCACCGGGTCGGGGCCCCAGACCGCGCGGCACACCCCGATCAGCTCGTCCAGCGCGGCGCCCCGCTCGGCGAACGGCCGTACGGACGCCGCCGCGTACTCGTCGTGGGACCACCCCGTGCCGAGGCCCGCCACCACCCGGCCGCCGCTCGCCGCGTCCAGCGTGGCCAGCGACTTGGCCAGCTGGAAGGGGACGTGCAGCGGGGCGATGAGGACGCTGGTGCCCAGCAGGGCCCGTTCGGTGGCCGCGGCGGCGAGGGTGAGGCTGACCAGCGGCTCCGCCACACCCCGGTACCCCTCCGGCCAGGGCAGGCCCTCGACGCCGTACAGCCCCTGGGTGGGAGGGTCGGGGAACAGGGCCCGCTCGAAGACCCACAGGCTCTCGTACCCCGTCCGTTCGGCGGCGCGGGCCACGTCGGGGATGTCCTTGCCGATGTCGTACTGCCGCATCTGGGGGAGGCCGAGTCCGAGCCGGATCGTCATGCCGGGTGCTCCTTCGCGGTCGGGATGCCGGGGGCGGTGCTGCCTGGGCCGCAACCGGCTTCAACGTACAACGACCGGGACGGAGCCGGGGTGGACGTGCGCGGGGACCGCCGCGGATCAGTCCGGCAGCGGGGTGAGCAGCATGCGGCCCGCGAAGCCCACCGCCGCGTCCAGCCGCTCCGTGAACTCCCCGGCGACGTCCGGCAGTCGACGCAGCGCCCACAGGGCACGGGCCGCGGACCAGGTGGCGTCGAGGGCGCGCTCAAGGCTCCAGGAGCCGAGCAGATGGGTGAGCGGGTCGGTGACCCGGAGGAGGTCGGGGCCCGGCAGCAGCTCCTCGCGGACGTGCTCCTCCAGCGCGGCCAGGAGATCGCCCACCCGGTCGAACTCGGCCTCCAGCTCGACGGGTTCGCAGCCGAGCGTACGACAGGTGTCCACCACGGCGAGCGCGAGATCGTGCCCGACGTGCGCGTTGATGCCCGCCAGCGCGAACTGCGGCGGACGTACGCCGGGATGGCGGCGGAACTGGAACAGGGGGCGCCAGCAGGCGGGCGGACGGCGGGCGTCCTCCGCCGCGTCCACGGCGGCGAGGTAGCGCTCCGCGAACCGCACGTCCAGCGCGGTCGCCGCCGCCACCTCCCCGGGCCGCCCGCCCCGGAGGTGCGGGTGGGCCTCCCGGGTGGCCGCCAGGTAGACACGGTGGAAGACGGCCACGCCGTCACGGGCGGGCAAAGCCGTGTCGAGGGCGCGCATCCTCGACAGGACCGTGTCCGCCGCCAGGGCGGCCGTCGGGACGTGCTCGCAGTGCGCCATGGCGGCAGCGTCGCAGCTGCCGGCCGACGGCAGGGCCGGGGGCCCGACGCTTCCCCAGAACGAGGGAACGACCGCCGCGCAGGGGGAGGGGAGGGACAGCGAGGGGGAAGCGCGCCTTACGTGTCGGGCTCCGGTGCCCGGCAGGCGCACACCGCCGTACGCCCACGGCCCGGTGCGCTGCGCCGCGCTCCGCGCTCCGCGTCGATGTGAACGATTGACCGCTCATCTTGTACTTTCCGTTCGGTACGTACATGAACGGAGAGCAAAAATGTCCGGTTTCGGATGGAAGCTGCATGGAGACGGCAGGACTCTGGGCCCGGGTGAGGTCGTCCGGCCGAACGAGCGGCTCACCTGGACCCGGACGATCGGGCTGGGAGCGCAGCACGTCGTCTCGATGATCGGCGCCTGTTTCGTCGCCCCGGTCCTCATGGGGCTCGACCCGAGCCTCGGTCTGATGGCCTCGGGGGTGGCGACCCTGCTGTTCCTGGTCCTCACCCGCGGACGAGTCCCCAGCTACCTCGGCTCCTCGCTCTCCTTCGTCGGCGTCGCCGCCGTCATCGGCAGCCAGGGCGGCGGACCGGCGGAACTCACCGGTGCCCTGTTCGTCGTGGGGCTCGCCCTGGCCGTGGTCGGTCTCGTGGTCCGGCGCCTGGGCGCCGGGGTGATCCACGCGGTGCTGCCGCCGGCGGTGACGGGGGCCGTCGTCATGCTGATCGGCTTCAACCTGGCCCCGGTGGCCGCGGGGACCTACTGGCCGCAGGACCAGTGGACGGCGCTGGCCACCATGCTGTTCACCGGGCTCGCTCTCGTCGTCCTCCGCGGCTTCTGGTCCCGTGTTGCCATCTTCCTCGGCCTGGTCTTCGGCTACCTGCTCTCCTGGATCCTCGACCTCGCCCTGGGCAAGATCCACTCCGTCGACGCGACCGGCAAGGTCGTGGACCACTGGCGCCTGGACCTGACGTCCGTCAAGGAGGCCGCCTGGGTCGGCTTCCCCGACACGCACGCGCCCTCGTTCAGCGCGTCGGCGATCATCGTGGCCCTCCCCGTGCTGATCGCCCTGGTTGCCGAGAACACGGGGCACGTCAAGGCGGTCGGCGAGATGACCGGCGACCCCCTCGACGACCAGCTCGGCACCGCCATCGCGGCGGACGGGGCGGCGACGATGGTCTCCACGGTCGCCGGCGGCCCCGCCACCACCACCTACGCCGAGAACATCGGCGTCATGGCCGCCACGCGCGTGTACTCGACCGCCGCCTACATGTGCGCCGCGTTCGTCGCCCTGCTCTTCGGCCTGTGCCCGAAGTTCGGCGCGTTCGTCGCCGCCATCCCGGGCGGAGTACTGGGCGGCATCACCGTCATCCTCTACGGCATGATCGGCCTGCTCGGCGCCCAGATCTGGGTACGCAACAAGGTCGACTTCAGCCAGTCGCTCAACCTGATCCCGGCCGCCGCCGGCGTCATCGTCGGTATCGGCGGAGTGACACTGAAGATCACCGACAACTTCGAGCTCAACGGCATCGCCCTGGGCACACTCGTGGTGCTCACCGGCTACCACTCGCTCCGCTGGCTCTCCAGGGCCGCGGGCACCTCGCAGGGCGGACTCCTCGACGCCGGAACGACGAGCTACGACGACTCGGACACGAGCTATGACGACTCGGACGGGGAAAGCGGAAGGACGGGCTGACGCCGGAGCAACGTACCGGGAGGCGTCGCGGCTTTCGGGCCCGGCGGCCGGACAACTGAATTCGGGCGCAATAGCGAAGCACTTATGAGGACCCGGTTGTTCCGGGTCTCTCGGTCTTCTCCTTCTGAAACACTCGGTGTCCACGGAACACCCGTGTTCGCCGAAGAGAGGAAGAAATGCCATGCGCAGCCACCGTCTTCCGCCCGGTCGTCGCACTGTACTCGCGGGCGGCCTGATATTACTCACCGCCAAACCCGCGCTCGCCGCGGACCGGAATTCCGGCTCCGGATCCGTCTGGACAGGTATCTGGGCGGCGGCACCCACCGGAGCGCCCGCGAGTGCGGACGTCGCCTTCGAGGACCAGACGCTGCGTCAGGTGGTGCACACGAGCATCGCGGGCGACACGCTGCGTGTGCGGCTGACGAACGAGTTCGGCGACGAGCCGCTGGTCATCGGTGAGGCGCACCTCGCGCGCAGAGCGAACGGCGGTTCCGGCGCCGGAACCGAGCCCGGCAGCGACCGGGTGCTGCGCTTCGGCGGACGTAGGTCCCTCACGCTGACCGCGGGCACCGCGCGGTGGAGCGATCCCGTCCCGCTGCACGCCCCCGCGGACTCGGACCTGGTCGTCAGCGTCCACCTGCCGCGCCGCACCCGCGCGACGACCGTCCACTCCGCCGCGCACCAGCACGCCTACGTCGCCGCGGGCAACGTCACCGGAGAGCCGGACGTGGAGGTGGTGTCCACCAACACCAGCTGGCACTTCCTGTCGGGCGTCGCCGCCGACACGGCCGGCGCGGGACGCCACTCGGGCGCCGTCGCCGTCCTCGGCGACTCCATCACGGACGGCACGGGCAGCACCGCGGACGCCAACCGCCGCTGGCCCGACCAGTTCGCCCGGCGGCTGCGGGAGTCCCCGCGCCGGGGACCGCTCGGCGTCCTGAACGGGGGCCTGGGCGGCAACCGCCTGCTGCACGACGCCAACCCGATCCCCGGCACTCCCGCCGAGGAGTTCGCCGCCTACCACGGTCAGAGCGGCCTCAACCGTTTCGACCGCGACGTGCTGGACCAGCCGGGCCTGCGCTACGCCGTCGTCGCGCTCGGCATCAACGACATCATGCACCCGGGCTTCATGGCACCCGCCGACGAGGAGGTCACGACAGCCGAGCTGATCGCCGGGCACCGGCAGCTGACCGCCCGCGCGCACGCCCGCGGGATCAGGATATTCGGCGCCACGCTCACCGCCTTCAAAGGCATCGTCCCTCCCCCCGACCTCCCGGTCGAGGACATTCCCGACTTCGAGCCGCTGGAGGCCAAGCGCCAGGGCCTCAACCACTGGATCCGCACCACCCGTGCGTACGACGGCCTCATCGACTTCGACGCCGCCACGCGCGATCCCCGAGATCCGCAACGCCTCAACCCCGAGTACGACAGCGGCGACCACCTCCACCAGAACGACGCGGGCATGGCAGCCATGGCCGAGGCCGTCCCCCTGCGTCTGTTCCGCTGAGGCGGACCCGCGCGGACGACGCGCGCCGCCGGGCCGCACCGGCCGTCCTCGCCGGACCCGGGCAGCGGGGCACGACCCCTCTTGCCGGTTCGTCCTGCCGGATTGCCCGAACGTACGTACCGGAGCCGAACACGGCCGAAGGGGTGGGGTTAACCCCCCATGCTTTCAGGGGGCGGCCCTGATCGATCCGGGACCGGTCCCTCCGTAGCGTCGTACACGCAGAGCAACGACGGCTTCATTGGGGGAGACGAGCATGAACGTACACGACGCGAGGTTTCGGGCGGGTGCCTTAGCCGGCGGCGCGCTGGTCGCGCTGGGAGCGCTGACCGCGTGCGGCGGGTCGGTCGACGACGACGGTCCGGAGAAGCGGGACTTCGCCCTGACCGGTGGCGAGCTGACCATCAAACGCAACAGCGGGGACCTCGAGGTCCGGCCCGCGGACGTGGACCAGGTCGAGGTGACGCGGTGGTTCTCCGGCTGGTCCGCCGTCGGAGGCAAACCCAAGGCGTCCTGGGAACTCGACGGCGCCCAACTGAAGCTGAACGCCGACTGCGGAGCGGTCATCAACGACTGCACCACCCGGTACGAGGTGCGCGTCCCCAAGGACGTGGCGCTGTCCGTCGAGGGCGACAACGGCAAGACCGACGCCGCCGGCTTCGGCAAGGGGCTGCGCATCAGCTCGGACAACGGCGCGGTCCACGTCTCGGACGTCTCCGGTGACGTCGCGCTGCACAGCGGCAGCGGGGAACTGAAGGCCACGGGCCTCGCCGCGGGCCGGGTCGAGGCCGAGTCTGACAACGGCAAGGTCGACCTCTCCTTCGCCTCGGTCCCCGACCAGGTGGACGTCTCCACCGAGAACGGCGAGGTGACGGTGGAGGTGCCGGACGCCCCGTACAAGGTGACGACGGAGACGGAGAACGGGGACGTGCGGGCCGACGTGCCGACCGACGGGAACAGCGCCCACGCGATCTCGGTGCGCACCGAGAACGGCGCGATCACCCTGCGCACCGCGGACTGACCCGCCGGCATCGGCACGAGGAGCAGATGATGCAGTTCCCACCGACGCCCCAACCGGCACCGCGGCACGGTACTTCGGGTATCGAGTACTCCGAGTCTCCACCCGGAGCGGGGCCCTTCCCGGATCCCGCCGCGGGGCCGGTCCCGCGCGTGCCCCGCGACGAGGTGCGCCGCCGGCTGCTGGCCGCGGCCGCGCAGTCGTTCGCCGAGCGCGGCTACGAGGACAGCAAGCTGGAGGACATCGCTCACACCGCCGGTTTCACCAAGGGCGCCGTCTACTCGAACTTCGCCGGCAAGGCGGAGCTCTTCGGCGCCGTGCTCGGAGCCGGAGCGGACACCGAGTTCAGCCTCGTCATGGACGAGATCCGGGACACCGAGCACTTCGCCGAGGCGGTCGGCGCGGCCTCCCGGACCGTCGCCCGGCGCATCGTCGGCGATGCCGGACGAGGGCAGCTCGCGCTGGAGTTCGCCGCGCGTGCCGCTCGTGACGAGGGGACCAGGGAGATCCTGACCCCGCTGCGCCGCCTCCAGCGGGCGGCGGCGAGCCGGTCGATCGGTCAGGTCGCCGAGCACACCGGCGCCGAGCTGGTCGCGGCCCCGGACGTCGCGGCGCTCATCCTGCACTGCCTGTGCAACGGCCTGTCGAACGAACGGATCGCCGACCCCGAGGCCATCGACGCCGCCGCCGTGGAACAGGCGCTGACCACGGTGCTCACCGCGCTGGTGGTCCGCCCCGCCGAGACCGACACCGAGACCCCGAGGAACCCGTGATGGCAACCCTGCTCTACCAGCTGGGCCGGTCGGCCTTCCGTCGCCGCGGCCGCTTCCTCGCCGGCTGGTTGCTCCTCCTCGCCCTGGTGGGCGGCGGGCTGGCGGCGTTCGGCTCGCACCTGGACAGCGAGGCGACCATCCCCGGTTCGCAGTCGCAGAAGGGCATCGACATCCTGGAGAAGTCGCTGCCGTCGTCGACCGGCGTCACGGCCCAGATCGTCTTCGTGGCGCCGCGCGGCTCGACCGTCGACGACGCCCGCTACCGCTCCGTCATCGAGAAGACCGTCGAGACCGCCGGTGGGGCACCGCAGGTCGAAACCGCGGTGGACCCGTTCGAGGCGGAGTCCGTCTCGGCCGACCGGCGGACCGCGATGGCCCAGGTCCTGTACCCCGTCAAACGCGACGCGCTGCGGGACACCAGTGTCGAAGAGCTGGAGCGGATCGCCTTCGACGCCCGGTCCAGCGGCCTTCAGGCCGAGGTGGGCGGCACGATCTACAGCACGGCCGGCCTGGAGGTGGGGATCGGCGAGGTGATCGGCCTCGCCGTCGCCGTCGTCGTACTCCTCGTCACCTTCGGCTCGCTCCTCGCCGCCGGACTGCCCCTGCTGACCGCGCTGCTCGGCCTCGTCGTCGGGCTGGCCGGACTACTGCTGGTGTCGAACATCGCCACGGTGTCGTCCACGGCACCCAGCCTCGCCCTGATGATCGGCCTCGCCGTCGGGATCGACTACGCGTTGCTCATCCTGTCCAGGCACCGTACCCAGCTGGCGTCCGGCATGGACCCCGAGGAATCCGCGGGGCGGGCGACCGGCACCGCGGGCAGCGCCGTGGTCTTCGCCGGTCTCACGGTGATCGTCGCCCTGTGCGGGCTGACGGTCGTCGGCATCCCCTTCCTGAGCGTCATGGGTCTGGCGGCGGCCGGCACCGTCCTGCTGTCGGTCCTGGTGGCGGTGACACTGCTGCCCGCCCTGCTGGGCTTCGCCGGAGCACGGCTGCGCCCCCGGTCCGGCTCGCGCACCGACCGCAGGGAACGGGCCACGCAGGACGGACACCGCAGGACCGGCGGCGAACGCTGGGCCCGGCTGGTGACCCGGCGCCCCCTGGTCACCGTGGTGGCCGTCGTCATCGGCCTCGGAGTGATGGCCCTGCCCGCCGCCCAACTGTCGCTGGCCATGCCGGACAACGGCACCGCGGCGCCCGAGTCGACTCAGCGCAAGGCGTACGACCTCATCTCCGACGCCTTCGGCCCCGGCCGCAACGGGCGGCTGCTCGTGCTCGTGCAGACCGACGGCGCCGACCCCGGGGCCGCCGCCGGCACCGTCGCGCGCGGCATCGACGACCTCGGCCTGCCCGAGGTGCTGTCCGTCAGCGCGCCCCAGACCGCCACGGACGGCCGGACGGCGATCGTGACCGTCGTGCCCAAGGCCGGGCCCCGCGCGGACGAGACGGTGGGGCTGGTCCGGGACATCCGCGCCGCCACGCCCGCCCTGGCCGACCGGACGGACTCCGACGTCCTGGTCACCGGTTCGACCGCCGCCGCGATCGACGTCTCCGACCGACTCAAGGACTCGCTGCTGCCGTTCGCCGTGATCGTCGTCGGCCTCGCCCTGCTGCTGTTGCTGCTGGTCTTCCGCTCGATCGTGGTGCCCCTCAAGGCGGCCTTCGGCTTCCTGCTCTCCGTGGCGGCGTCGTTCGGCGCGGTCGTCGCCGTCTTCCAGTGGGGCTGGCTCGCCGACCGGATCGGCGTCCCGACCACCGGCCCCGTCTTCAGCTTCATGCCGATCGTTCTGATGGCCGTGCTGTTCGGACTGGCGATGGACTACGAGGTCTTCCTCGTGTCGCGCATGCGGGAGGAGTACGTCCACACCGGCCGGCACGGTGCCTCCGTGATCTCCGGCGCGCGGCACGCGTCGCGGGTCGTCACGGCCGCCGCGCTGATCATGTTCGCGGTGTTCGCGAGTTTCGTGACGGCCGAGGACCTCACGCTCAAACCGATCGCCCTGGGTCTCGCCGTCGGTATCCTGGTGGACGCCGTGGTGGTTCGGATGACCCTGGTACCGGCCATTCTCGCCCTGGTCGGGGAACGGTCCTGGTGGCTTCCCCGATGGCTCGACCGGATGCTGCCCGACCTCGACATGGAGGGCGCCAGACTGAGCGCGCCGACCCGGCCGGAGGACTCCGGACCGGCCCCCGCCCCATCCCAGGAGAATCAACGGGGCCTGTCCGACAACTACATGGCCTGATTTCGGTTGTGGAGGTTTCCTCCCGTCTCTTGTGTGACTGAAGTGCGGCCCTGTACATACTCACCAAAGGTATGTACAGGGCCTGATTTCGATCAGTCACGGGGGAGAGCATGTCCGAAAAGGCGAGTTCAGGTATCTACGAGATTCTGGACGACCGGTTTCTCATTCCGGCGAACGGCGACAAAAGACTGGAGTTGCTGTTCGACGGATCCCGCTGGACAGAGGGGCCGGTCTACCTCCCGGCCTGGCGGCAGGTAATTTTCAGCGACATTCCGAATGACCGGATGATGCGCTGGGACGAGGCGACGGGATCGGTCGGCGTCTTCCGCGCGGCGGCCGGCAACACCAACGCGCACACCCTGGACCGCGAGGGCCGGCTGATCACCTGCGAGCAGGGGCGGCGCCGGATCACCCGTACCGAGCACGACGGTTCGATCACCGTCCTGGCCGAGCGCTTCCAGGGCAAGCGGTTCAACGGCCCCAACGACGCCGTCGTGCGGTCCGACGGTTCGATCTGGTTCACGGACCCCGTCTTCGGCATCATCAGCGACTACGAGGGCGAGCGCGGGGAGAGCGAGATCGGGGCGAGCAACGTCTACCGCCTGGACCCGGAGAGCGGCGACCTGCGGATCGTCGCGGAGGGGTTCGGCACTCCGAACGGCCTGAGTTTCACCCCCGACGAGCGGCAGCTCTTCGTCTCGGACACCCTGGCCGGCGAGATCCGCTGCTACATGGTGCGCGGCCACAAGAGACTGACCGACGGCAGGGTCTTCGCGCAGTCACCCCTCGAAGAGGCGCAGTTCGACGGGGTCAAGTTCGACGACGAGGGACGGCTGTGGGCGGCGGCGGGACGCAGCGGGCTGCACTGCTACGACCCCGACGGCACCCTGATCGGCCGGATCCTCTTCCCCACGCCGGTCTCCAACTTCACCTTCGGCGGTCCGAAGAACAACCGCCTCTTCATCTCCTCGGCGTCGAGCCTGTACTCGCTGATGGTGGCCGTCACCGGGGCACCGCGCGTCGGCGGACCGGCCGTCGCCGCGCGCAAGCGCGTGGCGCGCGAAGCCGACATCTCGGTGGCGAGGATCAGGCTCCGGATGAACGCCGGTCTGCCCGAGACCGAGTTCACCGGCTGACTCCCGGCCGTTCTCCGCCTCCCGCGCCCGTTCCGGACGCGGGAGGCGACCGCTTGGTCAGCCGCGCGGAAGGAACGCGGGGGCTCCGGTGACGACCGCCGTGGCCAGCTCCACCCGGGAGCGGATCTCGGTGCGGCGGAACATGCGGTTCAGCCGGCTGGAGACGCTGGTCTCGCTGACGTCCAGGGAGGTCGCCAGCTGACGGTTGGACAGGCCCTCGGCCACCATGCGGGCCACGAGCAACTCCATCTCCCGTGCCGCGTCCCTGGGCCCCGGCACCGGGACACCGGCGTCCTTCATGGCGAGCCGGGCCCGGTGCCGCCAGAGCAGCGCGTCCAACCGCCCGAAGTGTTCGTAGGCCTCCCACAGCAGCTGCCGACGGCCGGCGCCCGTGCCGGGCGCCGCCGTGGCCGCCAGGAGCAGCGTGACGGCCAGCTCGTACGGCTGCCCCAGGTGCCGTGCGAGGCCGACGGCCTCAGGCCCGTCCGAGGAGACGTCGGGCAGGTGCCGGCGGAGCGGGACGCAGAGGGCCGCCGCCTCCAACCGCGTGCGCAAGTGCAGCAGACGGCCGATGTCGTCGGCGGCCCCGCCGGCCCGGCGCAGTTCCTCGAGGCACGTGAGGGCGGCCTCGGGGTGCCCGTCGGCTGCCTCCTGGACCGCCAGGGCCGACCAGAGCGGTCCGGTGCCGCGGACCCGGTCGCCGGCCGCCGCTTCGGCGAGTCCGCGCCGCAGTACCTCCCGCACCTTCGGAGCCCGGTGGTGGAAGCGGTGGATCGCGGCCTCCTCGGCGGCCGGTGGACAGCTCACGGGCCCGCCCGCGGACCGTGCGAGCCCGAGGACCGTCCGGGCCCGCGCGGGCCACCCCTGAGCGAGCAGGATGCACGACATCCTTCCGTGCAGGAGGCTGTTCACCGGCGCCCGCCCGGCGGGCGCGCTGTCGACCAGCAGCCTGCGCCCGTTCTCCATGGCCTCGCTCCAGGCCCCGCGCAGGAACTGCTCCAGGAAGACGTCGTGCCGGGGCAGCCGGTCCGCCGTCAGCCCGTGCCGCCGCAGGCAGGCCGTCAGGCCCCGCAGATCGCCCAGGGCCAGCAGGGCCTCGCACCGCGCCAGCGTGCTCCCCAGGGGGCCGTACAGGGCGGAGAGGACGGGGCTGAGGGCCGGTGGCTCCCGAAGTCCCCGGTACAGCTCGGCCGGGTCGCCGCACATCGCCCTCGCGGTCTCCCGGACCACGGTCACGAAGGCCCGGTCGGGATCCTGGTGGTCCCGGTCCAGCCCCCCGCGTTCGATCAGCCCCAGGGCCTCGGACCACCTGCCCAGCAGGGACGCCGCCAGGACAGCCAGCACGGCGGCGCCGGTGCCGGTGGCGGCGAGCTGGGCCCGGTAGTGCGCGCAGAGGCCCGCGAGGTCCCCGGCGGCCGCGGTCCTGGCGATCGCGATGGCGGCCAGTGCCCGGTCGGCCGGCACGTCGGCCCGCGCCTGGGCACGCACCAGCGTATGGACCGTCGCTTCGACGGCTTCGTCGTCTCCCGCCCGGATCGCGTCCGAGGCGTGCGTCAGCACGACCGGTACGGCCGGCGCCGGGTCGTCGCTGCGCTCGACGGCCGCCCCGAGCCAGGCCGACGCCCGGCGGCGGTGGGTGGTGCGCAGCTCCGCGGCGGCGGCGAACAACTCCCGTGCGGCACGGTCGCGGTCGACCATGGTGCCCGCGTCGACGATCCGGTCGGCCAGACAGGCGCGGTAGGCTGCCCGGTCGCGCCCGTCCCGCCCCGCCCATGCGTCCTCGGCCTCGTCGGTGGAGCGCAGCCACAGCGCGCGCACCACCGTGGCCGAGGTGACGCGACGCTCGTACGGGCCGAGCCGGGCCTGCACGGAGCGGGCGACCAGCGGGACGCGGAACGACCAGGTGCGGTCGCGGGCCGCGTCCTCCGGGCCGCGCACGAATCCGAAGTGCGTGAGCCGGTCGAGCGCCTCGCGCACCTCGCCCCGGCACAGTCCGGTCGCCGTCGCGATCAGCTCCACCGTCAGGGGGGCCATGTGCTCCACGAGCGTGAGGGCCTTGGCCACGCGCCACGGGACGTCACCGAGTCCGCGCAGGGTCTGTATGAACCGGTCCTCGTTGGGAAGCACCGGTATCCGCGCGCCCGTGGCCAGGTGGGCGTGACCGATCAGCACCCGGATCGCGTCCGACTCGGCCTGTCCGACGGCTGCCTGGGCGGCCGCGGGGTTGCCGCCGCTGAGGCGGTGCAGCTCGGTCACGAGACCCTCGTCGGGCACGGCACGCAGGCGGGTGGCGAGGATACGGGCGAGGTCGTCCGCGGTGAGGGGCTGCACGTCGACCGTCTCCACGCCGGGGTCGCCCGACAGGGGCTCCAGGGCCGCGCGCTCGTCCTGTTGCTCGACGGGCCACCCGCACCTGACCGGAGCGACTCCCAGCACCAGGCGCAGCCCGGTGTGGCGGGAGGTGAGCCGGCGCAGCACGGAGACCGACTCCGGATCCGCGTGCTGCGCGTCGTCGACGAGCACCATGACGGGTCCCAGGGCGCGGAGGGCGGCGTCGAGGGCGCCGAAGAGGGCCTCCGCGCCGGGCGTTCGCGGCTCCGGGCGCGGGCGCTGCGGGTCCGGAGCCGGACGTGCTCCGGCGCCGTGCTCGGGCGGGGCCGCCGCGCCCGGTCCCGCGAGCGCCGCCACGAGGCGCCGGCCGAGCAGGCAGGGAGTCAGGTGATGACCGGGCAGACAGGCGGTCTGGAGCACGGGGCGGCCCAGGGACCGCAGTTGGGCTGCGAGGCCGTCCAGCAGTGCCGTCCGCCCCGACCCGACCTCCCCGCGCAACAGGAGGACGGCGGGTCCGGTGCTCGCCGTCAGCGCCTCCCGCAGATACCGGGTGGTCTTGATCCGGCCAACGCTCACCGGCTCGTAGGACGCCGGAAGCCCTTCCCTGCCGGGCTCCGGCGGCGGTGCGAAACTCCTGGTCACTGGCCCTCTTCGGGTGCTTCTCGGATGAGCGTGCGGGCAGGTCCTGCAGTGGCTCGGGCGGCGACAGACCTCCTTGACATCGAACGGACGACCCACCGACGGTTGGTCCTCACAACGCTGACCGCACGGTTCGGACGGGGGTGCACTCGGTTGCCGACGCCGACCCATGACCAGAGCACGGCGCTCGTCGGACGGAACGACGAACTCCGCGACATCGGCGCCGCGTTCGGCCGGGCCGGTACCGAAGGATGGCTTCTGATCGTGCACGGCGACCCCGGCGTGGGCAAGACCACCCTCGTCCGGGCCGCCCTGCGGGAAGCCGCACCCGCGGACCGGGGAGCATTGGTGATCATGCTTCACCTGGCGGCCCACGGCTCGTTGGGCCTGAGCGCCCTGGTGGACCAGGTGTGCGACACGTTGGTGGAGAAGACCGACAACAACACCCTGGCGCTGGTCACCGCCGTCCGACGGAGGCAGGCGCACGCGGCCCGGGGACGCGAGCACTGGCTGCCGCTGATGCTGGAGACGCAGCGGGCGGTCCGTGAGGCCGCCGACCCGCGACCGGTGATCGTGATCCTGGACAACGCGCACCTGGCCGCCGAACGGGACCTGGGCGCGCTGGGAGCGCTCCTGTACGGGTTCCGGTCCGACGGAGCGTGCGTCGTGGTGTCCGGATGGATGCCGGACGCACGGCCCGGCGCCGCCATCGCCCTGGCCGCGGCGGCCGACCAGGTGGTGGCGCTGGAACCGCTGTCGCCGGACGAGACCGCCGAGCTGGCCGACCGCAGGCTGGGCTGGCCCGCGGCGCCGGAACTGGTGGCCGTGCTCTGGCGTGACCTGGGGCGGCTCGCGGGCAACCCGCGCGCCGCGCTGCTCGCCCTGGACGCGCTGCGGGAGCGCGACCGGCTGGCTCAGGTGGACGGGCGCATGTGCCTGGCGGACCCGGACGACGTCGTACCGCTTCCCGGCTTCCACGCCGAACTGCAGCGGGTCTGGCGGTCGGTACCGGAGCGGCGCCCGACCGGGGCCGACGACACGTTCCCCGGCGACGTGCTGGCGCTGCTCACCAGGATGACGGGCCGGGCCGAGACGACCGTGGACGACTTCCTGGATCTCGCCGCCGACCTCGGCAGCACTCCGGAACACCTGGGGAACGTACTCGACACACTGGTCGTGCTCCACCTGATCGCGGTCGACGACCGGGGCCGTCTCGTCTGTCCCGTTCCCGCCCTCGGAACGGAGGTGGTGACGCTGTGCGGGGAGGGAGACGTCGCACGACTGCACGCCGCAGTCGTGCTCAACGCGCGTCGGCGCGCCCGGGGGACCGCCGGAGGGCTCCCGCCGAGACTGGCCGACCACGCCCTGGCGGCCGGCCCGCACCTGGACGGGAGCCTGTCGCTCGAACTGCTGCTGACCGGGGCCCGCTGCCACGGACCGGACGACACCGACCGGGCGATGCGCTCCTGTCTCGCGCTGCTGCAGCGGCTGCCGGCGGACGACACACGGCTCACGGGCATCCTGCGGACCGCGATCTCGCTGATGCTCCACCACGGTGACGCCGACGGCCTGCTGGACATGGGTGACCAACTGCTGCCCCGGCTGGCCGGCGTCGCGTCCGGTGCCCGGGAGGCACTGACCGATCTGGCCCCCGCCTGGGCCATGGCCGCCCTGCACAACCAGTGGCTGGGGACGTGCGCCCTGGACCACGACGCTCCGTCGGTCCGCGCGGCGAGGCGCGTGCCGTCGGCCGCCGCGTTGCTGTCACTGGCCGCGCGGGTGCGGGCCGAGCCCGGCGCCGCGGACGCCGTCGCCGCCGCGCAGCCCGTCTCCGCGGCGACGGCGTCGCGCCACGGGGCCGGCGCGGACGTGCCCCTGTTCACCGGGCGGCTCCCGTCGGAGGCCGAGACGCGCGTGCTGCTGGCCGCGCTGGGAACGCGCGCCGAGTCCGAGCGCGGGGCTCCCGGCGGGCCCCACGGCCGGCCGGACCAGCTGTCGGTCGACCGCGACTCGTTGCGCGAGGCGCTCGCCCTCGGCGACTGGGCCACGTCGTGGGAGACCGTCCTCGGCGACCGGGGCGTGCGGTTCCTCGGCAGTCCGCTGCACAGTTACCAGGCCATGGTCCGGGAGTACACGACGGGTTCCTGGGACGAGGCGCTGCGGCTCGCCCGCTCCATCGTCACCGGCCCCGGGGCGACCGCCCACGGCGCGCTGTACGTCTGCAGCCGGAGCATCGCCGCCGACATCTGCCGCTGGCAGGGCGACCCGGTGCGGGCCGCCGCCTGGCTGGAGAACGTGTCCGGCAGTACGGACCACGGGCCCCTGCCGCACTGGTCGTTGCTCGGTCTCCGTGCGGGCGCCGACGCGTCCGGGGCACGGCGGCAGGGGTGGCGGGACTACCGGGCGCTCAAGGCCAGGGGGCACGTCGCCGGGATGGAGAGGCTGCTCCTGCGGGTCGTGGAGTACGCGGTGCGGGCCGACGCGGTCCAGGACGCCCGGACCGCGCTGGGGGCCATGGAGGACCTCGACGCCCGCGTCGGCTCGCGGCACACGCGGGCGACGACGCTGCTGGCACGCGCGTACGTCCATGGGGACGTGGACAGCGCGGTGGAGTCCTACGGTCCACTGGCCCGGTACGGGGGAACGGAGCTGGCCTTCCTGGCCAGTGCCTGGCTCCTGGACGCGACGGGTGACGAGAACTGGCTGCTGGCGGCGGTGAGATGGAGCGAGGGCATGTCGTCGAAGCTCGCGCGCAGGCGCCTGACCCTGCTCGCGCAGCAGAAGGGGCTGTCCTTCCCCCGCCGGCGCGGGGACCGGTCCGTCCTCAGCGGGCTGGAACTGACGGTGATCGAGAAGGTGGTGGCCGGCTGGACCAACCGGCAGATCTCGGTCGCCCTCGCCCGCAGTGAGAAGAGCGTCGAGGCCTACCTGGCGCGGATCTTCGAGAGCACGGGGTGCCGGACCCGGATGGAACTCGCCAAGCGATGGCTGGACGGAGACCTGCAGTCGTACGTGCCGGCCTGAGTACGGGCGCCGCGGGCCCCACCGGGCGCAGCCCGGTCCGGGCAAGCGTGTGTGTATGAACAGGCACGGGTGCGCATGAGCGGTTGCCGCCCTCGACGGAGCGGTGTTTCGCTGACGTGCGTCCGGATTCGCACCCTGTCCTCTTGCACGCGATGCGGATGTCCTCGGAGAGCCCACCAACCATCCGGGGCGGACCGGAAAGCCCGAGCGACCAGGCAGGAACGAGGGGTGGCTGTGAGCGCTTTGACCGAGGCAGTGTGCCAGGGGGCCGCGCCGGATGAGATCGAGAGACTGTCGCTTCCCGAGGAGTACACGGCCGCCTACGTGCGCCGGGAGGACGAGGACATCTTCTCCCAGGTGACCGACAAGGACGTCCGCAAGTCCCTGCACGTCGGGCCGGTCCCCATGCCGGATCTGGCACCGGACGAGGTCGTCGTGGCCGTCATGGCCAGCTCGATCAACTACAACACGGTGTGGTCGGCCATGTTCGAGCCCGTCTCCACGTTCCGGTTCCTGCGGAACTTCGCGCGGCAGGGCAACTGGGCCACGCGTCACGACCTCCCCTACCAGGTGGTCGGCTCGGACGCCTCGGGTGTGGTGGTGCGCGTCGGCAACGGCGTGCGGCACTGGCGGGTGGGCGATCACGTGGTGGTGAGCCCGGCCTACGTCGACGAGCAGGAAGCGGCCACCCACGCCGACGGCATGATGGGCGAGGAGCAGCGCGCCTGGGGGTTCGAGACCAACTTCGGCGGGCTCGCCGAGTACGCCGTCGTCCGTTCGACCCAGCTCGTCCCCAAGCCGGCGCACCTCACGTGGGAGGAGGCCGCGAGCAACCCGCTGTGCGCGGGGACCGCCTACCGGATGCTGGTCGGTGAGCGCGGCGCCCGGATGAAGCAGGGCGACGTCGTCCTCGTGTGGGGCGCGGCCGGCGGACTGGGCGGCTACGCCGTGCAGTTCGTACGCAACGGCGGCGGGATCCCCGTGGGAATCGTCGGTTCCGACCGCAAGGCCGAGGCGCTGCGCGCGCTGGGGTGCGAAGTGGTCATCAACCGGGCGGACTTCGGCCTCGGCGACGACGCGGCGGGTGACCCGGAGCAGTCCCTCGACAGCGGACGCAGGCTCGGCAGGCTCATCCGCGAGCAGGTGGGCCGGGACCCCGACATCGTCTTCGAGCACACCGGCCGGGCCACCTTCGGCATCTCGGTGTTCGTGGTCCGCCGCGGTGGAACCGTCGTGACGTGCGGATCGAGCACCGGATACCAGCACACCTTCGACAACCGCTACCTGTGGATGCGCCTCAAACGGGTGATCGGCAGTCATGTGGCCAACCTCCAGGAGCAGTGGGAAGCCGCCCGGCTCGTCGACCGGGGCAGCGTCGTGCCGACGCTGTCGGCCGTGTACCCGCTGTCCGAGGTCGCCGAGGCGGCCAGGGTCGTGCAGACCAACCGGCACATCGGGAAGATCGGGGTGCTGTGCATGGCGCGGGAGCGCGGTCTCGGGGTCACGGCTCCCGAGACGCGGTCGCGGCTGGGGGAGGAACGCCTCAATCCCCTGCGCGCCTTCCACCCGGGCACGGACGAGGAGTAGCGGGATGGCTGACATCGGCGTTCTCGGAACCGGGTCCTACGTGCCCGAGCGGGTAGTGACCAACGACGACATCGCCGCCCTGGTACCGGACGCCACGGTCGAGTGGATCGTCCGCAGGACGGGCATCTCGACACGCCGCTGGGCGGCCCCGGAGCAGGCCACCTCCGACCTCGCGGCCCGGGCGGCGACGCGGGCGCTGGCCTCGGCCGGCCTCGGTCCCGGGGACGTCGACTACCTCATCGTGAGCACGTCCACCGGTGACCATCCCCAGCCCCCGACGTCCTGCCTGGTGCAGACCCTGATCGCGGCCCCGGGCGCGGCCTGCTTCGACATCAACGTGGTGTGCGCCGGATTCGTGTACGGGGTGGAGCTGGCCCGTTCCCTGGTGACCGCGAACCCGGGCACCCGCGCGCTCGTCATCGGCGCGGACGTCTACTCGCGCATCCTGGACTTCACGGACCGGCGTACGTCCGTGCTCCTGGGGGACGGTGCCGGCGCGGTGGTGGTGGGCGAGGTCACGGGCTCGCAGGGGATCGTGGCGACCGGCCTCAGCAGCTACGGAGACGCCTGCGACCTGATCAAGGTCGTGGCCGGCGGCAGCCGGGTGCCGGCCACGGCCCGGACGGTCGCCGACGGCGAGCACTTCTTCACCATGCAGGGCCGGGGCGTACGGGACTTCGTGATGGAAGGGGTCCCGACCCTGTTGCAGGAGCTGGTCACCGGCGCCGGGCTCACCCTTTCCGACGTGGACTGCTTCGTGCCGCATCAGGCCAACGGCGTGCTGCTGCGTGAACTGGTCACCAAGTGTTCTCTCCAGGACGCGCACACCGCCCTCGTCGTCGACCGGTTCGGCAACCTCGGCAGCGCATCGGTGCCCGTGGCGCTCGACGACGCGGCGCGCAGCGGGCGGCTCTCCCGCGACGACCTGGTGCTGCTGTCCGCCTTCGGCGGCGGCATGTCCGTCGGCAACTGCCTGCTCAGGTGGTCCCGGTGAGGCCCGTGGAGCAGGTCGGCGTCGTCGGCTGCGGCGTCGTCGGAGCCGGGTTCGCCGAGATATGCGCCCGCGCGGATCTCGACGTACTGGTGCACACGACCGGCCCGGAATCCGCCGAGCGGGGCCGCCTGCGCGTACGGCACTCGCTGGACCGGCTGGTCCGCAAGGAGATGCTGAGCGAACGGGAGCGGGACGCCGTGACCGCGCGCATCACGTTCTCCACCGACGCCAAACGGCTGCGGGACCGGGACTTCGTCCTGGAGGCCGTCGTGGAGCGCCTCGCCGTCAAGCAGGAGGTGTTCCGCGTCCTCGACGAGGTCGTGGCGGACGCCGACGCGGTGCTGGCGTCCACCACCTCGTCCTTCCCGGTCATGAAGCTCGCCGCGGTGACCAGCAGTCCCGAACGAGTCCTGGGCGCCCACCTGTTCAACCCGGTGCCGGTGATGGAACTCGTCGAACTGACCGGCTCCCTGCGCACCGGCGCACGGGCGCTGGACCGCGCTCGCTCGTTCCTCTCGGGCACCCTGGGCAAGCAGGTGATCACCTCCAAGGACCGGCCCGGGTTCCTCGTGAACGCGCTGCTCATCCCCTACCTGCTGTCGGCGGTGCGGATGGTGGAGAGCGAGGTGGCGTCCGCGGAGGCGGTCGACCGGTCCATGAAACTCGGCTGCGCCCACCCCATGGGCCCGCTGGAGCTGACCGACCTCATCGGCCTGGACGTTGTCATGGCCGTCAGCAAGGAGCTGTACGAGGAGTCCAAGGAACCACTGCACGCTCCGCCCGGTCTGCTGCTGCGGATGGTCGAGGCCGGACTCCTGGGCCGGAAGACCGGTCAGGGTTTCCACCGCTACGCGTAGGCCGCCGCGCCGCGGACGTCCCGTCGCCCGACCGGGCCTCGGGACGTTCGCGCGGTCGGCCGGGGCCGCGTCCCGGTACGGGCTCTGCGGGAACTGAAACGGACCTGTTAATTCCGTTGGTCGGACATTTTTCGGTGTTCTGGTATTGCCCGGCAGGAGGTTCTCTTCCGCTTGTGGCGCGGTCGTGTTTCTCCGGGCGCGGCCGTCTCGCGGGGGTGCGTGACTTTTCCCTATAACTAGCCCGTCGGGGGCGCGAAGAGCCCCCCTGTCGTGTGGTCCATGTCATCATCAACTGTATCGAGAGCGCATCCATGCTCTCGCATGCGCCGATGTGGCGGGGGCCGGCGACGTGCTGCTCCCCCATGTCGTACGGACGCGGAATACTCGGCTGGGGGGAGAGGCTTGTGCGTTCCATACGGGTGGCGATCCATGCGGAAGATCCGCTTGTGTCGATCGGGCTCAAAAGCTCGATAAGGGAATCTTCGCACATGGTGGTTGTCGGCACCGAGGACGGTGCTCCGGCAGACGTGGTCGTGGTCCTGCTGGATACGGTGGATGTCGGCACGATGGACCTTCTCCGTACCTTCGAAAAGCCGGGGAACGGTTTCCTCCTCGTCGTGGGAAACGGCTGGAAGGCCGACTACTCGGAGATCGCTGAGCTGGGAGTTCGCGCGGTGCTGTGGCGCTCCGACTTCTCCCGGGCGCGACTGGTCAGCGCCGTCTTCCTGGTCAACAGCGGTGATGCGTGCCTTCCCGCTTCCCTGCAGGGCGGGCTGCTCGATCATGTGAAGCACGTGCGCAACGATATTCTCGCACCCCGGGGGCTGACCTCGTCCGGCCTGTCGGCCCGTGAAGTCGATGTGCTCCGGCTCGCGGCCGACGGATACGCAATCACCGAGATCTCCCAGAAGCTGGCGTATTCGGAGCGCACCATCAAGAACGTCTTCTACGGGCTCATGAAGCAGTTCAACCTGAAAAACCGGACGCATGTGGTTTCCTATGCGATTCGAGCGGGTGTGATCTGATCCCCGCCCGTCGCGCAGTTGCCCGTCACTTCGCAGTGCATGAGCTGGAAATTCGAGGTGCACGGGCAACGATCGGTGGACGAACAGGCACGGGTGAACCGCCGGGCTTGTGCCGCCGTAGCCGGTGATGATTCGCTTGCGAAATAGCGCGCCGGTTACGTGGCCTGCTGCACGGCCATTTCGCGGACGACCTTTCAGGGAACACCAGCCGAACTGAGTCGACTGGAGACACGATGCCCGAGACCCTTCACCCGGACGAGCCGATCGCCGTCGTCGGGCTGTCCTGCCGGCTCCCCGGAGCAGACGGGCCCCGAGCGTTCTGGTCCCTGCTGCGCGCCGGGGAGGACGCCGTCGCGCAGGTCCCGCCCGGCCGCTGGGGCGAGGGCCCGTTCGACCCCGCCACGGCGCCTCCCGGTACGGAGAGCGCCCGGTGGGGCGCGTTCCTCGACGAGGTCGACGGCTTCGACGAGGACTTCTTCGGGATCTCCCCCCGGGAGGCCGCCGCCATGGACCCCCAGCAGAGGCTGGCGCTGGAGCTCGGCTGGGAGGCGCTGGAGGACTCCGGACTCGTGGCCGCCGCCCTCCGCGACTCGTCCACCGCCGTCTTCCTCGGCGCGATCTGGGACGACTACGCCCTGCTGCACGACCGGCACCGCCCGGAGGCCGCCTACCGGAGCGCGACCGGCCTGCACCGCGGCATCATCGCCAACCGCCTCTCCTACGTGCTCGGGGCCCGGGGCCCCAGTCTCGTCGTCGACTGCGGACAGTCCTCGTCCCTGGTCGCCGTACACCTGGCGTGCGCGAGCCTGCACCAGGGCGAGGCGGAGCTCGCCCTGGCCGGCGGCGTGAACCTCAACCTGGTCGCCGAGAGCGCCTTCAGCATGGCCCGCCTGGGAGCGCTGTCCCCCGACGGCAGATGCCGCACGTTCGACGCCGGGGCCAACGGCTTCGTCCGCGGGGAGGGCGGCGGGATGGTCGTGCTGAAGCCCCTGTCCCGGGCACGCGCGGACGGCGACCACGTCTACTGCGTGATCCGGGGCAGCGCCGTGAACAACGACGGCGCCGGCAAGACCCTGGCCACCCCGGGCGCGGACGCCCAGCGGTCCGTGCTCGCCGCCGCCTACCGGCGGGCCGGCGCCGACCCTCGCCGGGTCCAGTACGTCGAGGTGCACGGCACGGGCACGAAGGTGGGCGATCCGGTCGAGGCGGCCGCGCTCGGCTCCGTCCTCGGAGCCCCGCGAACGCACGGCGACCCGCCGTTGCTCCTCGGGTCCGCGAAGACGAACGTCGGGCACCTGGAGGGGGCGGCCGGCATCGTCGGCCTGCTCAAGACGGCGCTCGCGATCGACAACGGCGAGATCCCGCCCAGCCTGAACTTCACGGAGCCCAACCCGGCCATCCGCTTCCGGGACTGGCGGCTGCGGGTGGCCGACACCCTCACCCCCTGGCCCGCCCAGGACGACGGCGAACGCCTCGCGGGGGTGTCGTCCTTCGGCCTCGGCGGCACCAACTGCCACGTCGTCCTGGCGTCGGCGCCCCGGCCGGCCACGGAGGCGCCCCGGCCGGCCACGGAGGCGGCGCGGGTCCCCGCCGCGACCGACGGCGCGACGGTCCCCTGGGTGGTGACGGGCCGTTCCCGGGCGGCCCTCGCCGCGCAGGCCGCGCGACTGGCCGGGGCCGTCTCGGGAGACGACGGGCCGCTCCCGTGGGACGTGGGACGGTCCCTCGCGGCGACCAGGACCGAGTTCCGGCACCGGGCCGTGGTGTTCGGGGGCGGCCGACGGGAACTCGTCGACGAACTCGCGGCGCTGGCGGAAGGCGGCATCGGGGCCCGTACCGTGACCGGGCGTGCCCTCGACGGGGAGACGGCGTTCGTGTTCCCCGGCCAGGGCGGCCAGTGGAACGGCATGGCGAAGGGCCTGTGGGAGCAGTCCCCCGTCTTCCGCGCCGAGGCCGAGGCCTGCGTCGAGGCGTTCGCGCCCCATCTCGACTGGTGCCTGGCGGACGTCCTGCGGGGCGCCGACGGGGCACCGCCCCTGGACCGCATCGACGTGGTGCAGTCCGCGCTGTTCGCCACGATGGTCTCCCTCGCGGCGGTCTGGCGCTCGCTCGGTGTCGCCCCCGCGGCCGTGGTGGGTCACTCGCAGGGCGAGGTCGCCGCCGCCTACGTGTGCGGAGCGCTGTCGCTGGACGACGCGGCGAGGGTGGTCGCGGTGCGCGGCAGGGCGGTGCACCGGCTCACCGGCACCGGACGGATGGCGGCCGTACCGCTTCCGGCCGGTGAGGTCGTCGAGTTCCTGGCCGACCGGGGCACGGATCTCGCCGTCGCCGCTGTCAACAGCCCTGTCAGGACGGTCGTCGCGGGGAGCCCCGGCGCGGTGGAGCGCCTGGTCGCCGACTACGAGGCGCGCGGTGTGCGGGCCCGCTTCGTCCGTGGGGCGGAGTACGCCTCGCACACACCGCTCGTCGCGCCGGTCCGCGACGAACTCCTGGGCCTGCTCGGCGACCTCGCCCCGCGCGAGAGCGCCGTTCCCTTCTACTCGACGGTCACCGGGGAACGGCTGGGGACCGAGGCGCTCGACGGCGACTACTGGTACCGGAACCTCGCCCGTCCGGTCAGGTTCGAACAGGCCGGCCGAGCGCTGTCGGCGGCGGGCTTCACCCGCTTCGTCGAGGCCAGTCCCCACCCGGTCCTGGTACCCGCGGTCGAGGAGACGCTCGGCGACGCCGCCGCCGTGACCGGCTCCCTCCTGCGCGACCAGGGCGGCTGGGACCGCATGCTCACCTCGGTGGCGGAGGCCTACGCCCATGGCACGCCGGTGTCCTGGGCGGCGTACTGCGCGGAGCGGGGCGGGCGGCGCACCGCGCTGCCGACGTACGCCTTCCAGCGCCGGCGCCACTGGCTCGACACCACCCTGCCCACGGCGACCGTGCGGCCGGTCACCGACGGGCCGGAGCGGGAGCAGGGCCGTGCGGACGTGACCGGGGGGCCCGTCGCCGCGCTGCCGTCCGTGGTACGGGCCACGATCGCGGCCGTCCTCGGGCATTCCCGCCCCGACGGCGTCGAACTGGACCGCACCTTCAAGGACCTGGGATTCGACTCGACCAACGGGGCCGAACTGGCGCGCCGGCTGAGCACCGTCGCCGGCGTCGGCCTGCCCAGCAGCCTGACCTTCGACCACCCCACGCCGGAGCACGTCGTCGAGCACCTGCGCATCGTGCTCGGCGGCGCGCGGCAGGACGACGCGAGCGACGCGCCGGCGGTCACGAGCGGGGGCGCCCGGGACGGACACACGGACGAGCCCATCGCCATCGTGTCCATGGCCTGCCGCTACCCCGGCGGATCCAGCAGCCCCGAGGCGTTCTGGGACCTGCTCGCCGCAGGACGCGAGGGCCTGTCCGACCTGCCGGAGGACCGCGGCTGGCGACAGGACCGGCTCTTCCATCCCGACGCGGAGCACGCCGGTACCACGTACACCCGCCGGGGCGGGTTCCTCGACGACGCGGCGGGCTTCGACGCCGACTTCTTCGGGATCTCCCCGCGCGAGGCCGAGTCGATGGACCCGCAGCAGCGCCTGCTGCTGGAGACGGCCTGGGAAGCGGTCGAACGGGGGCACGGAGACCCCCGGTCGCTCCGCCGCAGTGCGGTGGGGGTGTTCGCCGGAGTGATGGCCCAGGACTACGGGCCGCGCATGCACGAGCTGCCGGGTGCCGCGGAGGGCGGCTTCACCCTGACCGGTACCTCATCCAGCGTGGCGTCGGGTCGGATCGCCTATTCGCTGGGGTTGGAGGGGCCGGCGGTGACGGTGGACACGGCGTGTTCGTCGTCGTTGGTGGCGATTCATCTGGCGTGCCGGTCGTTGGGTGTCGGTCTGGTGTTGTTGGAGCGGTTGTCGGATGCGCGGCGGCGTGGGCATCGGGTGCTGGCGGTGGTGCGGGGCAGTGCGGTGAATCAGGACGGGGCG
>NZ_JOFH01000013.1 GCF_000721235.1 Streptomyces olivaceus
CGCCTTCGGCGCGCTGCTCTCCCAGGGCATCGGCGACACCATCCGCGTCTCCCTCTCCGCCCCGCCGGTCGAGGAGATCAAGGTCGGCATCCAGATCCTCCAGTCGCTCGGGTTGAGGGAACGCCGTCTGGAGATCGTCTCCTGCCCGTCCTGCGGCCGCGCCCAGGTCGACGTCTACAAGCTGGCCGAGGAGGTCACCGCCGGCCTGGAGGGCATGGAAGTACCGCTCCGCGTCGCCGTGATGGGCTGCGTCGTCAACGGCCCCGGCGAGGCGCGCGAGGCCGACCTCGGTGTCGCCTCCGGCAACGGCAAGGGGCAGATCTTCGTCAAGGGCGAGGTCGTCAAGACCGTCCCCGAGTCCAAGATCGTGGAGACCCTCATCGAGGAGGCGATGAGGATCGCCGAACAGATGGAGAAGGACGGCGCGTCGGGGGAGCCGGCCGTCACCGTGAGCTGAAGCACCACGGACCGAAGGGGGCCCGAGCGTGACGATTCTGGAGACCATCCGGGGACCACGCGACCTGAAGGCGCTGTCCGAGGCGGAACTCGGTGAACTGTCCGACGAGATAAGGGACTTCCTGGTGCACGCGGTCGCCCGCACCGGCGGTCACCTGGGACCCAACCTCGGCGTGGTGGAACTCACCGTCGCCCTGCACCGGGTCTTCGAGTCGCCGGACGACCGCATCCTGTGGGACACCGGCCACCAGAGCTACGTGCACAAACTCCTGACCGGGCGTCAGGACTTCTCGAAGCTGCGCAGCAAGGGCGGCCTGTCCGGCTATCCCTCGCGGGAGGAGTCCGAGCACGACGTCATCGAGAACAGCCACGCCTCCACCGTCCTCGGCTGGGCCGACGGCCTCGCCAAGGCCCGCCAGGTGCGGAAGGAACGCGCCCACGTCGTCGCGGTCATCGGCGACGGAGCGCTCACCGGCGGCATGGCATGGGAGGCACTGAACAACATCGCGGCGGCCAGGGACCGGCCGCTGATCATCGTCGTCAACGACAACGAACGCTCGTACGCCCCGACCATCGGCGGTCTCGCCAACCACCTCGCGACCCTGCGCACCACCGACGGCTACGAGCGGATGCTGGCCTGGGGCAAGGACGTCCTCCAGCGCACACCCGTGGTCGGCAACACCGTGTACGAGGCCCTGCACGGCGCCAAGAAGGGCTTCAAGGACGCCTTCGCCCCGCAGGGGCTCTTCGAGGACCTGGGGCTGAAGTACCTCGGCCCGATCGACGGGCACGACATCGGCGCCGTCGAGTCGGCGCTCAGACGCGCCCAACGCTTCCACGGGCCGGTGCTGGTGCACTGCCTCACGGAGAAGGGCCGCGGCTACGAACCAGCGCTGCGCGACGAGGAGGACCACTTCCACACCGTCGGCGTGATGGACCCGCTGACCTGCGAGCCGCTGAGTCCCGCGGGCGGCCCCTCCTGGACGTCCGTCTTCGGTGAGGAGATCGTCCGCATCGGCGAGGAGCGCGACGACGTGGTGGCGATCACCGCCGCGATGCTGCACCCCGTCGGTCTGGGGCCCTTCGCCGAACGGTTCCCCGACCGGGTCTGGGACGTCGGCATCGCCGAGCAGCACGCGGCCGTGTCCGCCGCCGGGCTCGCCACCGGGGGACTGCACCCGGTCGTCTCCGTCTACGCCACCTTCCTCAACCGGGCGTTCGACCAGCTCCTGATGGACGTCGCGCTGCACCGCTGCGGAGTCACCTTCGTGCTGGACCGGGCCGGCGTCACCGGTGTCGACGGGGCCTCGCACAACGGCATGTGGGACATGTCCGTCCTCCAGGTCGTCCCCGGGCTGCGCATCGCCGCCCCGCGCGACGCCGACCAGTTGCGCGCCCAGCTGCGCGAGGCCGTCGCCGTCGACGACGCGCCGACGCTGCTGCGCTTCCCGAAGGAGTCGGCCGGCCCCGCCGTACCCGCCGTGGACCGGATCGGCGGCCTGGACGTCCTGCACGCCGCCGACCGGCCGGAGGTGCTGCTCGTGGCGGTCGGCGTGATGGCGCCGGTCTGCCTCGGGGCCGCCGAGCTGCTCCAGGCCCGCGGCATCGGCTGCACCGTCGTCGACCCGCGCTGGGTCAAACCCGTCGACCCGGCGCTCGCGCCGCTCGCGGCCGGACACCGCCTGGTGGCCGTCGTGGAGGACAACAGCCGTGCCGCCGGAGTCGGTTCGGCGGTGGCGCTGGCGCTCGGCGACGCCGAGGTCGACGTACCCGTGCGCCGCTTCGGCATCCCCGAGCAGTTCCTCGCGCACGCCAAGCGCGCCGAGGTGCTCGCGGACATCGGCCTCACCCCGGTCGACGTCGCCGGCCGGATCAGCGCGAGCCTGGCCCTCGCCCAGGACGGCGGGGAACAGGCCGGGAACGGCGCCCTGTCTCAGTCCGGCGACGGACGAACCGCCATGTCAGCGCAAGGAGACAACTGAATGACCAAGGAGTTCGACCTCGCCACGCTGTTGGCCGAGCGGGGAGCCGAGCGGTACGAGTTGCACGCCAGGCACCTCAACCACCAGTTGCCGCGCATGCTGCACACCATCGGCTTCGACAAGGTCTACGAGCGGGCCGAGGGCGCGCACTTCTGGGACGCGGACGGCAACGACCACCTGGACATGCTCGCCGGGTTCGCGGTCATGGGCCTGGGCCGCCACCACCCCGTCGTCCGCAAGGCGCTGCACGACGTGCTCGACGCCTCGCTCCCGGACCTCACGCGCTTCGACTGCGCCCCGCTGCCCGGGCTGCTGGCCGAGAAGCTGCTCTCCTACAGCCCGCACCTGGACCGCGTCTTCTTCGGCAACAGCGGCACCGAGGCCGTCGAGACCGCCCTGAAGTTCGCCCGGTACGCGACCGGCAGACAGAGGATCCTGTACTGCTCGCACGCCTTCCACGGGCTGACCACCGGCTCCCTCTCGGTCAACGGCGAGGACGGGTTCCGCAAGGGCTTCGCGCCCCTGCTGCCCGACACCGCCGTGCCGCTCGGCGATCTGGACGCCCTGGCGCGGGAGCTGAAGAAGGGCGACGTGGCCGCGCTGATCGTGGAGCCGGTCCAGGGCAAGGGGGTGCACGAGGCCCCGCCGGGCTATCTGCGCGCCGCGCAGGAGCTGCTGCACCGGCACAAGGCGCTGCTGATCGCCGACGAGGTGCAGACGGGGCTCGGCCGTACTGGGAAGTTCTACGCCTACCAGCACGACGACGGCGTCGAGCCCGACCTGGTCTGCGTCGCCAAGGCGCTCTCCGGCGGGTACGTGCCGGTGGGGGCCACCCTGGGCAGGGACTGGATCTTCCAGAAGGTGTACTCCTCGATGGACCGGGTGCAGGTCCACTCGGCGAGCTTCGGGTCCAACGCGCAGGCCATGGCCGCCGGGCTCGCCGTGCTGTCGGTGATGGAGAACGAGGAGATCGTGGCGAACGCGGCCGCGGTGGGCGAGCGGCTGAAGTCCCGGCTGGCCGAGCTGGTGGACCGCTACGAGCTGCTCGCCGACGTCCGCGGCCGGGGGCTCATGATCGGCATCGAGTTCGGCCGGCCCAGGTCCCTGAAGCTGCGCAGCCGCTGGACCATGCTGCAGACCGCGCGCAAGGGTCTGTTCGCGCAGATGGTGGTCGTGCCGCTGCTGCAGCGGCACCGGATCCTGACCCAGGTGTCCGGCGACCACCTGGAGGTGATCAAGCTGATCCCGCCGCTGATCATCGACACCGGTGACGCCGACCGGTTCGTCGACGCCTTCACGGAGGTGATGGAGGACGCGCACAAGGGGGGCGGGCTCATGTGGGACTTCGGCAAGACCCTCGTCAAACAGGCGGTCGCCAACCGCTGAGCCGGGGAACGTGACCACGGCACCCGGTCTCCGCGCTCTTTGCCTCTGAGGCAAAGGATTTGCCCGTCAGGCAAACCTCGGGCTGAATGGAGGCATGAGCTCCTCCGAGACCGGTCCCGCCGAAGGGGCGGTCGCCGCCGTCGCCCCCCAGCTGCGGGAGCTGCGACGGCGGGCCGCCCTGACCCTGGAGGCCGCGGCCCGCTCCGCCGGGCTGTCGCCCGCCCACCTCTCCCGCCTGGAGACCGGGCAGCGTCAGCCCTCGCTGCCGATGCTGCTCTCCCTCGCCCGCGTCTACGGTACGACCGTCGCCGAGCTGCTCGGCGAGACGACCGCCGGCCGTGACGCCGTCATGCGCGCCGCCGACATGGAGCCCACGGCCGCCGGCGGCTGGACGTACTGGCGGGCCGGAGCCCCGGGCCGCGGCATGCAGACCCTGCGCGTCCAGGTGCCGTACGGCACCCAGGGCGACATCGTGCGGGTCCACCCCGGCGAGGAGTGGCTGTACGTCCTCAAGGGCCGCCTGCGGCTGCGCCTCGGCGACACCGAGCACCGGCTCGGTGCGGGGGACAGCGCGCACTTCGACTCCCTGACCCCGCACCGGATCGCCGCGACGGACGCCGACGGGGTCGAGCTGCTCTTCGTCCACACCCTGCTGCAGAGCCCGACGGCCGCGCCGTGCCTCGGCCCGACTCCCGGAGAGATGCCATGAGCGCCATCCAGGACAAGTTCCCCCGCGGCCTGTGGGTACGGCTGATCATCTACGTCGTCCTGGGGCACGCCTTCGCCGGCTTCCTCTACCTGCTCTTCGAGGTCGGGGCCAACTCCGCCAAGTAGCGGGCTCAGTCCAGCAGCCGCTCGCGCAGCCGCTCCCGCGTCCCGGGAGTCAGCCGCAGGCCCTTCTCCAGGTACGCGTCGACCCCGCCCCAGGTCTCGTCGACGACGTCGAAGGCCGCCGTCAGGTACTCGGCGCGCGCGTCGAACAGCGGGCTGAGCAACTCCATGACCTCGGGGGAGTAGGCCGAGGCGGCGGTGCTGCTGCGGCGCACCTTGTAGCGGCGGTGGGTGGCGTTCGACTTCAGGTAGTCCTCGACGACGGCCTCGCGCTCGACGCCCAGGGCGAGCAGGGTGACCGCGATCGACAGACCCGCGCGGTCCTTGCCGGCCGAGCAGTGCATCAGGGCGGGGACGCTGTCCTCGGCGAGCGCGTGCAGCACGCGGGAGTGCTCCGCCGTACGCTCCTTGACGATCGCCCGGTAGGAGCCGGTCATGCGGGCGGCGCCCTTGCCGTCGGCCAGGATTCCGCGCAGCTGGTCGAGGTCGCCGTCGCGGACCATCTTCCAGAACTCCGCGCCGTCGGCCGGGTCGCTCAGCGGCAGGTTCACATTGCGCACACCGGGCAGCTCGACGTCCGGGCCCTCCAGCTTCAGGTCGGCCGCGTTGCGGAAGTCGAAGACCGTGTGCAGGCCCAGGGAGGCCAGGAAGACACCGTCCTCGGCGGTCGCGTGGGCGAGGTGGCCGCTGCGGAAGAGCACGCCCTGCCGTACCCGCCGCCCGTCCTCGGTCGGCAGTCCGCCCAGGTCCCGGAGGTTGCGCACACCGGCCAGCGAGGGCTCGGTCGAGGGGACCTGCTGCGTCACGGGGGCTCCTCCCACTCCGCCCCGCCGGCGCTGGTCGCGGGCGGGCGCCACTCGACCATACGGCATCCGTCCGGCACGGCAGCCGCTCCTGGAACGGGCATTGCGCCGGGAAAAGAACCCTCTGCCCGAATTGACACTTTGAGGATAACTGGACCCCATATGGCGGGTGGTGGATCGGTGGTGCGTGAGCAGCGTCATATCAGTGACGGTGCGTCGCCCGTCATGTTCACGTAATTCAGTGGGTTCTCAAGGGAATTCGAGTGAACCGGCGTCGTCGAAATCGACGCAGGGTTACCGGTAATTCCCGTAAAGGATCAATCGGAACACCGTTGAGGCAACCTCCCGCTTGTCCCCGTGCGTCTTGGTCCCTTACGTTCACGACCGATCCGGACGGACGCCTAATCCTGCCGCCGACCGGACCCCGCACTCATCGACCACCCGTACACGGCAGGAGCGGGGGACCCACAGGTACGACTGCCTGTTCCGGTTCCCGGAACGGCTTGGGGTAAAGCCGCGTTTTCCACGCGGCCGGGCATCTCCAGCCCGCACCCGACAGCTCACCTCGCAGGCGCCGGAGAGGAATTCGCCATGCCCGCGAAGGGTAAGCACCGCCGTACCAGGGCCATGCGCCTGACCCGCACCATCGCCGTCGCCGGTACCGGTGGCGCCGCGCTCGCGCTCCCGCTGATGGGCGCCGCCGGCGCCAACGCCGCCCCCGCGCACCCGGTTTCCGAGCAGGCCGCGCAGACCGTCCCGGCGTCGGCGAAGAAGGCCGCAGCCGGTTCCGACAAGAACTCCGACGCGCGGACGTACACCGTGAAGAGCGGCGACTACCTTTCGAGGATCGCCGACGAGCAGGATGTCGACGGCGGCTGGAAGAAGCTCTACTCGGACAACCGGGAGGCCGTCGGTTCGGACCCGTCGCTGATCCACCCCGGCCTGAAGCTCTCGATCGGCGGACCGGCCGCCAAGTCGTCGGCCCCGTCCTCCGCGGACTCGCAGAAGCCGGCCGAGAAGCCGGCGAAGAAGCCCGCCGAGAAGTCCGCTGACGAGTCGGTCGAGAAGCCCGCCGAGAAGTCGTCGGCGCAGAAGTCCACGGAGGCGGAGAACACCTCCTCCTCCGGCACCACCAGCGGCTTCACCTCGCCCGTCGCGGGCGGCACCGTGGGCACCCCGTACCACCAGTCCGGCAGCATGTGGTCCAGCGGCTACCACACCGGCACGGACTTCGTCGTCCCGACCGGCACCTCGCTCAAGGCGGTCGGCGCGGGCACCGTCGTCTCCGCCGGCTGGGGCGGTGCCTACGGCAACCAGGTCGTCATCCAGCTCGCCGACGGCCACTACGCCCAGTACGCCCACCTCTCCTCGCTCTCCGTCTCGGCCGGACAGTCGGTGACGGCGGGCCAGCAGGTCGGCCTCTCGGGTGCCACCGGCAACGTGACCGGCCCGCACCTGCACTTCGAGATCCGCACCACGCCGGACTACGGCTCGGACGTCGACCCGCTCGCGTACCTGCGCTCGCACGGCGTCTCCGTCTGACGGAGCTCCGTACCAAGCCTCCGCGCCACCGAAGGCCGGACCCCGATCCCCGGGTCCGGCCTTCGGTGTATTCCGGAATTGACGAACAATTTAGGCGTGGCTTTTCTCACCGCACGTCAACCCCTTCCTACGGTCGCGTAGGTCACAATCCAGGGTGAATCATGGGCCGATGTGGCAGACGATGCGAAGCGTGACAGCAGAACAGTGATCGGGTCGTACGTGGCGGTGGGGGACAGCTTCACCGAAGGCGTCGGCGACTCCGGACCCGACGGCTCGTTCGTCGGCTGGGCCGACCGACTCGCCGTACTGCTCGCGGACCGGCGCCCGGAGGGCGACTTCACCTACACCAACCTCGCCGTGCGCGGCAGGCTGCTCGACCAGATCGTGTCGGAACAGGTTCCGCGGGTCGCCGACCTCGCACCCGACCTGGTCTCCTTCGCGGCGGGCGGAAACGACATCCTGCGGCCTGGCACGGACCCCGACGAGGTGGCCCAGCGGTTCGAACTGGCGGTGGCCGCGCTGACGGCCGCGGCCGGCACCGTGCTGGTGACGACCGGGTTCGACACCCGCGGGGTGCCCGTCCTCAAGCATCTGCGCGGCAAGATCGCCACGTACAACGGACATGTCCGGGCCGTCGCCGACCGGTACGGCTGCCCGGTGCTCGACCTCTGGTCGCTGCGGAGCGTGCAGGACCGCAGGGCGTGGGACGCCGACCGGCTGCACCTGTCGCCGGAGGGCCACACGCGAGTGGCCCTGCGCGCCGGACAGGCCCTCGGCCTGCCCGTCCCGGCCGACCCGGACCAGCCCTGGCCGCCCCTGCCGCATCGCGGCACGCTGAACGTCCGGCGCGACGACGTGCACTGGGCGCGCGAGTACCTGGTGCCGTGGATCGGACGCAGGCTGCGCGGCGAGTCGTCGGGCGACCACGTGACGGCCAAGGGAACGCTGTCGCCGGGCGACATCAAGCTGCGCATCGACGCGGTCGCCTGAGCCCCTGGGGGCACCGCCGGAACGCTTTTCCGGTTGTGGCCGTTTCCGGGGAACCAGGAGCGGACACCGGTCGTTCGAGCTGACGTCGGACCGGCCGGGCATGGCGTCGGGCCGGACACCCACAGTTGAGAACCTGATCTACTCCACCTGGAGGTACCGTGGCCGGTTTCCGTTCCCCGAGTGCCGGGTTTCGCGTCCCGCTGCCCGCGGCTTTCGGCGCGGACCCGAGCGGAGAGCGCATGGCGCGCATCCGCAGATCGCCGCACTTCCGCGACGGGGTCTTCCAGAACCCGGGGGGTACCGCACGGACCCGGCCCTCGGGCTCGGCCGCGGAACTCGCCAAGACCTACATCGACAAGGACACGCGGCAGCTTCGGGCCCCCCACGGCCGCATCCCGGTCCACGCCACCACGCTCGCCGACCTCGCCCGGCCGCCCGCCTCCGGACTCCGGCTGACCTGGATGGGGCACTCCAGCGTGCTCGCCGAGATCGACGGGCAGCGGGTGCTCTTCGACCCCGTGTGGGGCGCGCGCTGCTCCCCGGTCCCCTTCGCCGGGCCCAAGCGGCTGCACCCGGTCCCGCTGTCCCTGGCGGCCCTGGGCCGGGTCGACGTGGTCGTCATCTCCCACGACCACTACGACCACCTGGACCTGCCCACGATCAAGGCCCTGGCCGGCACGGACACCCTGTTCGCCGTGCCGCTCGGCGTCGGCGCCCACCTCGAACACTGGGGAGTGTCCCCCGACCGCCTGCGCGAACTGGACTGGCACGAGGAGACGCGGGTGGGCGGCGTCACCCTGACCGCCACCCCGGCCCGGCACTTCTGCGGGCGCGGGCTCCGCAACACCCAGCACACCCTCTGGGCCTCCTGGGTCGTCGCCGGTGACGAGCACCGCGTCTACCACAGCGGAGACACGGGCTACTTCGAGGGCTTCCGCGACATCGGCGCCGCCCACGGTCCGTTCGACGCCACGATGATCCAGCTCGGCGCGTACTCCGAGTTCTGGCCGGACATCCACATGACCCCGGCCGAGGCGGTACGGGCCCACCTGGACCTCCAGGGCGGCGAGCCGCGGGGCGCCCTGCTCCCCATCCACTGGGGCACCTTCAACCTGGCCCCGCACGCGTGGGCGGAGCCGGCGGAGTGGACGAAGGACGCGGCCGACGAGGCGGGCCAGGCGGTGGCGTTCCCGCGGCCGGGAGAGCCGTTCGAGCCGACCGGGAAGCTGCCGGTGGAGGCGTGGTGGCGGATGGTGTCGGGCCCGATCGCGCACCCGTGGCGTCGCCCCCGGATCACCGAGGGCACGGCCGGCGCGAGCAAGGGGGACCTGGACCTCGCCGGCGAACGGTGACGTCGGTCGGCGCCGGGCCACTGCACACTGAACGGTGCGAAGAAGGTCGTTCCCGTCGTCCCCGGTCGTCGCCGCGACGCGACCGACCGGGGACGACGTACACGTTCTCGGCCCTCCCTCGGGCCGAGAAGTGACGTCGACTCAGATGGTCGGGGTGTCGTCGACAGCCGGCTTGTGGAGCTCGATGACCGGCTTCCACCCCGCGGAGAACTCGATGAAGTCCGCACGGGTGGGGTAGGTGTCGATCGCGCGACGGTCGCGCTTGGGGCTGTCGGTCCCCTTGCGTCCCCGGGGAATCTGCTCCTCGTAGACGTCGACCTTCACGTCGGGAACCTCCTTGAGGCCCTGGCGCCAGATCTGCACGATGTCGGCGCCGAACGCCTGCCGGGCCGCGGCGTAGAGGGCCGTGAGGGACCCCTTGTCCCCACCGGGAACGAAAAGCGCCAGGTCCAGGACGACACCGGCGGACTGGAGGACCTCGATGGTCACCGGACCATTCTCGTCGGCCACGTGGATCCCGGCTTCGTTCTCGTCGTCGGGAAGGCAGGAGACTTCTTCCTGGAATACGGTACGTGCCGTGATCGAGCCGCCCTCGAAATCCCCACCGGACTTGGTCAGAAAAGCAGGGACGTAACAGTCGGGAAGTTTGAGTTCTGCCGTGCCGGCGGAAACGAAGATCTTGTCCTTCACACCGAGCTTCGCCACCTCTTCCAGTGAGAGGCGGCGAGCGGCGATCTTCTCCGTGTTCACGATTTCCCTTTCAGGTTGCGCTGTCCCTTTGAACGAGGACGCTATCACGAAAACCTGAGGTCAACTGCCCAGTAATGTATGGGTAAATGGGCGCTGCTCGGGCCGGAACGCGCATCCGTCGGACAGTATCCCTCGGCACGGTGTTGGGGATCAACTGGCGGTTTTATTCGGGGCGTTGAGCAACACGGAGGAGCTAAAGGCTGGTTTGCGGTAGATATCGCCCATACTCCCTTCGAGGGGGCGGTGAGGCAGAGCCAATCATCCGTCACGCATCTCGCGGAGTGCACACGCTGATGCCCCGGAAAGCGAATATCCGCACGGCCGACGAGTCATGCGGATGCCAGGGCCGGTGGACCGTGCCCGGGTCACATCGCGTCGGCGCCGGGGCTCTCTTCGGCCTCGCTGGTGACCGATGCGGTCTCGCCGGTGACCGGCGCCCACGGTGCTCGGGGTCGGGGGAGTTCGGGCGGGGCGTCGGGGAGGCAGGAGAAGAGCGTCAGCAGGAGTACGAGGGTGGCGGCCGCGGCAATGACGCGCCCCGTACGGCGCATTTTGCCGTGGGTGTCGAGTTGACGCCAAGGCGGCTCGGCCGACGTGTCGTTCTGCCAGAGTTCGCCCACGGGCCGCTCTCCTGCGTGCGTCTCCTCAAGAGGCCGGGCGGTCCGCTCCCGGGCCGTCGGCTCCACGGGGGCGGTTGCCCGGATGGCTTCCTCGCTGTCCGTGAGGAACTTCTGCCATTCGACGGCGGGGATGGGGTCGTGCACGTCAGCGCTCCCGCGTCTGGTCCGGGGTGTGGGCGGATTCGAGGCGTACGAAGGGGATCGCCCGACCGGCGTGACGCAGCGCCGACGGGCTGCCGTCGGCGGGCAGGCGCATGAATCCGCACAGCCGCCGCGCCGTGCGTGGGTGGCGCGCCCCGTATCGCTCCATGATCGCGGCACCGTCCTCAGGGGTGAGGAAGTGGCTGGTGACGGCGTGGTGCCGGTTGCCGAACTGGAGGACCGTCTTCGGCTGCGCGCGGAGGTTGCGGTACCAGTCGGCGCCCGGGCCGAAGCCGGAGGCGACGGTCCAGGTGCGGGTGTCCGGTTCGTAGGCCACGACTTCGAGCACCACGCGGCGGTCCAGCCCGGAGAGCCGCCCGGTGTGGTGGAGGAGCAGGAGGCGCCTGCCGAGGAGCGGTCCGAGACCGGCACGGAACAGCGCGATGGGCGTTCGGGCCACTGTGCGGCGCCATCCTGTGGGCACAGGGGGCCGAGAGGGTTGCGTGTTCTCTTTCGGCATGGCCCCTCCCGGGCGTGGACGGACGTCTGCTCCGGCGTGGCGGGCCGGGTCGGTCCCGGACTGACTGATTGAACTGTCGAAGTTTTGCATAGTCTAAAGATCCATCCGGCGGCGCAGAAGCTCCGAGTCCGAGCCGTTGTCGCTCCGTGACCGCGGTGAAGTCGTGCGCCGGCGCGGTAGAAAGAGGGCATGACCGAGCATGAGCGCCCCGTGGATGCCGCAGACGATGTGGATGTCGTTACCCGAGAGGTACTGACCGCATCGCGGCTGCTGGTCGCGGTGTCCGCCCGTTCCCTGGCCGCGGTCGAGGAGCGGGTGACGCTGCCGCAGTTCCGCATGCTGGTGGTGCTCACGAGAGGGGTCACCAAGTTGGTCACGCTCGCCGAACAGCTTCAGGTCGCGCCCTCCACGGCGATGCGGATGGTCGATCGCCTGATCGCGGCGGGCCTTGCCGCCCGGCAGCCCAATCCCCGCAACCGCCGGGAAACGCTCCTGCAGTTGACGGAGGAAGGGCGCCGCACTGTAGAGCACGTCACGGCCCGCAGACGCTCCGAGATCGCCGGGATCGTGGAAGTGCTCACCCCCGCGCAGCGGTTGACGCTCATCGAGGCCCTTGCCGCCTTCAACCGGGCCGGAGCCGAACCTCTGGCTCCCGCGTCGGATGTCGCCGAGTCACATCCGCTGGGGTGGTCCGTGGACCTTCCGGCGGCGCACGATGTGTGACCCCGGCGGCCCGTGCGGTGCGCTACCGGGAGGCGGGCGGGTGCGGGGAGCGCAGGGTGAGCAGGGTGATCTCGCTGGGGGCGAAGACGCGGAACGGCGGGCCCCAGAATCCGGTGCCCCGGCTGGTGTAGAGGAGGGTGCGGTCGCCGTGGTGGGTGAGGCCGGCCAGCGCGGGCTGGTCGACGCGGACCAGGTGGTGGAACGGCCAGATCTGGCCGCCGTGGGTGTGGCCGGAGAGCTGGAGGTCGACGCCCGCCGCTGCCGCCCGGTCGACGAACTTGGGCTGATGTGCCAGGAGCAGGACGGGCAGGTCTGGATCGGTGCCGTTCAGCGCCCCGGCGAGGTGGGCGCGGTGGCCCGCGAGCCCGGAGGACTCGGCCGTGACGTCGTCCACGCCGGCGACCACGAGGGTGTCGCCGCCGCGCTCCAGCAGCACATGGCGGTTGCGCAGCGGCTCCCAGCCCAGTTCGTCCATCAGGTCGACCCAGCCCTGGGCCTCGCTGTAGTACTCGTGGTTGCCCGTGACGTACACACGGGCGCGGGTGGCCCGTACGGTGCCGAGCGGGACGGCCTGGGCGCGGCGGCGTTCGGCCGTGCCGTCGGCGATGTCACCGGTGTGGCAGACGAGGTCGGCCTCCAGGCTGTTGACGGTCTCGCACACCCTCTCCGACCAGCGGGCGCGGTCGAGCGGGCCGTAGTGGGTGTCGGTGACCAGGACGACGCGGGTGCCGTCCAACCCGGCGCCCAGCCGGGGGAGTTGCACGTCGAGCCGTCGCACGCGCGGAACGCGGCGGGCTTCGGCGTATCCCCAGGCGAGTAGCATCGCGGTGGTGCCGAGAACGGCCCAGGCGACGATGCGGGCGCGGTCCTGGCTCTCCTCGACGCCGGCCAGGACCAGGGCGAACCGCAACAGGACGCCGAGCAGTACGGACCAGGTGAACAGGATCCAACTGGCGCCCAGCAGCGTGTCGCCGACGATCGCCGCGCGGTCCTGCTGGCGCCGCCCGTGGCCGCGCACCAGCGCGAGCGGCATCCCGACGAGGCCGAGGGCGAACAGGGCGGTGCCGGTCAGCGTGACGGGCAACGGCCAGTGCTGACCGCCGTGCAGCAGTACCCAGCAGGGCACGGCCCACAGAAGGACGGGTGCGATCAGGGGGAGGTAGCGCATCAGGCGGTGCAGACGGCTCTCCTGCGGTTCCCGCGCTTCACCCCCGGCGAACGACCGGGTGTCACTGGTGTCGGTCACGCTTTCCCTCCCCGGCCGGGCTGTTACGCACCCAGGGTAAAGCCGGCGCGGCCCAGCCGTGCGGCAGGGGCCGGATCGAGGCGGGGGCGCGGTCTCGGACGTGGGCGGTGGGACGACGGGCTCCGCCCGTGCCCGCCGAGCCCGGCCCCCGAAGGGGCGAGCCGGTCGGTACGCGCGGGCGGCGCCCGTCGGTCACCTGGCCCTACTTGAGGTCGGCGCAGGTCTTGCGGAGGTACTCGGTGGGGTTGCCGTCGTCGTCCTCGCCCGTCTCACCCGGGGCCAGGACGTCCCGGTCGCGCTGCACCACGCTCACGCGGTCGGCGTAGGCACAGGCGTTGGCCATGCCTGCCTCGCTGTACTCGATCATGATGACGTCGTTGCCGAAGGCGTCGACGTAGTCCTCGCACTCGTTCCACTCCGGGTCGCCGCACTCCTCCGCGACCGCGAAGTCGAGGCCGTTCGCCTCGTGGTTCCCGGCGAGTTCCACAGTGTTCTTCTGGCCGACGGCCAGGCCCTTGTCGTGGCCGTGCGCGGAGAGGACGCGGATGTAGGCCTGGGCGTCGTCCGCGGTGATCCTGCCTTCCACGACGTCCCGGTCGAACGTGTCGTAGTTGTCCAGCTCCAGGGCGTCGAACCCCTTGTCGGCGCAGGTGTCGATCTGCTTGTTGATCTTCTTCGCGATGTCCCCGCGCTTGGTGTCGGTGGTGATGTCGAGGATCGCCTCGTTCCAGTCCTCGTCGATGACCACGTCACCGTTGCCGTTCTTCAGCAGCAGGTTCTGGTCCCAGTCGTCGGGGCCGTCCTCCTCCCCGACCTCCTGGGTCTGGAAGGCGTTGACGTAGCAGATGTTGTACAGCCCCTGCGCCGGCGACTCCTTCCAGTCGCGGCTGACCACCGTGACGCCCTCGGGCGGGTCGTAGGGCGTGTTGATCTGGTAGTCGAAGTCGGCGTTCGCCGGGGGCGGCGTCGGCTCGGCGGCCTCGGCCGAGGGGACGAAGAAGGCCGCTCCGCACGCCGTGGCGGCGCACGCGGCCAGGATCGTCCGGGATCGGGCTGTTGCCAGAAGACTCATGGAGAAGCTCCGTGGTGCGGGGGTACGGCCCCGCCTCGGTTGCCTGAGGGCGACCTGGCGACTCGGTCCGGACTTGCGGCGGCGACGGCCGCCCACCGGCTGGGCGTACCTCTGTTGCCGGAGTGCTCCGACTCCGGCGTCACAGGAGTAAAGCGGGAGCCCTCTGTGAGCGTCAAGCGGAGCCGCGCGCTGATCAGTTCACGTGATTCTTCGCACTTCACAGAGGGGCGTGCCGGCTCTGACGGGGCGACTCTATTGAAGATGGAAGTCATTATCGATTAGTGTTCGAGTGTCGTATCGACCGTCGGGTGTGCGACGGCAGGGGAGGGGTCTCATGACCGTGGCAGGCCGGACCTCCGGGCTCGGGGAGATCAGTGCGGAGCGCGAGCGGTGCGTGGGGGCGGGGCAGTGCGTGCTCGCCGCGCCCGCCGTCTTCGACCAGGACGAGACGGACGGGCTCGTGCGCGTCCTCGACGAGGATCCGCCGGCGTCCGGGGCGGACGCCGTGCGCGAGGCCGTGTGGGCCTGCCCGTCCGGCGCCCTGACCCTGCGGTAGCTGTCCGGCGCTCCGACCCTGCGGCAGCTCCGTCGTGGGACTGCCCCGGCCCGCGTTCCGTCCCCGGTGCCCGGATGCCGGGCGGCACCCGTTTCACCTCAGCACCATGTCTCAAGGAGAAGCATGTCCAGACAGTTCGACCGCCGTGCCTTCCTCCGCCGCGGTGCGGCGGGCGCCGCGGCTCTGGCGGTGGGGCCCGGCCTGCTGGCGGCGTGCTCCACCGACGCCCCCGGCGCCGACCGCGAGGGGGCCGGTTCCTCGCCCCGTTCCGGCGGCACCCTGCGCGCGGCGTTCGTCGGGGGCGGCGCCTCCGAGACGCTGGACTTCTTCAACGGGCCGTCGGCACTGGACCTGGTGCGCGCCCGGGCCTGGCACGGCACCCTGGGCAACCTCGACCCCGAAGGACCCGACGGGGTGCGCTACGGAGTGCTCAAGGGGATCGACGTCTCCGACGACCTGTCGGCCTACACGCTGCACGTGCGGCCCGGCGTCCGCTTCACCGACGGCTCCGAGCTGACCTCCGCCGACATCCTGCACTCCCTCAGCGTCCTCGCGGGCAGGAGCACGCTGCCCGTGTACCGGCTCGCCGCCGCCAACTTCGACCTCGCGAGCGCCAAGGCCGACGGCGACCTGAAGGTCGTACTGCCCACCCTGCGGCCCATCGCGGACGGCCGCATGATCCTCTGCCAGGGCAACTTCCTCGTCGTCAAGGACGGCACCAGGGCGTTCCGCAAGGGCATGCCCAGTTGCGGGCCCTTCCGGCTCACCGAGTTCACGGCCGGGCAGGGTTCGGCGTTCGAGCGCTACGACGACCACTACGGCCACGTACCCCTCCTGGACGGCCTGGAGCTGCGGTCGATCGCGGACTCGACTGCCAGGGCCGGGGCGCTCACCGGCGGAGAGGTCGACTTCGCGCACGACCTCTCACCCGTCACCGCGCGCACCCTCACGGGCGACGCGAAGGTGCGGCTCGTCCCGACGGGGAGCCCGTACCTGGTGGGGCTGTCCTTCCAGATGAACATGGCCGTCGAGCCATTCGACGACCCCCGGGTGCGGGAGGCGTTCAAGCTCGCGGTCGACCGGGAGACCATGGTGAAGACGGTGTTCTACGGGAACGCCGAGACCGGCAACGACCTGCCCGCCATGGGCTTCCCCGACTACGCCGGGAGCCTGCCCCGGCGGACCCACGACCCCGAGCGGGCCCGGAAGCTCCTCAAGGAGGCCGGGGCCGACGGGACGGAGGTCCGGCTGACGACCGGCCCGGAGACGCCGGGCATGGTGGAGATGGCCACCCTCTTCGTCGAGGACCTGAAGAAGGTAGGTGTCAAGGCGTCGGTCCGCGAACTGCCCGCCGGGCAGCTCTACGCCGACTTCGCCGCCTACGCGGCGCTGCCGCTGGCCGGCTCGTACCAGATGCCGATCCCGGCGCTGTCGACGTACCAGATGAGCACGGCGGGCGGTTCGCCGTCGGCCTTCGGCTGGAAGGACGCCGAGACCGACGCCCTCGTGGCGAAGGCCCGCGCCGCGAGCGACCCGGCCGAGGCGAAGGAACTGGGCACGCTGGCGCAGCGCACCCGCTGGGAGAAGGGCAACCAGGTACTGCCGGTCTTCAAACCCAACCTGAACGCCCAGGCCGAAGGGGTCGCCGGGATACGCGAGGACCTCTTCGAGCAGTTCCCCGGCTTCTCGCAGGCGTCCCTGGCGTGAACCTCCTCGCGTTCGCGGGCCGGCGCCTGGCCGGGGCGGCCGTCCTGCTGGTGCTGCTGTCGGCCGCCGTCTTCGCGGTCACGGCCGTACTCCCGGGAGACGCCGTCAGCGCGGTCGCCGGTGTGGACGCCTCCGCGGCCCAGCGCGCCGACGTCCGCGCCGGACTCGGTCTGGACCGGCCCGCCGCCGAGCGGTACGCGGCCTGGGCGGCCGACGCGGTCCGGGGCGACCTGGGCCACGGGTTCGTGGGGGAGCGGCCGGTCACCGACATCCTCGCCACCCGCCTGCCCAACAGCCTGCTGCTCGCCGGACTGACCCTCGCCGTCACCGCACCCCTCGCCACGCTGCTCGGCCTGTGGACGGGGCTGCGCGGCGGCGGCACCGCCGACCGGGTGGTGTCGACCGGTGCGCAAGTACTGGCGGCGATACCGGAGTTCGTGGTCGCCGCGCTGCTGGTCGCGGTACTGGCGGTGTGGGCGGGGGTCCTCCCGCGCGTCTCCGTCGTCCCCCTGGGCGGCACCCCGCTCGACGCGCCCCGCGCCCTGGTCCTGCCCGTCCTGACGCTCAGCGCGGTCGGCCTCGCCGTCGCCACCAGGCTGCTGCGCGTCTCCGTCGCCGACGCGGCGGCGACACCGTACTGCGAGGCGGCCCGGCTGGGCGGCGTACGCGGGATCCGGCTCGCGGTGCGCCACGTCCTGCCCAACGCCGCGGGCCCCGCCGTGCAGGCGCTCACCCTCACCACGGGGGCGCTGGTCGGCTCCGCGGTGGTCGTGGAGAACGTCTTCGACTACCCCGGCATCGGCCGGGAACTGCAACTGGCCGTCGCCGCACGGGACGTGCCGATGGTGCAGGGCATCGCCACCGCACTCGTCGCGGTGATGCTGCTGGTGCTCCTGCTCGGCGACGTCTGCGCGCGGCTGATCGGCGCACGGGAGGGGCACGGCCGATGACCACCGCCCTCACACCCCGGCGACGTCCCGGTACGCCCGCGCGCCGCTCGGCACGCCGCCGCCCGCCCCTGCTCCTCGGCGCGGCCACGCTCCTCGTCGTCCTGCTCGCGCTGCTGGGGCCGCTCGTCCCGCCGCACAGCCCCACCGCACAGCTCGCGGCCCCCTTCCAGCGGCCGGACGGGGCGTTCCCGCTCGGCACCGACGTCCTCGGCAGGGACGTGGCGAGCCGGGTGCTCGGCGGCGGCCGGACCATCGTGCTCACCGCGCTCGCCGGAACGGCGGCCGCCGGCGCGGTCGGGATGGCCGCCGGTGTCCTGGCGGCCATGGTGTCGCGCCGTCTGGGCGACCTGCTGGTCCGCTGCGTCGACGCCCTCGCCGTCCTCCCGCCGCTGCTCGTCGTGCTCGTCCTGGCCGCGGGGTTCCCCGGCAGCGGCGCCGCCGTCGTGGCGGCCGTGGCCCTGGCCACCGCCCCCTTCTCCACCCGGGTGCTGCGCGCGGCGGCGGACACCGTCCTGGCCAGCGGGTACGTCGAGGCGGCCAGGGCGAGAGGCGACACCCGGCGGGCGGTACTGCGCCACGACGTGCTGCCGAACATCGCCGGACCCGCCCTGGTGGACACCGCGCTGCGGCTGGTCGCCTCCCTCCATCTCACCGCCACCGCGGGTTTCCTCGGTCTCGGACCGGGTGGCGCGGCGCCGGACTGGGGGCGCATGGTGAGTGAGAACGCGCCCGGCGCGACACTGGCCGCCGCGCCGTTCCTCGCTCCGGCCCTGCTGCTGGTGCTGCTGTCCGTGTGCGTAGGTCTGCTCGCCGGGCGGCTGGCGGACACCGTGGGGCGGGGTGCCGCATGACCGACGACACGTGTCGAGGCGTGTCCGGGGCCGACCCGTTCGTCGAGATCGCCGGGCTGACCCTCGGTCCGGTGGCCGGCGGGCCTCCCGTCCTGGACGACGCGGCGCTGAAGGTGCGGCTCGGGCAGGTGGTGGGAGTCCTGGGCAGGTCCGGGTCCGGCAAGAGCAGTCTCGCGCACAGCCTGCTCGGGCACGTGCGTCCGGGCCTGGAGGTCCGCGGCGGCACCGTCCGGGTGGCCGGCCTCGATCCGTTCGAGCGCGCGGGTGCCCGTCGGCTGCGGGGGCGGGTGGTGTCGTTCCTGGGCCAGGACCCCGCCTCGTCGCTCAATCCGGCGCTCCGGATCGGCACGCAGCTCGCCGAGGCGGTGCGCCTGCGCACGTCCGTGCGGCGTGCGGACGAAGTCCGGGCGCGGGTCGAGGAGTTGTTGCTGTCCGTGCGGCTGCCGGCCGACCGGGCGTTCCGGCGGCGGCTGCCGCGGCAGCTCTCGGGCGGGCAGGCCCAACGCGTCGCTCTGGCCCTCGCGTTGGCGGGTACGCCGAGCCTGCTGGTCCTGGACGAGCCCACCAGCAGCCTGGACACGGTGCTGGCGGCCGGGATGCGGACGCTGCTGGGCGAGGTCCTGGCCGACGGCGACCGGTCCGCGCTGCTGGTCAGCCACGATCCGGCGTGGCTCGCGTCGGTGGCGGACGACGTGATCCTTCTGGACGCGGGCCGGGTGGCCGGCGGCGGCGTGCCGACGGAGCGGGCACCGGGTCCGGCACCCGCACCGGGGCCGGGGCTGGCACCGGCGCTGCCGCGGGGTGTTGCCTCTGCCGCCCGGGAGTTGTCCGCGGAGGTGGCGGCTTCCGGCGGCGAGCCGTCCGTGGAGGTGGCGGGCTCCGGTGGGGAGTCGCCCGCGAGGCGGGCGAGTGTCCGTGTGGAGCCGCCCGGCGGGGAGCCGCCCGCGAGGGGGCCGGGTGTCCGCGCGGAGCCGTCCGCCGGGGAGTTGGCCGTCCGTGGGCTGGACGCCGCGCACGGCCGGGTCCGTGTGCTGCGTGACGTCTCCCTCACCGTCCGGGCGGGCTGCTGCACCGCCGTGGTGGGCCCCTCGGGGTCCGGCAAGACGACCCTGGCCCGCTGCCTGGCCGGGCTCCACCGCCCCGCACGAGGCGGCGTCGAGTGGCGGGAGCACGGCGACGGCGCGCAGGACGCGGGCGGTGCCCCGGTGCAGCTTGTCGCGCAGGACGCGCGCGGTGCCCTCAACCCCCGGGAGTCCGTGCGCACCGCACTCCTGCGGCCCCTCACGGGCGTCGGACGCCGTCCGGCCCGGGACGCCGGGCACGAGGCCGTACGGCTGCTCGGGCTGGTCGGCCTGGACACCGGCGTACTGGCCCGCAGGCCCGGCGAGTTGTCCGGAGGCCAGCGCCAACGCGTGGCGCTGGCCCGGACCCTGGCCGCCCGGCCACGGGTCCTGGTCTGCGACGAGATCACCTCGGCGCTGGACCGGGAGACGGCCGGCGAGATCCTCGCGCTCCTCGGCTCGTTGCGGCGGACGCTGGGACTGACCGTCGTGATGGTGACGCACGACCTGGCGGCCGCCGCCCGGCACGCGGAACGGGTCGTCGTCCTGGACGCGGGACGGGTGGCGGAGGCGGGGCCGGTCGACCGGGTGCTGGTGAACCCCGAGCACCCCGTCACCCGGGAACTGCTCGCCTTCGCCGTCCGCCCCGGGCCCTCGGTTCCGGAGCGGCGGTGAGCGTCCGGAGGGCGGAGAGCAGGCCGCCCCGGTCACCGCCGCCGGAGGGGGCGCCCCGCCTGCCGGGCGCCCCCTCCGGCGGTGCCTCACCCCTCCGACCGCCGGGCCAGCGCCGCCTTGTCGACCTTGCCGACGGCGGTCAGCGGAAGGCCGGGAACCTGGACGATCTCGTCCGGGGCCTTGTAACCGGCGAGGCCGCGCGACGCCAGGTGGGCGGCGACCTCCCGGGCACCGGGCGCCGTGCCCGTACAGACGACGAAGGCGACGGACCGCTCGCCCCAGCGTTCGTCCGGCACACCGACCAGGGCCGCCGCGGTGACGGCCGGATGGGTCAGGAGCTCCTCCTCCACCTCGACCGCGGGGATCTTCTCGCCGCCCCGGTTGATCTGGTCCTTGATCCGCCCGACCACCACGAGGTGCCCGCTCGGCAGCCGCCGCACCACGTCGCCGGACCGGTAGTAGCCGTCCGGGGTGAAGGCCGTGCGGTTGTGCGCCTCGGCCCGGTAGTAGCCGCGCAGGGTGTACGGGCCCCGGGTGAGCAGCTCGCCCGCCGTGCCGTCCGGGACCGGCCTGCCGCCGGCGTCCACCACCAGGATCTCGTCGTCCGGCGAGGCGGGACGGCCCTGGGTGGTGCACACGAGGTCCTCGGCGTCGTCGAGGCGGGTGAGGTTGATCAGTCCCTCGGCCATGCCGAAGACCTGCTGCACCCGCGCGCCGAGCGCCGGGCCGAGCCTGCGGGCGTGATCCTCGGGCAGCCGTGCCCCGCCGACCTGCACCACGGCGAGGCTCCCGAGGTCCCAGGAGCCGGAAGCGGCCTCGTCCGTCCAGTGCGGCACGAGCGGCGGGGTCAGGGAGGTGAGGGTCACTTCCTCCCGCTCGATCAGGGCGAACGCCGTCTGCGGGCTGGGGTCCGGCGCGATCACGACGGTCCCTCCCGCCATGAGGGTCCCCAGTACACCGGGGCAGGCGAAGGTGAAGTTGAACCCGAGCGGCAGGACCGCCAGGTACACCGACCGGGTGTCGAGCGCGCAGACGCCCGCGCAGGCGCGGGCGTTGTACGCGTAGTCGTCGTGCGTGCGCGGGATGAGCTTGGGCAGACCCGTGGTGCCGCCGGACAGCAGCAGGAGCGCGAGGCCCCCGGGGTCCGGGTCGGCGGAGTCGGAGTCCGAGACGGGGGCGGACGGTCCCCGGCCGCCGCTCTCGCGGAGCGCGTCGAACGGGACGAAGCCGTCGTACGGCCCCGGGTCGCCCACCACGACGACGTGCCGCAGGGGTCCGTCCGGACCCAGCTCCGCCCGTACGTCGCTCATCAGTCGCCGGTGGTCGAACCGGGCGTGCAGGTCGGGCACCACGCAGGCCACGGCGTCCGACAGCCGCACCAGGTGGCCGATCTCGCGGCTCCGGTGACCGGGCATGGCGTGCACCGGGACCGCCCCGAGCCGCTGCAGCCCGAACCAGGCGAGCACGAACTCGGCGCAGTTGGGGAGCTGGAGCACCACGCGGTCGCCCCGCTCGACGCCCAGCCCGCGCAGCCCGGCGGCGACCCGGTCGGCCTCGGCGTCCAGGTCCGCGTAGGTCCAGCGCCGGTCGCCGTCGACCAGGGCGACGCGCTGCGCGTGCTCGGCGCCCGCCTGCCGCAGACGGGCGCCGAATGTCACGCCCTGCCAGTGTCCGGCGGCCCGATAGCGCGCCGATTCGGCCTTCGACCAGGTCGGTTGAGTCTCCGTCATGGGCCCTCGTCTCTCATTGCCGGGCCGCGGACTCTGGCGCCGGACCCCGTTGTGTGTCTACGATGTGAAGCATAGAAATGATAATCATTTTTATCTGAGTGTTGCTCGACACCGTACGAAAGGCCCCAGGAGTGAGCGATGAAGCAGTCGTCGAGGCACGGACCGCGGAGGGCGACGCCGGCCGGCGCGGCCCCCACACGGCGCCGGCGGTGCGCGACGCGGTCGCACGCGCCCTGGACATCGCGCCGCAGGAACTGGACGACGACCGCGACCTCTTCGAACTCGGCCTCGACTCACTGCTGCTGATGTCCCTCGTCGGCGCCTGGCGGCGCGAGGGCAGCACGGTCACCTTCCAGGACCTCACCCGCGTCCCGACCCTGGCGGCGTGGACGGCCCTGCTGGCCCGGGCCCCGCGCGGCGACGCACCCGCCGCCGCCCGCCCCGCGCCCGTACCGCGGCAGGCGGACCGGTCGGTACCGCGGCAGACGGACCGGGCGACGGAGCGGTCGGCGCCGCAGCAGGCGGAGCGCTCGGCACCGCGGCGTTCCGTACGCCAGGCGGACCGGCAGCAGAACCGGCAGGCGGACGGCGCTGCCGAGCCCTTCCCCCTGGCGACGATGCAGCACGCCTACTGGATCGGCCGCCAGGACGGGCAGCCGCTCGGCGGCGTCGCCGCACACTTCTACGTCGAACTCGACGGCCGCGAGGTCGACCCGACCCGCCTCGATGCCGCCCTGCGGGCGCTGGTGCACCGGCACGGCATGCTGCGCGCCGTCTTCGACGAGGAGGGCCGCCAGCGGTACGGCGCCACGGGCGCGCCGCTGACCGTCCACGACCTGCGCGCCCGCACGCCGGAAGAGGCCGACTCCGCACTGGAGTCGCTGCGCGAGCGCAACACCCACGCGCGTGGCGACGTCGCCGGCGGTGAGGTCTTCCGCGCCGCCCTGTGCCTGCTCCCGGACGGGCGCACCCGGCTGCAGATCGACCTGGACATGATGGCCGGCGACGCGCTGAGCCTGCGCGTCCTCCTGTCCGACCTGCGACGCTTCTACGCGTGTCCGGACGACCCGCCGCCCGTTCTCGGCCTCGACTACCGCCGGTACCTCGCGGAGCACGACGCCCGGCGCAAGGCGGAGCGCGAGCGGGACGCCGTCTGGTGGCGGGAGCGCCTGCACGAACTGCCGCGCGGCCCGCGCCTGCCGACCACCGTGGACCCGCTCACCCCCGTCGGCGCCGGCGACACCGCGCTCACCCGCTCCCGCCGCCTCCACCACTGGCTCGGTCCCGACGACAAGGCGGCGCTGATCAAGGCCGCCCGGCGGCACGGCCTCACCCCCGCCGCCGCGCTCGCCACCGCCTTCGCGGAGACCGTCGCCGCCTGGAGCGACTCCCGGCGCTTCCTCCTCAACCTGCCGCTGTTCGACCGCGAGATGTTCAGCCCCGAAGTCGCGCACCTGGTGGGGGACTTCAGCAGCTCCGTCCTGCTCGACGCGGACCTGGGCGCACCCCTGCCGTTCGCCCGCCAGGCCCGCCGTCTCCAGGAACGCCTCCAGGAGGGCATCTCCCACGGCGCGTACGGCGGTGTCGAGGTGCTGCGCGACCTCGCCCGCGCCGAGGGCGCCCCGGTGCTGGCCCCCGTCGTCTACACCAGCGCCATCGGGCTCGGCGAGATCTTCGAGCAGGACGTCCAGAAGTCCTTCGGCCGCCCCTCGTGGATCATCTCGCAGGGACCGCAGGTCTACCTGGACGCCCAGGTGACCGAGCTGGACGGCGGGCTCCTGCTCAACTGGGACGTGCGCGACGGGGTGTTCGAGGCCGGTGTGCCCGACGCGGCGTTCGACGCCTACCGCCGCCTCATCACCCGCCTGCGTACCGACCCCGACGCCTGGGACCGCCCCGTGGACGGCCTCCTCGCCCCCGGCGTCCTCGCCCGGCGCGCGGTCGCCGCGCTGCCGCCCGCGCCCGTCCCGCACCGCGCCCTGCACACCCGCTTCTTCGAGCTGGCCGAGACCGAGCCCGACCGCACCGCCGTCGTCCGCACCACCGGCGCCCCGCTCACCTACGGCCAACTCGCCGACACGGCACGGCGGATCGCCGCACTCCTCGGCGACCACGGCGTCGGCGAGGGGGACACCGTCGCGGTGACCCTGCCCAAGGGCGACGGCCAGATCGGCGCGGTCCTCGGCATCCTGGCCGCCGGCGCCGCCTACGCGCCCGTCGGCGTGGAACAGCCCGCCGTACGCAGACGGCGCATCCACTCCGTGGCCGGCGCGGCGGCCGTGCTCACCGACCGCGCGCACGCGGACCTCTGCGCGGACGCCGCCGCCCCCGCCTCGGTGCTGCTCGTCGAGGACGCGCCGGCGGCCGGGCCCGCCCCCGTCGTGCTGCCCGACCCCGGCCTGCCCGCCTACGTGCTCTTCACCTCGGGCTCGACGGGAGAGCCCAAGGGCGTCGAGGTGCCGCACCGGGCGGTCGTCAACACCGTCGAGGCGATGGCGGAACAGCTCGGCCTCGGGCCGGACGACCGCACGCTCGCGATCTCCGCCCTGGACTTCGACCTCGCCACGTGGGACATCTTCGCCCCGCTCTCCCTGGGCGGCCAGGTGGTCGCCGTGGGCCAGGAGCACCGCCGCGACGCCCACCACTGGGCGGAGCTGGTGCGCACGCACGGTGTGACCCTGGTGCAGTGCGTGCCCGCGCTCCTCGACCTGCTGATGGCCGCGGGCGAGGACGCCGCGGGCGGGGAGGGCCTGGGGACCTCGCCGCGCATGGTCCTGCTCGGCGGGGACTGGGTCGGACTCGACCAGCCCGCGAGGTTCCGGGCCCTCGTACCCGGCTGCCGCTTCGTCGCGCTCGGCGGCATGACGGAGGCCGCGGTCCACTCCACCGTCTTCGAGGTGACCGAGACCGACCCGGCGTGGAAGTCCGTGCCGTACGGAGTCCCGCTGCGCAACATGCGGGCCCGGGTCGTGGACGGACGGGGACGCGACTGCCCCGACATGGTCCCCGGCGAGCTGTGGATCGGCGGTCCCGGTGTGGCGAGCGGTTACCGGGCGGATCCCGCGCGCACGGCGGAACGCTTCGTCGAGTACGACGGCGAGCGGTGGTACCGCAGCGGCGACCTGGCACGCTACCGGCCCGACGGCGTACTGGAGTTCCTCGGCCGCGCCGACCACCAGGTGAAGATCGGCGGCCACCGCATCGAACTCGGCGAGGTCGAGTCCGCCCTGGAGAGCGACCCGGCCGTCCGGCACGCGGTCGCCACCGTCCTCGACACGCCCGTACGGCGCCTCGCCGCGGCCGTGTCCAGCCGTGACGGGGCGGCACCGGAGCCGGACGCTGTCCGCGACCGGGCCGCGGAACGGCTGCCAGCCCACATGGTGCCCGAACGCGTCCTGGTCCTCGACGCGCTGCCGCTGACCGAGAACGGCAAGCTCGACCGGGCGGCGGTCCGTCGGGCGCTGACCGAGGCGGCGGGCCACGCCACCGCCCGCGCCTCCGCCCCGGAGGGTCCGGTGGAGACCGCCGTGGCGGCCGAGTGGTCCGACCTGCTCGCCGTGGACCGGGTGGGCCGCGAGAGCAGCTTCTTCCTGCTGGGCGGCGACTCCCTCGTCGCGACCCGCATGATCGGCCGGCTGCGCGCCGCCGGGTTCCCGGACGCCCGCGTGGCCGACCTGTTCGCCCGCCCCGTGCTCCGGCACTTCTGCGAGACGCTCCGCGCCGGTACGGCCGACGGCCGGGAGCAGGAGCCCCCCGCCCCCGCCCTCGTCCCCGACCCGGACCGCGCCCACGAGCCCTTCCCGCTCACGGACGTCCAGGCCGCGTACCACACCGGCCGCGACCCCCGGTTCGCCCTCGGCGGCGTCGGCACCTGGCACTACAGCGAGTTCGACGGCACGGACGTCGACCTGGACCGCCTGGAGCGCGCCTGGAACACCCTCGTGCGGCGGCACGGCATGCTGCGCGCCGTCGTCGAGGACGGACACCAGCGGGTCCTGCCCGACGTCCCGCCGGTCCGCATACCCGTGCGGGAGGCCACCGCCGCGGACGCGCCCGAGGCCCTCGCCGAGCTGCGCGCCCGCCTGTCCCAGCAGGTCCGCGACCCCGCGCGGTGGCCGCTGTTCGCCGTCGAGGCCGTGCGCCACCCCGACGACGGGGACGGCAACGGGGACGGCGACGGGACCGTGCGTACCCGGGTCGGCGTCGGCCTGGACTACCTCGTCCTCGACGCGCTCTCCATCACCACCCTCTACGCCGAACTGAACGCGCTCTACGCCGACCCGGACCACCAACTGCCGCCCGTCGACGTCACCTTCCGCGACTACCTGACCCGGCTCCCCGCGGACCCCGCCTCGGTCGACCGGGCCCGCGCCCACTGGCAGGCCCGGCTCGCCGAACTCCCGCCCCCGCCCGCCCTGCCCTACGACCGGGACCCGGCGGCACTCGACGCGCCGGTCTTCACCCGGCGCCGGCTGACCCTGCCCGCCGAGGACTGGCAGGCCGTGAAGCGCCGCGCGGCCCGGCACGGACTGACGCCCTCCACCGTCCTGCTGGCCCTGTACGGCGAGATCCTGGCGGCCTGGAGCGGTACCGACGCCGTGACCGTCACGCTCACCCTCTTCAACCGGCGCGACGTGCACCCCCACATCCACCGCGTGCTGGGCGACTTCACCTCCCTCTCGCTCGCCGGCCACCGGCGCGAGGGCGCGTCCTGGCTCGCGGCGGCCCTCGCGCTGCAGCGCCGTCAGGCCGAGGACCTGGACCACGCCGACGTGCCGATCGACTGGTTGCTGCGGGAGTTCGGCCGCCGCACCGGCACGGTGGACGCCGCCGCGCCCGTGGTGTTCACCAGCGCCGTCGGGGTGGGCGACGCGACGCTGGCCCGGGCGGGCACCGGCCTGCCCGAGAAGGTCTGGGGCATCTCCCAGTCCCCGCAGGTGTGCCTGGACAACCAGGTCACCGAGGAGTCCGGCGGCCTGGTCGTCACCTGGGACGCGGTGGAGGAGCTGTTCGCCGAGGGCGTGCTGGACGCCATGTTCGACGCCCACGCGCGGCTGCTGCGGCACCTCGTCACCGGTGACTGGGAGGCGCCGCTGCCCGATCCGCTGCCCGCCGCCCAGCACGACCGGCGGGCCGCCGTCGCGAGCGGGGCCGCGCTGGAGCCGGTCGCGCCGCGCCTCCTGCACGAGGCCTTCTTCGCCCACGCGGCCTGCCGCGCCGACCGCACCGCCCTGGTCACCACGGCGGGCGAGGAGCTCTCCTACGGGGCGCTCGCCGAGCGGGCGCTGCGCACCGCCGCCGCGCTCGCCGACGCGGGCGTGGGCCCGGGCGACCTGGTCGCCGTCACCCTGCCCAAGGGCCCCGACCAGATCGCGGCCGTCCTCGGCGTGGTCGCGGCAGGCGCCGCGTACGTCCCCCTCGGCCTCGAACAGCCCGCCGCCCGGCTCGCGCGCGTCCGGGCCGCGGCACGGTTCCGTGTCGTCGTCGGGGAGTGGCCGGACACGGGGGACGGCACGGCGCCCCGCGCCCTCTCCTTCGCCCGGACGCAGCGGTCCGAGCCGTGGCGGTCCCCGCGTGAGACGTCCCCCGAGGCGCTCGCGTACGTGATCTTCACCTCCGGCTCCACCGGCCGGCCCAAGGGCGTCGAGATCTCCCACGCCGCCGCCTGGAACACGGTGGCCGACATCAACGCCCGGCACGGCATCGGTGCCGGCGACCGGGTACTCGCCCTGTCCGCGCTGGACTTCGACCTGTCCGTGTACGACCTCTTCGGACTGCTCGCCGCGGGCGGCTCCCTCCTGCTGCCCACCGAGGACCAGCGCCGTGAACCGGCCCGCTGGCCGGACCTGGTCGACCGGTACGGCGTGACGGTCTGGAACACCGTCCCCGCCCTGCTCGACCTGCTGCTCGACGCCGACGAGCAGGGCACGGGGGGCCTTCGGGGGCTCCGGACCGCGCTCGTCTCCGGCGACTGGATCGGCCTCGACCTCCCCGGCCGCCTGCGGGCCCGCACCGCGCGGCCCTGCGCCTTCGTCGCCATGGGCGGCGCGACCGAGGCCGCGATCTGGTCCAACACCCTCACCGTCACCGACGTGGACCCCCGTTGGGCGTCCATCCCCTACGGCCGCCCCCTGACCGGGCAGCACTACCGCGTGGTCGACCGGGACGGACGGGACTGCCCCGACTGGGCGCCGGGCGAACTGTGGATCGGCGGCGCCGGACTGGCCCGCGGCTACCTGGCCGAACCGGAGCGCACCGCCGAGAAGTTCGTCGTACGCGACGGGCGGCGCTGGTACCGGACGGGCGACCTGGGCAGGTTCCGCGGCGACGGACTGCTGGAGTTCCTGGGCCGCCTCGACACCCAGCTCAAGATCGCCGGCCACCGCGTCGAGGCGGGCGAGATCGAGGCCGCCCTCGAGGCCCACCCCGCCGTCGCCCGGGCCGCCGTCGTGGCCGTGGGCGAGCGCACCGCGAAACGCCTGGTCGCCTTCGCCGTACCGCTGGCCACCCCGGCCACCGCGACGGAGCCGCCCACCGCCGACGACCTCCTCGGCCACCTCGCGGACCGCGTCCCCGCCTACGCCGTCCCGTCCCGCATCGCCCTGCTGCCCGCCCTGCCGCTCACCGCGAACGGCAAGGTCGACCGCAAGGCGCTGACGGACACGGCGGGCCCCGCACCCGTGCCCGCCGGCGCCGAGCCGCCGCGGGGCGGGACCGAGACGGCCCTCGCCGAACTCTGGCGCGAACACCTCCCGGAACCCGTGCGCGACCGGAACGCCAACTTCTTCACCCTCGGCGGCGGCAGCCTCGCCGCGCTGCGCCTGCTCACGGCGATCGAGCGCCGCCTCGGAGCCGCCGTGCCCGTGCGCCGCTTCTTCGCCGCACCGACCGTCGCCGCGCTCGCCGCGGACATCACCCGAACGCTCGCGGCCCACGGGACCGCCTACGAGACCGGAGAACTGTGAACATCCCTGAACTGCTGGCCCGTTACGCCGACGAGGGCGTGGTCCTCTGGGCCCAGGACGGACAACTGCGTTTCCGGGCCCCACAGGGCCGGCTCACCGACACGCACCGCGCCGAACTGCGCACGCACAAGCAAGACATCCTGCGCCACCTGGAGGCCGGTCGGCCCGCCCTGCGCCCCGACCCCGACAGCCGCCACGAACCCTTCCCGCTGACCGACATCCAGGCCGCCTACCTCATCGGCCGCACGGACGCCTACGCCTACGGAGGCGTCGGCTGCCACGCGTACGTCGAACTGGACCACCCCGAACTGGACGTGGAGCGCGTCACCGCCGTGTGGCGGGAACTGGTCGAGCGGCACGACATGCTCCGCGCCGTAGTCCACCACGACGGCTACCAGCAGGTCCTGGCCGACGTGCCGGACCTCCACGTGGCCTGCGACGACCTGACCGGGCTCCCCGCCGCCGGCGCCGAGGCGGAGCTGGCACGCACCCGCGCCCGGCTGTCCGCACGCGAGGCCCCCACCGACCAGTGGCCGCTCTTCGACGTCCACGTGAGCCGGACCGCCGGACGGGCCGTGCTCCACCTCTCCTTCGACATGCTGGTCGTCGACCACGCGAGCCTGCGCATCCTGCTCGCCGAGTTCCGGCACCGCTACGGCGGCGGCGTCCTGTCCGCGGCGCCGCGGATCACCTTCCGCGACTACGTCCTGGCCCGCCGTGCCCAGACCGGCACCGACGGGCACGCCCGCGACCGCGCCTACTGGACCGAACGGCTCGACACCCTGCCGCCCGCGCCCGAACTGCCCCTCGCCGAGCCCTGGGAGGCCGCGGCGGGCGCGTCCACGGGCACCCGGGGCGCGCCCACCGACGCGGTGACGTTCCGCAGACTGGAGGTGCCGCTGTCCGCGGCCGACCGGGAGCGCCTCACCGAACGGGCCGCCCGGCGCGGACTGACCGTGTCGACGGCACTGCTCACCGCCTACGCCGAGACGGTCGGCCGCTGGTCGCGCACCAGCCGCTTCACCCTCAACGTCCCCACCGTCGACCGGCCCGACCTCCACGAGGACATCGGCCGCCTCGTCGGCGACTTCACCTCGCTCGAACTGCTCGCCGTCGACCTCGACACCCCGGCCGCCTTCGCCGAGCGCACCGGGGCCCTCGGGCAGCAGCTCCTCGAAGACCTGGCGCACCCGCTGTTCACCGGCTCGGAGGTGCTCGCCGAACTGTCCCGCAGGGCCGGCGCACCGGTCCTGATGCCGGTCGTCTTCACCAGCGCCCTGGGCACGGGCGGCACCGCCGAGGGCGTGCCCCCCGAGGTGGCCCACGCGGCCACCCGGACGCCGCAGGTGTGGCTCGACTGCCAGGTCATGCACCGCGGCGACGCCCTGATCCTGTCCTGGGACGTCCGGGAGGGGGCGCTCGCCCACGGGGTGGCCGAGGACATGTTCGGGGCCTGGACCTCCCTCGTGCGGCTGCTGTCCGCCGAGGGGGAGGAGGGGGACGCCGCCTGGGACGCGCCGGTGGACATCCCGCTCCCCGCCGCGCAGCGGGACCGGCGCGCCGCGGCCAACGCGACCGGCGGACCGCTGCCGGACGCCCTCCTGCACGAACCCCTGCTCGACCGGGCCCGCACCACGCCCGACGCGATCGCGGTCCGGACGCCCGAAACGGCCCTCACCTACCGGCAGTTGGCCGACCGGGCGGGCGGCGTCGCCGAGACGCTGACCGCGTCGGGACTGCGGCCCGGTGAACCCGTCGCCGTCTGGACGGACAAGGGCTGGGAACAGGTCGTCGCCGTCCTCGGCACGCTCATGGCGGGCGGTGCCTACCTGCCCGTCGACACGGCCCAGCCGCCGGCCCGCCGGGACACCATCCTCGCCGACGCCGGCGTACGCACGGTCCTCACCCAGTCCTGGCTCGCCGAGACCGACGACCTCCCGGCGACCGTGTCGGCCGTCGCCGTCGACCTCGTCCCCGCCGCTCCGGCCACGCGGGAGCCGCGGACCGCGCCCCGGCGCGACCCCGACGACCTCGCCTACGTCATCTACACCTCCGGCTCCACCGGCACGCCCAAGGGCGTCATGATCAGCCACCGGGCCGCCCTCAACACCGTCCAGGACATCAACCGCCGCTACGCGGTCACCGACCGCGACCGCGTCCTCGGCATCGCGGGGCTGGGCTTCGACCTGTCCGTCTACGACCTGTTCGGACCGCTCGCCGTGGGGGCCACCCTCGTCCTGCCCCGGGCGGACCGGCGCGGCGACCCCTCCCACTGGGCCGAACTCGTCCGCGACTTCGGCGTCACGGTGTGGAACTCCGTGCCGGGCCAGCTGCACATGCTGTGCGACTGGCTCCGCTCCGAGCCGCCCGCCGACGACGGCACGCTGCGGCTCGCGCTGATCTCCGGCGACTGGATACCGGTCGCCCTGCCCGACCAGGCCCGCGCCCTCCTGCCGGGGCTGGAGATCATCTCCCTCGGCGGCGCCACCGAGGGCTCCATCTGGTCCATCGCCCACCCGATCGGCGAGGTGGACACCGACCGCCCCAGCATCCCGTACGGCACCCCCCTGACCAACCAGACGTTCGCCGTGCTCGACCGGCACCTGCGGCCGCGGCCCGAGTGGGTGCCGGGCGAGCTGTTCATCGGCGGCGCGGGCGTCGCCCTCGGCTACCTCGGCGACGAGGCCCGTACGGCGGAGCGGTTCCTCACCGACCCCCGCACCGGGCAGCGGCTCTACCGCACCGGCGACCTCGGCCGGTACCTGCCCGACGGGACCATCGAGTTCCAGGGCCGGGAGGACGCCCAGATCAAGATCCGCGGCTACCGGGTCGAACTCGCCGAGGTGGAGGCCGCCGTGCAGGCCCACCCGGCGGTCGCGGCGGGCGCGGTCGTCGTGGACGACTCCGCGGCGGGCGGCCGGCGCCTGGCGGCGTTCGTGGAGACGGCACGCCGGGACGGCGACCGGCGGGCGGCCCCGGGCGCCCGACAGGCGCGGGAGGCGGCCGCCGACGCCGTACGGGAGGCCTCCGCGGCCGTCGACGGCGCACGGCTGGCGGACTTCCTGGCCGCCCTCGACGAGGTGGCGCTCGACGGGATGACCCGGGTCCTCGCCGGCTCCGCGGTGTTCGAGGACGGTGCCGCGCGCACCGCCGACGAGGTGGGCACCGCCCTGCGGGCCACGCCCCGCCACCGGCACATCGTGCGGCGCTGGCTGCGCGCCCTGGCCGCCAGGGACCGGATCACCCACCGGGGCACCGACGACACCTACTCCGGCCTCGTCGCCGTGTCGGGACCGGACACGGAGCGCCGTTGGCGGCTGGCCGCCGACCTGGAGCACGAGATCGGGTGGAGCAGCGAGCTGCTGACCGTGATGCGCACCTGCGCCGAGCGGCTGCCCGAACTGGTCGCCGGGGACGTGGGCATCCGGGACCTGCTCTTCCCCGGTGCCGCCACGGACGCCGCGGACGCCGCCTACCGGGACAACCTCGCCATCCGGCACCTCAACCGCGCCGTGGTCGCCGCGCTGCGGGAGATCGCCGCGAGCCACACCGGAGAGGAGCGGCTGCGGATCCTGGAGGTCGGCGGCGGCGTCGGCGGCACCACCGGCGAACTGGTGCCCGTCCTCGCCGAGTACGGGGTCGACTACCTGTTCACCGACCCGTCCGCGTTCTTCCTCAACGAGGCCCGCGAGCGCTTCGCCGACCACACCTGGGTCCGCTACCAGCGCTTCGACGTCGACCAGGGCCCGCGCGGCCAGCACCTGCCGCCCAACACCTTCGACGTCGTCGTCTGCGCCAACACACTGCACGCCGCGGCCGACGCCGACGCCGCCGTGGGACGCCTGCGGGAGCTGCTCGTGCCCGGCGGACAACTCGTCTTCGTGGAGAACACCCGCGACGAGAACCTCCCGCTGCTGGTCTCCATGGAGTTCCTGGAGGTCGCCGGCCGCCCGTGGACCGACGTGCGCGAGCACACCGGCCAGTCCTTCCTCACCCACCCGCAGTGGCGTGAACTTCTCGGCCGGCACGCCGCGTCCGACGTCACCGTGCTGCCCGAGGGGCAGGACGCCCTCGCCCGCACCGGGCAGGAGGTGTTCCTCGCCACGATGAAGGACGACCGGCACCACGTGCCGACCGGGGAGCTGGCCCGTACGGCGGCCACCCGGCTCCCGGAGTACATGCTGCCCGCGGTCTGGCAGGTCGTCGACACCCTGCCCCGCACGGCCAACGGCAAGACCGACCGCGCCCGCCTCGTCGGCTGGCTGCCCCGCGAGAGCGCACCGGTCGTCGTGGACGAACGGCCCAGGGACGAGCTGGAGAACAGCCTCGCCGACCTGTGGAGCGAACTCCTCGCGGTCGAAGGCGTCACCCGCAACGACGACTTCTTCGACCTCGGCGGCGACTCGCTCCTGGTCGCCCGGATGGTGGGCCGGCTGCGCGAACGCGTACCGCGCGCCGCCGACCTGGAGTGGGAGGTCGTGCTGCGGCACATGCTGCGCCGCCCCACGGTCGCCGGACTCGCCGGATTCCTGCGCTCCCTGGCCGACCCAAAGGACGCGCCCGCGCCCGGCGCCGTGCGCACCGACCCCGTGATCCACCTGCACGGCGCCCGCTCGGACGACGAGCCCACCACCGTGCTCGTCCACGCCGGAACCGCGACGATCATGCCGTACCGGGCGCTGATCACCGAGATCAGGCGGCGCTCGCCCGGCCTCGCCGAGGTCGTCGGCGTGGAGGTCCCGGACCTGAACGGATTCCTCGCCGCCCCGCCGCAGGGCCTCATCGAGCAACTCGCCGCCGACTACGCGCGGGCCCTGACCGCGGACGGACGCAGCCGCTTCCACGTCGTCGGCTACTGCCTGGGCGGCCTGATCGCCACCGAAGTGGCCCGCAACCTGGCCGAGTCCGGGGCGGAGGTGGAGAGCCTCACCGTCATCAGCAGCCACAGCCCGCGCTTCCGCCTCGACGACGAACTGCTCGCCGAGTACTCCTTCGCCGTCATGATGGGCATCGACCCGGCCGAACTCGGCTTCCCCGACGACCAGTACCGGGTGGCAGCGGCGGCCGACGCCGTCCTGGCGTCCAGCCCCGGGATCCTCCCCGACGGCGGACTCGCCGCGCTGCCCGAGGAGTTCGAGGACGTCGCGGGCCGCTTCCGGAGCCTCGCCGAGGTGCCCCGCGCCACCCGCATCGCCCGCATGTGCGAGGCCGTGCCCGCCTCGGCCGGCAGCTACGAACCCGACCACATGAGCCGGCTCTTCCTCGCCTTCCGGCAGAGCGTCTTCGCCATCACCCGGTACACCGCCGAACCCTACGCGGGCGACATCACCTTCCTGCGGCACGACGGCGCCTACCCCTTCCCCGGCAGCAAGGACGCCGTCACCACCTACTGGGAGGAACTCACCCTGGGCGACCTGGACATCGTCGACATCGGCGGCGACCACTACAGCTGCCTCTCCGTCGAACACGCCCCCGGCATCCTCAAGACCCTCGGCGAACTGACCCGGGGGGCGATCACCCGATGAGCACCCCCGTGATCGGGGTCCTCGGGGCCTCCGGGGCCGTCGGCCGGGCCGCCGTACGCGAACTGCGCGCCCTCGGCCGCAGGGGGCTCCGCCTGGGCGGCCGGACCGCGTCGGCCCTGTGCGCGGTCGCCGGCGGGGACCCGGGCGGCCACGACGAGACCGTGTGGGCCGACGCCACCGCACCGGACGGCCTGCGCGCCTTCACCGAGGGCTGCGACATCGTCCTCAACTGCGTCGGCCCCACCTACCGGCTGCGCGCCACGGTGGCCGCCGCCGCACTCGCCGCCGGCGCACACTGCGTCGACGTGGCCGGGGACGACCCGGCCGCCGAGGACCTCCTGAAGGACGGCGACCCGGCCCGCGAGGGCCGCACCGTCGTCCTGTCCGCCGGCGCCCTGCCCGGCCTGTCCAGCCTGCTGCCCCGCTGGCTGGCCGGACAGGGCCTGGACACCGCCACCGCGCTGAGCGCGCACTGCGGCGGCCTGGAGACCTGCTCGCCGACCGTGGCCCGCGACCTCATGCTCTCCCTCACCTCCGGCGGCGCCGACGGCGCGGCCTACGGCGAGGCGCTCGCCGCCGTCCGCGGCGGCCGGCGCGTGCCGCGCGCCCTGCGCACCGCCGAGGACACCGAACACCCGGCCTTCCCGGGCCGGGTGGCCCTGCAGCCCTACCTCAGCGGCGAGAGCGAACGCCTCGCGCACGTCCTCGGCCTCGACCGGCTCGACTGGTACAACGTCCACCCCGGCCCCGCCGTACGCGCGCTGCTCAACCGCCTGCCGGCGTCCCTGGCCGCCGGGGACGACCCGGCCGCGCTGGCGGACCGGCTGATCCTCGCCGCCGACCTGGACCTGGCCGGACGCACGCCCTACTACGTCATGGACTTCGCGCTGTCGGGCACCGCGTCCGGGCAGCCCGCCACGGCCGGACTGACCCTGCGCGCCGCCAGCAGCTACCGGCTCACCGCGGCCGTGGGCGCGCTGTCGGTGGACGCCGTGCTCCGGGGCGCGGTCCCGGCGGGCGTGCACTTCGCGTGCGACGTACTGGACCCCCGGGTGGTGGTACGGCACCTGCGTTCCCGGGGCGCCGCCGAGCTGCGGCTGACGGGAACGGCGACCGCCGGCTCCGGGCCCGCCGGGGCGGACGCGGACGCGGACGTGGACATGGACGTGGAAGAGGGTGTGCTGTGAGCGCGACGGCAAGCGGTCCGGCGCCGTTCCGCGTCCTGGTCTGCGGCACCAACTTCGGCCGCTTCTACGCCGAGGCGGCCCGCCGGCGCCCCGGACACGCGCTCGCCGGCATCCTCAGCCGGGGTTCGGCCGCCTCCCGGGAGCACGCCCGGAGCCTCGGCGTACCGCACTACACGGACGTCGGCGACCTGCCCGAGGACATCGACGCCGCCTGCGTGGCGGTGAGTTCGTCGATCTCCGGCGGGCAGGGCACCGAGCTGGCGCGGGCCCTCATGGACCGGGGCATCCACGTCCTGCAGGAACACCCCGTGCACCTCACCGAGTTGACCCAGAACCTCACTCACGCGCGGCGCCGCGGAGTGCAGTACCGCCTCAACACCCACTACCCGCACGTCGCCCCCGTCCGCGCCTTCATCGACGCGGCCCGCAGACTCGTGGCGCGGCAGCGGCCGCTCTTCGTGGACGCCGCCACCCCGGTCCACCTCATGCACCCCCTGGTGGACATCCTCGGCCAGGCGCTCGGCACCCTGCGTCCGTGGCGCTTCGCGGACCCGGCGCCCCTGCCCGACGCCGTCGGACCGCAGCCCTTCCGCTCCCTGCAGGGCGTGTTCGCGGGCGTACCCCTCACCCTGAGGGTGCACCACCAGCTCGACCCGTCCGACCGGGACAACCACGCCCTGCACTGGCACCGGATCTCCCTCGGCACGGAGGGCGGCGTCCTCACCCTCGCCGACACCCACGGACCCGTGCTGTGGAGCCCCCGGCTCCACATCGGGCGCGACGCCGACCGGCGCTTCGTCCTCGACGGGCCCGGCACCGGCCGCCTGGGGCTGGCCACCACGTCCGTCGTCGGGGAGACGGTGCCCTTCCGCACCGTCTTCTCCGACCTGTGGCCCGAGGCCGTCGGCAGCGCACTCGACGAGTTGCGCGAGGCCGCCGAGCAGGGCGGCGACGCGCTCCGCGCGGGCCAGTACGACCTGGCCGTGTGCCGCATCTGGACCGACCTGGCGGCCCGGCTCGGCCCGCCCGAGATCGTCCGTCCGGCCACCCCGCGGCCCCTCGCGGTCAGCGACATGTTCCCGGCGCGGGCACCGGTCCCGGCCCGGACCGAGGGTGAGGCGCAGGGCTGGACGGAAGCCCCGGTCCGGACCGAGGGTCAGGCGCGGGCCCGGACGGAAGCCCCGGTCCGGACCGAGGGCCGGGCGCAGGGCCGGACGGAAGCCCCGGCCCCGGCCCACGTTCGGGACCGCCCGCCCGTACCCGACGCACCCACCGCCCGCGCGGAGCACGCCTCCTACACCCCCTCGGCGGAGTTCTTCGACCTCGTCGCGGCCGAGCACACCGCGACCGCGAGCGCTCCCGCCATCGCCGCGCTCCTCGCCGACGCCGACCTGAGCGCCGGGCCGGTGGTCGACGTCGGCGCCGGTACCGGCCTGGTGACCGAGGCCGTGGCCAAGGCCCGGCCGGACGCCGAGATCGTCGCCTGCGAACCGGCCGTCGGCATGCGCGCCGTACTCACCAGCCGGGTCTTCAGCGACCCGGACCTGCGTTCCCGGGTCACCGTCACCGCGGACGCGGCCCCCGGCCTGGATCTCCCCGACCGGGTCGGCGCGGTCCTGCTCTGCGGGGTCCTCGGCCACCTCGACGCCGACGCCCGCGCCCTGCTGTGGCGACGGCTGACCCGGCGGCTGGCCCCGGGCGGGCTCGTGGTCGTCGAACTCATGGGCTTCGACGAGCCGTTGGACCTGCCCGAGACCAGGCTCGCCACCGCCACCGCGGGACGGCAGCGCTACGAGTGGTCGTTCCGCGGCGCACCCGACGACGCGGGCGGCGCGGCGGACGGCGTGATGCGTCTGCACTCCACCTGGCGCGTCTACCGCGAGGACACCGCGCAGGCGGTGCGCGAGGTCCACGACTCCTACCGCTGGGCCCCCTTCGGCCTGAAGGACGTGGAAGCCGAGTCCGGGATGACCGCCCGCACCCTGCCCACCCGCCCCGGCGCTCCGCCGCTGGCCGTACTCACCCTCCCCGCCGCTCCGTCCGGCACCCCCGTGACCCCGCCGACCACCGAGGACCACCGATGAGCACACCCGCGTCCACGCCCCGCGACTTCCCGATCCGGCGCGGCTGCCCCTTCGCCGCGCCGGAGGAGTACGCCACCCTGCGCACCGAGGACCCCGTCGCCCGCGTCACCCTGCCCACCAAGCGCGAGGCCTGGGCGGTGAGCCGCTACGACGACGTGCGCGAACTGCTCTCGGACCCGCGCGTCAGCGCCGACATCCGCAGGCCCAACTTCCCCGCCCTGGGCGAGGGCGAGCAGGAGGCCGGGGCCCGGTTCAGGCCCTTCATCCGCACCGACGCCCCCGAGCACACCCGGTACCGGCGGATGCTGCTGCCGGTCTTCACCGTGCGCCGGGTGCGCGCGATGCGGCCCGCCGTACAGGCACGCGTGGACGAGATCCTGGACGGCATGCTCGCGGCCGGCGGCCCCACCGACTTCGTCTCCGCGTACGCCAACGCCGTCTCCACCTCGGTGATCTGCGAACTGCTCGGCATACCCCGGGAGAACCTCGAGTTCTTCCGCGACGTCACCCGCGTCTCCGGCTCCCGCACCAGCACGGCCGAGCAGGTCTCCGAAGCGCTCGGCGGCCTCTTCGGCCTGCTCGCCGAACTGATCGCCGAGCGCCGCGAGGAACCCCGCGACGACCTCATCTCCAAGCTCGTCACCGACCACCTGCTCCCCGGCCACGTGACCACGGACCAGTTGCTCTCCACTCTCGGCATCACGATCAACGCCGGGCGCGAGACCACCACCAGCATGATCGCCCTGAGCACCCTGCTGCTCCTGGACCGGCCGGAGCTGACGGCGGAACTGCGCCGCGACGCCTCGCTGATGCCGGCCGCCGTCGACGAACTCCTGCGGGTCCTCTCCGTCGCCGACTCCATACCGCTGCGCGTGGCCGCCGAGGACATCGAGCTGTCCGGCCGTACCGTCCCCGCCGACGACGGTGTCATCGCCCTGCTCGCCGGGGCCAACCACGACCCCGAGCAGTTCGACGACCCGGAGAAGGTCGACTTCCACCGCACGGACAACCACCACGTGGCGTTCGGCTACGGGGTGCACCAGTGCGTCGGCCAGCACCTGGCCCGCCTGGAGCTGGAGGTCGCCCTGGAAACGCTCCTGCGCCGCGTCCCCACGCTCCGCCTGGCGGGCGACCGGGACCAGGTCGCCTTCAAACACGACTCGGCCACCTTCGGCCTCGAAGAACTGCTGGTGACCTGGTGACCGCCGCCTTCCCGTCCGTCCCGCCCTCGTCTGCTGCATCTGCTTCGTCCGTTCCGTTCGCGTCCGCCCCGTCCGTTCCGGCGAACGTCTCCGCGCGCGCCGCCCGTGCCGACAGTCCGTGGATCAGGCGGTGGAACGACGGGGCCGCCTCCCGGCTCACCCTGATCTGCCTGCCGCACGCGGGCGGCAGCGCCGGCTTCTACCGTCCGTGGGCGGCGCTGCTGCCGCCCGAGGTGGAGCTGCTCGCCATCCAGTACCCCGGACGCGAGGAGCGTTTCGAGGACCCCGGGGCCGCCGACATGGCGGAGCTGGTGGGCGCGATCGCGGACGCCGTACTGCCCCTGCTCGACCGGCCGTACGCCCTCTTCGGGCACAGCATGGGATCGGCCGTCGCCTGGGAACTCGCCCACGAGCTGGAGCGCCGCCGAGTCAGTGGTCCACGGCGCCTGTTCGCCTCGGGCCGCGCCGCCCCCGGCACCGCGGTCACCGGGCAGCTGCACCGCCAGGACGACGACGTGCTCGGCGCGGAACTGGCCCGGCTCGGCGGCACGAGCCGCGAGGTCCTCGACGATCCCGGCCTGCGCGACCTGGTCCTGACCGCCGTACGCCACGACTACCGCGTCATCGAGACGTACCGGCCCTCCCCGAGGCCGCCGCTGGCCTGCCCGGTCCACGTGCTGACCGGCGACGCGGACCCCGAACTCGGCGCGGAACGCAGCCGCGACCGGGCCGGCGGCTGGGCCGGCCTCACCACGGCCCGCACCGAGGTGTGCGTCTTCCCCGGCGACCACTTCTACCTCACCCCGCGACGCCGCGAGGTGGTGGCCACCGTCCTGCGCCGCATGGACCCGTCGCTGAGCACCGGCGCCCGCACCTGGCCGAGCACCCCGTGAGCCGCCCGGCACCCCACTCCTGGAGAACGCCGTGATCGACTACTACTCGACGTCGGCCGAGTTCTACGAACTGGTCGCCACCCGGCACACCGCCAGCAGCGGCCCCCCGCTGGCCCGCGTCCTCACCGGCCTGGACGTCTCCCACGGCCCCGTCCTGGAGATCGGCGCGGGCACCGGGCGGGTCACGGAGGTCATCGCCTCCGCCCTGCCGGACGCGGAGATCCTCGCGGCCGAGCCGTCGGCACCCATGCGCGCGATGCTCACCTCCCGCATCGCCCGCGACCCCGGCCTGCGGCGCCGGGTGACCGTGGTCGACGGCGCCGCCCAGGACCTCGCGCTGCCCGAACGGCTCTCCGCCGTGGTCGTCTTCGGGGTCGCCGGTCACCTGACCGCCCCCGAACGCGTGGCGCTGTGGAAGCGGCTGGCCGCCCGGCTGCCGGACGGGGCGCCCATCGTCGTGGAGCTGATGGGGGTCTCCTCGCCCCGCGTCATCCCGCCGGTGATGTCCCTCAGGGAGACCATCGGCCGCCAGACGTACGAGTGGTGGATCGGCGGCGAACCCACCGAGGGCGACGCCATGCGGTTCACCACCACCTGGAAGGTGCTGCGCGACGGACGCACCGTGCGCGAGGTCGCCGACAGCTACGACTGGCACACCTTCGACGTCGCCCGGCTGGCCCGGGAGGCCGGCATGACCAGCCGCCGCATCACCGAGGCGGGCGGCAGGCCCATCCCCGAAATCGGAGTACTCGTCAAGTGAAGTCACCCTCGTCCGGGCCCGGCCCGGACCCGGCAGCCCCCGCCCCGGGCACCGGGGCGCCCCCGCCGCTGCGCGCGCTGGCCGCACCCGTCCGGGGCCGACTGGCCCTCGCCGTCGGCCTCCAGGCCGTCGCCGCCCTGGCCGGAGTCGTCCCGTTCATCGCCGTCTCGCTCCTCGCCGACCGCCTCACCGACCGGGCGCCCGCCGAGGCCGACACCCTGTGGCCCCTGGTCGTGCTGGCGTGCGCGGCGGGCCTGGTCGCCCTGGTGTGCGGCACGGCGGCCGGCGCCCTCGCCCACGTCGCCGACAACGACCTCCAGCTCACCCTCCGCCGCCGGCTCGCCCGGCACGTCGGACGGCTCCCGCTGGGCCGGCTCACCGAGAAGGGCACCGGCGAGGTCAAGCAGGCGGTGCAGGACGACGTCGGCGCGCTGCACACGCTGTTCGCCCACACCCTGCTCGACGTGGTGGCCGTACTCACCGCGCCGGTCCTCGCCCTGGCCTACCTCGTCACCGTCGACTGGCGCCTCGCCCTGCTCGCCGTCGTGCCCCTGGCTCTCGGCGTGCTCCTCTTCCGGCGGGCCATGTCCGGGGCGGCCGCGCAGATGGCCGAGTTCGGCGCCGCGCTGGGGCGGATCTCCGCCGCCGCCGTGGAGTTCGCGACCGGCATCGCCGTCTTCAAGAGCTTCGGGCGCGGCGGCAAGGCCCACGAGCGTTTCGTCCGCGCCACCGAGGGGTTCGCGGACTTCTTCTCCGGCTGGGTCCGCGCCACCCTGGTCAGCTCCACCGCAGCGGTCCTGGTGGTCGCCCCGGCCGTCGTCCTGCTGCTCCTGACCGCGGTGGGCGCGGTGTTCGTCACCCAGGGCTGGACGACCGGCGCGGAACTCGTCCCCTTCCTGCTGCTCGGCCCCGCCGTCGCCGCGCCGATGGGCGTCGTCGGACCCCGCATCCAGCAGATCAGGGCCGGTCAGGCAGCCGCCGTACGCATCACGGAACTGCTGGACGCCCCCACCCTCCCCGAGCCCGCCACCCCGGCCCTGCCCGACGGCCACCACGTCTCGCTGCGTGGGGTCTCCTTCTCCTACGACGGGCACACCGACGTACTCGACGGCGTCGACCTCGACCTCGCGCCCGGCACGGTCACCGCGCTGGTCGGGCCCTCCGGCTCCGGCAAGTCCACCCTCGCCTCGCTGCTGCCCCGCTTCCACGACGTCACCGCCGGCACGGTGACCCTCGGCGGCGCCGACCTGCGGGACATCCCCGCCACCGAGCTGTACCGCCGGGTCGGCTTCGTCCTCCAGGACGTACGGCTGCTGCGCGCGAGCGTCGCCGACAACATCCGCCTGGGCCGGCCCGACGCCACCGACGAGGAGGTCGAGCGGTGCGCGCGTGCCGCCCGCATCCACGACCGCGTCACCGCCCTGCCCGACGGCTACGCCACCGAACTCGGCACGGCCGTCACCCTGTCCGGCGGCGAGGCGCAACGCCTGTCCATCGCGCGGGCGTTGCTGGCCGACGCCCCCGTCCTCGTCCTCGACGAGGCGACGGCGTACGCCGACCCGCACTCCGAGGCCCTGATCCAGGACGCGCTGTCCGCGCTCGCGGCCGGGCGCACCCTGCTCGTGATCGCCCACCGGCTGTCCACGATCCGCTCGGCCGACCGGATCGTGGTCCTGGAGGACGGGCGCGTCACCGAACAGGGCGGCCACGACGCCCTGCTGGCCGCCGGGGGGCGCTACGCGGCGCTGTGGGACGCCCAGGGCAGCCCGGACGACGTCCGAGAAGGAAGTGCACGATGATCCGTCAGCTCTACCGCGTCCTCGGCCCCGAGGGCTCCCGTCCGCTGCACCGGCTGCTCGCCCTCCAGTCGGGGGCCGCCGTCCTCCAGGGCGTCGCCTTCGCCCTCCTCGTGCCCGTCCTGCGCGCCCTGCTCGGCCCGGACCCCGCCGAGGTGTGGCCCTGGCTGACGGCCTTCGCCGGCTGCGCGGTCGCGTACGCCGTGCTCCAGGGCGCCGCCCTCAGCGGCGGGTTCACGGTCGGCTCGCAGCTCTCCCGGGTGCTGCACCGCCGGATGGCGGACCAGGCCCTGCGCCTGCCGCTGGGCTGGTTCACCGCCGGCCGCACGGCCGAGTTCAGCCGACTGGCCGGGCAGAACGTCATCCAGGTGATGAGCACACCGGCCCATCTCCTGCGCCCGTTCCTCACCTCCTTGCTGACCCCGGTGACCCTGGTGGCCGCCACCTTCTTCTTCGACGTCCGCACCGCGATGGTGCTGCTGTGCTGCGCGCCCGTGCTCTTCGCCGTCCAGTGGGCGAGCACGGCGGTGATGCGCCGGCTCGACCTCGGCCGCGACGCGGCGATCGGCGAGTCCGCCGACCGGGTCCTGGAGTACGCGCGCAACCAGCCCGTCCTGCGGGCGTTCGGCCGGACCGCGGAGGGCTACGGGGCCCTGGACGACGCCCTGGCGGCCGAGGCCCGCGCGGACCGGCGGCTCATCGCCCGGGGCCTGCCCGGCCTGGTGTCCTTCTCCTTCGCCACCCGGCTCGTCTTCGCCCTGCTGCTCGCGCTGGGCGTCTCCTGGCAGCTCGACGGCTCGCTCACCGTGCCCACCCTGCTGGCGCTCCTGGTGCTGCTGGTCCGGCTGATCGACAGCGTGTCGTCCGCCGCCGAGGCCGGGGCGGGTCTGCGCATCGCGCGCAACACCCTGGAGCGGCTCGGCGCGGTACTCGACGAACCGCCGTTCCCCCGGCCCGCCGAGCCGAAGGCACCCCGCGACGCGACCGTCGAGTTCACCGGGGTCGCGTTCCGCTACGACGGCGGCCCGCCGGACGGCGCCGGCGCACGCCCCGTCCTGAGCGACGTGAGCTTCCGGCTGCCCGAGCGCAGCATGACGGCGCTGGTCGGGCCGTCCGGCGCGGGGAAGACCACGGTGGCCGGACTGATCGCCCGCTTCCGGGACGCCACCGAGGGCACCGTCCGCGTCGGCGGCGTCGACGTCCGCGAGATCGGCGCCGACGAACTGGCCGCCCACGTCTCCCTGGTCTTCCAGGACGTCTACCTCTTCGACGGAACGATCGAGGACAACGTCCGCATCGCCGCGCCGGACGCAGGCCCCGGCGAACTGGCCGAGGCCGCGGCCCTGTCCGGCCTGGACCGCGTGATCGCGGAACTGCCCGAAGGGTGGGACACGAAGGTGGGGGAGGGCGGCGCACGCCTGTCCGGCGGCCAGCGCCAGCGCGTGTCCGTCGCCCGCGCCCTGCTCAAGGACGCCCCGATCCTCGTCCTGGACGAGGCCACCGCCGCGCTCGACCAGGAGAACGAGGCGCTGTTCGCCGAGACCGTGCGCGCCCTGGCCGACCGCAAGACCCTCCTGGTCGTCGCGCACCGGCTGAGCACCGTCGTCGACGCCGACCAGATCCTCGTCCTCGAGGACGGCCGGATCACCGAACGGGGCACGCACGGCGACCTGGTCGCGGCGGGCGGCACGTACGCCTCCTTCTGGGAGCGGCGGGCCCGGGCCCACGGCTGGCGCCTGGAGGCGGCCCGGTCATGACGCCCCACCCGGCACCAGCGAACCGCCCCGACCGGCCGCAGAGGAAAGGCACGACACGATGAGCCCCGGAACGACGAGCCCCGGAACGACGAGTACCGGATCGGCGCGCCCCGGATCCCGCACCGGCACCTGGCAGGCATGGGCGCGTGCCGTCCCCCCGCTCGCCCGCGCGAGCACCCACGGGGCCAGCCCCGACCCCGCGGCGACCGCCACCCGCCTAGCCGAGGCGGGACTCGCCGAGCAGTACATGGTGTACGAGACGGAAGGCGGCGTTTGGCACTTCGCCGCGGGCTCCGCCGTCACCGTCACCGCGACGGCCACCGGCATCACCGCGCGGGCCGCCGGACGGAGCTGGACCTCGCGCACGGACGGGAAGCCGCTGGACGCGTTCGCCGCGGCCCTGTCCGCCCTGGCCACCACGGGCGCGGGGACGGACGGGAACGGCACCGCACGCCACTTCTACGGCTGGGCGGCCTTCGAACTCGCCCACCTCCTCCACGCGGACCCCGCCGCGACCGGTGACGCACCCCTGCTGCATGTGCTGGTCCCGTCGGTCGAGGTGACCCTCGCCGGTGAGGGGACCCTGGTCCGCGCCCAGGACGAGGCGTGGACGCGCAAGGTCGCCGACCTGCTCGCGGAGCCACGGACGCGGGGGACCGCCTGCGGCGAACCGGCACCGGGGAGCACCGAGGGCGTCATCGCCACCGGCGCCGGCGCCTACGGCCGTGCGGTGGCCCGGACGGTCGCGGACATCCGGGCGGGGCTCCTGGAGAAGGCCGTGGTGTCCCGGAAGGTGCCGCTGCCCGCCGATCCCCGCGTGGACTTCCCGGCGACGTATCTGGCGGGCCGCCGCGCCAACACCCCGGCGCGCTCCTACCTGCTGGACCTCGGGGGCTGCCGGGCGGCCGGGTTCAGCCCCGAGACCGTACTGGAGGTCGGCGAGGACGGGCGCGTCAGCACGCAGCCCCTCGCGGGCACCCGCGCCCGGGGGACCGACCCGGCAGAGAACGAGCGCCGGCGCGTGGAACTGCTCACGGACCCCAAGGAGATACACGAGCACGCCGTCTCCGTGCGCCTGGCCTGGGAGGAGATGGAGGCCGTGTGCCGTCCCGGGTCCGTCGCGGTCGAGGAGTTCATGGCGGTCAGGGCGCGGGGGTCGGTGCAGCACCTGGCCTCGCGGGTGACGGGCGGGCTGCGGGACGGGGCTGGTCCGTGGGACGCGTTCGCCTCGCTCTTCCCGGCGATCACCGCTACCGGCGTCTCCAAGCGCGCCGCCCTGGAGGCGCTGGCCCGGCACGAGGACGGGCCCCGCGGCCTGTACGGCGGCGCGGTGTTCCGCGGCAGCACCGGCGGCGCCCTGGACGCCGCCCTCGTCCTGCGCACCCTCGTCGGCGCGGACGGGGAGACCTGGCTGCGTGCGGGCGCCGGGGTCACCGCCCAGTCGAGTCCCGAACGGGAGGTCGAGGAGACCTGCGAGAAGCTCCGCAGCGTCGCTCCGTACCTCAGGTACACAGGGGGCTGATCCCGCAACTCCACCGCCCCTGGGGCCCCGTGATCCCGGCCGGCCCGGACCGAACCAAGGTCCGGGCCGGCCGACGTGTAGCGGCGCGCGCAGTTGGAAACGATAATCACGAACTGATCATGGAGGACGACAAATTCAGTGATTGACTGACATGGGAGGTACTTCGTGAAGGACGCGCCCTTGTATCTGAGGCCGCGGGTCGACCCACCGCTCGCCTCGTTGCTGGGGGACGCGCCGTTCCTGCACTCCCTGGTCGACGCCCTGGGATCACCACTGAACGTGCTGCTCCCGGAGGTCGTCGCCGAGAACGCGGAACGCTTCCGGTCCGTCTACCGGCGTCACCACCTCGCCGGACGGGTGTACTTCGCCCACAAGGCGAATCGTTCCAGCGCCCTGGTGCGCCGACTCGCGGCGTGCGACCCGGCCGCAGTCGGCATCGACGTGGCCTCCCTGGAGGAGCTACGGCACGCGCTGAGCTGCGGCTTCACCGGCGACCGGGTGATGGCCACCGGCCCGAAGGACGCCGAGTTCCTGTGGCTGGCCGCCCGGACCGGTGCGACGGTGAACGCCGACTCGGTCGCCGAGCTCGACCAACTGGCCGCGATCGTCCGGCAGTACGCCCTGCCCAGGACGGACGTGCTGGTGCGCCTGTCCGGGTTCGAGTCGGACCCCGAACCCGGCGGTACCGGCACGCGGGTGCTCTCGCGCCGCAGCCGGTTCGGCACCCCGGTCGCCGAGGCGGACCGCCTCTGGACGGCACTGGAACGCCACGCGGCCAGCGTCCAACTCGTGGGCCTCGCCTACCACCTGGACACCACCGGTCTCGAGGAGAAGAGCCGGGCCCTGGAGCGCTGCGTGCTGCTCATGGACGAGTGCCGCGCCCGGGGCTTCGCACCGCGCGCCGTGGACATCGGCGGCGGTTTCGGCGTCGGTTACGTCCAGGACGCCGGCGAGTGGGAGCGCTGGACGACCGCCCTGAGCGAGGCCGTCCTCGGCACCCGCCCGCCCCTGACCTGGCGCGGCCACGGATACGGCCTGCGCAACGAGGCCGGCACGGTACGCGGCGCCGCCGCCCTCTATCCGGCCCACCGCCCCACCGCGGGACCCGGCTACCTCGACGCGCTCCTGTCCGGCCCGGCACCCGTCCTCGGCCGCTCGCCCGCCACCCTGCTCCTGGAACACCTCCACGACCTGTACGTCGAACCGGGCCGCGCCCTCGTCGACCAGTGCGGCCTGTCGCTGGCGCGGGTGCTGGAGGTGCGCCCCCTCGGCGACGGCGCCGACCGGTATCTGGTGCGCCTCGGCATGAACGCCGGAGACGTCAGCCTGGAGGAGCACGGAGTCCTGGTCGACCCCGTCCTGCTGCCGCGCGAAGGCCGAGAGCCGGCGGACGGCGGCCCGGGCGACGGCCGGGAGCCGGCGGACGACGGGCCGGTGGGGGTGCATCTTGTCGGCAACCTCTGCCTGGAGGCCGACCTGATCACCCGCCGGCTGGTGTTCCTGCCCCGCACACCCCGCCCGGGAGACCTGCTGGCCTTCGTCAACACCGCCGGTTACGTCATGGACTTCCACGCCCACCACGCGCAACGCCAGCCGTCGGCACGGACGGTCGCGGTCACGGAGGAGGACGGGGCCAGGCGCTGGTGCCCGGACGAGAACTACTGGCCGCTCACACACCCGCAGGGAGCGTCGGCATGAGGTACGACAGCATCACGGAAGCCATCGGCAACACACCGCTGGTCCGCATCGACCCGTCGGTGCACGGTCTGCGCCACATCGACCTGTACGCCAAACTGGAGATGCTGAACCCGTTCGGGTCCGTCAAGGACCGGCCGGCCTGGCACATGGCCCGGCCCCACCTCCAGGACGCGGCCGGCGGCGACGGGACGGTCGTCGAACTCTCCAGCGGCAACACGGCCAAGGCCCTCGCCCTGCTGGCCGGAATGCACGGGCTGAAGTTCAAGAGTGTGACCAACCGGATGCGGGTCCCCGAGATCAAGGAACTGCTCCTGCTGCTCGGCGCCGAGATCGAGGAGCTGCCCGGCCAGAGCGAGTGCCTCGACCCCACCGACACGGACGACCCGCTCACCCGCTTCCACCAGGCGCTCTCCGAGCCCGGCAGCACCTACCTGCACACCGACCAGTACTTCAACCCGCGCAACGTCGAGGCCCACGCCGCCGGGACCGGCCCCGAGATAGTCAAGGACCTGGACGGACGGGCGCCGGACTGGTTCGTGGCCTGCGTCGGCACGGCCGGGTCCTCCACCGGCGTCGCCCGGGTCCTGCGCGAACACGACCCCGACGTACGGGTGCTCGGGCTGGTCGCGGACAAGTCCGACTTCATCCCCGGCATCCGCACCATCGACGAGGTGCACCAGGTCGGCCTGTTCGACCCGGCGACCTACGACTCGCTCGCCCCGGTCACCTCGCAGCAGGCCATCGACGGGATGATCACCCTGATCCGCCGCTGCGGACTCCTGTCGGGACCGACCGGCGGCGCGGCCTACGAAGGCGCGGTACGCCATCTGTCCGCGGTCGACGCCGAGTTGGAGGGCACGGGCCGCCGCGAGAGCGCCGTGTTCATCGTGTGCGACCGGGCCGAGAGCTATCTGAGCTATGTGCGCCAGCGCCGCCCGGAGCTGCTGGGCAAGGCGCGGCGCGGTCACCGGGCCTCCTCGCTCACCGGCGACGAGATCCGGGCGGCCGCCCGGGTGGCCGGCGTCGACGACGCGCGGCGCTGGATCGCGGAGGGCGAACCCCGCCCGCTGGTCGTGGACCTGCGCGGACCGCACGCCTACGCCGCCCTGCACATCGAGGGCTCGGTGAACATCGTCGACGAACTCTTCGAGGAACTGGTGCGCGGAGGACTGCCGTTCAGCAAGCGCACTCCGGTGCTGCTCGCGTGTCCGGTGGGGGAGAAGTCGCTGCGCTACGCCGCGCTGCTCTCCCGCATGGGCCACCCCGACGTGCGGAGCTTGGCGGGCGGGATCGTGGCCTGGCGGGACGCCGGCGCGCCGCTGGTGAGGGAGTGAACGCCATGGCGGAGGAGAGGCGCCCCGAGCGGGCGCACGAGGAAGAGGGCGACTGGCGGCGGGAGTTGCGGGCGCAGTTCCCGATCCTCGCCGCGCACCCGGACCTGACGTACCTGGACAGCGCGGCGACCTCGCAGAAACCGCGGGCGGTCATCGAGGCCGTGGAGCGCTACCTGACCACGTCCAACGCCAACGCGGGCCGCGGCACCTACCCCTGGGCCAACCGCACCACGGAGCTGGTGGAGCGGACCCGCGAACGGGTCAAGGAGTTCCTGGGGGACCCGCAACCGCAGTACTCCGACGTCCACTTCACCAGCGGTACCACCGAGGGCCTGCGCACCGTCGCCCGTGACTGGCTCGTGCCGTACCTCAAGGACGGCGACGAGATCCTCGTTCCGTTCGCCGACCACCGGGCCAACCTGGAGCCCTGGCTCGAAGCCCGGCACCTGCTGGCCGAGCGCGGTGTCGGCGTGACGGTGCGGGCCCTGCCCCGCCAGGAGTCCTCCGGCGACTACGACCACCGCGCCCTGGACCGGGTGGTGGGCCCCCGCACCCGGTTCGTCGCGGCGACCCACGTCCACCACGTCTACGGCGGCGACATGAACGTGCACCGCCTGCGCGCCGCCGTCGGCCCCGACGTGCCCATCTGCCTGGACGCCGCCCAGAGCGTCGGCCACCTCCCCGTCCGGGTCGGGGACCCGGACCTCGACGTGGACTTCGTCGTCTTCTCGGGGCACAAGGCCCTGGCCCTGCCCGGCACCGGTGCGGTCTGGGCGCGCAACACCCGGGGGCCGCGACTGCGGCCCGGAGGCTGGCAGGGCACCCCCAACACGGTGGGCATCGTGTCGCTCCTGGCGGCGCTCGACTGGCTGGACGCGGCGGGGCCCGAGCGGATCGACCGCCACGTCACGCGGCTGGCCGGCCGCCTGACCGACCGGCTGCACCGCCTGGAGAGCTACGAGATCCTCGGCTGCCCCGCCGGGCTCGCAGCAGACAGCGCGCTGCCCGAGGCCCAGCGGCGGCACGGCATCGTCACCTTCCGGCACCGTGACATCCCCTCCGACGACCTGGGCTTCATCCTCTACAGCCACGGCTTCATGGTCCGGGCCGACAGCCTCTGCCAGGCCGGCGCCGACGAGAAGAACGGGTCCGTCCGGGTCAGTCTGCACGTCTACAACACGGAGGAGGAGATCGATCGGCTGCTGGCCGTTCTCGCCTCACTGGAGTGAACGGCTATTGATAACCGTTTCCACCTGTAGATTGCGTGGTAGTCGCGACAGGTGAGAGACGAACGAGGTGTGACGGCCGGATGGGCGTGAGTATGGGAGCGGCCAGTATGTGGGTGGAGCGCTGGGAGCGGCAGCAGCAGCGTTACGCGGTGGACCGCGAAGAGCGCTTCGCGGTGATCGCGGACGTCACGGAGCACCTCTGCGCCGGCCGCGACCGGCCGCTCCTGCTCGACCTGGGCTGCGGTCCCGGCTCCCTGTCCGCCCGGCTCGCCCGCCGCCTGCCGCACGCGGAGATCGTCGCCGTCGACATGGACCCCGTACTCCTGGAGCTGGGCCGCACCCACCATTCGGACTCCGCGCGGTACGTGGACGCGGTGATCGGCGAGGACGGCTGGACGGACGCGCTGGAGCTGGACCGCCCCGTGGACGCCGCCGTCACGACGACGGCCCTGCACTACCTGCCCGCCCCCGTCCTGCTGCGCACCTACCGCAGCCTCGCCGCCGTGCTCCGCGACGGCGGCGCCCTCGTCAACGGGGACCACTTCCCGCCGGACGGATCGCCCTGCTCCGAGCTGACCGCCCACGTGGGGCGCCGCAGGGCCGAGCGGACCGGCGTGCACGGGCGCGAGGACGAGGACTGGGAGTCGTGGTGGGAGGCCGCGGCGGCCGACCCGGAGCTGACCGACCTGTTCGAGCAGCGCGAGAAGAACCGGTCCTCCTCGGGCAACGGGAACCGGCACCTGTCCGTGGGTGCCCACACCCGGCTGCTGCACCGGGCGGGCTTCGGACACGTCACGCCGGTGTGGCAGGTCGGGGACAGCTGCGTACTGGCGGCGCTGAAGGGCTGAGCCGGCCGCGGGGAGGGCCGCCGTGCCCGCACGGGTGAGGCTCACACTCGGTGACTGAATCTGACCAGTTCCGACTGCTCCCCGGCACATCCCGAACAGGTGCCACAACGGCTTATCGGTCTGGAGTGCGAGACCTCATACCAGAGCGGGACGTTACCGGAGGGACTTTGCCAACTGCCCACCGCACATGACGGGCAGGCGACTACTGTCGGTGGCCGTCGGGCGACGTAGGGCCGACGGAAAGGCACCCGGACCCGCACCCGGACATGTACCGGCGGCGCCCCCGGGCACGTACACGGACCAGTACGAGGACACCGATGTCTCACCTCCGCGCCCCGGCCGCGAGAGCAGACCGCCGCGAGGGCGGACGGCACGGCCGGCCGGCCCCACGGACCGCCCCCGCGCTGCCCGACACCCACATACGGCCCCAACTCCTGCGGCTCGCGGTGCTGCCGCCGGTCGCCGTCGCGCTCAGCGCCTGCGCCGTCGTCCTGTTCACCGTCCGGTCCACCGGCGCCGGTCCCGGACCCGTCCTGTGGGGCGTGCTGGCCGGCGCCGTCTCGGTGACCGCCGCGGCCGTCGTCATCGCCGCCGTCGCCGCCGACCGCGCCGCGCGGTCGGTGCAGGAGCGCGTCGGCGCGCTGCGCGACGCGACCGCCCGCCAGGAGGGTGAACTGCGCGCCGTCGTCGAGGCGTTGCGCCGCGGCGAGACCCCGACCCGGCGCACGCAGCGCGGCGGCCCGCCGGCCGACGCCGACGACTTCGAACTGCTCGCGGCCGATCTCTCCCGCGCGCACGACGGCGCCGTCACCGCCGTCGTCCGGGCCGCCCAGCTCTCCAGCCAGGCGGGCAGCGAACAGAAGCTGGAGGTCTTCCTCAACCTCGCCCGGCGCCTCCAGTCGCTCGTCCACCGCGAGATCTCCATCCTGGACGAGCTGGAGAACGAGATCGAGGACCCCGACCTCCTCAAGGGCCTCTTCCACGTCGACCACCTCGCCACCCGCATCCGCCGCCACGCCGAGAACCTCGCCGTGCTCGGCGGTGCCGTCTCCCGGCGCCAGTGGAGCAACCCGGTGGACATGACCGAGGTGCTGCGCTCGGCCATCGCCGAGGTCGAGCAGTACTCCCGGGTCCGGCTGGTGCCCCCGACCGACGGCACCCTGCGCGGCCACGCCGTCGCCGACGTCATCCACCTGCTGGCCGAACTCGTCGAGAACGCCACCCTGTTCTCCGCCCCGCAGACCCAGGTGCTGATGCGCGCCGGCCTAGTCACCTCGGGCCTCGCCGTCGAGGTCGAGGACCGCGGGCTCGGCATGCCCGCCGGCGAACAGGACCGGATGAACGCCCTGCTCGCCGACCCCGACCAGGTCAACGTCGCCCGCCTCCTCGCGGACGGCCGGATCGGACTGTTCGTCGTCTCCCAGCTCGCCAAGCGGCACGGGATCACCGTCCGGCTGCAGACCAACATCTACGGTGGCGTCCAGGCCGTACTGGTCGTACCGCAAGCCCTGTTGGGCACCGAGCCGGTCGCCCTGCCGAGCAGCGCGGCCGGGACGGTGCGGACCACCGGCGGCGGGCCCGTCGGACCCGTACAGCCGCCCCGTCAGCACTCCCGGCCGGTGGCCGGGGTGGCAGCACCGGCACCGCCCGTGCCGTCCGCGCTGCCCGGGGCGGCGCCGGTCCCGGCGGCCCACCTCACGCCCCCGCCCGCCGCGCCGGCTCCGGCGGCACCCCTTCCGGTGCCCCCGGCCCCCGGGCCAGGCGCCGACCCCGCCCACGGGCCGACCCCGCCCCTGCACTCGAATCATGCTCCGGGCCAGAGCCAGAGCCAGAGCCCGGGCCAGAACCCGATCCTGAATACCAGCCAGATCCCGAGCCAGGAGCAGAGCCAGGACCAGAAACAGAACCAGAAACAGAACCCGAACCCCAGCCAGAACCGGCACCGGCGGGCCGACGGCGCGCCCGTGCCGCTGCCCGTGCGCGGCACCCACCGCAACCGGCCCACGCCGGCCGCCGCCGTGCCCGGTGTCCGGCCGGAGGACCGGGGCGTCATCGCCGAACACGCGGCCACCCCGCCCGTCCCGCGGCACAGCGCGGTCCGCGGCACCATGGGCAAACCTCAACTGCCCCGCCGCCGCGCCCAGGAACACATCGCGCCCCAGCTGCGCGGCGGCCCCGCCCCACGCCAGGAACCCGAGCAGTACACCGGCCACGACCCCGCCCTGATGGCGGCCTTCCAGCGCGGCATCGGCCTGGCGGAGGCGGCCCAGCGCGCGGAGCCCGCCCCCGCGGAACCGCTCCGCCCCGCGCCGCCGCCCCCGCCCGCCGCCCCCCTGGCACCGGCCGCCACACCGCCGGCGCCCGTGCGACGGACCCCCGGGGACCCCGCCGGATGACCACTCCCATGCCCTGCCCCGCCCCCACGGCCAGCGCTCCCACGACCCGCGCTCCCGCAGACCTTCGTACCCCAAGGAGTCGATCCACCATGGTTAGCGATGCGCCGACCGGCCAAGTGTCCGACCTCGACTGGCTGATGAGCAGCCTCGTCCAGCGCGTGCCGCACACCAGCAGTGCCGTACTCCTGTCCGCCGACGGGCTGGTGAAGTCCGTCCACGGCCTCGACCCCGACAGCGCCGACCACATGGCGGCCCTGGCCTCCGGCCTCTACTCCCTCGGCCGCAGCGCCGGCGTCCGCTTCGGCGACGGCGGGGACGTGCGGCAGGTCGTCGTCGAACTCGACTCGACCCTGCTCTTCGTCACCACCGCGGGGTCCGGCACCTGCCTGGCCGTACTGGCCGGCCGCGAGGCCGACGCGGCCGTCCTCGGCTACGAGATGGCGATGCTGGTCAAGAGCGTCCGCCCCTACCTCGTCACCGCGCCCCGGCAGCAGACCGCGGAACCACCGGCGATGAGGCCTTGACGGTGACCGCGGCCGGCGACGGGCCCTGGCTCGACGACGCCGCCGGACGGCTGGTGCGCCCCTTCACCGTCAGCAACGGGCGCACCGCACCCACCGTCGCGCTCGACCTGATGTCCCAGGTCATGGCCACCGGGGCGACCCCCCTCGGCTACCTGGGGCCCGAGCACACACAGGCCCTGGACCTGTGCCGGGCGCCCCTCCCGGTCGCCGAGCTCGCCGCCCATCTGCGGCTCCCCGTGGCGGTCACCAAGGTGCTGCTCTCGGACCTCGTCGACTGCGGCGCGCTGACCACCAAACCACCCGCCGCGTTCCACCACCACCCCACGGACCGGGCCCTTCTGGAGGCAGTGCTCGATGGACTACGACGACAGCTCTGACCACGCGAACGGCGAAGGCCCCGACCCCTTTCCCACCGCCCTGAAGATCCTCGTGGCGGGCGGATTCGGCGTCGGCAAGACCACCTTCGTCGGCGCCGTCAGCGAGATCGCGCCGCTGAGCACGGAGGAACTGCTCACCACCGTCAGCGCCGCGACCGACAACCTCGACGGAATCGAGAACAAGCTCGAAACGACCGTGGCCATGGACTTCGGCCGCATCACCCTCGACGCCGAACACGTGCTGTACCTCTTCGGCACCCCTGGCCAGCAGCGCTTCTGGTTCATGTGGGACGAACTGTGCGAAGGCGCCCTCGGGGCGGTGATCCTCGCCGACACCCGCCGCCTGGAGGAGTCCTTCGCCGCCGTCGACTTCTTCGAGGAACGCGGACTCGGCTTCGTCGTCGCGATCAACGAGTTCGACGGCGCCCACCGCTACGACCCCGAGGAGGTGCGCGCGGCCATGGACCTCCACCCCGGAATCCCCATCGTGCGCTGCGACGCCCGGATCTCCAGCTCCGGCGTCCAGACCCTGCTCACCCTGGTACGCCACCTCATCGCCCACACGCCGGCCCCCACCGGGTTCGGCGCCGGAGTCCGCCCATGAGCTACGACCCGCCGCGCCCGGCCGGACGTCTGCTGCTCACCCCCGAGGACCGGGAGGCCCCCGCCCGGGTGGACCGGCTGCGCCGGCTCGGCCTGGCCGAGCGCCCCGACCCGGCGCTCGACTCCTTCGCCGCCCACCTCGCCGGTCTCGCCGAGGCGCCGTACGCGATGGTCAACTTCCTGGTCGAGGGCGGGCAGTTCTTCGCCGGCCTGCGGGTCCCCGACCGTCCGCGGGTCGCGCGGGGCGACGGGACCGGTCCCGAGTTCGGCCGGGCCCAGCCCCGCGACCACGGCTTCTGCCCGCACGTGGTGGCCCGGCGCAGGGCCCTCGTCCTGGACGACGTGCGCGACTACCCGCGGTTCGCGGGCAACCCGGTGGTCGACGAGTTCGGCATCCGCTCCTACCTCGGGGCCCCGCTCACCGACAGCACGGACACCGTCCTCGGCACCGTGTCCGTGGCCGACGTCCGGCCCCGGAGCTGGGGGACGGAGGGCCTGGCCACGATCAAGTCGGCCGCCGCCGACCTCGTACGGCGCATCGAGCGCAGCGCGGAGGACGGGCTCCCGCTGTGAGCGGCGGCAGGCCCTCGCCGGGCGCACCCGGACCCTCGCCGGGCGCGTGAAGGAAAGCTGCGGCCGGGCTTAAGAAAGGCTCGATGGACCCGGGACGGTGCCGTACGGCAGATTTCTGTGCGATCACCCTCCCCACCCCGGACGCGGGCCGCTTCGGCCTGCCCGCCGCCGGGACCCCACCCGTCAGGAGCCGTTCAGTTGAAGGCGCTGGTCAAGGAGAAGGCGGAGCCCGGGCTCCGGCTCGCGGACGTCCCCGAGCCCGCCGTCGGTGCCGGCGACGTACTCATCAAGGTGCTGCGCACCGGAATCTGCGGCACCGACCTGCACATCCGCGCCTGGGACGGCTGGGCGCGGCAGGCCGTCCGCACCCCGCTCGTCGTCGGGCACGAGTTCGTCGGCGAGGTCGTCGGCACCGGACGGGACGTCACCGACATCAAGACCGGTGACCTGGTCAGCGGCGAGGGCCACCTGGTCTGCGGCAAGTGCCGCAACTGCCTGGCCGGGCGGCGCCACCTGTGCCGCGCCACCGTGGGCCTCGGCGTCGGCCGGGACGGGGCGTTCGCCGAGTACGTCGCCCTGCCCGCCACCAACGTCTGGGTGCACCGCGTCCCCGTGGACCTCGACGTCGCCGCGATCTTCGACCCGTTCGGCAACGCCGTGCACACCGCCCTGTCCTTCCCGCTGGTCGGCGAGGACGTCCTCATCACCGGCGCCGGACCGATCGGCCTGATGGCCGCCGCCGTGGCCCGGCACGCGGGCGCCCGCAACGTCATGATCACCGACGTGAGCGAGGACCGCCTCGACCTGGCCCGCAAGGTGGGCGTCAGCCTCGCCCTGAACGTCTCGGACGCGACCGTCGCCGACGGACAGCGCGACCTCGGCCTGCGGGAGGGCTTCGACATCGGCCTGGAGATGTCCGGACGCCCCGAGGCCCTGCGCGACATGATCACCAACATGACGCACGGCGGCCGGATCGCGATGCTCGGCCTGCCGACCGAGGAGTTCCCGGTCGACTGGGCCCGGATCGTCACCTCCATGATCACGGTCAAGGGCATCTACGGCCGCGAGATGTTCGAGACCTGGTACGCCATGTCGGTGCTGCTCGAAGGCGGCCTCGACCTGGCCCCGGTCATCACCGGCCGCTACTCCCACCGCGACTTCGAGGCCGCGTTCGCCGACGCGGCGAGCGGCCGCGGCGGCAAGGTCGTCCTCGACTGGACCGCGTAAGCCACCTGCTTCCTAGGAGCTCCTGAGATGTTCGACTCCGTGCGCGACGACCTGCGCGCCACCCTCGACGAGATCCGCGCCGCCGGCCTGCACAAGCCCGAGCGTGTGATCGGCACCCCGCAGTCCGCGACCGTCGCCGTCACCGCCGGCGGCCGCCCCGGCGAGGTCCTCAACTTCTGCGCCAACAACTACCTCGGCCTCGCCGACCACCCCGAGGTCGTCGCCGCCGCCCACGAGGCGCTGGACCGCTGGGGCTACGGCATGGCCTCCGTCCGCTTCATCTGCGGCACCCAGGAGGTGCACAAGGAACTGGAGGCCCGGCTCTCCGCGTTCCTCGGCCAGGAGGACACGATCCTCTACTCGTCCTGCTTCGACGCCAACGGCGGCGTCTTCGAGACCCTCCTCGGCCCCGAGGACGCGGTGATCTCCGACGCCCTCAACCACGCCTCGATCATCGACGGCATCCGGCTGTCCAAGGCCAGGCGCCTGCGCTACGCCAACCGCGACATGGCCGACCTGGAGGCGCAGCTCAAGGCGGCCGGCGACGCCCGCCGCAAGCTGATCGTCACCGACGGCGTCTTCTCCATGGACGGCTACGTCGCCCCGCTCGCCGAGATCTGCGACCTCGCCGACCGCCACGGCGCCATGGTCATGGTCGACGACTCGCACGCCGTCGGCTTCGTCGGCCCCGGCGGCCGCGGCACCCCCGAGCTGCACGGCGTCATGGACCGCGTCGACATCATCACGGGCACCCTCGGCAAGGCGCTCGGCGGTGCCTCCGGCGGCTACGTCGCCGCCCGTGCCGAGATCGTCGCCCTGCTCCGCCAGCGCTCCCGGCCGTACCTCTTCTCCAACACCCTCGCCCCGGTGATCGCCGCCGCCTCCCTCAAGGTGCTCGACCTGCTGGAGTCGGCCGACGACCTGCGCGTGCGGCTCGCCGAGAACACCGCCCTGTTCCGGCGCCGGATGACGGAGGAGGGCTTCGACATCCTCCCCGGGGACCACGCCATCGCGCCCGTCATGATCGGCGACGCCTCCGAGGCGGGCCGCATGGCGGAGCTGCTCCTGGAGCGCGGCGTGTACGTGATCGGCTTCTCCTACCCGGTCGTCCCGCAGGACAAGGCCCGTATCCGCGTGCAGCTGTCCGCCGCCCACTCCACCGACGACGTGCACCGCGCGGTGGACGCCTTCGTGGCGGCGCGGGCGCGGCTCGCCGCCTGAGCACCCCGCCCGAGCACCCCGTCGACCTCGTCGACCTGAGAGAATCGGTTCCGTGATCGAAGCGCGGCGGCTGCACATCCTCCGGGCGGTCGCGGACCACCGCACCGTGACGGCGGCCGCCGCCGCGCTGTACCTGACCCCCTCGGCGGTCTCCCAGCAGCTCGCCGCCCTGGAGCAGGAGACCGGCCACCGCCTGGTCGAGCGCGGCGCCAAGGGCGTGCGCCTGACCCCGGCCGGCGAGATCCTGCTCAGCCACACCAACGCCGTCCTCGCCCAACTGGAGCGGGCCGAGGCCGAGCTGGCCGCGTACGACTCGGGCGAGGCCGGCACGGTCACGGTCGCCGCCTTCGCGACCGGCATCAACCTGGTGGTGGCGCCCGCCCTCTCCCGCCTGGCGCTCTCGGCACCCGGCATCCGGCTCCGGGTCCGGGACGCCGAGGGCGACGCCAGCCTCCCCATGCTGCTCGACCGGCAGGTCGACGTCGCGGTGGCCGTCGAGTACCGGGGCGCGCCGCCCGCCGACGACCCGCGCCTGACCCACCTCCCGCTGTACGCCGAGCCCTTCGACGCCGTCGTCCCGGTCGCCCACCGCCTCGCCGGCGCCGACGAGGTGCCGCTCGCCGAGCTGGCCAAGGACCCCTGGATCGGCCCCTACCCCGGCAACCCGTGCCACGACGTGGTCGTGCTGGCCTGTGAACACGCCGGGTTCCAGCCCCGCCTGGAGCACTCCTCGGACGACTTCCGCGCGGTGGTCTCGCTCGCCGCGGCCGACGCCGGGGTGGCGCTCGTCCCGCGCTCGGCGCTGCACGGCACCGACCTCACCGGCGTGGTGGTCCGCCCGGTCGACGGGGCGGCCCCCACCCGCCGCGTCTTCGCCGCCGTACGCCGCGGGGCCGAGGAGCACCCGCTGATCCGCCCGGTCCTCGACGCACTGGGCGAGGCGGCCCGCTCCTGAGGGCCCGCGGACGTGCCGCTTTTTTCCCCGGCCGCCCCGGATCCCCGGCCGCCCCGGATCCCCGGCCGCCCCGGTCTCCCGGCGGGGCCGGGTCGTTGTCAGTGGCTGCGGCTAGCGTTCCTGACATGCCGGACGCTGAAGACGTACGCCGTGTCGCCCTGTCCCTGCCGGACACGGCGGAGAAGACCGCCTGGAGCATGCCCACCTTCCGGGTCGCGGGCAAGATGTTCGCCACCCTGCCCGAGGACGAGACCTCCCTCGCGGTGCGCTGCCCGAAGGAGGAGCGCGACGAACTGGTGCTGGCCGAGCCGGAGAAGTTCTGGATCGCCGGGCACGAGGCGCAGTTCGCGTGGGTGCGGGCCCGGATCGCCGCCCTGGAGGGCGAGGAGGAGCTGCGCGACATCCTCGCCGACTCCTGGCGCCAGGCGGCCCCGGCCCGGCTGCTGGAGGCGCATCCGCGGCTGGGGCTGCCCGCCGGGAGCTGAAAACCCCTCGGGTGCTGTCAGTGGCCCGTGGCATGATCCGAGGACGCGACAGCCGGGGCCGGAGGGGGGCTCCGGCTGCCGGACACACGGTGCGCACGGGGCGGCCGGGTGGCGCGGGGCGGCGGCGTGACCAAAGGCCGGCGGGGCGACCGGGGGACGGCCGGGGGACGGCCGGGGAGGGAGAACACGGGATGGACGCGACGCCGGCGCGGTCCGCGCCGCAGGAGGCGACGGCCGGACGGGCCGTGTGGTCGCGGGACTTCGCCCTGTTCTTCGCCGCCCGCGCCGTGGCCCGGCTGGGGGACACGATGCTGCCCGTCGCGCTCGCCGCAGGACTGCTCCAGCACGGGTACGGGGCGGGAGCGGTCGGCCTCGCCATGGCCGCGACGGCCGCCGCCTTCGCCGGTCTGGTCGTCTTCGGCGGAGTCCTCGCCGACCGCTTCAGCACCCGCAGGCTGATGATCGGTGCCGACCTCGTACGGCTCGGCACCCAGGCCCTGGCCGCCGCCCTCTTCTTCTCCGGCCACGTCGTGCTCTGGCAGATCTGCGCCATCGGCTTCGTCAACGGCGTCGCGGGTGCCGTCTTCCAGCCCGGTGTCGCCAGCACCGTGCCCCGGCTCTCCTCCGACGTCCAGGGGGCCAACGGCGCGATACGCGTCGCCGAGTCCGCCGCCCAGCTCGCGGGTCCCGCGGTCGCCGGCCTCCTGGTCGGCTTCGCCTCGCCCGGCGGGGTCTTCGCCGCCCACGCCACCACGTACGCGCTCAGCGCCCTGTGCCTGCTGCTGCTCCGGCTGCCCCCGCCCGCGCCGGGGAGCAGGGCGGTGTCCGGCCGCGGGAGCAGGGCGTTCCGCGCCGACCTGGTCCAGGGATGGCAGGAGTTCCGTGCGCGTCGCTGGCTCTGGAGCGTCATCGCCGTCTGGTGCGTGTACATGATCGCCGTCTGGGGGCCGACCGTTCCGCTGGTGGCCGCCGAGGTGGTGCAGGAGCACGGCGCCCGCGCCTACGGCCTGGTCAACTCCGCCCTGGGCGCCGGCACCGTCGTGGGCGGCCTCCTCGCGCTGCGGCTGCGGCCCCGCCGGATGCTCCGCGCCGGAGCGATCGCCCTCGTCGGCTTCGCCGCCTTCCCGGCGAGCGTCGGCGCCGGGCTCGACGTGCCTGTCATGGCGGCCGGGGCAGCCGTCGCCGGGGCCGGGATGTCCTTCTGGGGCGTGATGTGGGCGACCAGTGTGCAGACCCAGGTCCCGCCGGACGTCCTCAACCGCATCCACGCCTACGACGTGGCGGGCTCCCTCGCGATGATGCCCGTCGGCCAGGCCCTCGCCGGGCCCGCCGCCTCGGCCCTCGGCGCCGACCACGTCCTGTTCGTCGCCGGTGCGACCAGCTTCGCCGTGTGCGCGGCCCTGCTGCTGATACCGGCGGTGCGCGGACTGGTGCGGGTCGACACGCGGACGGCACCGACGGCGGGGACAGTGACGGGGACGGCGACGGGCACGCCCGGCCCCGCCCGGACGGCGGCTGCCGCCGAGCCGTCCCGCACGCGCGAGCGCTGACACCGGCCGGCACCGCCCGAGGCCGGCCCGGAAATGCGGTGCGGACCACCGGCCCGAGTGCGGTATGGTTTTCCTGCGCGTTCACCCGGGGGAAACCCCAGGTCAGACGGGCAGCGGGACGTGGCGCAGCTTGGTAGCGCACTTGACTGGGGGTCAAGGGGTCGCAGGTTCAAATCCTGTCGTCCCGACTGGAGACGGTCGTTCGTCGAGGGGCGGTTTCGGAGAGATCCGGAACCGCCCCTCGATTGTTCTCCCTGCGGCGTGCCTGGGCGACCGGGCGAGATGCCCGATATATCACTGTCGGGTGTCCGTGCTCATCCTCTGCCACTTCGCGCTCGCGCTGTTCGCCGCGCCGCTGGTGCGTCGGTGGGGGACCCGTGCCTTCCTCGTGCTGGCGCTGCCGCCCGCCGCGGCGGCCGTCTGGGCCCTCACCCGGTGGAGCACGACGGCCGCGGGCGGCACGGACACCACCGAGTGGCGCTGGCTGCCCGCCTACCACGTCGACTGGGCCCTGCGACTGGACGCCCTCGCCGAACTCATGGTGCTGCTCGCCGCGGGCGTGGGCACCCTCGTCCTGGTCTACTGCGCCTCCTACTTCGACGACCGCTCGCGTCAGCTCGGCCGCTTCGCCGGCAACCTCCTCGCCTTCGCCGGGGCCATGCTCGGGCTCGTCCTCGCCGACGACCTCGTCCTGCTGTACATCTTCTGGGAACTGACGACCGTCTTCTCCTACCTGCTGATCGGCCAGACCAGCGACCACAAGCGCAACCGGCGCAGCGCCCTGCAGGCCCTCACGGTCACCGCGCTCGGCGGGCTGACCATGCTCGTCGGCTTCCTGCTCCTGGGCCACGAGGCGGGCACGTACCGCATCTCGGCGATCCTCGCCGACCCGCCGCCCCCGTCGGCCGCGCTGTCCGCGGCGGTCGTGCTGATTCTCGTCGGTGCCCTCTCCAAGTCCGCGATCTGGCCCTTCAGCCTCTGGCTGCCCAACGCCATGGCCGCCCCCACTCCGGTCAGCGCCTATCTGCACGCCGCCGCGATGGTCAAGGCGGGCGTCTACCTCGTCGCCCGGCTCGCCCCCGCCTTCGCCGAGATCACCCCCTGGCGCCCGCTGCTGCTCGTCCTCGGCTCGCTGACGATGCTGCTGGGCGGTTGGCGGGCGCTGCGGATGAACGACCTGAAGCTCGTCCTCGCATACGGCACCGTCAGCCAGCTCGGGTTCCTCACCGTCCTCGCCGGTGCGGGCGGCCACGACACCGGTCTCGCCGCCACCGCCATGATCCTCGGGCACGCCCTGTTCAAGGCGCCGCTCTTCCTGGTCACCGGCATCGTCGACCACGCCACCGGCACCCGCGACCTGCGCAAACTCTCCGGACTGGGACGCCGGCTGCCCGCCGTGTGCGCCGTCGCCGTGCTCGCCGGGGCGTCCATGGCGGCCGTACCGCCGCTGCTCGGCTTCGCCGCCAAGGAGGCCGCCTTCCAGACGCTCCTGGACGGGAGTACCGGCGACCGCTGGGCGCTCGCCGCGGCCGTCGCCGGCTCGGCCCTGACCACCGCCTACACCCTGCGCTACCTCTGGGGCGCCTTCGCCCGCAAGCCCGGCGTCCCCGACACCGGCGTGCACCCCGTGCCGGCCGCCTTCCTCGCGCCGCCCGCCGTGCTGGCCCTGGCCTGCCTCGTCCTCGGGCCCGGCGTGCCGTGGCTCCAGGACCTCCTCGGCGCCTACGCCGCGCAGTTCCCCGCGCCCGACCACCCGTACCACCTCGCGCTGTGGCACGGGGTGGGCCTCGCGCTCGGCCTGTCCGCCGCGGCCTGGGCGGGCGGTGTCCTGCTCTTCCTCGCCTCGGGTCCCGTCCTGCGGGTCGGCCACGCGCTCGCCCTGCGCTCCGCCGACCGCGTCTTCGGAGGGATGCTGCTCGCCCTGGAGCGGACCGCCCTGCAGTGCACCGGACTCGTGCAGCGCGGCTCGCTGCCGGCCTACCTCGTGACGACCATGAGCGTGGTCCTCGCCGGGCAGATCGCCGTGCTCGTCGTGGACGAACCCTGGACCGGCACCCCCGCCCCGCGGCTGTGGGACCACCCCACCCAGGCCGGAGTCGCCCTGCTCACCTGCGCCGTGGCCCTGCTGTGCCTGGGCGTGCGGCGCCGGATGAAGGCCGTCGTCCTCGCCGGCCTCACCGGTTACGGCACCGCGCTCCTGTTCGTCGCGCAGGGCGCGCCCGACCTGGCGCTGACCCAGTTCTGCGTGGAGACCGTCTCGATGATCGTCTACGTCCTGGTGCTGCGCCGCATGCCGGTGTACTTCGAGGAGAACTTCAGCCGGTGGCGGCGCCTCATGCGGATGCCGGTGGCGCTCGCGGGCGGGGCCGCCGTCGCCGTCGTCCTGTGGATCATGGCGGGGCACCGCCGGGCGGAGAGCGCGGGAGCGGCGATGGTCGAGGAGACCGCGCACCACGGGCTGAAGGACGTCGTCGCCACGATCCTCGTCGACCTGCGCGCCTGGGACACCATGGGGGAGTCCGCGGTGCTCGCCGCCGCCGCGGTCGGTGTCACCAGCCTCATCTACCTGCACCGCCGCACCGACGCCGCGGAGCAGCCCGTACTGCCGCTGCCCGGCGACCACCCGCACGCCGCCCTGCGCACCGGCGACGAGCCGGGCACCGCACCGCCCACCGCACCGCGCACCGCCTGGCAGGCGAGCAGGTCCGAGTCGGCGGGCCTGCCCAGCGGCGACGAGGGGGCGCCGGAGCGGACCTGGCTCGCCGCCAGCGCCACCCTCGCCCCCGAGCGCCGCTCCCTCGTCCTGGAAGTGGTGGCCCGTCTCATCTTCCATCCCGTCCTCGTGCTCTCCGTCTACCTGCTGCTGTGCGCGGAGAACCTGCCGGGCGGCGGCTTCGTCGCGGGCCTGACCGCCGGCGTCGCCTTCATCGCCCGCTACCTCGCCGGCGGGCGGCACGAACTGGCCGACGCCGTGCGCTTCAAGGCGGGCCTGTTCACCGGCCTCGGCCTCTTCCTGTCCACCGCGACCGCGCTGGGCGGCCTGGGCGAGGGCACCGTGCTGCACGGCTGGACCTGGCACGGCCACCTGCCCGTGTGGGGCGACGCCCACCTGTCCACCGCCGTCCTCTTCGACTGCGGCGTCTACCTCCTCGTGCTCGGCGTGGTCCTGGACATCGTGCGGGCCCTCGGCGCCCGGATCGACCGTCAGATCGAACGGGCCGCACCGCGCCCGGAGGAGGGCCGCGCATGACCGTCAGCCTCTCCCTGCTGGTGGCCGCCGCCGTCCTCAACGCCGTCGGCGCCACCCTGCTGCTGACCCGGTCCCTGACCCGGATCCTGCTCGGCGCCGTCGTCCTCGGCAACGGCGTCAACCTGCTGGTCCTCGCCGCCACCGGCAGTGCGGGCGACGCACCGCTGCTCTACCCGCACATCATCCGCAACCGCGTCACCGACCCCCTGCCCCAGGCCATCGCCCTGACCGCGATCGTCATCACCCTCGCCACCACCGCGTTCCTGCTCGCCATGGCCTACCGCAGCCACCAGGTCACCGGCTCCGACGAGATCAGCGACGACACCGAGGACCGGCAGGTCGCCCTGCGCGCCGAGTTCCTCGACCGGCGCGGCGAACTGCGCGACCGCTACCGCGAGGCCCGCGCCGAGGACGGCGGCGCCGATCCGGAGCAGCGCGCCCGCTACCGCGCCGCACGCAAACGGCTGCGCAGGCGGGTCCGCGAGGAACGCGCCTACCAGGCCCGCGCCAACGACGTGTCCGGCAACCTCTGGAACGACATCCTCGGCGCCGACCCCGAGGACTACCGGGAGGGGCGGGAACTGGGCTCCACCGACGCGGCCGGACGCCCCGGACCCGCACCCGCCCGCATCGCCGGACCCTCCAACGACCCCGAGGAGACCGGCCGCGAGCCCGACTCCCGGCCCGGCGAGGACACCGGCCACGCGCCGCCCGACCAGCCCGACGACCCCCGGGGCGCCGGCACGGAAGGAACCAGGTGAACGCGCTCGTCCCGCTCCCCGTCCTGCTGCCCCTGTGCGTCACGGGCCTGAAGCTGGTCATCGGCCCCCGGCTCCACCGGTTCCAGCGCTTCATCAGCCTCGCCGTGCTCGGCGCGGTCCTCGTGCTCTCCGTCCTCCTCATGGTCGCCGCCGACCGCCACGGCCCGCTCAGCGTGCACCTCGGCGACTTCGCGCCGCCGGTCGGCATCACCCTCGTCGCCGACCGGCTGTCGGGCCTGATGCTCACCGTCTCCAGCGCCGTCACGCTGCTCGTCCTCGTGTACTCCCTCGGCCAGGGCATGGCCGACCGCGACGACCAGGCACCGGTCGGCGTCTTCCACCCCGCCTACCTCATCCTCGTGGCGGGCGTCTCCTGCACCTTCCTCGCCGGCGACCTCGTCAACCTCTACGTCGGCTTCGAGATCATGCTCGTCGCCAGCTTCGTCCTGCTCACCATCGGCGGCACCGCCACCCGGATCCGGGCCGGGTCGACGTACGTGATCATCTCGCTCTTCTCCTCCGGGCTCTTCCTGGTCGCCATCGCCATGACCTACGCCGTCGCGGGCACCGTGAACTTCGCCCAGCTCGCCGGGCGGCTGCAGGAGGTGCCGATCGGGGTGCGCACCCTGCTGGAGGCCATGCTGCTGACGGTCTTCGCGATCAAGGCGGCGGTGTTCCCGCTCGCGGCCTGGCTGCCCGACTCCTACCCGACCGCACCCGCCCCGGTCACCGCGGTCTTCGCCGGGCTGCTGACCAAGGTCGGGGTGTACTCGATGCTGCGCACCCAGACCCTGCTCTTCCCCGGCCACCGCCTCGGCGACCTGCTGATGCTCGCCGCGCTCGCCTCCATGGCCGTCGGCATCCTCGGCGCCGTCGCCCAGACCGACCTCAAACGGGTGCTGTCCTTCACCCTCATCAGCCACATCGGCTACATGGTCTTCGGCATCGGACTCGCGGGACGGGGCTCGATCGGCGGGGCGATCGTCTACGTGGCCCACCACATCACCGTGCAGACCACCCTCTTCCTGGTCGCCGGACTCATCGAGCGGCGCGACGGCACGACGGAACTCACCCGCCTCGGCGGCCTGGCGAAGTCGGCGCCGCTGCTCGCCGTGCTGTTCTTCGTGCCCGCCATGAACCTCGCCGGCATCCCGCCGCTGTCCGGGTTCATCGGCAAACTCGGCCTGATGCGGGCGGGCGTCGACGCGGGCGGCGGCTGGGCCTGGGCGCTGGTCGCCGGGTCCGCCGCCACCAGCCTGCTCACCCTGTACGTCATGGCGAAGGTGTGGAACCTCGCGTTCTGGCGCGACGCGCCGCCCGGGGCCGAGGCGGAGGGCGTGGTGCTGGAGTCCGCGGAGGATGACGAGCCGGGCGACGACGAGGACGCCGAAGGGGCCGGGGCGGCCGGGGGCGGCGGAACATCCGGTTCCGGAAAGGCGACCGGCTCCGGCAGCGGACTGCCCGTGCCCGCGGGCGCCGTGGTCTCCGCGGGCTTCCTCGGCCAGTCCATCACGACGACCAAGCGACTGCCCTGGCCCATGCTGGCGGCCACCGGCGTCGCCGTCGCGCTCGGCCTGTCGTACACCGTGCTCGGCGGCCCCCTCACCACCTTCACCCAGGCCGCCGCCGCCGAACTCCTCGCCCGCACCCCCTACATCGAGGCGGTGCTCGGCCGGTGAGCAACCTCTTCCGCGACCGTTCGCCCTACAGCTGGTCCTTCCGCGTGGGCCGCGGCCGGCGCGTGCTCGACCTCCCGCTCGTCGGCTGGCTCACGGTCATCTGGATCCTGCTGTGGGGCACCCCGTCCTGGGCCAACCTCGTCAACGGGATCATCGTCGCGGTCTGCCTGTGCCTGGCCTTCCCGCTGCCCGCCGTGGACATCGGCCTGCGGCTGCGGCCGGTGGGCATCCTGCGGCTCGGCGCCTACCTGCTGTACGACATGTTCTCCTCCAGCGTCGAGGTCACCCGGCAGATCTTCGCCAAGGGCCCCTACCACGCCGCGGTCGTGGCCGTACCCCTGCGGGTGCGCAGCGACCTGATGCTGACGGCCACCGCCGTCGCCGTCTCCAACGTCCCCGGCGGCTCCGTGATCGAGGTGCGCCGGGCGACGGCCACCCTGTTCCTGCACGTCCTCGACGCGGCCAACCCCGGCGAGATCGAGGGCGCCAGGGAGCGGGTCTGGCGCATGGAGGAACTCGTCGCCCGCGCCCTGGGCACCGCGGAGGACATCGCCGACGCCGCCCGTCCCGTACCGGAAGGGGAACCCCCGTCGTGACCACCCTCGACGCCGTCGAAGAGGCCATGCTGAGCGCCGCGCTCGTGATGATCCTCGCCGCAGGCGCCCTGCTGCTGTACCGGATCTGGTACGGCCCCTCGATGCTGGACCGCGCCGTCGCCCTGGACGTGGCCGCCGCGCTCATCATCGCGGGCATCGGCGTCAAGGCCGCCCACGACCGCGACTCCTTCTACTTCCCCGTGATGCTGGTGCTCGCCTTCCTCGGCTTCACCGGCTCGGTGGGCATCGCCCGCTTCATCGCGGTCCGCGACCGGCCCGCCGTGCGGCCCGGCGGCGAGCAGGACCACCGGTGAACGCCCTGGCCCGGGCCGCGGACCTGGTCGGGACGGTGCTGCTGCTGCTCGGCTGCCTGCAGTGCCTGCTCGGCGTGATCGGGATGCTCCGCTTCCCCGACGTGCTCTCCCGCAGCCACGCCGCCACCAAACCGCAGACCCTCGGCATGCTCCTCGTCCTCGTCGGGGTCGCGCTGAGACTGCGCCACGGCACCGACGTCGGCACCCTCGCGCTCATCGCCTTCTTCCAGTTCCTCACCAGCCCGGTCGCCTCCCACCTGGTGGCCCGCTCCGCCTACCGCACCGGGCAGACGGGGTCCGGGGGCCTGCTCAGGGACGACCTGGACCCGCAGCTGAGCGACGGGGACGGGGCGGGCGAGCGGCCGTAGCCGCGTCGACCCCGCCCCGGCCCCGGGTGTTCAGACCACGCAGCCCGCGTGGGCCAGCGCCTGCTTCAGGAGCGCCCCGTGCCCGCCGGGCATCTCGCTGCGCACCGCCTCGGACAGCGCCTCCCGCGGATCGAACCAGACCAGGTCGAGCGCGTCCTGGCGCGGCCGGCAGTCACCGGTGACCGGCACGACGTAGGCGAGGGAGACCGCGTGCTGGCGCGGGTCGTGGTACGGAGTGACGCCGTGCGTCGGGAAGTACTCGGCCACCGTGAACGGCTGGAGCGAGGGCGGCACCCGGGGCAGCGCCACCGGGCCGAGGTCCTTCTCCAGGTGCCGCAGCAGGGCGTCCCGTACCCGCTCGTGGTGCAGCACCCGGCCGGAGACCAGCGTCCGGCTGACCGTCCCGTCGGGCCCGATGCGCAGGAGCAGGCCGACGCTGGTGACTTCGCCACTGTCGTCGACGCGTACGGGCACCGCCTCGACGTACAGGATCGGCATGCGGGCGCGCGCCATCTCCAGCTCGTCGGTCGTCAGCCAGCCCGGCGTGGTTTCGGTCATGTCAGACATCGCTTGATCATACTTTCAGCCGTACGTTCTTCCCGGGCGGCGCTCCGGGACTGTGACCCGTCCCACCCCGCTCAGCCGTCGTCCAGCAGCCCTCCGGGCAGCCGGTAGACCCGGCGGGCGTTGTCCCGCCCGGCCCAGCGTGCCAGGCGCAGCGCGTCCGGCAGGGACAGTTCGTCGGCGTCCAGCCGCTCCTGCAGCAGGTCGGCCAGCCCCTGCCGGAAGGCCAGCGCACCCAGGTGGTGGAACTCGGCCGCACCATAGGCGTCGGAGCTGTACAGCAGCTTGCGGAACGGGGTGATCTCCAGCGCCTCGGCGAGGACGGCGCCCGCCCGGGCGGGGCCGACGTGGTGCAGGGCGAGCCCCACGTCCAGATACACCCGCTCGAAGACCGCCGACAGGTAGGCAGCCCGGCGCTGGTAGGGCCAGCAGTGCAGCAGCAGGACCGGGATCGTGCCGGCGATCAGGCGCAGCCAGTCCGTCAGCAGGGCGGGATCCGCCCGGTGCAGGCGGATGTCGCCGTCGCCGAACCCCGTGTGCAGTTGCAGCGGCCGTCCGAGGTCCACGGCGGTCCACAGCAGGTGCCGCACGAGCACCGGTTCGTCGAGCCGGCCGCCGCGGGCGAGCCAGCGCGAGGCGGCCGCGGTGACCTCGGCGGGCGAGGGGCGGGCCGGGTCCAGATCGAGGCCGGTGCGGTAGGCCGCCACGGACTTGACCCCCACCACGCCCGGCCTTCGCACCGCCTCCCAGGCGGCCGTGCGGAACGCGCGCGCGTACGCGTCCGGCTCCACGCCGTCCGCCGCCACCGCCTCCGCAATCCCCTCCAGCCGCACCACCTCGTACGCCGTCGCGTCCGCCGCCCGCGCCAGCTCGGCCGGACCGGTCACGCGGTGCGGGGCGTACCCCGTGTCCACGCAGAACACGCCCGTGCCCGCCGCCCGCAGGAACCGCCGGTTCACCTCGGCGGCGCCCAGATCGGCCCGCCGGGCCAGGTAGACGTCCGGGGGCGTGTGGCGCGGCAGGTTCAGCAGGGGAGCGCAGTGCCGGCGCACGGCGACGCCGACGGGGCTGTCGAAGGGGGACATGCCGGGCCACGCCTCGCCCTCGGTCAGCAGCGACTCGAAGCCCGCGCGGTCCAGGTCGTCGGTGACGGCGCCGTGGCAGTGGTGGTCCACCAGCTCCAGCGCGGCGAGCCGCTCGTGGACGGGTCCGGCCGCCACGTCAGTACGTCCAGCGGTGGGCAGCCGCCACCCCGTCGTCGTCCAACCCCTCGGCCGCCCCGGCCTCCCCGAGCCGTACGGCGGTCACCGCGCCGGCCGGCCCCGGTCCCGACGCCCTTCGCCGCACGGTGAGGCCGGGATGGCGGACGTCCGCGGCCCGCTCGACGTCACCGGGGCATCTACGGGGCACGGGGTCGCTCTCGCTCACGTACCGGCTCCTTCAGGCGTGCGTGGCCGTCCGACGCGCCCCATTGTGCCGTCCGTTGATCACGCTGTCCGGGTTTCGCCGGATGTGCACACGACGCGGTGAACGCCGGGCGGGAACGCTTCTGCGGATGTCAGTCCACGTCGCCGGGGAGCGGAGCGGGGGTGCCGCCGTCCAGGCCGCCGCCGGTCACGGTGAGCGCGGAGGTGCCGACGCGTACGCGAAATCGGGCCACCGACTCCGTCGGCGGCCCGTCATGGAACTTCGAGGCTAGCCAACCCCTCCACCAGCGAGGAGTCCAAGACCGCGGCGGGTGACCCGGGCCAGATCGCCACCGACGTTCTGGCCTGCGTCACCCAGCGCTGACGATATCCGCGCAGCTCCTACATGCAGGCGCCGGAGAACCCGTTGTCGACGGTCCGATACAACGGAAACCTCATGGCGGAGTAGGTGTCGGGGCCGTACTCGCCGTCTATCTTGATTCGGTGCTCCGCCTGAACAGCGCGTACCGCTGCCCGGGTGGCGCTCCCGTAGATCCAGTCGACCTCAAGATCAGGGATGTTGTTGTAGCAACGGTTGATCGCCTGCTGAAGCGCTTTGACTCCCTCGCCTGTGGTTCCGTAGGCCATCCAGCAGTAGTAGTTGGAGCCGTTGCCCTTGTAGTACCTAGGCAGGTAGAGATACCGCCCGCTGGGGGTGTTCGGCGCTGCCGTCGTGATCGTGGCACTGTTGCACTCGGGGGTGGCGGCAGAGGCAGGGCTCGCGGTCAAACCAACCAGAAGCGTCGAGATCACGCCGATGACGGCACTGATGGCGCCGACCTTGAAACGGTTTCTGTTCACGGTTCTCCAGTTCGTAGGTAGCTGACAACGAGACTGCGGCATCGGCACGACGTCCGGCCACGGCTGACGCGGAAGTGGCCTCGTCCCGGGACGTCCCGCTCGCTGACCTGCTGAAACGTTGCCCGCCGAGTCACTGTGGCGGGACGCTGTTCGCTACAGCTGATGCACAATGAGGCCGGACCATGGGGGTCCGGGCAGAACCTGCGGCCTGCGCGAGATGGCGCGCAGGTGACTCCCCCTTCTCCTGCGGGTGAGGTCGTGCGCGACCGCCATGGCCGGTGTCAGCCCAGCAGTGGTCGACCCCCAGTACGCAGACAGCCCCGGTGCCGACGGGCGCCGGGGCTGTCTGCGGTGGTCTGTGGTGCGGCGTGGTCAGGGGATGCGGGCGACGGCGCCCCATCCGGCACGCTCGGTCGTTGTGCCCGTGTTGGCGTCGGGCCGCCAGTTCGGCCACGACACCATGCCGGGCTCCACCATCTCCAGACCCTCGAAGAAGGCCACTGTCACCTCGGGTTCGCGGAAAATGTAGGGGATCGCCCCGGACTTGTTGTACTCCTCCTGGACGGCGCGGTGGGCGTCGTCGCCGGCAGTGGAGTGGCTCAGAGCGAGGTAGCTGCCGGAGGGAAGCCGGTCGGTGAGCCGGCGTACGAGGGAGAGGGCCTCGTCCCAGTCGACGATGTGTCCGAGGACGTCGCTGATGACGAGGGCGACCGGCCGGGTCAGGTCCAGGGTGGCGGCGGCGCCGTCCAGGACGACGTCGGTGTCGCGCATGTCCGCCTGCACGTAGTCGGTGGCGCCCTCGGGCGTACTGGTGAGCAGGGCATGCACGTGCAGCAGGACCAGGGGGTCGTGGTCGACGTAGACGATCCGGGCGGCGGGGTTGATCCGCTGCGCGACCTCGTGGGTGTTGTTGACCGTGGGCAGGCCGGCTCCGAGGTCCAGGAACTGGTCGACACGCGCGTCGCTGGCGAGGTAGGTCACGGTGCGGCGCAGGAAGTCCCGGGATTCCCGGGCGAACGTCCCGATGAGCGGGTACCGCTCGCGGTAGGCGTCCCCGGCCACCTGGTCCGCGGCGAAGTTCTCCTTCCCCCCGAGCCAGTAGTTCCACACGCGCGCGGAGTGCGCGACGGTGGTGTCGATCTCCGGAGGCAGATGCGGCTTCTGGTCTGTCATGCCAGTACCTCTTTCGTCTTGGTCGGATGGGGTGCCCTGGCGCACGAGCGGTCCATCAGCATGCCGTAGGCGGTCACGGTGTACCGGGAGTCCCAGACGTCCGCGGTGCCGGGCAGGCCGCCCTCCCGGACCACGTGGTCCGGGAGGGCGGCCTGCCCGGCACAGACTCAACGCCGGCACCCCGGTCAACGGATGCGGGGGAGCGCCTTCGGGATGGATCTGCAAGGTGCGCCGCTCCCGCATGGCCGGTGACAGGCCGGTGCGCAGAGCGTCCTCGACCGCGCGGGCGTAGGCGGGGTGCGCAGGAGCAGCGGCACGAGCGCGGGGTTCCAGACACGGATGATGCGGGCGGCGGACTCCACGCTCATCAAGTCGAGCTGCCAGGAGTCCAGGACGTTCCGCCGCGGACGCCACCACCCGGGCGGATTCGCGCCGGCCAGCTGTCCGAGGACCTCGGCGGTCTCACCTTGGGGGGCCCTCGTCTCCAGCCGACGCTCCTGCCTCGACCTCGCCCACCACCCCCGCTCGTGCGCGCTCGCGTCGGGTCACTGGTGTCCTGGCGGAGTGGGCGACCGCGGGTGAGGATGCCGACGAGGTGCTATCGGTGGTCTCCGAGCTGGTCACCAGCGCCGTCCAGCACGCCTGCGGCCCGTCCGAGGGGCTCCGGACGGGGCTGAGGGGGCTCAGTTCGCGCGGGCGAGGGTGTCCTCGCGGACCTTCTTGTCCACCGCCGCGCGCACCAGCGCGGCCGCGAGGACGGCCGGTTCCGTCTTTCCGGCGAGGCCGAGGAGCCGGGCCGGGTCCTTAGGCAGACCGAGGCGTTCCGCGCCCTGGAGGGCCTTGCGGTCCACGAAGGGGGCCGCCTCCGGCCAGACGAGCTGTGCCTCGCGCAGGAAGATGTCCGCGCCGGTCGGCCCCACTCCGTTGAACTCCTGGAGCAGCCGCCGGACTTCGGGCACCTCGCCGTCCGCCTCCTCGCGGAGCCGACGCAGGTCCCCGCCCCACCGGTCGCTCAGCAGCTCCGCCTCCTCGCCGAGCTGCGTGGCGGTGCGCTCGTCGTAGCGCCGGTACCCGCCCCGGCCGAGCGCGTCCACGCGCTCCTGCCAGTCGGCGTCCGCCATGCGCCGGGGGTCGCGCAGCCCCGCCTCGCCGAGCGCCCGGGCGGCGGCCACCGCGATGGAGCCGCTGATGCGGGCGCTGAGCAGGTGGGCGAGGACCAGCAACCGGTACAGCGGCTGCGGGGTGTCCTTCAGGCGGATGCCCGCCTCGTCGGCGTACGTCTGTCCGTGCGCGGCGACGAGCTCGCGCACGACCTTTCGCTGGTCGCGGCCCACGGCTACGGCTTCAGCGGGTCGTGACCGACCGTCATGAGCCGGTGCCTGAGCCCGGCGTCGTCGGACCGGGGTTCGTTCTCCACGTCGGTCTGTGCGGTCACGGTGTCCACCACCTCGCGCATGGCACGCAGGTCGCCGTCCGTCAGGTCGGTGCGCCGCTTCTGCAGGATCGCCAGGACATGCTGCCCGAGGGGCGGGCCCGCGTCGTCGGGCAGCGGCTCGGTCAGTTCGCCGGAGTCGCGCACCCGGAGCCAGTCCGCGAGTTCCGCGGAGGTCATGTTCACCACGCGGTGGAAGTCCTCCCACAGCGCGTCGAGTTCGAGGGCGTCGGCCATGAGGTGCCCCTCACTTCGTCGTGCGTCGTGCGTCGTGCATATGTGCGTGCCGACTGGTCGGCCGGAGTCGGTGCGGCTCGGAGGCCTCATCCACGCGGGCGGCGCGGCGCAACCGCTCCCTGGGGGCGCGGGTGCCCCTGGGGCGCGGGGGCAAACGCCGACCTGATCCGGACGACACCCCCTGGCGTCAGCGGGTGAGCACCCCGTCCAGGAAGCCGGTGACGTCGGCGAAAACCTCCGCGCGGTTGGTCTCGTTGAAGATCTCGTGCCGGGCGCCCGGATAGGTCCGCACGGTCAGGTCGCCGCCGCTCAGCGACTCGACTCCCGGGCGGCTGCCGGACAGCGGCACCAGCCGGTCGTCCTCGCCGTGCACCCACAGCAGGGGGAGCCCGCCGACGCCGCCGCCCCGCGCGACGGTGTCCAGCGTCCGGACGAACGCCTCCAGCGTCGGGCGCTTCATCGGGCCGTGCCACACCAGCGGGTCCGCCGCGTACGCCGCCCCGACCGCCGGGTCCCGGGAGAGCGAGGCGGGGCTGATCGGGGTGTCGGGGATCTCCTCCAGGGCGAGCAGCCGGCGCGGCAGCTCCCAGTCGCCGATGACCGGGCCGGACAGCACCAGCGCGGTCAGCCCCTCGGGGTGGCGCTGGGCGTGGCGGGCCGCGATCAGGCCGCCCATCGAGTGACCGACCACGACGAACGGCAGCCCCGGGTGGGCGGCGCGGGCCAGCTCCGCCACGGCGTGCACGTCGGTGACGACGTCCTCGAAGTCCTCGATCAGCACCCGCTCGCCGTCGGAGCGCCCGTGCCCGGTGTGGTCGACGCCGTAGACGGCCGCGCCGTGGGCGGTCAGGACGCCGGCCACCTCCTCGTAGCGGCCGCTGTGCTCGCCGTATCCGTGCACGAGCAGTGCCGTGTACCGGGGCCGCCCGGCGGGCCACTCGCGGGCGGTGACGCGTCCGCGGGTGCCGGTCAGGTCGTGCTCGCGGGCCTCGCTCATGCTGCCTCCGGCTGCGTCGGTGAAGGGCGCCCCACGGATCTTCCCAGGGGGCGGCCCGGCGGTCTATAGTCCAAAACTAGCAGTGCTAATTAATGTTCGGTTCAATGTCCGGTACCGAGCGACGACGGTCAGGAGCCCCCTCGTGCGTCCCGTCCACTTCGCGGCCGCCCGCCGCACCCCGATCGGCAAGCTGCGCGGCGCCCTGTCGGCCGTGCGGCCCGACGACCTCGCCGCCACCGTGATCCGGGGCCTGGTCGCCGACGTGCCCGCGCTCGACCCCGCCCGCGTCGACGACGTGTACTGGGGCGCCGCCAACCAGGCGGGCGAGGACAACCGCAACGTCGCCCGGATGGCCGCCCTGCTCGCGGGCCTGCCCGACACGGTGCCCGGCGCCACCGTGAACCGGCTGTGCGCCTCCGGCCTGGAGGCCGTCACCCTCGCCGCGCGCACCGTCGCCGCGGGCGAGGCCGACATCGTGCTCGCCGGCGGCTCCGAGTCCATGAGCCGCGCCCCCTTCGTACTGCCCCGCCCCGACGAGGCGCTGCCGCACCGCATCGAGACCGCCGACACCCGGCTCGGCTGGCGCCTGGTCAACCCGGCGATGAAGGACCTGCACGGCCTGCTCGCCATGGGAGAGACGGCCGAGGAGGTCGCCGAGCGGTACGGCGTCCCGCGCGAGCGCCAGGACGCGTTCGCCCTGCGCAGCCACCGCCTCGCCGCCGAGGCCCGCCGCCACGGCCACTTCGACGACGAGATCCTCCCCGTCGAGCGCCCCGACGGCGTGGTCGTCGACACCGACGAATGCGTCCGCGAGGACACCTCGCTGGAGAAGCTGGGCCGCCTGAAGCCCGTCTTCCGCCCCGGCGGCACGGTCACCGCGGGCAACGCCTCCCCGATGAACGACGGCGCCGCCGGCCTCCTGCTGGTCGGCGAGGAGGCCCTGAACGACCTGGGCCTTAAGTCGCTGGGCCGCTACGTCGCGGGCGGGTCGGCCGGCGTCCACCCGGACGTCATGGGCATCGGCCCGGTCCCCGCCACCCGCAAGGTGCTCGCCCGGGCCGGCTGGAGCGTCGGCGACCTCGCGGCGGCCGAGTTCAACGAGGCGTTCGCCGCCCAGGCCCTCGCCTGCGTGGACCGGCTCGGCATCGACCCCGACCTGGTCAACCCCACCGGCGGCGCCATCGCGCTGGGTCACCCGCTCGGCTGCTCCGGCGCCCGCATCCTCACCACCCTTCTCCACCGCATGCGCCGCACGGGAGCGGCCCGCGGGCTGGCCACGATGTGCGTCGGCGTGGGGCAGGGCAGCGCGGTCCTCGTCGAGCGGCACTAGGGCCTGTCTGACAATTCCCGTCCGCCCGACGCACGCCCCCCGCCCCGCCGCAGAGCCGCAGCGCGGGGCCGCAACAAGGAAACGGAGCCACATCCCATGGCAACCCTCTCCGTCGCCGCCGTCCTCGCCGAGAACGCCCGGCGCCGTCCCGACAAGGAGGCGCTGGTCGAGGGCGACCTGCGGCTGACCTTCGGCGAGGTGTGGCGGCGGGCCCGCGCCCAGGCCGGCGCCCTCGTCGGCCTGGGCGTCCGGCCGGGGGACCGGGTCGCGCTGATGGCACCGAACACCGCCGACTTCCCGCAGGCGTACTACGCGATCGCCGCGGCCGGCGCCGTCGTCGTGCCGGTGCACCTGCTGCTGTCGGCCGCCGAGGTCGAGCACGTCCTGCGCGACAGCGGCGCCACCCTGCTGCTCTGCCACCCGGCGCAGGCCCGGACCGGCGCGGCCGCCGCGCGGGAGGCCGGCGTACGGACGCTCACGCTCGGCGAGGAGTTCGGCGGGCTCGCCGCGGACGCCGAGCCCCTGACCTCGTACGTCACCCGGGACGCCGACGACCCGGCCGTCGTCTTCTACACCAGCGGCACGACCGGCGTCCCCAAGGGCGCCGTGCTCAGCCACTTCAACCTGGTGATGAACGCGACGGTCAACGCCTTCGACGCCAACGACATCAGGCCCGACGACGTCGCGCTGGGCGCGCTGCCGCTCTTCCACGCCTTCGGCCAGACCGTCTCCCTGAACTCCACCTGGCGGGCGGGCGCCACGCTCGTCCTGCTGCCGCGCTTCGACGCGGGGCGCGCGATCGAGCTGATGGTGCGGGAGAAGGTCAACACCTTCCACGGGGTGCCGACCATGTTCGTCGCCCTCGCCGCCGCGGCAGCCGACGCCGGGGCGCTGCCCGGGCTGCGCGTGTGCGTCTCCGGCGGCGCCTCCCTGCCGGTGGCCGTCCTGGAACGGTTCGAGAAGGCGTTCGGCGCGAGGATCTACGAGGGGTACGGGCTCTCCGAGACCTCGCCCGCGGCGGCGGTCAACCAGCCCGCTTTCGGCGCCCGGCCCGGCACCATCGGCCACCCGCTGTGGGGCGTGGACGTGGAGATCGCCCGCTCGGAGACCGAGGACGCCGTGGAACTGCTGCCGCCCGGGGAACTGGGCGAGGTCGTCGTCCGCGGTCACAACGTCTTCTCCGGCTACCTCGGCCGTCCCGAGGCCACCGCCGAGGCGCTCGTCGACGGCTGGTTCCGCACCGGGGACCTCGGCACCAAGGACGGCGACGGGTTCCTCAGGATCGTCGACCGGAAGAAGGACGTCATCATCCGCGGCGGCTACAACGTCTATCCGCGGGAGGTCGAGGAGGTGCTGGCGCGCCATCCCGGCATCGCCCAGGTCGCCGTGATCGGGCTCCCGGACGACCTGCACGGCGAGGAGGTCTGCGCCGTCGTCGTACCGGCCCAGGGCGCGGCCCCGGACGCCCGCGAGGTCACCGAGTGGTCCAAGGAGCACCTCGGGCGGCACAAGTACCCGCGGCGGGTGGAGTTCGCGGACGCGCTCCCGCTCGGGCCGAGCATGAAGGTCCTCAAGCGCGAGTTGCGGGCCCGCTACGCCGACCGCCCCGTGACCGTCACCGGCTAAGGACCGATGGGCGAGACAGTGCTTACGGTGCCGGTCGGGTGCGCATAGCATCGGTGGCCGCAATGGACACCATGACGCTCTGGCACCTCACCGGCTGGCAATTCGCCGCGCTCGCCTTCGCAGCCCTGCTCGTCGGCTTCTCCAAGACCGCGGTGAGCGGGGCCAACACGGTCAGCCTCGCCATCTTCGCCGCGGTCCTGCCCGCCCGCGCCTCCACCGGCATCCTGCTGCCGGTGCTGATCGCCGGGGACGTCCTGGCCGTCCTCACCTACCGGCGCCACGCCCACTGGCCCACGCTGTGGCGGCTGTTCCCGGCCGTCGCGGTGGGGGTGGTCGTCGGCACCCTGTTCCTGGTGTGGGCCGACGACGCGATCGTCCGTACGTCGATCGGTGTGATCCTGCTGTTCATGGCGGGGGTGACGGTGTGGCGCAGGCGCCGGGACACCGCCAACGCCGCCACCGACTCCGCCGACGACTCCGACGGCGCCGGGCGGCCGGACGGGAGCGCCTCCCGCGCCGGCCGGGTCAAGGCCCGCTCGTACGGCGTCCTCGGCGGGTTCACCACGATGGTCGCCAACGCGGGCGGCCCGGTGATGTCGATGTACCTGCTCTCCGCCGGATTCCGGAAACTCGGCTTCCTGGGCACGTCGGCGTTCTTCTTCCTGATCGTCAACGTCTCCAAGCTGCCCTTCAGCGCGGGCCTCGGCCTGATCGACGGCCGCTCGCTGCTCCTCGACGCCGTACTCGTCGTCTTCGTGGTGCCCGGCGCACTGCTGGGCAAGTGGGCGGTGACCCGGATCAACCAACGCCTGTTCGAACGTCTGGTGATCGCGGCGACGATCGTGGGCGGTCTTCAGCTCCTGCTTGCCTGAGGCGCTGCGGGAGGCCGTTGCCGAGGTCCTCCACCAGCAGGCGCTTGGCGATCGAGTCGAGGGCGGCGCGCAGCTCGGCGTCCGTGGGGCGGCCGATGTCCTGCGCCACCCGGTCCTCCAGCCAGGCCGTCCACGCCCGGCCGATGACCAGGGCCTCGCGGGCGCCCGCCGCGGTGTGGGAGAGCAGCGAGCCGTCGCGGGTCAGGAACCCTTCCTCCACCATCCGGTCGAAGACCGGCAGCAGTACCTCCGGCGGCATCCGGCGCCGGGCCGCGATCAGCCCGAGGCTGGCGTGTCCGACCAGCCGCGTGAACAGCTCCACCTGCATCACCGCCCAGGCGCCCGCGACGTCGAGCCGGGTGTCGCTGCCGGCGATGATCCGGCGCGCGGTGTCCAGTTCCGTACTGCCGATGACCTTGCCGACGGACGCCTCCAGGGCGCGCCTGCTGCTGGCGTCGTGCGGCGATGCGAAGCCCTCGCCCAGGTCCGTGGAGCCCGCGCGGGCACTGTCGCGCAACTGGACCTGTCTGAGGAACAGGGCGACGACGAAGCCCAGCACGGCGACCGGCACCGTCCACAGGAACACGGTCTGGAGGGTGTCCGCGTACGCGCCGACGACCGGAACCGACGCCTCGGGCGGCAGCCCGTGCACCCCCTCCGGGCTCGACGCCGCCCGCGCGATCACCGACGGATCGGCGGCGCCGGTGCGGGAGGCCGCCGCGACGCCGTCCCGGAGGTTGGGTCCGAGCGCGTTGGCGTAGATCGTGCCGAAGACGGCGGTGCCGAAGGAGCTGCCGAGGGTGCGGAAGAAGGTGACCCCCGAGGTCGCGGTGCCCAGGTCGGCGTAGACCACGGTGTTCTGCACGACGATGGTCAGCACCTGCATGGACAGGCCGATGCCCGTGCCGAGCACGAACATGTACAGCGACTCGAGCCCCGCGCCCGTGGCGGGACCCATCCGCGACATCAGGAACAGGCCGGCGCCCATCACCAGCGAGCCCGCGATCGGGAACAGCCGGTAGCGCCCCGTCTTGCTGACCACGTTGCCGCTGAACACCGACGCGATCAGCAGCCCCGCCACCATCGGCAGCGTCCGCACCCCCGAGACGGTGGCCGAGTCGCCGTCGACGTACTGCAGATACGTCGGCAGGTACGTCAGCGCGCCCAGCATCGCGAAGCCGACGATGAAGCTGAGGACCGAGCAGACCGTGAACACCGGGTTGGCGAACAGCCGCATCGGCAGCATCGGTTCGGCCGCCCGGGTCTCCACCCGGCAGAACAGCGCGAGCGCGAGCAGCCCGCCCGCGAACAGGCCGAGGATCACGGGGGAGCCCCACGCGTACTGGTTGCCTCCCCAGCTCGTCGCCAGGATCAGCGCGCTCGCACCGACCGCCACCAGCGCGATGCCCAGGTAGTCGATGACGGGACGCGCCGCCGACTTCACCACCGGGATGGTGCGGGCGGCGGCGATCACCACGACGATCGCGATCGGCACGTTGACGTAGAACGCCCAGCGCCAGGACAGGTGGTCGGTGAACAGCCCGCCCAGCAGCGGGCCGATGACGGTCGAGACCCCGAACACCGCGCCGATGGCGCCCTGGTACTTGCCGCGCTCCCGCAGCGGGATGACGTCCGCGATCAGCGCCATCGCCGTCACCATCAGGCCGCCCGCGCCGACGCCCTGCATCGCCCGCCACAGGATCAGCAGCGGCATGTTCGTGGCCAGCCCGCACAGGAACGAGCCCGTGATGAACACGACCGCCGAGACCTGGAAGACCACCTTGCGCCCGAACAGGTCGCCGAACTTGCCGACCAGCACCGTCGCCACGGTCTCCGCGAGCAGGTACGAGGTCACCACCCACGACATGTGCGCGGCGCCGCCCAGGTCCGACACGATCGTGGGCAGCGCGGTGCCGACGATCGTCTGGTCCAGGGCGGCGAGCAGCATGCCCAGCATGATCGTGACGAAGACGACGTTGCGGCGCCGCCGGTCCAGCACGGGCGGCTGGGCGGCGGCGGTCCGTGGCGTTCCCTCGGCAACTGTCACACGGTCACGATCACACCGGTGCACCGGCCACGCATGCGGGGACGGTCCGCCCGGGTGCGCGCGGACGCCCGGTCAGCGCGCGCCGGGATTGCGCCGCAGCAGATAGGTGTCCATGATCCAGCCCTTGCGCTCCCGGGCCTCGGCGCGCAGCCGCTCGATGCGGGGCGCGGCCTCGGCGATCGGACCGGAGTCGAGGATCTCGTCCGGAGTGCCCAGGTAGGCGCCCCAGTAGATGTCGATGTCCTGGTCCGCGTACTGCCGGAAGGCCTGGTGGGCGTCGAGCATCACGACGACGTCGTCGGCGTCCGCGGGGAAGCCCTCGGCGAGCCGCCGCCCCGTGGTGATCTGCACCGGGCGCCCCACCCGGTTCAGCCCGGTCCGGTGCCGGGCGGCCAGCGAGGAGACACTGCTGACGCCGGGCACGACGTCGTACGTGAACGTCACCGTGGAGCGCGCCAGGATCTCCTCCAGGATCCCGAGCGTGCTGTCGTACAGCGCGGGGTCGCCCCAGACCAGGAACGCGCCGCTCTCGTCCTCGCCCAGCTCCTCGGCGATCAGCCGCTCGCAGATCCCGGCGCGGGCACTGCGCCAGTCGCCGACGGCGGGGGAGTAGGCCGCGCCGTCCGCGCCGCGGTCCCGCTCGGGGTCGCGCGCCTCGACGATCCGGTACGTCCCCTCCGGCACGTGCGTCCGCAGCATCTCCCGGCGCAGCCGCACCAGGTCGGCCTTGACCTCGCCCTTGTCCAGGACGAAGAACACGTCGGTGCCGCGCAGCGCCCGCACCGCCTGCAGGGTCAGCTGCTCGGGGTCGCCCGCGCCGATACCGATCACATGGATTGTCCGCACGTCCCGAGTCTGCCGTACGCCACCGGCCGCGTCGTGTCCGGGCCGCCGCCCGCGCCCCGGTCTCAGCCCCGCAGCCGGGGCGCCCGCGCCGCCGCGTCCACGCGCACACCGGCCTCCACCTCACCGGCCAGCCCCCGCGCCCACCCGGCGACCGCGCCGAGGTCCATCCCGTACGGCCGTCCCCGCCCGGACTCCGACGCCGCCCACCCGGTCACGGCCGCCGCCCCGCGCCGCAGCAGCCGCGCCCCGCCGGTGGCGTTGCCGCGGGCCGCGTGGGTGAGCCCCACGGCCAGCTGGGCCAGGCCCCGCCACAGCTCGCGCTCGCCGTCGGGCCCCGACTTCCAGGCGTCCTCGAAGACCTCGTGCGCGTGGAACGGCTGCCCTCCGTCCAGCAGCCGCTGCGCCTCGGCGACGGTGTCGTCCGGGGCCCGCACGACGCCCTCGGGCTGCCGGGGGACGCCCTCGGCGCCGTACGGCAGCGGCCGCCCGAGCCCGTCCCGGGGCCGGGCGTTGCGGGCCCGCCCCTCGTCGTCGCGGTCACGCCCGTCGGCCGGGCGGTCGGGGCCGGTGCTCTCCACGGGGTCGTCGGCAGGATTGTCGGCAGGGCTGTCCATGGCACCGATTGTCCCCCGCCCCGTCCCCCGCGTCGCGGCCGGCCGGCACGCGCGGCCCCGGTCACCCGAGACGAAACGCCACGACACGGACAGTAAGGAGCCGAGTACGCAACCGAGTTCGCACTCTCCGGCCCGTGCGCCCCGGCCGCGCGTTAGCGTGATCACGCCGATCGAAATCTCGTTCGGTCAACGGGTGACGGGGGTGGGCGGAGTGGGACGTTGGCTCAGGAGGACACGCACAACCCTTGGCGGCTGCTGCTCGTCGAGGACGACCCGGACATCGTCACCATGCTCTCCGAGGTCCTGCGGGACGAGGGGTACGAGGTCGACACGGCGACCGACGGGCAGCGGGGCCTGCACCTCGGCCTCACCCGCCAGTACGACGTGCTCGTCGTCGACCGGCGCCTGCCCGCCCTCGACGGCCTCGACGTGCTGGCCCGGCTGCGCTCCCGCGCGGTCCGTACGCCGGTCATGCTGCTGACCGCGATGGGCACGGTCCACGACCGGGTCGACGGTCTGGACGCCGGTGCCGACGACTACCTCGTCAAGCCGTTCGAGCTGGACGAACTCAGCGCCCGATTAAGGGCCTTGTGCCGACGGGCGCTCGACCGGGCCGACGTGCTCAGGATCGGCTCGGGGCAGCTCCACGTCGGCCCGCGGGAGGTCGAGACGGCCGACGGCGAGCGGATCGCCCTCGCGGCCCGCGAGTTCGCGCTGCTGTGGGTCCTCGCCTCGCGCCCCGGCACCGTGTACTCGCGGGCGGAGCTGCGCCGGGCGGTCTTCCAGGAGGCGCCCGCGTCCTCCATCGTCGACACCTACGTCTACTACCTGCGCCGCAAGCTGGGCCGGCAGGCGGTGCACACCGTCCGCGGCCTCGGATACCGGCTGGGGGCGCTGTGAGGTCGTCGACCCGCGCGGAGCTGGCGGCGGTGCGCCGGGCCCGCCTGCGGATCTCCGTGATCACCGGTGCCATCATCACGCTGCTGGTCACGGTCGTCGGCGGCATCGCCCAGACCGTGATGACACAGGCGCAGAACGACCAGGTGTGGCGCGAACTGCGGTACGGCGCGGCGCGCGGCGACCTGTCGAGCCCGCCGGGCTGCACCTGGCTGTACGCCCCCGGCGTGCCCCGGCTCGCCAACGCCCCGGGCGGCTTCCCGGTCCGCGCCGACCTGGACCGGGTGCGCGCGACCCACGAGGCGGTGGAGCGCACCGTGCGCCGCGACAACACCGTCTACCTGGTGCGCAGTCAGGTCAGAGCCGACGGGGACGTGGTGCAGGCGGTGTTCGACATGCGCTTCCAGCTCGCCGACCGCAGATACCTGTGGGGCGCCCTGGGCATCGCCGAAGTCGTGGGGCTCGTCGCCGCGGCCGTCACCGGCGCGGTACTCGGCCGCCGGGCGGTCGCCCCGCTGGCGGAGGCGCTCGCCCGCCAGCGCCGCTTCGTCACGGACGCCAGCCACGAACTGCGCACCCCCGTCACCCAGGTGTACACCCGGGCGCAGGTGCTGTCGCGGCAGGCGAGGGCCGAGAACCTGCCGGCCCGGCACCGCGACGAGCTGGCCCGGCTGGTCGGCTCGGCTGGTCGGCTCGGCGAAGTCCTCGACGACCTGCTGCTGTCCGCGAGCCTCACGGCCGGGCATGCCCGGCGGGCCGAACGCGGGCCGATCGACCTGGCGGAGCTGGCCCGGTCCGTGGTCGCCGAGGAGTCGGACCGCGCGCGGGAGAACCGCCTCACCATCACGGTGGACGCCCCGCCGCACCCCCTGTTCGTCGACGGCATCGAGTCCGCGCTGCGCCGCGCCGTGGGCGAGCTGCTGACCAACGCCATCGGACACACTCCGCCGCACGGACGGATCACCGTCGCCCTCGCGGGCGTACGCGGCGCGGTGGAGCTGACCGTCACGGACACCGGCGCCGGGTTCGACCCGGCCGAGACGGAGCGCCTGTTCGAGCGGTTCCACCGCAGCGGCAGGGGCGGCCGGTACGGGCTGGGACTCGCGCTGCTGCGGGAGGTCGTCACGCACCACGGCGGCACGCTCACCGCGACCGGCCGGCCCGGCCGGGGCGCCCGCTTCACCATCCGCCTCCCGCAGGGCACCGGGCCCCTCGCCCGGCCCGCGGCGCAACCGGTCAAGTCGGGTCGCCCCTGACCAACAGGTCCGCCGCGGCGCGGACGTCCGCGTCCAGCGGACGGTCCGGCTCGACCGGTTCGATCAACTCGACCAGGGAGTCGAGCAGTTCGCCGCATCCGGGAGCCGTCGGGCGCCGGGCGCCGACGTGCGCGGCCTGGCGCAGACCGAGCGCGAGCGACCCGCAGAGCAGGCCGAGCAGTTCGGCCATGTCGTAGGAGCGCAGGGCGGCCTGGGTGCCGAACGGGACGACGTCCTGGTTGTGCAGGTTCGTCGGCAGGCTCTGCATCCCGGCCGGGACCGCGGCGCGGCGGATCTCGGCGACGAACGCGGTGGTGGCCAACTGCACGCCCTGCAGCCCGTGCTGGGCGCCCGGCTCGACGGCCAGCATCGGCGGCAGGCCGCCGTTGCGCGCCGGGTCCACCAGCAGGTCGAGCTGCCGCTCGGCGAGGTTGCCCAGCTGAGCGGTGACGGAGGCGAGCAGGTCGGCCGCGAAGGCCGCGGGCTGCCCGAAGAAGTTGCCGCCGTGCACCACCTTGCCGGTGCCCGTGCCGTTCTCGCGCGTCCCGTTCTCGAAGAAGAGGGGGTTGTCGCTGACACCGCCCAGGTCGGCGGCGACCACGCCGTCGACGTAGCGGAGGGCGTCCTCCGCGGCGCCGAGCAGCTGCGGGGCGCAGCGGATGCTGTACGGCTCCTGCAGCGGCCGGGTGCCGGAGGGGGTGACGCCGGTGAGCGTGCGCCGCATGCGGGCGCCGACGACGACGGCTCCGGGGTGGCCGTAGGCACGCAGCAGGTCCTCGTCGAGGAAGCCGGGGTCGCAGCCGAGGAGGTCGGCCAGCAGGCAGGTGAGGGACGTCAGCGCACGGTGCGCGCCGCGGACGGCGTCGAGGGCCAGGGCCGTGGCAGCGGTGGTGACGGAGGTGCCGTTGACGAGGGCCAGGGCGTCGCGGCCGTCCAGGGCCAGGGGGCGCAGCCCGGCGGCCTCCAGCGCGTCGGCGGCCGGCATGCGCCGGCCGTCCAGGTAGGCGTGACCGCGGCCGCGCAGGGCCTGGGTGGCGTAGGCGAGCGGGATCAGATCGCCGCTCGCGCCGACCGAGCCGTAGCGCGGGACGGCGGGGACGAAGGTCGTGGCGAACATCGCGGTGAGCCGCTCCACCACCTCGGCGGACACGCCGGAGTACCCCTGGGCGAGTGACCGGGCGCGCAGCAGCAGGGCCGCGCGGGCGATCCCGTGCGGCAGGTCCGGGCCCTGGCCGGCGCCGAGGTGCGCGAGGGTGTTGTCGCACTGGTCCGCCTCGTCGGCGCGGCCGGCGTAGCCGACGAGGGCGCCGAACCCCGTGGTGGCCCCGTAGATCTTCCGCTCCTCGCCGCCGTCGCCGTGGCGCAGCCCGTGGAAGAGGCTCCGGCCGCGGTCGATGCGCGCGCGGGCCTCGTCGTCCACGGTGACGGTGAGCGGCGCCGCCGCACGGCGCAGGACGGCGGAGTCCAGCGGGCCGGTCAGCGAGACGGTGTCTGTGGTGGTGAGCACGCCGGAGAACATAGGCGGTGAATCTCAGAACGCTCTGAAAACCGGTGGATAGCGTCCCGGTCATGGCGCACGACTACCTGATCATCGGAGCGGGGCCCGCGGGACTGCAACTCGCCGCCTCTCTGGAGCGTGACGGTGCGGACTACGTCGTCCTGGAACGCGGCAGCGTTCCGGGCGCGTTCTTCACGCGCTTCCCCCGGCACCGCCAACTCATTTCCACCAACAAGGTGCACACCGGATACGACGATCCGGAACTGCGGATGCGGATGGACTGGAACTCCATCCTGAGCGACGATCCCGAGCTGCTGTTCACCCGGTACAGCAAGCGCTACTTCCCGCCGGCCGACGACCTCGTCCGCTACCTGGCGGACTTCGCGGCCCGCACCGGAGTGCGGGTGCGGTACGACACCACCGTGGAGAAGGTCTCCCGCGACGCCGACGGCTTCACCGTCACCGACGGGGCCGGTACGGCGTGGCGGGCCCGGCGCCTGGTGGTGGCCACCGGGGTGTCGCAGCCCAACCTGCCCGACGTCCCGGGCATCGAACTGGCCGAACGCTACGACACCTTCGACACCGACCCGGAGTCCTTCACCGGCCAGCGGGTGCTGATCATCGGCCGCGGCAACTCCGCCTTCGAGACGGCCGACAGCCTGATGGAGAACGCGGCGGTCATCCACGTCGTCGGCTCTGGCTCCCTGCGGCTCGCGTGGCAGACGCACTACGTCGGCCACCTGCGCGCGGTGAACAACAACTTCCTCGACAGCTACCAGCTGAAGTCGCAGAACGCGCTGCTCGACGGCCGGGTGCTGGAGATCCGCCGGGACGGGGACGGCTTCAGCGTGCCGGTGTCGTTCGAACGGGTCGACGAGGTGGTCAAGGACCTCCACTACGACCGGGTGATCGCCGCCACCGGGTTCCGGATCGACACCTCGCTCTTCGACGAGACCTGCACGCCGGACCTGATCGTCGACGGCCGCTTCCCGGCCCTCACGCCCGTCGGCGAGTCGGCCAACGTGCCCGGCCTGTACTTCGCCGGAACGCTGATGCAGGGCCCCGACTTCAAGAAGTCCACCACCGGATTCATCCACGGCTTCCGCTACTCGGTCCGCGCCCTGCACCGGGCCCTGCGCGCACGTCACCACGGCGAGGCCTGGCCGGTGACGGAGCTGGGCGGCGACCCGGAGCGCTCCGTGGACGCGGTCGTCACCCGCGTCAACCGCTCCTCCGCGCTGTGGCAGCAGTTCGCCGTCCTCGGCGACGTCCTGCTGGTCGGCCCGGACGGCACCCTGCGCTACGCCGAGGAGGTTCCCGTGCGCCATGTGCCGGACGCCGTGCGCGCCGGCGACTTCGGCGAGACGGCCGCCCACGCGGTGATCACCCTGGAGTACGGCGCGGACCACGACCGGGTGGACCCCTTCGACGTGACCGCCTCCCGCAAGTCGCAGCAGGACGTGGGGGGCCTCGACGGCCGCTACCTGCATCCGGTCGTCCGCTGGTACCGGGGCGGCGAGTTCGTCGCCGAGCACCACGTCACGGAGAACCTGGAGAACGAGTGGGACAGCGAGGAGTTCCACCGCGCCCCGCTGCGCGCGTTCCTCACCGAACACCTCGGCTCCTCCGCCACGTCGGGCTCTTCCACCCCGGGCGGCACCCCCGTCCCGGACGGCGCCCCTGCCCCGGGCGGCACCCCCGCCTCGGACGGCGCTTCCGCTCCGGTGGCACCGTGACGCTGCGCGCGCTGCACGACGCGGCCCGCGAGGCGCTCGACCCCGTCCGCTACGACTACGTGGCGGGCGGGGCCGGCGAGGAACGCGTCCTCGCCGCCAACGAGCAGGCCTTCGAGTCGTACCGGCTGCTGCCGCGGGTGCTGTGCGGCAGCGAGACCAGGGACACCGCCGTCGATCTGCCGGGCGCCCGGCAGGCGGCGCCGGTGATCGTCGCGCCGACCGCGTTCCACCGGCTGATGCACCCGGACGGCGAGCGCGCCACGGCCCGCGCGGCCGCCGCCGAGGGCGCGGTCCTGGTGACGGGCACCGCCGCCACCACCGCGGTCGACGCCGTGGTCGCGGCGGCCCGCGAGGCCGCCCCGGACCCCGCCGTGTGGTTCCAGCTCTATCCGCACCCGCGCCGGGAGGTCACCGAAGCACTCGTGCTGCGCGCCGAGGCGGCGGGCTGCACGGCGCTGGTGGTCACCGTCGACTCGCCGGTGTTCGGTCGGCACACCAGGGACCTGCGCAACGGCTTCACCGACCTGCCGCCCGGCTACGCCGCGGAGAACATGCGGGACCTGCCGGGTGCCCCGCCCGGCTCGCTCACCGACATCCCGATGTCCCCGGCGCTCTCCTGGCGGGACTTCGCCGGTATACCGCGCATGACCGCACTTCCGGTGCTGGTCAAGGGAGTCCTCCATCCGGCCGACGCCCGGCTGGCCGTCGAGCACGGTGCGTCCGGGGTGATCGTCTCCAACCACGGGGGCCGCCAGTGCGACGCCGTCCCGGCCGCGGTGGACTGCCTGCCCGCGGTCGTCGGCGCCGTCGCGGGCCGGGTGCCGGTCCTGCTGGACGGCGGGGTGCGCCGCGGCAGTGACGTCGCCGTCGCCCTGGCCCTGGGCGCGGCGGCCGTCGGCGTGGGACGCCCGGTGGTCTGGGGCCTGGCCGCCGGGGGCGAGGCCGGGGCCCGCACCGTGCTGGCGACGCTGCGCGACCAGTACGACCACACGCTCGCCCTGTGCGGCGGGCGCCGCAACGCAGATCTGACGCAGGACATGGTCGTCCGGAAGGGTGGGACGTGGTGAGGAGCGGGACGAGGCCGGCCGCCGCGGCGGACACGTGGTGGCTGCCGCGCGGGGTGGTGGCCCTGCGGGTGCGCATCTTCGAGAAGGTCAACGGCGACCACACGGTCACCCTGCCCAACGCCTCCCACGGACCCGAGGTGTTCGAGCGGGTCTACGCCCACCCGGCGGTGGACGGCCGCAGCGCCGGGGCGGGCCTGTCCGACCTGTTCTGGTACTGGCTCGCACCGGGGCCCGAGGTGCACCAGGAGCACCTGGAGCCCGGCGAGCGCTACGAGGACGTGGCCGCCGCGACCCGGCGCATGCTGGTCGGAGGCTCCGCCGACCTCGCGGAAGCGGCGACCCGGGCCTTCGCCCGCGTGCTCGACACGGTGCCGGACACCCGCGTCAGTCTGGTCCGGCTGCGGGACCTGGTGATGCCCGCGTGGGCCGAGTTCTGCTACGAACTCGTGTTCAAGGAACCGTGCCCGCCGCGCGTCCGGGACCTGATCACCGGCCACGCCGAGGACGTGATCAGCGCCCTGAAGTGCACCGGGCTGCGCCACCCCAGGCGCCGGGCCAGGCTGACGGCGTACCTGCGCGACCGGGTCGCGGCCGGTGACGTGCCGCACGCGCTGCCGGCCTCGCTCTCGCCGGCCGAGCAGGTGCACTACCTGCAGGGGACGATGTTCAACACGGCCGTCGTGCAGCTGTCCGAGGCCACCGCCCACGTCCTGCTAGCCCTGGCCCGCCACCCCGACGTCCAGCGGCGTGCGGCGGAGGACTCCGGGGACGACGACCGGTACCTCGCCCACGTGCTCGACGAGACGATGCGCCTGTACCCGCTGTTCGGCATCGCGCACCGCATCACCACCGGCGAGGTCCCTCTGGACGAGGACACCGTGCTGCCGGCCGGGTCCGTGGTCTGCTTCAGCTATCCCGGCTACCACGCCACCGGCTACGACCGGCCCGACGCGTTCGACCCGGACCGCTGGGCCGCCCTCTCCGCCAAGGACGCCCACCACATCCCGTTCGGCGCGGCGGCCAACCGCCCCTGCCCGGCGTGGCGGCTGTCCCCGCTGGTCATGCGCGCCGCGGTCCGGGAGGTGCTGCGCCGCTTCCGCCTCGACTCGACGGCCTCGCACACCCGGTCCATCCCGCACCGCGCGCCCTGCCTGCTCGTCCCGCGCGGCCTGCCGTTCCCGCCGCGCCGCCTGGAGGCACTGCGGAGCTTCGTCCGCGTCCGGGACGGGGTGGAGGACGTCACGCGGGGGGTACGGCAACTGGTGCTCGGCACCGCCATGGTCCTGCACGCCCGTCACCAACGGCTGGCCACGCGCTACTTCGCCGAGCAGCCGGCGGGCGGCTGCCCGGTCGCGCACCCGGGGGACGCGCAGGCCGGGGGCGCCCCCACGGAACACGAGCCCGCGGCGGGACCGCCGCCCCCGCGCCCCGAGCGGGAGCAGCCACCGGCGCACTGTCCGGCGTCGGCGCACCCCACCGAGCGCCGCCGGGACTGACGGTGCACGCGGCGGGGCGACGGCCGCCGCGGTACGCGCGAGGACGCGCGGCCCTCGGTCCCGGCGCCGCGCGGCGCGCCCCGCCCAAGTCCCGCCCTCCTAGCGGCTCGTGGCCGCCGACAGGCGGAACGGCACCCGCCGGCCCACGACGTCGGCCCACGACTTCACCCCCTCACGGATTCGGCTCACGACTTCGCCTCACGACTTCGCCTTACGGCTTCGGCCCACCGGCCACGACCGCGGACCACGCATCCGGGTCGCGCCACCGCACGGCGCACAGCCCATCGCTCGACGGCAGCCCGACCCCCTGTTCCGCCGCCGAGCCTCCTCCTGCCGCAACACCGGCGTCGGCACGCCCGGTTCCGCGACGTCGACCCGCCGACCTGCGCCACCCCACCCCCGTAGACGCCCACAGGAGACCCCCGTGCCGCCCACCCTCCACCTGGCCGCCACCGACAAGAACCTCGAACTCGTCCTGCGGGTCCTGCCCGCCATCGTGGTCATCCTCGCCGCCTCCGCCGTCTGCGGGCGCCTCGCCCTCCTGGTGAAGCAGCCACGCGTGCTGGGCGAGATGGTCGCCGGTGTCCTCCTCGGCCCCACGCTGTTCGGCGCCCTCTTCCCCGAGGCGCAGAGAGCCGTCTTCCCCGCCGAGGTGAAGCCGATCCTCTACGTACTGAGCACCATCGGCCTCACCCTGTTCATGTTCCTGGTCGGCGCCGGCCTCGACCACGGCGGCGGCAACGGCAGGAAGGACACCAGGAACGCGGCCGTCCTCGCCGTCTCCGGCATCGTCCCGTCCCTCGCGCTCGGCGCCGCGTGCGGCTACCTGCTCCACGACCGCCTCTCGCGGCCCGACGTGTCGCCCTTCGAGTTCGCCCTCTTCGTCGGCGGCGCCCTGTCCATCACCGCCTTCCCGATGCTCGCCCGCATCCTCTACGAACGCGGCCTGGAGAACTCCCCGCTCGGCCGCATGACCCTCCTGGGCGCCTCGGTCGACGACGCGGCGGCCTGGTGCTTCCTCGCCGTGCTGTCCGCGATGCACTCCGGCGCCGGCGCGCCGCACGTCCTGCGCACCATCGGCCTCACCGCGGTCTTCGGCCTCGTCATGCTCACCCTGGTGGCCCGGCTCCTGCGCCCGATGGGCGCCTGGGTGCAGCGCACCGGCCGGTTCGGCTTCGACCAGATGTACGTCGTCGTGGGCATCGTCCTGCTCGCCGGCCTGTTCACCGACTACATCGGGATCTACTCCGTCTTCGGGGGTTTCATCGCGGGGCTCGCCATGCCCCGCGACCCCGCCTTCCGCGAGGCCCTGCACAGTCGCATGATGGACCTGGTCTGCGTCCTGCTCCTGCCCATCTTCTTCGCCTTCTCCGGCCTCAACACCGAACTGGGCGGCGTCGCCGGCTGGGGCATGATCGGGCCGTTCCTGCTGATCCTCGTGGCCGGATTCACCGGCAAGTACGTCGGGTGCGCGCTCGCGATGCGCGGAACCGGCTTCAGCTGGCGGGAGTCCTGGGCGGTGGGCGGTCTGATGAACGCCCGCGGCCTGATGATCCTCATCTTCATCAACATCGGCCTCTCCCAGGGCATGATCACCAAGGACGTCTTCTCGATGCTGGTGCTGGTCGCGGTGATCACCACCGCGGGCGCCGTGCCGCTGTACCGCTGGGCCCTGCCCGAACGCCTCGAACGCCGCATGGCCCCGAGTACCCCGCCGGCCCCGGCCGAGGCGTCGCAATCTCAGAGCCTTCTGATGTGACGCCGTTAGCGTTCCGTCCATGGTGCGCGATTACCTGATCATCGGGGCCGGACCGGCCGGACTTCAGCTCGCCGCTCTTCTGGAACGTGACGGACGGGACTACCTCGTCCTGGAGCGGGGGAGCGGACCCGGCACGTTCTTCACCAAGTACCCCAGACATCGACAGCTGATATCGGTCAACAAGGTCCACACCGGGTACACCGACCCGGAACTCGACCTCCGGATGGACTGGAACTCCCTGCTCAGTGACGATCCCGAGCTGCTGTTCTCCCGCTACAGCGAGGAGTACTTCCCCCACGCCGACGACTTCGTCCGCTACCTGGCCGACTTCGCCGACCGCACCGGCGTCCGCGTCGAGTACGGCACCGAGGTCGTCCGCGTCTCCCGCGCGGACGACGGCCTCTTCACCGTCTCCGACGCCGCCGGGCGGCAGTGGCGGGCCAGAAGGCTCGTCGTGGCGACCGGCGTCTCCCGGCTCAACGAGCCGCCGATCCCCGGTATCCAACTCGCCGAACGCTACGACGAGTTCGACACCGACCCGGCCACCTTCACCAACCAGCGGGTCCTGATCGTCGGCAAGGGCAACTCCGCCTTCGAGACCGCCGACTCCCTCCTGGCGAAGGCCGCGGTCATCCACGTGGCCGGCCCGCACTCGCTCAGACTGGCCTGGAAGACCCACTTCGTGGGCCACCTGCGCGCGGTCAACAACAACTTCCTGGACAGCTACCAGCTGAAGTCGCAGAACGCCGTCCTGGACGGCACCGTGGAGAACGTCGAGAAGACGGACGACGGCGGGTTCCGGGTCACCTTCCGGTACGCCCGCACCACGGAACGGCTCCGCGAACTCCACTACGACCGGGTCATCCTGTGCGCCGGCTTCCGCTTCGACGCGGGCGTCTTCGACGAGACCTGCCGCCCCGCCCTGGCCATCAACGACCGCTTCCCCGAACAGACCTCGTCCTACGAGTCGGTGAACGTACCGGGCCTGTACTTCGCCGGCACGCTGACCCAGCAACTCGACTTCAAACGGGGCACCAACGGCTTCATCCACGGCTACCGCTACGGAACCCGCGCCCTGCACCGCGTGCTCGACGCCCGCCACCACGACACGCCCTGGCCCGCCCGGCCGATCACCGCGGCTCCGGAGGCGGTCGCCGACGCCGTCGTCGCCCGCGTCAACCGGTCCTCCGGCCTCTGGCAGCAGTTCTCCGTCCTCGGCGACGTCGTCGACGTGGACGGGGACCGGGCCGTGTACCAGGAGGAGGTGCCGCTCGCCTACGCCGTCGACGGCGGCCTGGGGCCCGCCGCGCACCGGTTCGTCGTCGACCTGGAGTACGGGCCCGACCACGACGGCGTGGACCCGTTCGACATCAACGTCCCGCGGGTGACCGAGAACGACGTCGAACACGCCATGGACTCCAGCTACCTGCACCCCGTCGTCCGCCACTACCGCGACGGCGTCCTCGCCGGCACCCACCACCTGGCGGAGAACCTCGAGAACGAGTGGGACATCCCGCCGGTGCACCAGCAGCCGCTGGCCGCGTTCGTGAAGGAGAGCCTTGGCTGAGCAGTTCCCCGGCCGTCTGCTGGACCTGCTGGAGGCGGCGGCCGACCGCCCGGTCTTCGAGCACGGAGACCGGGCGGTCACCGGACGGCAACTCCTCGGCGCCGTGCGGCGCGTGACCCGCGGGCTGCGCGACCGCGGCGTGCGGCCCGGCGACGGCGTCGCCCTGCTGCTGGGTGTCGGCCCGGAGGCATTCGCCGCCGTCGTCGCGGCCCACACCGTCGGCGCCCGCGTCGTCGGGGTCCGCCCCGGCCTGACGGAGCAGCAGCGCGGGCACCTGCTCGCGGACACCGCCTTCACCGTCACCGACGGGCCGGGCACGGACGCCGGCCCCGGGCAGGTCCTCGCACTGGACGACCTGCTGTCCGCGCCGGACGACGGCCTGCGGCCCACCGTGGCGGCGCGGGGGCGGGACATCGCCCGCCTCATCCACACCAGCGGCAGCACCGGCGTCCCCAAGGCGTGCGCCCAGACCTACGCGGCGATGACCGCGGCGTGGGCCCTGCGACCGGACGCCTGGCCGCCCGCCGTCCGCGAACTGGCGGCGCGCCTCGACCGGTTCCTGGTCTTCGGCACGCTGGCGAGCCAGGTGATGATGGACTACGGACTGCTCACCCTCGCCGCCGGCGGCACCCTGGTCACCGCCGAGCGGCCGGGCTTCCCCGACAGCATCGTGCGGCACCGGGCGACCGCGAGCGTCATCACCGTGGCCCGCCTGACGCAACTCGTGCGGAGCCAGCGCAAGGAACCCGCGGACCTCGGCAGCCTCCGCGCGCTGATGGTCTCCGGGTCCCCGCTGGAGCCCGGACGGCTGCGCGAGGCCGCGGAGGTGCTCGGCCCGGTCGTCTTCCACGGGTACGGCCAGACCGAGACCGGCATGATCTCCATGGCCACCCCCGGCGACGTGCCGGGCTCCCTGGGCGTGCCGCCCGTGGGCCTGGAGGTGCGGGACGACTCCGGCCGGCCCGTCCCGCCCGGCACCGACGGCGAGGTGTTCGTCCGCACCGCCGCGCAGGCGGAGGGCTACTGGCGGGAGCCCGCCCTCAGCGCCGAGGTCTTCGTCGACGGCTGGGTGCGCACCCGCGACCTCGGCCGTCTCGACGCGGAGGGCCGGCTGTGGCTCACGGGACGGGCCCGGGACGTGATCATCGTCAACGCCAACGTGTACTACGCCGGGCCCGTCGAGCGGCTGCTCGCCACCCACCCTTCGGTGGCCGAGGCGTACGTCGTCGCCGCGCCCGACGACGACACCGGCGAGGCCGTCCACGCCTTCGTGGTGCCCACCGCCGGGCACGTCCCCGACCTGACGGAACTCCGCGCGCTCGTCACCGCGGAACTGGAGGAGGCCGGCGCGCCGACCCGGCTGACCGTGATCGAGGAGGTACCGGTCACTCCCGCCGGAAAACCCGACAAGCGGCAGCTCGCCGCCCGCGCCGGGTCCTGTTAGGAGCGGTCCGGTCGGTGCGGTAAAGTGCTGTGCGCGTGATCGCGCGGCTCACCGCGCGGGGCCGCATCGGGACGTGGCGCAGCTTGGTAGCGCACTTGACTGGGGGTCAAGGGGTCGCAGGTTCAAATCCTGTCGTCCCGACTGGAGACAGTCGCAGTTCAGGGCCGGTTTCGGAGACATCCGAGACCGGCCCTGAGTCGTTTCCGGGGGTCGAGCGGGGACCGGCTTTCCGTGGCCGGCGTCAGCGGGTGACCGACGCTCGTGGCCGGTCCGTGAGGGGATCTCGGCCGGAACTGCCCTCTGGTGATCGCTCGGCGCAGTAGCTATGGTTAGCCTAACCTAAGTGTCGTTGAGGGCTGCCTGTCATGTGCGGCCGGAGTACAGACCGCGGGAGTTCTTCAGCCATGTCGCTGTCATCCAACCGTTTGCCAAGTCCTTCTCGGGAGTCCGGGCGCTGTCGCGGCGCCGCACCGCACCATGGGTCCGCGGCGCGGACGGCGGAAGACGGGTGAGCCGGGTGCGGGAGTTGGAGGGTCGGTCGGCCCTGGTCACCGGCGCGGGCCGAGGCATAGGCGCCGCCGTGGTGGACGCCCTGGTCGGACAGGGGGCCCGGGTGTGTGCGACCGACGTGGACGCAGGCGCGGTGGAGGCCGTCGCCAAGGCGCACGCGGAGGCCGGTGGCAGCGTCGTGGCACGAGAGCTCGACGTGAGCGACGTCGACGCCGTGGAGCGCCTGGTCGACGGGGTCGAGCGCGAACTCGGGCCGCTCGACCTCCTGGTGAACGTGGCGGGCGTCCTGCGGGGCGGGCCCGTGCTCGAACTGGACGATGCCGACTGGGCCGCCGTGTTCGCCGTCAACACTGACGGCGTGATGCACGTGTCGCGGGCGGTCGTCCGGGGGATGGCCGCCCGGGGCCGGGGTGCCGTCGTCACCGTGGCCTCCAACGCGGCAGGCGTCCCGCGTGCCGGAATGGCGGCGTACGCGGCGTCCAAGGCGGCCTCGGTGATGTTCACCAAGTGCCTCGGTCTGGAGGTCGCGCCCCTCGGCGTGCGCTGCAACACCGTCTCGCCGGGTTCCACCCTGACGGAGATGCAGCGGGCCATGTGGGAGCACGCCCCGGGCGGTGCCGGTGCCGGGCGCCGGGGCGTCATCGAGGGAGACCTCGCCGCGTACCGGACGGGTATCCCGCTCGGCCGGATCGCCGAGCCCGCCGACGTCGCGGACGCCGTGGTGTTCCTGGCCTCCGACCGGGCCCGGCACATCACCATGCACGACCTGTACGTCGACGGTGGCGCCACCCTGCGCGCCTGACTCGGCGGCGCCCTGCCGCCGGTGCGCGGACGCGGACCCCACGAGCCGCTCCCGCATGCCCCGACGCCGTCGTCCCGCCTCGCCCTGACCACCTTCCGTACCACCTCGGAGCCTTGCCGTGACCGCTGAACAGCTCCCCGCCCGGTCGGCCGCCGCGCGTCCGCCGGACGCGCTCACCCCGGGCCTGGACGCCCCCACCTGGCCCGTCGAGTTCGCCGACCGCTATCGCGAACGGGGTTACTGGCGCGGCGAGACCTTCGGCGGAGTGCTGCGCGAGCGAGCCGCGGCACACCCCGACCGGATCGCGCTGGTGGACCCCGCGCCCCGGCGCAGGACGCGTACCTACCGGGAACTGGACGAGGCGGCCGACCGGTTGGCGGCCGGTTTCGCGGAACGGGGGATCGGACGGGGCGACCGCGTCGTCGTCCAGCTCCCGAACGTGGCCGAGTTCGTCGAGGTGGTGTTCGCGCTGTTCAGGATCGGCGCCCTGCCGGTGTTCGCGCTGCCGGCCCACCGCGACACCGAGGTGCAGCACATCTGCTCCCTCAGTGAGGCCGTGGCGTACGTCGTCCCGGACGAGCTCGCCGGCTTCGACCACCGCGCGCTCGCCTCCCGGGTCCGGAAGAACTGCCCGCTGCTGAGGGAGGTGTTCGTGCTGGGCGACCCCGGTGAGCACACGGCGCTCGCCGATGTGCCCCGCGAGCCTTCCGGTCCGCTGCCCGGCCCCGAGCCGCACGAGCTGGCGTTCCTCCAGCTCTCGGGCGGGACCACCGGAGTGCCCAAGCTGATACCCCGTACCCACGACGACTACCTCTACTCGCTGCGCGGGTCGAACGAGATCTGCGGGGTCGACGGGGACACCCGCTACCTCGTGACGCTGCCGGCGGCTCACAACTTCCCGATGAGTTCGCCCGGTTGGCTGGGAGCCCTCTACGCGGGCGGCACGGTCGTCCTGTGTCCCGGGCCGGAGCCGGCCGTCGCCTTCCCGCTGATCGAGAGCGAGGCCGTCACCCTCACCGGGCTCGTTCCCCCGTTGGCACTGCTCTGGACGGAAGCGGCCGCACGCGGTGAGTACGCCCTGACCTCGCTGCGTCTGGTCCTCGTCGGCGGTGCCAAGTACAGCGAACAGGCGGCGCGGCGGCTGGAGCCGGCCCTCGGGTGCCGGCTGATGCAGGTCTTCGGCATGGCAGAGGGGCTGGTCAACTACACGCGCCTCGACGACGAGACGGAGACCGTCGTCGCCACCCAGGGCCTGCCGATCTCGCCGGACGACGAGATCCGGATCGTCGACGACACCGACCGGGACGTGCCCGAGGGGGAGTTCGGCCATCTGCTCACCCGCGGCCCGTACACCATCCGCGGCTACTGGCGGGCTCCCGAGCACAACGCCCGGTCGTTCACCTCGGACGGCTTCTACCGCACGGGTGACATCGTGCGCCGGGCCCCCACCGGTCACCTGGTGGTGGAGGGGCGGGCCAAGGACCAGATCAACCGGGGCGGCGAAAAGATCGCCCCCGAGGAGGTGGAGAACATCATCCTCGCCCACCCCGCCGTCCACGACGTCTCCCTCGTGGCGGTGTCCGACGAGTTCCTGGGCGAACGCACCCTCGCGCACGTGATCCTGCGCGAGGACGCCGAGCCGTTGCGGCCCGCGGACGTCAAGGCGTTCGTCCGCTCCCGCGGGGTCGCCGCGTACAAGGTCCCGGATCTCGTCCGCTTCGTGGACGCCTTCCCGCAGACGGGCGTCGGCAAGGTCAGCAAGAAGGGCCTGCGCTCCGCCGCGGCCGCCCCCGAACAGCACTGAGAGGCCAGCCCCCCCCATGGCACTTCCCGCCATCGCCGCCCACCCGCTCCCCGCCCCCGACGAGTTGCCCGACAACCGGGTCTCCTGGACGGCGGACCCGGCGCGGTCCGTGCTCCTCGTGCACGACCTGCAGCAGCACTTCCTGTCCGCCTTCCCGGCCGGGGAACAGCCGCTGACCGGGATGCTCACCAACACCGCCCGGCTCCTCGAACGGGCGCGCGCCCTCGGCGTGCCGGTCGTGTACTCCACCCAGATCGGCGGGCAGACCCCTGAGCAGCGGGGCCTCCAACTCGACTTCTGGGGGCCGGGAGCGGCCGACGACCCGGCGATGTTGGAGGTGCCCGCGGCGGTGGCTCCGGCGCCGGGGGACACCGTGCTGACCAAGTGGAAGTACAGCGCGTTCGCCCGTACCGACCTCGAGGAACGGATCCGCGGCTGGGGCCGCGACCAACTGGTGATCGTCGGGGTGTACGCGCACATTGGTGTGATGACGACGGCCTGCGACGCCTGGACGCGTGACATCCAGTCCTTCGTGGTCGCCGATGCCACGGCGGACTTCTCACCGGAGGAACACGCGATGGCCCTGCGCTGGTCGGCGGGGCGCTGCGCGGTGGTGACCACCACGGACCGGGTGTTCGCGGGCTGCTGAGTGCCCGTCGGCCGGTGGACCTCGCGCCACGGCTGCAGGAGACCAGGGGGCCGAGCGGGCTTGACACCGTGTCGGCGATGAGAAAAGTTAGGATAGCCTTACCTAAGAAACTTCGGACAGGACCGAAGAAGACGGCCCTGTCGGGCCCCCGAGCGAAGGAAGAGGATGTCAGCAGGGCACGCAGACGCAGGCGCGGAGCGGTACGACGAGCAGCCGGTCCACGATCTGGTCGGCATCGGGTTCGGCCCGGCCAACCTCGCACTGGCCATCGCCGTCGCGGAGCACAACGCGCACAGCGGCGGCGCCCGCGCGCTCCGCACGGCTTTCCTGGAACGGCAGCGGGAGTTCGGGTGGCACCGGGGCATGCTGCTCGCCGGCGCCACCATGCAGGTGTCCTTCCTGAAGGACCTGGCCACCCTGCGCGACCCCGGCAGCCGCTTCACCTTCCTGAGGTTCCTGCACGAGCGGGGCCGCCTCGTGGACTTCATGAACCAGAAGACCTTCTTCCCCACCCGGATCGAGTTCCACGAGTACCTGAGCTGGTGCGCCGCCGCGATGGGGGAACAGGTGCGCTACGGCCGGCAGGCCCACGCGGTACGGCTGCCGGGTGACGGCGACGTCCTGGAGGTGCTCTCCCGCCCGGCGGACGATCCCGAGGCCGAGGCCGAGGCGCTGCGGACCCGGAACCTCGTCGTCGGCGCCGGACTGACCCCCCATTTCCCCGAGGGCGTCGAACCGGGCCCGCGGGTGTGGCACAACCGGGACCTCCTGCCGTACCACCGTTCGCTGACCGACCGCCCGCACCGCCGCTTCGCCGTCGTCGGCGCCGGCCAGTCCGCGGCGGAGACCGCCGAGTTCCTGCACCGGGAGTTCCCCGACGCCGAGGTCTGCGCGGTCTTCAGCCGGTACGGGTACAGCCCCTCGGACGACAGCGCCTTCGCCAACCGGATCTTCGACCCGGACGCGGTGGACCACTTCTACTCGGCGCCGGAGGAGGTCAAGCAGTCCCTGATGGACTACCACTCCAACACCAACTACTCCGTCGTCGACCCCGACCTCATCGAGCAGCTGTACCGGACCTCCTACCAGGAGAAGATCGCCGGTGCCGAGCGGCTGCGCTTCCTCAACACGACGTCCCTCACGGCCGTCGAGGAGCGCGAGGGCGACGTGCGGCTGCACCTGCGCCCCCTGGTCGGGGGCGAGCCGTACACCCTGGACTGCGACGCGGTGGTGATGGCGACCGGGTACCGGCCCGCCGACCCGCGCACCCTGCTCGGTCCACTGGCCGAGGAGTGCCTGACGGACGGCCGGGGGCGGCTGCGGATCAGCCGCGACCACCGGGTCCTCACCACGACGCGGATACGCGCGGGAATCTATGTGCAGGGCGCGGTCTCCCAGCACACGCACGGCATCACGTCCTCGCTCCTTTCCACGCTCGCCGTCCGCTCCGGCGAGATCTGCGACGCCCTGCTGCTGGACCGTGCCGGACGGAGCGTGCCGGTCACGCCCGTCGGGGCGGAGCCGGCCGAGGACCTCGCCGTCACGGCCGACTGAGCCCCGGACACGCGGAACCGCCGTACCGCCGCCGACGCTCCACCCCTCCCGGCATCCCCCACAAGGAGACCCCATGGGCGCCAACCCGTTCGAGGACGACGAGGCCCGCTTCCTCGTCCTGGTCAACCAGGAGAACCAGCACTCGCTGTGGCCCGCGTTCGCCGAAGTACCCGGAGGGTGGGAGGTCGTGCACGGCGAGGACTCCCGCGCCGCCTGCCTCGCCCACGTGGAGGAGCACTGGACGGACATGCGTCCCGCCAGTCTGGTGGCGCACGCCGAACGCACCCGCTGAGGTGCCGGCGGCGGAGCCTCCTTTCCGGGTCTCCCCACCGGGCCCGCTCCCGGGCCCGTGCCGACCGCCCCGACCCCGACCAGCAGCCCGATCAGCCCGTTTCACGCCTCACCCGCCACGCCGGAGCAAAGGATTCGCGGACGTGTCCATATCCACCTCGGTGCGCCCCCAGCCCGTGTACGAGGCCGCCGACCTGCTGGCGGCCTATCTGACGGGATCGTTCTACTTCTCCTCCGAACACGGCACGATGCTGGCGGACGGGGTGCACTCCCGGGTCGGGGCGGGCCCGGGGCCGTGGGCAGCGGCAGCCGCCCGGGAACTGGAGGCGGCGGCCGCGGTGGGGCTGCCGGACCCCGTGGTGGTCGGAGCCGTCGGCTTCCGGCCCGAGGCGCGGGCCTCCCTGGTGGTGCCCGCCGTGGTGCGGCGCGCAGGCGCCCCCGAGTACCGGCCGGTTCCCGTACCCCGGACCGCTGCGGGCTGGCGGGTGCGGCCGCTGCCGAGGCCCGAGGGCTACGCCGACGGTGTCCGCCGTGCGGTGGACCTCATCCGGGACGACAGGCTCCGCAAGGTGGTCCTCGCCCGCTGCCTTGAACTCACCGCCGACGCCCCCGTCCGGGTGCCCTCGCTGCTGACCCGGCTGGCGCGCGCCAACCCGGCCGCCTACGCCTTCGCCGCCGACGTCACCGCGCCCGGTGACTCCGCCTTCCGTACCGTGGTCGGGGCCAGCCCCGAACTGCTGGTGTCCCGGCGGGGCACGACCGTGAGCGCCAATCCGCTGGCCGGTTCCGCACCGCGCTCCGGCGACGAGGCCGTCGACCGCGAACGCATCGCGCGACTGCGGGGATCGGCCAAGGACCTCGGGGAACACGCCCACACCGCCGCACAGGTGGCGGAGGTCCTCGGCCGGTTCTGCACCGACCTCGACGTTCCCTCCGGACCCGAGGTCGTCGGCACCCCGACCATGTGGCACCTGTCCAGCCGCATCACCGGCCGGCTGCGCGATGCCGAGGACCCGGCCTCCTCCTCGCTCGCCCTGGCGGAGGCGCTCCACCCGACCCCGGCCGTCGGCGGGGTGCCCACCGCCGAGGCCCTCGACGCCATCGCCGGAATCGAGCCCGAGGACCGCGGCTACTACGCCGGAATGGTCGGCTGGAACGCCCTGAACGGCGACGGCGAATGGGCCGTGACCATCCGCAGCGCCGAGGTCAGCGACCGGACGGTCCGCGTGTTCGCGGGCGCCGGCGTGGTCGCGGACTCGCGGCCCGAAGCGGAACTCGCCGAGACCACCGCCAAGTTCCGCACCCTGCTGGAGGCGCTCGGCCTGGCGGACGTGGCGTGAGCCTGCCACACCCGCAGGGCGTCCACGCCGTCCGCGCCGACGATCCCGCCCCCTCCCCACCCGCCTCGCCGGCCGCCCGGCCTGCGCAGACACTTCCCAGGAGCCCACAGGTGAACCAGTCACTGACGTCCGACCGGATCCGCGCGGACGTGGCCGAGATCATCGGCTGTGACGTCTCGGAGATCGGCCCCGGTGACGATCTCTTCGACCTCGGCCTCGACTCGGTCCGGCTGATGACCCTGGTCGAGCGGTGGCGGTCCGCCGGTGCGCCCGGACTGGAGCTGCCCGACCTGGCCGAGCGCCCCGAAGTCGCGCACTGGATCACCGTGCTGACGGGGGAGAAACCGACGGGGGAGAAGCCGACGGGAGAGAAGCCGACGGGGGAGGAGCCGGCGGGAGAGAGGCTGACGGGGGAGAAGGAGTGACGCGCACCGACCACGGGCACCGCCACCTGGAGCGGATCGCCCAGGTCCGGGCGGGGAACGTCCCGGAGAAGGTCCGCTACCCCATCCGCGTCCGGGAGACACGGGTCGTGCGCACCGCCATGGTGGGCTCCGGGCTGCTGCGGCTGACCCTCGGCGGCTCCGGCGTCGAGGGCTTCGAATCGCACTCGCCGATCGACCACGTGAAGCTGATCTTCCCGGAGCCGGACGGCTCGCTGCGGCTTCCCGAGCCGGACGGCGACCTGCTGCGCTGGCCGCGGCCGGCCCCCACCTCGCGGGAGTACACCGTGCGCCGCCACGACCCCGTGGCCGGCGAGATCGACATCGACATCGCCCCGCACCCGGGGGGACTGGCCTCCGGCTGGGCCCAGGAGGCGGCCCCCGGTGCCGTCGCCCACGTCGCGGGCCCGCCCGGCGGGCTGATCGTGCCCCCCGTCTACGACCGTTACCTGCTGGTCGGTGACATCACGGCACTGCCCGCGGTCGCCTGCTGGCTGGAGCAGCTGCCCCGGGACGCCCGCGGCTGGGCCTTCGTCGAAGTCGCCGACGCCACGCAGGAGATCCCGCTCGCCGCCCCGGAGGGAATGGAGGTGCACTGGTTGCACCGCGGTACCCGCGCGGCCGGCACCGGCGACCTGTTGGAACGTTCCGTCACCGCGATCGCCGTGCCCGAGGGCGAGCGCCTGTACGCCTGGATCGCCGGCGAGGCAGGGCAGATCAAGCCCTTGCGCCGCTGGGTCCGCGACGTGCTGCGCCTGCCGCGCCCGGACCACGAGATCTCCGGCTACTGGAAGCGCGGCGTCGCCGACTTCGACGACGACCACGACCACGCGCCGCAGGACCACGCATCGCAGGACCACGCGCCGCACGGACAGCACGGGCACGACGACGACCACCGGCACTGAGACCGCCCCGCACCCCCTGCCCCTCCCCGCGCCTCCCCACCCGGACACACTCGACCCGCCGCCCCGCACGCCCCGTACACCCCGACTCTCCCCGGTGACCGCCGGGGAGTTCACAGACCGAGCAGAGCCCCCGCACCCACCGGCGGGCCGGCCTCGCACAGCAGAAGGAGTCGCACCATGTTCGCTCGCAGAATCCCGGGCCTGGCAGGTGCCGTGGCACTCGCCGTGGCCCTGACCTCCTGCGGGTCCTCGGACAGCGATTCGCCGGCCGGCGACGCGTCGGACAAGTCGGGGCAGAAGACCCGCGAGTTCACCGTGGGCGACGAGAAGGTCTCCATCCCGGCCGACCCCGAGCGGGTCGTGGCCACCGGGTACGCCGTGCCGACCCTGATCCAGGCCGACGCCCCGCTGGTCGGCATCTCCTCGTGGAAGCGGGGCGAGCCGATGATGGACAGCGAGGAGAAGGCCGCCTACGACGAGCTGCCCAAGGTCGCGGGCGAGCTGGCCTCGGAGACCAACTACGAGGCGATCGCCGAGGCCGAACCGGACCTCATCGTCCTCGGCGTTCCGGTCCCGGTGCTCGGTGACATCGACATGGACCGTCTGAAGTCGATCGCCCCGGTCGTCGCGGTCGGCCCGATGGTGCCCTCCGAGTGGCGGGAGGTCTCCCGCAAGCACGCCGACGCCGCCGGGGTCCTGGCCACCTACGAGAAGGCCGAGGACGCGTACGACGCCAAGGCCGCCGAGCTCAAGAAGAAGTACGCAAACGCGCTCGACGGACTGAAGTTCGGCCACGTCGGCTCGTACGGCGACACCTCCAAGGGCACCTTCCAGCGCGAGTTCAACGGCTCCTGGGGCACCAACGCCGCCCAGGACGTCGGCGCGGACTACGTGGGCAAGCCCAAGGAACCGGGCCCCGGTTCCAAGTCCGTGAGTGAGTACCCCTCCCTCGAGGAGCTGTCGGACTCCCTCGGTGCGTCGGACGTCATCACCTACTCCGTGAACACCGACGGCAGCGTTCCCGACGCGGTGCAGGCCGTCCTCGACTCCAAGCTGTGGAAGAACCTGCCGGCCGTGAAGAACCGGCGGGCTCTCCCCGTCGCCTTCACCGAGGCCGCCACCTACGGCGACGCCATGAAGACCCTCGACGCGATCGACAAGTCGTTCGCGCCCCTGCTGGACAAGTGACCGCCGTGGACCGTCCCGTCGAGAGGCCGGCAGGCCGCCGGAGCCTGCCGCAGGCAGCCCCGCTCCTCGGCGGACTGGTCCTGCTGGCCGCCGTCGCCGTGCTCAGCCTCGGGGTGGGCGCCCACCAGGTGTCCCCCGGGGAGGTGCTGCGCGCGTTGTTCGACTACCACGCGGGCGACGACGACCACGTGATCGTGCGGGACATCCGACTGCCGCGGGCCGTGCTGGCGACGGCCGTGGGGGCCGCGCTCGCCGCCGCCGGGGCACTGATCCAGACCCTGGCCCGCAATCCGCTGGCCGAGCCGGGCGTCCTCGGCGTCACCGCGGGCGCCGGCTTCGCCATCACCGTCGGCGCCGGTCTCGGTCTCGCCGCCGGCCAGGGCGGACAGCTGCTCTGGGCGATCGCGGGCTCCGTCCTCGCCGCCCTCCTCGTGGCGGCGGTCGGACGCACCTCGCCCCTGCGGCTGGTGCTCACCGGCACCGCCCTCACCGCGGTCCTCGGCGGACTCGCCCTGGGCCTGCGCCTGATGGACCCCGAGACCTTCGACACCTACCGGTTCTGGTCGGTGGGCACCCTGGCGGGGCGGGAGCAGGAACCGCTGGCGCTGCCGCTGACCGGCATCGCGCTCTGCCTGGTGCTGGCCCTCACGATCAGCCGGGGGCTGAACGCGCTGAGCCTGGGCGAGAACGTCGCCCGCGCCCTCGGCGTGGGCGTGGCACGGACCCGGGCGCTCACGCTGGTGCTGATCACCGTCCTCTGCGGCGCCGCCACCGCCGTGGCCGGGCCGATCCTGTTCGTCGGGCTGATCGTCCCGCACCTGGTCCGCAGGCTCGCGCAGGGGTCGGTCCCCTGGCTGCTGCTCCACTCGATGGTGCTCGGTCCCGTCCTGCTGCTGGCCGCGGACTCCGCGGCCCGCGTCCTGCTTCCCACCGGCGAGGTGCCGGTGGCGATCGTCACCGCCTTCCTGGGGGGCCCGATGCTGATCTGGACCGTCCGCAAGTACGGGGCGGGGGCGCTGTGAGCACGTACACACCCGGGACGGTCGGCCTCCCCCTCGGCCTGCGGGCGGAGCGGCGGCCGCTGCTGGTCTGCGCGGCGCTGGGCGTCCTGAGCGTCGCGCTCGGCGTGACCGGGCTCTGCTACGGGGCCTCCTGGTCCACCCCCGCCGAGGTGTTCTCCGCGCTCGCCGGTACCGACCCTTCCGTGGTCATCACCGAGTGGCGGCTGCCGCGGGTGGCGGCCGGCCTGGTCTTCGGGGCGGCGCTCGGCGTGTCCGGCGCCCTCTTCCAGAACCTGACCCGCAACCCGCTGGGCAGCCCCGACGTCATCGGCCTGGACTCCGGCGCCTACACCGGCGCCCTGTTCGCCCTCTACGCGCTGACCGGCACCGCAACCCAGCTGGCCGCCTTCTCGGTACTCGGCGGGCTCCTCGCCACCCTGGCGGTGTACCTGCTCTCCTTCGACCGCGGCTTCTCCGGGCTCCGCCTGGTGGTCATCGGCATCGCGGTCAACGCGATGGTGACCGCCTTCAACTCGTGGATCGTCCTGCGCGCCGACACCGACACGGCCATCGCCGCGGTGGGCTGGAGCGCCGGCTCCCTCAACGGCGTCGACTGGGCCGACCTGCGGATCCCGTTCTGGATCATCGCCCTGCTGCTCGCGGTGATCTCCCTGCGGACCCGCGCCCTCCACCAGACCCTGCTCGGGGACGCCCTCGCGATCACCACCGGCGTCGGACTCGGCCGGCTCCGCCTGCTGATGGTGCTGGTCGGCGTCGGCTGCACGGCGACCGTCACCGCGGTGGCCGGACCGATCGCCTTCATCGCGCTGGCCGCCCCGCAGATCGGCCGCCGCCTCACCGGCTCGCCCGGCACCCCCCTGCTTCCGGCCGCGCTGGCCGGGGCCGTCCTGCTGCAGGGCGCGGACCTGCTCGCCCAGGCGCTGCTGGCGCCCGAGGCACTGCCCGTCGGCGTGGTGAGCACCGCGGTCGGCGGCTGTTACCTGATCTGGCTGCTGACCAAGGAGGTGAGGCGCGCGTGAGCGCACGCCTGACCGCGCGGGAGATCACCCTGCGCTACGGCGACCGTGTGGTGTCCACCCGGCTGAGCCTCGACGTGCCCGACGGCTCCTTCACCGCCGTCGTCGGCCCCAACGCCTGCGGCAAGTCCACGCTGCTGCGCGCCCTCGTCCGCCTGCTGCGGCCCACCGAGGGGCAGGTCGTGCTGGACGGGCGGGAGGTCGGCTCGTACCCCTCCAAGGAACTCGCCCGGCAGGTCGGCTTCCTGCCGCAGGACCCGCTCGCTCCGGACGACATCAAGGTCCGCCAGTTGGTGTCCCGAGGCCGCTTCCCCCACCGGACGCTGCTGTCGCCGAGGTCGGAACGGGACGAGTCGGCGGTGCGGGAGGCCATGGCGGCGGCCGAGGTCACCGAGCTGGCCGACCGGCCGGTCCAGGAACTCTCCGGCGGCCAGCGGCAGCGTGTGTGGATCGCCATGGCGCTGGCCCAGGAGACCCCCTACCTGCTGCTCGACGAGCCGACCTCCTTCCTGGACATCACCCACCAGTACCAACTGCTGCACCTGCTGGCCCGGCTGCGCGACCAGGGCCGCACCGTCGTCGCCGTCCTGCACGACATCAATCAGGCCTGCCGCTTCGCGGACCACCTCGTCGCCATGCGCGACGGGAAGGTGGTGGCCGAGGGCAGCCCCGGGGACATCGTGGACGCGGCGCTGATCAAGGACGTGTTCGACCTGCCGAGCGTGATCGTCCCCGACCCGGTGGCCGGTACTCCGATGGTCGTCCCCACCCTGCAAGGAGACTGAAGTGACCACGCCACACGTTCCCGCGGACCGGCTGCTTCCGCTGACCGGCGCCCAGTGGGGCATCTGGAACGCCCAGCGCCTGGAACCCGACTCCCCGTACTACCTGGTCGGGGACGTGGTGGAGATATCCGGCCCGGAACCGGTGGACGCCCGCGCCGTGGCCCGGGCGGTCCGCGCCACCGTCCAGGAGGCCGAGAGCCTGCGACTGCGCGTGCACGACACCCCGGACGGACCCCGCCAGTGGGTCAGCGCGGAGCCGGTGCGGCTGCCCCGCGTCGTCGACCTGAGCGACCGGCAGGACCCGGCCGCCGCGGCCGAGGCACTGGTCGAGGACGAACGGGCCCGGGCCGCCGAACACTGCCGGCCGATGACCGACCGTCCCCTGTACGCGCCCGTCGTCATCCGGCTGTCGGACCGCGAGGTCTGGTACACCCAGCTCGGTCATCATCTGGTCTTCGACGGCTACAGCGGCGCCATGCTGGTCCGCCGCACCGCCGCCCACTACACCGCCCTGGTCCGCGGCACCGAGGCCCCGTCCTGCACCTTCGGCACCATGGCGGCCCTGGTGGCCGCCGACCGGGAGTACCGGGAGAGCGAGCGCGCGCAGCGGGACCGGGCGTACTGGGTGGACCGCTTCACCCCGCTGCCCGAGCTGGGCGGGGCGGCGGCACTCGCCGAGCCCTCCGGCCGCTCGCTGACCGCCCGCGCGGAACTGGGCCGCGAGGAGACGGAGCGGCTGCACGCCTTCGCCCAGCGGGAGAACGTCACCTGGGGCGAGGCGGTGATCGCCTGCTACGCCGCCTTCCTGCACCGGGTGACGGGCGACGACGAGGTCGTCTTCGCACTGCCCCTGATGTGCCGTACCGGCGCGGTGGAGCTGCGCACCCCCTCCATGGGGGTCAACGTGCTGCCGCTGCGCACCCGGGTCGGCCCCGGCGACTCACTCGCCGAACTGACCCGGCGGGTCGCCGGCATCCTGCGCGAGATGCGCAGGCACCAGCGCTACCGCGGTGAGGACCTGCCGCGGGACCTCGCGGTACCGGGCGCCGGCGCGCTGCTGCACGGCCGCGGAATCAACCTCAAGGCCTTCGACCTGACGACGGACTTCGCCGGTGCGCGGGCGGTGATGCGCAACGTGGCCGGCGGACCGCCCGAGGACATGGGCCTGTCGGTGCTGCCCACCGCCGGCGGCGGACTCCTCCTCGGCTTCGAGGTGGACGCCCGGGACAACGACCAGTCGGCCGTGGACGGCAAACTGACCGGACTGCGCGCCCTGCTGACGGGGCTGGTCGACGGCCTCCCGGTGGGGCGCGTCCCCCTGAACCCCGCGGGCCCCCCGGCCGAGTGGGCGCCGCCCGCCCTGCCGGGCACCCGACTGTCCGTCCCCAAGGCGCTGGAGTCGCTGGCCGCGGCCGACCCGGGGCGGACCGCCCTGGTCTGCGGGGAGGACCGCTGGACCGCCGGTGAACTGGCACAACGCGTGCACCGGCTGGCCCGAGCCCTGCGCGCCCGCGGGATCGGTGCCGAGGACGTGGTGGCCCTCGCGCTGCCCCGCTCCGCCGAGACGGTCACCGCGCTGCTCGCGGTGCTCGACGCCGGTGCCGCCTTCCTGCCCCTGGACGCCGCGCATCCCCCCGAGCGGCTGCGCACCCTCGTCGACGACGTCCGCCCCGCGCTCGTGGTGACCTCGGGCGGGTCGGCCGGCGTCGAGGGAACCGACTGGAAGATCCTGCTGGAAGAGGCGGAGGGCCTCCCCGGAACGCCGCTGGCGCCCGCCGAACTCGCCGCCGCCCGGCACCCGGAGCACCTCGCCTACGTCATCCACACCTCCGGCTCCACCGGCCGCCCCAAGGGCGTGCTCGGCAGGTCCGGCGGACTCGCCGCCCTGCTCCACCACCAGCGCTCCACCGTCGTCGCCGAGGCCGAACGCTCCGCGGGCCGGCCGCTGCGGGTCGCCCACACGTACTCCTTCGCCTTCGACTCCGCCTTCGACCACCTCGTCTGGCTGCTGTGCGGACACGAACTCCACGTCTACGACGCCGAGACCGTCCGCGACGCCGACCTGCTGCTCGCGGCCTGCGCGGCGGACGGCGTCGACGTGGTCGACACCACCCCCTCGATGGCCGTACCGCTGCTCGACGCGGGACTGCTCGACCTGCGGCCGACGCTGCTCGTGCTCGGCGGCGAGGCCACGCCGCCCGCCCTCTGGCAGCGGATCACCACCGCCGGGATCAACGCCCGCAACATGTACGGCCCCACCGAGGCCACCGTCGACAGCACCGCCGCCGTCCTGTCCGGTACGGAGCCGACCATCGGGCACCCCCTCGCGGGCACCCGGGTCCACGTACTGGACCACGCCCTTCAGCCCGTGCCCCCGGGCACCACGGGCGAGTTGTACCTGGCGGGCCCGCACCTGGCCCGCGGCTACCTCGGCATGCCCGCAATGAGCGCCGAACGCTTCGTGGCCGACCCCTACGGTCCGCCGGGCTCGCGCATGTACCGCACCGGCGACCTGGTCCGCTGGGTGCCCGGACGCGGACTGGACTACTTGGGCCGCGCCGACGGCCAGGTGAAGGTGCGCGGCCACCGGGTGGAGATCGGCGAGGTCGAGTCCGCGCTGACCGCGCTGCCCGGCGTGGGCGCCGCCGGAGCGGACGTCCGCGCCGCCCGGCTGGTCGGCTACGTGGTGCCCGCCACCGGGGCCGGTCCCCTCACCCCCGAGGGCGTCCGCGCCGCCCTCGCCGAGCGGCTGCCCGACCACCTGGTGCCCGCCGCCGTGGTGGTGCTCGACGCCCTGCCGCTGACCCCCAACGGCAAGCTCGACCGGGCCGCCCTGCCCGCCCCCGCAGCGGCGGGCGGCGGCCGGGAGGCGAGCACCGAGAAGGAACGCGTGCTCTGCCGGGTGCTGGCCGAGGTCTTCGAGACCGAACGGGTAGGCGTCGACGACGACTTCTTCGCCCTCGGCGGCGACAGCATCAGCGCGATCACCGTCAGCAGCCGGCTGCGCGCCGCGGGCCTCACCCTGCGCCCCCGGGACCTGCTGGCCCGCCGCAGCTTCGCCGCCCTCGCGGCCACCGCCACCGAGGCCGTCTCCGCCGCCGAACCGGCCGACGAGCCGACCGGCCCGGTGACCGCCCCGCCCATCGTCCGCCAGCTGCTCGACCTCCACCCCGACGTGGACGTGGTCGCGGGCTACGCGCAGTGGACCGCCCTGCGCGTCGGTGAACTCGCCCTCGACGACCTCCGCTCCGGCGTGCGCACCGTCCTCGACCGGCACGACGCCCTGCGCCTGTCCGCCGGCGACTCCGGTACCGAGGTGCTGCCGCGCGGCACGGTCTCCGCGCGGGTCACCGAGGTGCACGGCGAGCACCCCGGGAGCGTCGCCGAGCGACTGGCGGGCGAACTCGACCCCCGCCGCGGCGACCTGCTGCGCGCCGCCCTGATCCGCACCGGAGCCGGCCGGCCCGACGAAGTGGTCGTGGTCGTCCACCACCTCGCGATGGACGGCGTCTCCTGGCGCATCCTCGTCCCCGACCTGGAAGCGGCCTCGACCCGTCGGCAGTCGCAGTCGGCCTCGACCGGCGGGCAGCCGCAGTCGGCCTCCACCGGCCGGCAGTCCCAGCCGGCCTCGACCGGCGGGCAGCCGCAGCCGGTCGGTGCCTCCTGGCGGCGGCACGCCGAACTCCTCGCCGAGCGCGCCCGGACCGGCGCCTGCCGCGCGGAACTCGCCCACTGGCAGTCCGTGCTGGCCTCCGCCACCCGACTCGGCCCCCGCACCCTCGACCCGGCGCGGGACACCGTCGCCACGGCCCACCGCTCGGTCACCCACGCCTCCCCGGAGGCCACCCGTGCCCTGCTGACCACGCTGCCCGCGGCCTACCGGGCCGGCGTGGACGAGGTGCTGCTCGCGGCGCTCGTCCTCGCACTCCGCGAGACCGGGAACCAGGACGGCCGCACGGGCGTCGCCGGCACGGTCACCGTGACGATGGAGGGCCACGGCCGCGAGGACCTCGACCTCTCCCGCACGGTCGGCTGGTTCACCAGCGAGTACCCGGTGCGGGTGCCCGCGGCCGGCGGCCCGGCGGACGTGCTGCGCGCGGCCAAGGAGGCCAAGCGCCACACCCCCGGCACCGGACTCGGCTACGGCGTCCTGCGCCACCTGGACCCGCAGGGCGCCCCGCTCGCCGCCGTCCCCGCCCCCGACGTGCTCCTCAACTACCTGGGCCGGTTCACCGCCCCCTCGGGCGACGGCTGGCGGCTGCCCGAGAAGGACGCCTTCTCCGTCCTCGAACCCGGAGCCAAGGCACTGGAACAGGTGCTGGCCCTCAACTGCTTCGTCCACGAGGACGGCGGGCCGCGCCTCGCCGTCGAGTGGACGGCGGCCGGCCGGATACTCGGCGCCCCGGACCTCGCCCGGCTGCAGCGGGCCTGGGACCGCGCCCTGACCGCCCTGACGGAGCACGCGCAGTACGCCACCGGCGGACTCACCCCCTCCGACCTGCCGCTCGTCCGCCTCGACCAGGACACCGTCACCGCCCTGGAGAGCCGCGGCCCGCTGGCGGACGTCTGGCCCGCCACCCCGCTGCAGGTCGGCCTCGCCTTCCACACCGAACTCCGTGACGAGGACGACACCGACGTGTACGTCGTCCAGGCCGTCACCACCCTCGAAGGCGCCCTCGACCCGGCGCGCATGGCCGAGGCGGCGAAGGAACTGCTGCGCCGCCATCCCTCGCTCAGGATCCACCTCGCCTCCCCGGGCGACGAGGTGGTGCAGGTGGTGCCCGCCGAGGCCGTGCCCGAGTGGCGGCAGGACGACGACTTCGAGACCGCCGCACGCGAGGAACTGGCGCGCCCCTTCGACCCCACCACCGGGCCGCTGATCCGCTTCCTGCTCTCCCGGACCGGCCCGGACGTGCACAAGCTGGCCATCACCAACCACCACGCGCTCCTCGACGGCTGGTCCATGCCGCTGGTCGGCCGCGCCCTGCTGGGTCTCTACGCCGAACTGGGCGGCGGCCCCGCCCTGCCGCCGCCCGCCGACCTGTCCGCGTACCACCACTGGCTGGCCGCACGCGACCGCACCGCCTCGCAGGAGGCATGGCTGCGGGCCCTGGACGGGGTGGACGGGGCCACCCGGCTCGCCCCCGCCACGGCCGGCGCCGCGGTGGAGCGGCCCGCGCGGATCTCCGTCGACCTCGGCACGGAGTTCAGCGAGCGGCTGCGCGCCTTCGCCGGCGAGCAGGGCGTCACCCTGACCACGGTCCTCCAGACCGCCTGGGGCCTGCTCCTCGGCCGGCTCACCGGACGCACCGACGTGGTGTTCGGCGGACCGGTGTCCGGCCGGCCCGCCGAGGTCGAAGGCGTGGAGTCCATGATCGGCCAGCTCGGCACCACCATCCCGGTCCGGATACGCCACCACCAGGACCAGACGGCCCGCGACCTCCTCACCGAGGTGCACACCGAGAGCGTCCGGCTCGCCGAGCACCACTACCTCGGCCTGCCCGAGATCCAGCGCCTCGCCGGAGGCGGTGAACTCTTCGACACCATGCTGGTGATGGAGAACTTCCCGCTCTCCAGCCGCAGGCGCACCCCCTTCGCCCCCGGGCTCGACCTCGCCGCGGTGGACATCACCGACGCCACGCACTACCCGCTCACCGTGATCGTGCTCCCCGACGAGGCGATCACCCTCGGTCTCGGCTACCAGCCGAGCGCCTTCACCGAGTCCCGGGTGCGCGACATCGGCCGCCGGCTGCACCACCTGCTGCGGGAGATCGTCCGCGACCCGCTGCGGCCGGCGCTCGCCCTGCCAATCCTGGAGCCGGAGGAGCGGCGGCGGATGTTGCGCACCGGCACCCGAGCCGTCCCCGCCCGCGAGTACGGCCCTTGGCTGGACGTCTTCGCCTCCTGGGTCCGCCGCAAGCCCACCGCCGAGGCCCTGGTCTGCCGCGACCGCAGCCTGACGTACGAGGAACTCGACCGGCGGGCCAACCGGCTCGCCCACGCGCTGCTGCGCCGCGGAGTACGGCCCGAGGACCCCGTCGCCGTCTTCCTCGGCCGGGACGTGGAGATGACCGTGGCGCTCTTCGGGATCGCCAAGGCGGGCGCGGTGTACGTGCCGATGGACGCGAGTTACCCCGCGGACCGGCTGGCGTACATGCTGGACGACCTCGCCCCGGCGGCCGCCGTCACCACCGGCGCCGCCCTGCCCACGGCACGCGAGATCCCCGTACTGCGGCTCGACGATCCGGCCACCCTCGACGGGGTGCCGGACACCGACCCGGCCGAGGCGCGGGCCGGGCTGACCGAGGACTCCCTGGCGTACGTCATCTACACCTCCGGAACCACCGGCCGTCCCAAGGGCGTCGGCGTGACCCACCGCGGGGTGCCCGACCTGGTCGCCCTCCAGGAGGAGGTCGTCGGCGTCACCGAGCACGACCGCTACCTGCACTTCGCCTCGACCGGCTTCGACGTGGCGTTCTGGCAGACCATGGTCCCGCTGCTCTCCGGCGGCACCTCGGTGATCGCCCCCGAGGAGGTGCGCGTACCGGGCGACGAACTCCTCGACTACATCGTCGAGCACCGGGTGACCGGCGTGAACCTGCTGCCGTCCTTCCTGGCGGCGATGCCCGACGACCGCACCGTGGACCCCGACGTCTTCTTCGTCGTCGGCGCCGAACGGCTCGACCCCGCACTCGCCCGCCGCTGGGGCGAGGGCCGGCGGGCGCTCTTCAACGCCTACGGCCCCACCGAGGTCACCATCAACTCGGTGACCTGGCAGTACGACCCGGACGACGCCGGGCCGCTGCCGATCGGCCGGCCCGACCCCAACGTCCGCGCCTACGTCCTCGACCGGGGGCTGCAGCCCGTCGGCACCGGCGTCACGGGTGAACTCCACCTCGCCGGCCCCAGCCTGGCCCGGGGCTACCTGGGGCGGCCCGCGCTGACCGCGGCCGCCTTCGTGGCCGACCCCTTCGGACCGCCCGGCGAGCGGATGTACCGCACCGGAGACCTGGTCCAGTGGCGTCCGGACGGGCAACTCGTCTTCCTCGGGCGGGTGGACCACCAGGTGAAGATCCGCGGATTCCGCGTCGAACTCGGCGAGGTCGAGTCCGCGCTGGCACGGCACCCGCAGGTACGCGCCGGTGCCGCGGTCATGCGCGAGGGCCGCCTCGTCGGCTACCTCATCCCCGCCGACGGCGCCACCCCCGACGTCACCGAGGTCCGCGCCCACCTGGCCGCGCAGCTGCCGGACCACATGGTCCCCACCGCCCTCGTGGTGATCGACCGGCTGCCGCTGAGCCCCAGCGGCAAGCTGGACGCCTCGGCGCTGCCCGCCCCCGAGACCGCCGCGACCCGGCGCCGGGAGGCCGCGAACCCGGCCGAGGCCGTGCTGCTGGCCGTCCTCAAGGACATCCTCGGCACCGAGGAGATCGGCCCCGAGGACGACTTCCTCGCCGTCGGCGGAGACAGCATCGTCTCCCTCCAAGTCGTCTCCCGGGCCCGCCGGCAAGGGCTCGGACTGCGCGCCCGCGACGTCTTCGAAGGGGCGACGATCGCCGGGATCGCCGCCCGCGCCCGCCCCCTGGAGGAGGCGGAGGCCCCCGCGGTGGGCGACGCCCCGCTGACCCCCGTGATGCGGGACCTGCTGCGCCGCGCGGGCACGGCGGCCGACGGCTTCTGCCAGTGGACGGAGATCGGCGTCCCCGCCGGCGGGGACGAGGAACGCTGGCTCCGCACCCTCGACGCCGTACTGGAACGGCACGACGTGCTCCGCGCCCACCTCGCCGGCGACCTGCTGCGCATCCCGCCGGCCGGCGCCGTCACCGCGGCCGAGGTGCTCCACCGCATCCCCGTGCGCGGAGACCTGCCCGCCGGGGAGCTGCGCGCACTGATCGACGCGTGGACCGCCGGGGCCCGCGCGGAGATGGCACCCGCCCGCGGCCCGCTGCTGCGCGCCCTCTGGGTGGACGCCGGACCCTCGGCACCGGGCAGGTTCGTCCTGATCGCCCACCACCTCCTGGTGGACGGCGTCTCCTGGCGGATACTCGTCGACGACCTCCGGCACGCCTACGAAGGCGGCTCCCCGGCCCGGCACGGTCTGTCGTTCCTCGCCCGGGCGCGTTCCCTGTGCGAGGCCGACCGGCGGTCCGAACTCCCGCACTGGCGGCGGATCACGCCCACCCCGGCACTGGCGGCCCGGCCGCTCGACCCGGCCCGGGACACCGTCGCCACCGCCGTGCACCACGAGATCCGCCTGGACGCCGAGTCCACCCGCGCGCTCGTCACCACCCTGCCCGGCGCCCTGCGCGCCACCCCCGACGCCGGACTGCTCAGTGCCCTCGCCCGGGCGGTGCACGCATGGCGGGACCACCCCCGTCTGCTGGTCGCCCTGGAGAGCCACGGCCGGCCCGGACACGTGGACCTGTCCCAGACCGTGGGCTGGTTCACCGCCGTCCATCCCGTACTGCTCGACGCCGCCGAGGGCCCGGCGGCGGTGGCGGAGCGGCTGCGCGCCCAGGGCGACGGACTCGGACACGGCATCCTCACCACGGCCGGACTCCTCGACCCGGTGCACCCGGAGATCGCCTGGAACTACCTCGGCCGCTACGCCGGTCCCCCCGCACGGGAGACCCCCTGGCAGTCCCCGCCGGACGCGGACCCGCTCGGCTCCGGCGGCACCGACGAACTGCCGCTCCCGCACGCCCTGATGGTCAACGCCCTGGTCCGGGACGACCGGCTCGCCGTCCGCCTCACCTGGCCCGGTGAGCTGTTCACCGCCGTCGAGATCGAGGAACTGGCCGGGCACCTGCACACCGCGCTGCGGGACACGGCCGCGGCCGTCGAGGACCTCGTCTCCCTCGGCGACGGCCGCCGGGTCGCCGAGGTGCAGGCGCTCTCCCCGCTGCAGGCGGTCATGCTGCGGCACTCCCGCACCGAACGCCCCGACCCGTACACCGTCCAGTCCTGCTTCTCCCTCACCGGCGCGCTCGACGCGGACGCCCTGCGGGAGGCCGGGGCGGACCTGCTGGCCCGGCACCCGAACCTGGGGGCCGTGTTCCCCGGCGATCTCGGTCTCGTCCCGCAGTCGGCGCGGCCGGACTTCCGGGTCCTCGACCAACCGGCCGGGGACGTCCTCGCCGCCGACCTGGCCGAGCCCTTCGACCTCGGCGCCGGGCCGCTCGTCAGGCTGACCGTGATCCGGCAGGGCGGGGACCGCTTCGACCTGGTCCTGACCACCCACCACGTCCTCTCCGACGGCTGGTCGGCACCGCGCATCCTCACCGAGCTGTTCGCCCTCTACACCGCCCGCGCGACGGGGGAGAAGGCACGGCTGCCGGAGCCCGTGCCGTTCACGCGGTACCTGGACTGGCGGGCCGCGCACCGTCCCGACCTCACCGCCTGGGCCGGGGAACTGGCGGACCTGCCCGAGGGCGACCACTTCGGCACGGGCGCGCCGGGCCCCGCCCGGCAGGAGCCCGCGGTGGTCACCCTCGGCGCCGGGCCGGTCGGCGAGCTGGGCCGGCTGGCCGCCGAACGCGGATGGACCCCCAACACCCTGGTGCAGGGCGCCTGGTCGGTCGTACTCGCCCGCCACGCCGGCCGGCCGGACGTCTGCTTCGGTGCCATGGTCGCCTGCCGCCCTCCGGAGCTGGAGGGCGTCGAGGAGGTCATCGGCCTGCTGGCCAACACCGTCCCGGTACGGGCCAGGCTCACCGGCACCGTCGCCGAGGTGCTCACCGCCCTCCAGGACGGCCGGCGGGCGCTGCTGGACCACCAGCACGTCGCCCTGCACGAGCTGGAGCGGCTGACGGGCAGGCAGCGGCTCTTCGACAGCATGGTCGTCTTCGAGAACTACCCCGTAGACCGGGAGAAACTGCGCGAACCCGCCCCCGGCCTCACCCTCGTCGGCACCCGCTTCCGCGAGGCCACCCACCACCCGGTCACCCTCACCGTCATGCCCGAGGGCGAGGGCTGGACCTGCGTCCTGGGCCACCGGGCCGGGGTGGACGCGCAGGCGCTCGCCGACGAGTTCCTCACCACGCTGCGCTCACTCGGCGACCACCTCGACCGCGACATCCGCACCCTGCTGGAGGGAGAGTGAGCAAGCCGCCCGGGCCGCCCGAAGCCCCGCCGCCGGCGGCGGAGGAGACCGGCACGGGCCTGCTGCGCATCGCCTTCGTCCTGGTGCTCGGCACCTTCATGGCCACCCTGGACGCCACCATCGTCAACGTCGGCATCGACACCCTGGCGCGGGAGTTCGACGCCACCGTCGGGGACATCCAGTGGGTCGGCACCGCCTACCTGCTGGCCGTCGTCACCGCGGTGCCGGCCTCCGGCTGGCTCGCCGACCGCTTCGGCGGCCGGCGGGTCTGGCTGGCCGCCGTCGCCCTGTTCCTGGCCGGTTCCGCGCTGTGCGCCCTGTCCTGGTCGGCGACCAGCCTGATCGTCTTCCGGGTGGTCCAGGGCCTCGGCGGCGGACTGCTGCCGCCCACCGGACAGGCACTGCTCGCCCGCATCGCCGGCCCCTCCCGCATCGGGAAGGTGATCAGTGTCGTGGCCGTCGTGCCGCTGCTCTCCCCGGTGCTCGGCCCCGTGGCGGGCGGCGCGCTGCTCGCGGCGGCGTCCTGGGAGTGGCTGTTCCTGGTCAACCTGCCGATCGGCGCGCTCGCCCTGCTGCTCGCGCGGCGGTACGTACCCGTCGTGGCGCCCGCGGCCAAGGGCGTGCCCTTCGACGTACGCGGCGCGCTGCTGCTCTCTCCGGGCCTCGCCGCCCTCGTCTACGGGCTGACCGAGGCCGCCGAGGGACGCCGGCTGCCGGCCGTCCTCGGCATCGGCGCGGGCGCGCTGATGCTGGCCGCGTTCGTGACGCACGGACTGCGGACCCGAGGCACCGCGCTGATCGACCCCCGGCTCTTCGCGCGTCCGCCGTTCGGGCCGGCCGCGCTCGCCCTGCTCGTCCTCGGCGCCTCGGTGTTCGGCACGGCCTTCCTGCTCCCGCTCTACCTGCAGACGGGGGAGGGGCTGTCGGCCTGGCAGGCGGGGCTGGTGCTGGCGCCGCAGGGCGTGGGCGCGGCGGCGGGCGCCGTACTGGTCAACCGGACCGTCAACGCCGTGCCTCCCCGGACCCTGGTCGTCACCGGGGTCGGCCTGGTCCTCGCCGGGACCGTCCCGTTCACCCAGCTCGACCACGGACTGCCGGACGCCGTGCTGATCGCCTCCCTGGCGGTGCGCGGCTTCGGAATGGCCATGATCAGCGCCCCGTTGATGAACATCGTCTACAGCCGGATGGAGTCCGCACACGTCGCCCGTGCCTCCGGCGCCCTCAACCTGCTGAACACCGTCGGCGGCTCGCTCGGCACCGCGGCCCTCGCCGTGGTCCTGCAGAGCCGCCTCGACGCCCGGCACCAGGACGCCACCGCGGCGTTCTCCGACACCTTCTGGTGGGTGGTCGGTCTCGGGCTGCTCGCCGCGGCCGGGACCACCCGGCTGCCCAGAACCCATGCCGTCAGGAGTAGTACGTGATGCTGCTGCCCACCCCGGCCGAGCTCCACACGGCCGTTCCGCTCCCGCCGGCCACGGCCGAGGCCGTCGCCGCCCACCGGGACACCGTCGCCGCGGTCCTCGACCGCCGGGACCCGCGGCTGCTCGTGGTCGTCGGCCCCTGCTCGGTCCACGACACGCAGGCCGCCCTGGACTACGCCGACCTGCTCGCCGGCGCCGCGCGCCGTCTCGCCGACGACCTCGTGATCGTCCTCCGCGCCTACCTGGAGAAGCCCCGGACCGGGCTCGGCTGGAGGGGCCTGCTCGACGCGCCCTCCCTCGACGGGAAGAGCGACCTCGCCACGGGACTGCGGACCGGCCGCTCCTTCCTCGTCGAGGCCGCGGGCCGGGGACTGCCCCTCGCCTACGAGTTCGTCGACCCGGTACTCGCCCCGTACGTGGCGGACACCGTCTCCTGGGCCGCCATCGGCGCCCGGACCGTCGCCAGCCAGCCGCACCGGGGCCTGGCCTCCTGGCTGCCCATGCCGGTCGGAATGAAGAACTGCGTCTCCGGCGACCTCGCCCCCGCGGTGGCCGCTGCCCGGGTCGCCGCCCACCCCCAGAGCCTGCCGATGCTCTCCCCCCAGGGGCGGCTCACGGTCACCGAAACCGTCGGCAACCCCCACCCGCACCTCGTGCTGCGGGGCGGCGCCGGCCCCAACCACGGTGCGGACCACGTGGCGAGAGGGGCGGAGCTGCTCGCGGCGTCCGGCCTGCCGCGGACCGTCGTGGTGGACGCCTCCCACGGGAACAGCGGCAAGGACCACAACCGCCAGGCGGAGGTGGTCGCCGAACTGGCCCGGCGGGTCGGCGCCGGGGAACCGGCCCTCACCGGCGTGATGATCGAGTCCTACCTCTCCGACGGCCGGCAGGAGCCCACCGCGGAGCCACTGCGCCGCGACCTCAGCGTCACCGACTCCTGCCTGGGCTGGGCACGCACGGAACCCATGCTCGACGCCCTGGCCCTGGCCCTGGCCTCCCGGCACCGCGGCCGGAACACGCCCACAGCGACGCTCGCCACCGCGGCACCCGTCTGAGACGACGGCCCCACCGCACCTTCCCCCCCACATGTATCCGCACCATTCAGACATTCAGAAGGGACGACCTGATGCGCGTCGTCATGTTCGGCTACCAGACCTGGGGCCACCGCACCCTGCAGGCACTGCTCGACTCCCCGCACGAAGTGGTGACGGTGGTGACCCATCCGAAGAGCGAGCACGCCTACGAGAGGATCTGGAGCGACTCCGTCGCCGACCTGGCCGCCGAGCACGGCGTGCCGGTGGTCATCCGCGACCGGCCGGACGACGAGGAGCTCTTCCAGCTCCTGAAGGACGCCGACCCGGACATCATCGTGGCCAACAACTGGCGTACCTGGATCCCACCGCGCGTCTACAACCTGCCCCGGCACGGCACCCTCAACGTCCACGACTCCCTGCTGCCGAAGTACGCGGGCTTCTCGCCGATCATCTGGGCGCTCATCAACGGCGAGTCCGAGGTAGGGGTCACCGGGCACCTGATGGACGAGGAACTGGACGCCGGCGACATCGTCCTCCAGCGCTCCGTCCCGGTGGGCCCCGACGACACGGCCACCGACCTCTTCCACAAGACGGTCGACCTCATCACCCCGGTCACCGTCGGCTCCCTGGACCTGATCGCGTCCGGGCGCACCGAGTTCACCCCGCAGGACCGGTCGCAGGCCACCTTCTTCCACAAGCGCGCCGAGGACGACATCCGGATCGACTGGAGCCGGCAGGCCGAGGAGCTCCACCGGCTGATCCGGGCACAGTCGGCGCCCTACCCCGCGGCCTTCACCCACCACAAGGGCAAGCGGCTGGAGATCCTCGCCGCCGTGGTCTCCGAGAAGCGCTACGGCGGGACCCCCGGCCGCATCTTCTACCGGGAGGGCGAAGGGGTCGTGATCGTCGCCGGCGCGGACGCCCGGACGGGCCGGAACCACGGCCTCGCCGTCACGCGCGTACGCACCGAGGACGGCCGGGAGCTGCCCGCCGCCGAGTACTTCACCAGGATGGGCGGATACCTCACCGACCGCCCCTGACCACCGCCGGGAAGCCGGGCCGGGCCGTACCACGCCCCGTCCCGGGACACCGCCGGCGCCCGCACACCCCGCGGGCCCCGGCAGACCGCAGAGAGGCATCGTGAACAGCGAGCTGCTCGTCTCCGACACGGCACACTTCCGCGTCGACTACGAGATCAACCCCTACATGCACATCGGGGCGCAGCCCAGGCCGGAGGCGGCCGCGGCGGAGCACCGGGCCATCGTGGCCGCGCACCTCGCGGCCGGCCGCAAGGTCGAGTACCTGCCGTCGGTGCCCGAGTGCCCCGACATGGTGTTCACGGCGAACGCCGCCGCGGTCGGCGGCGGCCGGGCCGTGCTGGGCAGCCCTCCGCCGGAGCGCCGGGCGGAGATACCGCACTTCCGGGAGTGGCTGACCGGCCGCGGGATCGAGGCGGTCGAGGCGCCCTACGCCTTTAGCGGCCAGGGCGACGCCCTCGCCTTCGGCCCGCTGCTCCTCGTGGGGCACGGGCAGCGGACGGACGAGCGGATGCTCCCCGTGCTCGCCCGCGAGCTCCGCCGGGAAGTGGTGCCCCTGCGTACGGCCGGCGCGCGGTGGTACGACCTCGACCTGGCCGTCGGGGTGATCGGTGACGGCACCCTGGCGTACTGCCCCGAGGCCCTCGACGCCCGGAGCCGGGACACCCTGCGGGCCCTGGGCGCCGACCTCGTCGAGGTGGGTGTGGAGGAGGCCGGGCGGTTCGCCCTCAACCTCGTGAGCGACGGGACCACGGTGACCATGGCACGAGGCGCCCCACGGCTCGCGGCCGAGCTGCGGGACCGCGGACTCGAGGTGGTCGAGCTGGCGACCACGGAACTGGCCAAGGGCGGCGGCGGTATCCGCTGCACGGCGCTGACGCTGGACGGGCCCTGAGTGCGAGCACACGGGACCCGGTCAGCCGGCGGTGTCCCGCCTCAGGCCGGGCAGGGCGCGGATCTCGTCGCCGAGCTCCGGCGAGTGGACGGTGTGGCCGCGGTCGAAGCTCTTGAGGTGCGCCGGTCCGGTGTCCTTGCCCGCCCACGCGGCGTAACAGACCTCCATCTGCCGGCACTGCGGGCAGAACAGGCTGGCCACGAACGGGGAGAGGATCACCGGAGTACCGGCGGACAGAAGGTAGAACACCTCCGTGGCCACGGGCTCGGCCCAGGTGAACCTCCGTCGCTCGAAGTCGGGGTGGTCGCCCATCACGTCGCGCGCGACGACGTCGAAGGTGCGCGTCGCCGGCCGGTACGAGGACGAGACGGTGAGTACCCAGGGCGACTCGGTGAGGAATCCAGCCCGCACCAGTGCCTGCTCGAAGTGGGGCCTGATCTCGCGCACGCGCAGCGCGGACTCGCCCCTGCTCTGGGGTTTGTCGCCGTGCGCGGCCCGATTCCGCTCGACGCGCAGGGCGTTGAGATGCCCGACCAGGGCCGGTCCGGACGTGCCGTCGTACAGGGCCGTGAGCGCCGCGGGCATCGCGGCGGGGCGGCTGACGGCGAGGCGGACGACGGCCTCCAGCCAGTTGGTCCAGGTGCCGAACGTGGCACTGCTCCTGAGCAGCGAACCGCGGAGCGCCGACACCTGCCGGAGGGCCTTCTCGTCCCCCGGCACGGCACCGTCGCCGCTCTGTTCGCCCCGGGCCCGCAGCAGCGCCGCGGTGGTGACACCGACGCAGATCGAGAGCGTCTCGGCCGCGTCGAGCAGTGCCTCGTACTGCTCCTTGCCGGAGTGCGCCTGCTGCAGTGTGCGCACGGCGCGGGCCACGGGGTGGGGCATGGTGTTCCGGGCCCGGGCCAGGATCGCGGAGGCGGAGAGCGTCGTGTCCTCGCCGCCGCCCGCAGCCGCACCCCTCGCCCGGGTTCCGTCGGGGCCGCCCGCCGGAGGTGCCTGCCGCGGGCCCGGGGGCCGGGGCGGTGGCAGGAAGGGCTGCTCGGGCGGCTCGGGCGGTCCGGGTGCGCCGGAGGCCGTACCGGCGTGCGTACGGACCCGGGCGTGCGGCGCGCGGCGGCGGCCGCGCGCCCGCCACTGCCGGAACAGCCGCCGGATCCAGCTCGGAAGCACGCCGAAGAGGCCGGCGAACATCAGGACGGCGAGTGATGTGTCGAGCCACGCGGGCATCGTTCTCGGCTCGTCGCTCGTGCCGATGGCCAGGCCGGTGAGGACACCCCAGCCGGACGTCATCCAGAACGCCCAGTCCCTGTGCAGCGGGCTGTCGTACAGACCCAGCACGGCATTGCGCCGCTTCGTGCCGGTGGTGCCGGTGGTGATTGCCACAGAGTCGTTTCCCGTCGACGGCCGTCCGAGCCCCGCGTCGGACGGAGCGCCTGTCGCGCTCGCAGGTACGACCTGTGGAGATGTTGTGCGGTTGCGGGGGCTCTCGGGAAGTCACCCGATCGAGTGGCTGGAGTGACGGGAGTGACCGGTTGTGGTCAGGATCTGACCAGCAGCTGGAAGTCGAACGCGTACCGGGACGCGCGGTAGATGTGCGTGCCGTACTCGACCGGGCGGCCGGTGTCGTCGTACGCGGTGCGGCTCATGGTGAGGAGCGCGGCGCCCTCCGGCTCGTCGAGGCGGGCGGCCTCCTCGCCGTCGGCGACGCGGGCGCCGACGGTCTGGCGGGCGCTGTGCAGGACGACGCCGGAGGTGCGCAGCAGGCGGTACAGGCCGGTCGACTCCAGACGGGCGTCGTCGAGTTCCAGCAGGCCCGCCGGAAGGTAGTTGCACAGCAGCGCCACGGGCCGGCCGTGGGTGAGCCGCAGCCGCTCCAGGACCACGGCCTCGGCGCCCTCTGCGACGCCGAGCGCGGCCGCCGCGCCGGCGGGTGCGGGGACGGTCTCGTGGCGCAGCACCCGGGTGCCGGGGCCCTGCCCGGCCTTCTCCAGGTCGTCGTACAGGCTGCTCAGCTCCAGGGGGCGCCTGACCTGGCTGTGCACCACCTGGGTGCCCACCCCCCGACGCCGGACCAGCAGCCCCTTGTCGACCAGCGACTGGATGGCCTGGCGGACGGTCGGCCGGGACAGGCCCAGGCGGACGGAGAGGTCCACCTCATTGCCCAGCAGGTTGCCCGGGGCGAGGACGCCGTGCTCGATCGCCGCCTCCAACTGCTGGGCGAGCTGGTGGTAGAGCGGCACCGGAGTGCTCCGGTCCAGGGCGAAGTCCAGGGTGCTGAGCGCGGGAGCGGTCACGGCACGTGCGGGGCCGCCGGTCTTCGCCATGGACGGACCTCCCTTGCGTAGGCGACTGGCTGTCCGGGAATCCGGGCAGTCCGGGGCGGCGTCAGAGGTGGTGGCGGCGGTCGGCGACCGAACGCTCGTAGGCCGTCCGGGCGGCGGTGGCGGCCTCGCGGGCGGACACCTCGGCCACCGGCACGTCCCACCAGGCCTCGGCGGGGAGCGCCGCCGACGGCGGCGCCGTCTCGACGTACACGCACGTCGGGCGGGTCGCCGCGCGGGCCGCGACCAGCGCCTCGCGCAGCTCGCGCACCGTCTTGGCGCGCAGCACGTCCATGCCGAGGCTGGCCGCGTTGGCGGCGAGGTCGACGGGGAGCGGAGCACCGGTGAAGGAGCCGTCGGCCGCGCGGTGGCGGTAGTCGGTGCCGAAGCGCTCGGCGCCCACCGACTCGGACAGGCCGCCGATGGACGCGTAGCCGTGGTTCTGCACCAGGACCAGCTTGACCGGCAGGTTCTCCTGGACGGCCGTGACGATCTCCGTCGGGTTCATCAGGTACGTGCCGTCACCCACCAGGGCCCACACCGGGGTGTCCGGAGCGGCCTGCTGGACGCCGAGCGCGGCCGGGATCTCGTAGCCCATGCAGGAGTAGCCGTACTCCAGGTGGTACTGGCGCGGGGACCGGGCCCGCCACAGCTTGTGCAGGTCGCCGGGGAGCGAACCGGCCGCGTTGATCACCACGTCCTCGTCGCCGACCACCGCGTCCAGGGCGCCGAGCACCTGCGTCTGGGTCGGCACCGCGCCGTCGTCGTCGGCCCGGAGGGCCGCCCGGACCGTCTCCTCCCACCGGGCCTTCCCCGCGCGGTACTCCGCCTCGTACGCCGCGTCCACGCGGTGGCCGGACAGCGCCTCCGCCAGTGCCGTGAGCCCGGACCGGGCGTCGCAGACCAGGGTGCGGGCGGCGAGCTTGTGGGCGTCGAAGGCGGTGATGTTGAGGTTCAGGAAGCGGACGTCCGGGCGCTGGAAGAGGGTGCCGGAGGCGGTGGTGAAGTCCGAGTAGCGGGTGCCGACGCCGATCACCAGGTCGGCGGTGCGGGCGAGTTCGTCGCTCACCGCGGTGCCGGTGTGGCCGATGCCGCCGAGGTCGGCCGGGTGGTCGTGGCGCAGCGCGCCCTTGCCCGCCTGGGTGGAGGCGACCGGGATGCCGGTGGCGTCCACGAGCGCCTTCAGGGCCTGCTCGGCCTCGCTGTGGTGGACGCCGCCGCCCGCGACGATCAGCGGGCGCTCGGCGGCGCGGACCGCCCGGACGGCCTCGGCCAGCTCCTCCGGGTCGGGCGCGGGGCGGCGTACGTGCCAGACGCGGTCGGCGAAGAACTCCTCGGGCCAGTCGTGGGCCTCGCTCTGCACGTCCTGCGGGAGCGCCAGGGTGACCGCGCCGGTCTCCGCCGGGTCGGTGAGGACCCGTACGGCCTTCAGCGCGGAGGCGACGAGGGCCTCGGGGCGGGTGACGCGGTCGAAGTAGCGGGAGACGGGCCGCAGGGCGTCGTTGACGGAGACGTCGGCCTCGACGGGGTGCTCCAGCTGCTGGAGCAGCGGGTCGGCGGCGTGCGAGGCGAAGTAGTCGCCGGGCAGCAGCAGGACCGGCAGGCGGTTGACCGTGGCGAGCGCGGCGCCGGTGACCAGGTTGGTGGCGCCGGGGCCGATGGACGTCGTCACCGCCTGCACGCGGAGGCGGTTCAGCTGCCGGGCGTGACCGACGGCCGCGTGCACCATCGCCTGCTCGCTGCGGCCCTGGTGGTACGGCATCACGTCCGCGTACTCGACGAGGGCCTGGCCGAGACCGGCCACGTTGCCGTGGCCGAAGATGCCCCAGGTGCCGGTGATCAGGCGGTGGTGTACGCCGTCCCGCTCGGTGTACTGGGCGGCCAGGAAGCGCACCAGGGCCTGGGCGGTGGTCAGTCGGCGGGTGGCGGCGCTCATGCGGACCTCTCCGGTGCGGTGTAGAGCGGGAGTCGGGGGTCGACCGTGCGGCCGGACCAGGTGTCCCGGATCCAGGCGTGGTCGGGGTGGTCGCAGATCAGCCAGGCGCGTTCGGGCTCCGGACCGGCCATGACGTTGAGGTAGTACATGTGGTGGCCGGGGACCGCCATCGACGGGCCGTGCCAGCCGTCCGGGATCAGTACGACGTCCCCGTCGCGCACCTCGGCGAGCACGTCCGTGCCGCGCCCCTGCCCGGAGGGGGAGACCCGCTGGTAGCCGAGGCCGGGAGTGCCGTCGTGGTCCGCGAACTCGAAGTAGTAGATCTCCTCCAGCACCGACTCCTCGCCCGGGCGGTGCTCGTCGTGCTTGTGGGGCGGGAAGGAGGACCAGTTGCCGCCGGGGGTGAGCACCTCGACGGCGATGAGCCTGTCGCACTCGAACACGCCCGCCGCGCCGAAGTTGTTGACCTGCCGCGAGCAGGATCCGGTGCCGCGCAGCTCCACCGGGACCGAGGACGCCGGGCCGTAGCGGGCCGGCAGCCGGCGGGTGCAGCGGGCGCCGGTCAGGGCGAACCGGCCGCCGCCGGCGGACGTCACCGTCGTACGGGCGTCGCGCGGCACGTAGGCGAAGTCGGTGACGCCGTCGAACACGCTGTCGCGGCCGGTCAGTTCGAAGGTGTCCCGGCCGAAGTCGTCGGCGGTGGAGACCGTGCAGCCGCCGCTCAGCGGCAGGACGATCCACTCGCTCTCGCCGCTGTCGAAGCGGTGGCTGCCGCCGGGCGGCAGGTTCACCACGCGCAGGCCGCTGTAGCCCCAGCCGGCGCTCTCGGGCGTCACGTCCACGGCGTACGGGGCGTCCGCCGCGGCCCTGCCCGCGGGAAGGTGGTACGTCATCGTCTGCTCCTCGGCGTCCCTGCGCGTCTCTTCTCGCGCCTCTTGTCCGTCGGGTCTCTTCCGGTGTCTCTCCCGTGCCCCTGCCCGGTCACAGCAGTCCGACGGCGGTGTCCACCGCCTCCTCCACGCTGCCCCCGGCCGGGTAGAGCAGCGAGCGGCCGACGACCATGCCCTGCACGGTGGGCAGCCGCAGGGCTTTGCGCCAGCGTTCGTAGGCGGCGCTCTGGTCGGCGGGGGAGCCCCCTATGTCGCCGCCGAGCAGGACCACGGGGAGCGTGGAGGTCTCCAGGACCTCGGCCATGTCGTCCGGATCGTGCGTGACGGGCAGTTTCAGCCAGGTGTGGGACGAGGTGCCGCCGAGGCCCGACGCGATGGCGATCGAGCGGGTGACGGCCTCGGCGGACAGGTCGTTGCGGACCCGGCCTTCGACGCGGCGGGAGAGGAACGGCTCGACGAAGACCGGCAGTCCGCGGGCGGCCATGGCGTCGACGGCACGGGCGCTCGCCTCCATCGTGGCCAGCGAGCCGGGGTCGTCGTAGTCGATGCGCAGCAGCAGCTTGCCCGCGTCGAAGCGCAGGCGGGCGATGTCCTCGGCGCGGTGGCCGGTGAAGCGGTCGTCCATCTCGAAGGCGGCGCCCGCGAGACCGCCGCGGTTCATCGAACCCATGACGACCTTGTTCTCCAGCACCCCGAGCAGCAGCAGGTCCTCGAGGATGTCGGCGGTGGCGAGCACCCCGTCGACGCCCGGCCGGGACAGCGCGGTGCACAGGCGCTCCAGGAGGTCGGCCCGGTTGGCCATGGCGAGCCGGCGGTCGCCGACGCCGAGCGAGCCGCGCGCCGGATGGTCGGCGGCCACGATCATCAGGCGGCCGGAGTCGCCGATCAGCGGTCGGCGCACCCGGCGGGCCGCGGCCTCGGCGATCGCCTCCGGATGCCGGACTCTGACCGAGGTGAGGTCCGGGATGCTGGGGATGGTGGGGGACAAGGCGAAAGCTCCGTTCAGGCAGACGTGCGCGCGAGGAGGTCGTCGACCTCGGCCCCGGTGGGCATCGCGGAGGAACAGGCGAGGCGGGAGGCGACGAGGGCGCCGGCCGCGTTGGCGTACCGCATGATCTGCTCCAACTCCCAGCCCGCGAGCAGGCCGTGGCTGAGGGCGCCGCCGAACGCGTCGCCCGCGCCCAGGCCGTTGACCACGTCCACCGGCACCGGCGGCACCTCGGCCGACCGGCCGTCGCGGTGCACGGCCAGCACGCCCTTCGGGCCCTGCTTGACGACGGCCAGCTCCACGCCGGCGGCGAGCAGTGCCTCGGCGCAGGCCCGGGGTTCGCGCACGCCCGTCGCCACCTCGCACTCCGCCACGTTGCCGACGGCGACGGTCGCGTGCCGCAGCGCCTCGGCGTAGTGCGGGCGGGCCTGGTCCGGGTCGGCCCAGAACATGGGGCGCCAGTCGAGGTCGAAGACCGTGGTGCCGGACTTCGCGCGGTGGGCGAGGGCGGCCAGGGTCGCCGTACGGCTCGGCTCCTCGCTCAGCCCCGTGCCGGTCATCCAGAAGATCGAGGCCGCCCGGATCGCGTCGAGGTCCAGTTCCTCCGGGTGGATCTCCAGGTCCGGCGCCTTGGGGCGGCGGTAGAAGTAGAGCGGGAAGTCGTCCGGCGGGAAGATCTCGCAGAACGTCACGGGCGTCGGGTAGGCGGCGACCGGAGTGACCCACCGGTCGTCCACCCCGAACTCCTTGAGCGCCGTGTGCAGATAGGCTGCGAACGGGTCGTCGCCCGTGCGGGTGACGACGGCCGAGGTGCGGCCCAGCCGGGCCGCGGCGACCGCCACGTTGCTGGCCGAACCCCCGAGGAACTTGCCGAAGGTCTCCACCTCCGCCAGAGGTACACCGGTCTGCAAGGGATAGAGATCGACCCCGATGCGGCCCATCGTGATCAGATCGAAATGGGGGACTGACTCGGCCATGTGCGACGCTCCTCGGGCTGGGCGGGGGCCTGCCGCCTCCCAGGTGTATGACTCCTGGACGACGCTGTCAATACTTTGTACTTACATTCGGACCTGAGAGTGAAATGATGTCTTGACAAACCATTGACAGCACGCGTCTCAAGGACTTGTATCCGGTCCCAGCGCAGCAACAGCCGTTCTCCCGGTCTGGCCCACGGCCTTCCCCGTCGCACAGTCGCACAGTGAGGTGCAGGAAAAGATGGACCGCTCTTCGCACGCCCGCTCCCGCAGATTCGCCCCTGCCGTGGCCCTCGCCGCCGCGGCGGCCCTGACCCTCGCCGGCTGCTCCAGCAGCTCGGGCGGGAAGAAGGCCGACGAGGAGGCGGACTCGGGTGCCTCCGCGGGCAAGGCGAACACTCCGCGCATGACCGTCGCCCTGGTCACCCACTCGGGGGCCGGTGACACCTTCTGGGACATCGTCCGCAAGGGCGCCCAGGCCGCCGCCGACAAGGACAACGTCAAGCTCGTCTACTCGGCCGACCCGAGCGCGGGCAGCCAGGCCAACCTGGTGCAGAACGCGATCGACCAGAAGGTCGACGGCATCGCCGTCACCCTGGCCAAGCCGGACGCCCTGCGCAGCGTCCTCGGCAAGGCCCAGAAGGCCGGCATACCCGTGGTCGGGCTCAACTCCGGCGTGGCGGACTGGAAGAAGCTCGGCCTGATGGAGTTCTTCGGCCAGGACGAGACCGTGGCCGGCGAGGCGCTCGGCAAGCGGCTCAACGAGGACGGCGCCAAGAACGCCGTGTGCGTCCTCCACGAGCAGGGCAACGTCGGTCTGACGCAGCGCTGCGACGGCGTGAAGAAGACCTTCGAGGGCTCGATCGAGAACCTCTACGTCGACGGCACCGACATGCCCTCGGTGAAGTCCACCATCACCGCCAAGCTCAAGCAGGACGCCGACATCGACCATCTCGTCACGCTGGGCGCGCCGTTCGCCATGACGGCCGTGCAGTCGGTGGACGAGTCCGGCAGCGAGGCGAAGGTCGCCACCTTCGACCTCAACAAGGAGCTGACCGGCGCCATCGACAAGGGCGACATCGCCTTCGCCGTCGACCAGCAGCCCTACCTCCAGGGCTACCTCGCGGTCGACGGCCTGTGGCTCTACCAGAACAACGGCAACTACAGCGGCGGCGGTGAGCAGCCGGTGCTGACCGGCCCGGCCTTCGTCGACAAGACCAACGTGAAGGCCGTCGCCGAGTTCGCCTCGAAGGGCACCCGGTGATGAGCATGACCCAACAGGCTGAACCGGCGGTGACCACACCGCCGGCCCCCGGCCCCCGGCAGACCGACGGGCGGACCGGCGAGCGCCCCGTGGCGCTGCGTCTGCTCGCCCGCCCCGAGGTCGGGGTCTTCCTCGGCGCCGTCGCGGTGTTCGTCTTCTTCCTGATCGCCGCCCCCGCGGTCCGCGACGGCAGCTCCATGGCGACGGTGCTGTACCAGTCGTCCACCATCGGCCTCATGGCGCTGCCCGTCGCGCTGCTGATGATCGGCGGCGAGTTCGACCTGTCGGCCGGTGTCGCCGTGACCGCCTCGGCGCTCACCGCCGGCATGCTCAGCTACCAACTGACGCTGAACGCCTGGATGGGCGTGGCCGTCGCCCTCGTGGTCTCCCTCGCGGTCGGCGCCCTCAACGGCTGGGTGCTGGTGAAGACCGGGCTGCCCAGCTTCCTGGTCACCCTCGCCACCTTCCTGATCCTCCAGGGCGTCAACCTCGCCGTCACCAAGCTCGTCACCGGCAACGTCGCCACCGACGACATCAGCGACATGGACGGCTTCGACCAGGCCAAGGCCCTGTTCGCCTCGTCCTTCGACGTCGGCGGGGTCCAGGTGAACATCACGGTCGTGTGGTGGGTGGTCTTCGCCGCGCTCGCCACCTGGGTGCTGCTGCGCACCAAGTACGGCAACTGGATCTTCGCCGTCGGCGGCAGCCAGGAGTCCGCCCGCGCGGTCGGCGTCCCCGTCACCTTCACCAAGATCACGCTGTTCATGCTGGTCGGCTTCGGCGCCTGGTTCGTCGGCATGCACCAGCTGTTCTCCTTCAACACGGTGCAGTCGGGGCAGGGCGTCGGCCAGGAGCTGATCTACATCGCCGCGGCGGTGATCGGCGGGTGCCTGCTCACCGGCGGCTACGGCTCCGCCATCGGGCCGGTGTTCGGCGCCTTCATGTTCGGCATGGTGAACCAGGGCATCGTTTTCGCGGGCTGGAACCCGGACTGGTTCAAGGCCTTCCTCGGTGTGATGCTCCTCGGCGCCGTCCTCATCAACCTGTACGTCCGCCGCGCCGCGACCCGGAGGTGATCGCAGTGACCAGCAAGACCCCCGGCACCCACGGCGCCGTCCTCGCCGACTCCGCGCCCGAGCAGGAGAGTCCGCTCGTCGAACTGCGCGGCGCGGGCAAGGCGTACGGCAACGTCCGCGCGCTGCACGGCGTCGACCTCGCCGTCCGTCCCGGCCGGGTGACCTGCGTGCTCGGCGACAACGGCGCCGGCAAGTCCACCCTCATCAAGATCATCTCGGGGCTGCACCAGCACACCGAGGGCGAGTTCCTCGTCGACGGCGAGACCGTGCGCTTCGCCACCCCGCGCGACGCCCTCGCCCGCGGCATCGCCACGGTCTACCAGGACCTCGCCACCATCCCGCTGATGCCGGTGTGGCGGAACTTCTTCCTGGGCTCCGAGATGACCAAGGGGCCCTGGCCCGTGCGGCGCCTCGACATCGCCCGCATGAAGCGCACCGCCGACGAGGAACTGCGCAACATGGGCATCGTCCTGGACGACCTCGAACAGCCCATCGGCACGCTCTCCGGCGGCCAGCGGCAGTCCGTCGCCATCGCCCGCGCCGTCTACTTCGGCGCCCGCGTCCTCATCCTGGACGAGCCCACCGCCGCGCTCGGCGTCAAGCAGTCCGGCGTGGTCCTGAAGTACGTCGCCGCCGCCCGCGAACGCGGCCTCGGCGTCGTCTTCATCACCCACAACCCCCACCACGCCTACATGGTCGGCGACCACTTCAGCGTGCTGCGCCTGGGCACCCTCGAACTGAGCGCGCCCCGCGCCGACATCACCCTGGAGGAACTCACCAACCACATGGCGGGCGGGGCCGAGCTCGCGGCGCTCAAGCACGAGCTGGCGCAGGTCGGCGGGGTCGACACGGGCGCGCTCCCGGACGACGCGCGGGCCGCGTCCGAGCCGGCCGACGCCGGGAGGCCGGCCGCCGGGAAGGCCGACGGCACCGAGCGGACCTCCGGGACCGAGGAGCCCGACGGCTCCGGGAAGTCCTCCGGCTCCGGGAAGTCCTCCGGCTCCGGGAAGTCCTCCGACACGCCCTCCGAAACCGAGAAGCCCGACAACGCCACATCCGGTACCGAAGGGAAGGTCTGACATGCCCTCTGCCCTCGATCGCATCCGCGTCGGCTCGGCCCCCGATTCCTGGGGCGTCTGGTTCCCCGACGACCCCCAGCAGGTGCCGTGGGAACGGTTCCTGGACGAGGTCACCGAGGCCGGGTACGACTGGATCGAGCTGGGCCCCTATGGCTACCTCCCCACCGACCCGGCCCGGCTCACCGACGAGGTGACCCGGCGCGGCCTCAAGGTCTCCGCGGGCACCATCTTCTGCGGGCTGCACCGCGGCCCCTCCGAGTGGGACGCGACCTGGGAACAGGTCAGCCGCGTCGCCGCCCTGACCAAGGCCATGGACGCCGGGCACCTGGTCGTCATCCCGTCCTTCTGGCGCGACGACAAGACCGCCGAGATCCTGGAGCCGCCGGAGCTGACCGGCGAGCAGTGGACCCACCTGACCGAGGGCATGGAGCGGCTCGGCCGCGAGGTGCGGGACACCTACGGCCTGGACATCGTCGTCCACCCGCACGCCGACACCCACATCGACACCGAGGAGCACGTGGAGCGCTTCCTCGACGCCACCGACTCCGGCCTCGTGAACCTCTGCCTGGACACCGGCCACTACGCCTACTGCGGCGGCGACAGCGTCAAGCTGATCGAGACCTACGGCGAGCGCATCGGCTACCTGCACCTCAAGCAGGTCGACCCGGAGATCCTCGCCGGCGTGCGGGAGGGCGGGGTGCCGTTCGGGCCGGCCGTGCAGCGCGGCGTGATGTGCGAGCCGCCGGAGGGAGTGCCGGAGCTGGGCCCGGTCCTCACGGCCGCCCAGGACCTCGGCGTCGACCTGTTCGCCATCGTCGAGCAGGACATGTACCCCTGCGAGCCGGACAAGCCCCTGCCCATCGCGGTGCGCACCCGGAAGTTCCTGCGTTCCTGCGGCGCCTGAGCCGGTCGCGCCGGCGGAGGACGGGGCCCGCCGGCGCACCGCCCGGCGGGCCGTTGTCGGTGGTGCGCGCTAGCGTTCCCGGTACTGGCACTTCGCCCCGTCCCGGGAGGCAGTCATGACCTCGCGTCTCAACCCGTACCTCAGCTTCGACGGCGACGCCCGACAGGCGATGGAGTTCTACGAGCAGGTGTTCGGCGGCACCCTGGCGCTGAACACCTTCGGCGCGGCCGGCATGCCCGACGGCGCGTACACCGACAAGATCATGCACGGCATGCTGGAGACGCCGAGCGGCTTCACCCTGATGGGCGCCGACACCCCGCCCGGCATGGAGCACGGCGCGGGGAGCAACTTCTCGGTGAGCCTCAGCGGCGACGACGCCGCCGAGCTGCGCGGCTACTGGGAGAAGCTGTCCGCCGGCGGCACGGTCGACGTGCCGCTGGAGAAGCAGATGTGGGGCGACGTCTTCGGCATGTGCAGGGACCGCTTCGGCATCCCCTGGATGGTGAACATCAGCGAGCCGGCCGGCTGACCGTCCGGCCCGCGGTCCCCGCGCACGCCCCTCTCACCCGCGCCGTACCTCCGCGATCGTCACGGGACGGTGCTCGTGCAGCGACAGGGTGCAGGCCTCCGCGATCCACCCCGCCTCCAGCGCGTCCTCGATGGTGCAGGGCGAGGGACGGGCGCCCGCGACGACCTCGGTGAAGGCGGTCAGCTCGGCGCGGTAGGCGGCCGCGAAGCGGTCCATGAAGAAGTCGTGCGGGGTGCCCGCCGGGAAGGCCGTGCCCGGCTCGACCGAGCGCAGCGGCAGCTTGTCCTCCAGGCCGACGGCGATGGAGTCGTCGAAGCCGTGGATCTCCATGCGGACGTCGTAGCCGCGCGCGTTGTGGCGGCTGTTGGAGATCACCGCGATCGTGCCGTCGTCCAGCGTGAGCACCGCACCGGTGGTGTCCGCGTCGCCCGCCTCCCGGATGAAGTCGGCGCCCCGGTTCCCCCCGACGGCGTACACCTCGCTCACCTCGCGGCCGGTGACCCAGCGGACGACGTCGAAGTCGTGCACGGAGCAGTCCCGGAAGATGCCCCCGGAGGCGGCGATGTACGCGGCGGGCGGCGGCGCCGGGTCCAGCGTCGTCGACCGCACGGTGTGCAGCTTGCCCAGCTCACCGCCCCGCACCGCCGCCCGCGCGGCGGCGAACCCGGCGTCGAAGCGGCGGTTGAAGCCGATCTGGACCGGCACGTCACGGCCCGAGACCGCCTTGAGCACGTCCACGCCCTCGGCGATGGTGCGGGCGACCGGCTTCTCGCAGAAGACCGGCACCCCGGCCTCGACGGCGGCCAGGATCAGGGCCGGGTGGGCGTCGGTGGCCGCGGCGATCACCACGCCGTCCACTCCGGCGGCCAGCACCGCCTCCGGCGAGTCGGCGACCTCGGCACCGAACCGCTCGGCGGCGGCCCGCGCGGCGTCCGCGAACGGGTCGGCGACGACCAGCGAGCCGACGGCGTCCAGTGCGGAGAGGGTCTCGGCGTGGAAGGCGCCGATGCGGCCGAGGCCGAGGATTCCGATACGCATGCGTGCTGTGCTCCTTGATGGGTCCGTCCGCCCGGCGAGTGACCGGAACGGGTCGCGCCGCGCGGTGCGGGGACGGTTGCGGCGGCACTCCGCCGGGTGCTGCGCCCTCACGCCCGGGGTCTGTCGTCACCTTCCCGTCGTCCGCCCGAGGGGCGGGCCCGGCGGCGTCGGGTGCCGCTCTCGGCGTGCATGGCGCCGCCGGGCAGACGGGAAGGTGACGACAGACCCTAGGGGCGCACCTCGGCCCAGGCGCCCCGCTCCGCCGAGTGCGCCATCGCGTCCAGCGCGGCCGCGCTGTGCACGGCGTCCGACAGGGTGGCACCGTACGGGGTGCCCTCGGCGACCGAGCGCAGGAAGCGGTAGGCCTCCACCACCTTGAGGTCGTCGTAGCCCATGGCGTTCGCGGCGCCCGGCTGGAAGGCGGCGAACTCACCGTGCTCCGGGCCGACGTAGACGGTGCTGACCGGCTGGTCCTGGTACGACGTGCCGCGGCTGACGGCCAGCTCGTTCATCCGGCGGAAGTCCCAGGACACCGCGCCCCGGGTGCCGTGCACCTCGAAGCCGTAGTTGTTCTGCTCGCCGACCGAGACCCGGCACGCCTCCAGGACGCCGCGCGCGCCGGAGGCGAAGCGCAGCAGGCAGTTGACGTAGTCCTCGTTCTCGACCGGGCCCAACTCGCCCCCCGCGGCACGGGAGTGGCCCGCGGCCGCGGTGGTGGGGCGGGCCCGCCGAGGCAGGAAGACGGCCGTGTCCGCGGTCAGGGACGCGATGTCCCCGAGCAGGAAGCGGGCCAGGTCGGCGCCGTGCGAGGCCAGGTCGCCCAGGACGCCGCTGCCGCCGCGTGCACGTTCGTAGCGCCAGGTCAGGGCGGACTCGGGATGGGCCGCGTAGTCGCTGAAGAGGCGGATGCGGACATGCGTGACGGCGCCGATCTCACCGGCGGCGATCAGGTCCCGGGCGGCCTCGACGGCGGGTGCGTTGCGGTAGTTGAAGCCGACCGTGCCCTGGACACCGGCCTTGGCGACGGCGTCCGCGACCGCGCGGGCGTCCTCGGCGCTCAGGCCGACGGGCTTCTCGATCCAGATGTGCTTGCCGGCCTCGGCCATCGCCACGGCGATCTCGCGGTGCAGGAAGTTCGGCGCGGTGATGCTGACCGCGCCCACCCGGGGATCGGCGGCCACCTCGCGCCAGTCGCGCGTCGTCGAGGCGAAGCCGAACTGCTCGGCGGCCTCCTCGGCCCGACCCGGCACCTCCTCCGCGACCGCCACCAGCTCCGGCCGCAGGGCGAGCCGTGGGTAGTGGTGCCGGACACGGGCGTACGCCTGCGTGTGCACCCGGCCCATCCAGCCGAACCCGACGACGGCGACACCGAGCGCATCGACCATTGAGAGCCCCTCTTCGGACCGGTCCGTGATTCTGTCCAGGCAACCCTGTTCGGACGACGGCATCATGTCAACCGTTTGACAGGACAAACTTGCCGCACTGCTCTCTCGCCGGTCACTCACCCGCAGGTCTCGTCGCCCATCCTGCCGCCGACCGCCTCGCCAACAAAATTGTTGACAATTCTGTCTGGCTAGATTTACGTTCGTCAGGCACTCACTCAGGGAGGGCAACCATGCCGAACCAGGCCCGTCCGGGCACCGGGGAGCAGGCCAAACAGCTTGCGCTCGGGCAGCTGCGGCAGGCGATCCTGCGCGGCGAGATGGCACCCGCGCAGCGGCTGGTGGAGAACGAACTCGCCGAGCAGTTCGGTGTGACCCGGGCCAGCATCCGGGCCGCGCTGATCGACCTGGAGGCCCAGGGGCTCGTCGAGCGGATCCGCAACCGCGGTTCACGGGTGCGGGTGGTGACCGTGGAGGAGGCGGTCGCCATCACCGAATGCCGGCTGGTCCTCGAAGGGCTGTGCGCGGCCAAGGCCGCCGCCGCCGTCGACGACGGACAGGTCGCCCGGCTGCGGGACCTGGGCTCGGCGATGCGCACGGCCGTGGCCGCCGGGGAGCCGCTGACCTACTCGGACCTCAACCACGAACTCCACGCCCGCATCCGGGAGTTCTCCGGCCAGCAGACGGCCGTGGAACTGCTGGAGCGCCTCAACGCCCAACTGGTGCGGCACCGCTTCCAGCTGGCGCTGCGCCCGGGGCGTCCGCAGCAGTCCCTGAAGGAGCACCTGGCCATGGTCGAGGCGATCGAGGCCAGAGACCCGCAGGCGGCCGAGGCGGCCGTCCGCGCCCACCTCACCAGCGTGATCGAGGCGCTGCGGGACTGACCCGCGCGACGAGGCGGGCGTCACCTGTCCACCAAGGAGATTTCACGCATGACGCACGGCAACGCGCCCGCCGCCGTCCCGCGCTCGACCCTCGTCGTCACCGCGCACGCCGGAGACTTCGTGTGGCGGGCCGGCGGCGCCGTCGCCCTGGCCGCCTCGCGCGGCGAGAAGGTCACCCTCGCGTGCCTGACCTTCGGCGAGCGCGGCGAGTCCGCGAAGGCCTGGCGCGAGGGCAGGCAGCTGGAGGAGATCAAGGCACTGCGCCGGGACGAGGCCGAGCGGGCCGCCGCGGTCCTCGGCGCCGAGGTCCGCTTCTTCGACGCCGGCGACTACCCGCTGACCGAGACCGCCGAACTGACCGACCGGCTCGTCGGCGTCTACCGCGCCACCCAGCCCGACGTGGTCCTCACCCACCCGGCCGAGGACCCCTACAACGGCGACCACCCGGCCGCGCACCGCATGGCGCTGCAGGCCCGCATCCTCGCCCAGGCCGTCGGCTACCCGGGCGAGGGCGGAGTCATCGGCGCCCCGCCCGTCTTCTGCTTCGAGCCGCACCAGCCCGAGATGAGCGGCTTCCGGCCCGAGGTGCTGCTCGACATCACCGAGGTGTGGGAGACCAAGCGCGCGGCGATGGAGTGCCTCGCCGCCCAGCGGCACCTCTGGGACTACTACACCGACCTGGCCGTCCGCCGCGGCGTGCAGCTCAGGCGCAACGCGGGCCCCAACCTGGGGCTCGCCCACACCACCCTGGCCGAGGCGTACATGCGCCCGTACCCGCAGATCACGAAGGAGCTGGCATGAGCGGCGTCATCGTCACCAACCCGCCCAAGGCGTCCGCCGAGGACGTCGAGGCGCTCGCCGCCTACGGCGTGGCCACCGTCAGCGAGGCCATGGGCCGCACCGGCCTGCTCGGGCCCGGCATCCGCCCCGTCCAGCAGGGCGTACGGACCGCGGGCACCGCGGTCACCGTGCTCGGCTGGCCCGGCGACAACCTGATGATCCACGCCGCCGTCGAGCAGTGCGGCGAGGGCGACATCCTGGTCGTCACCACCACCTCCCCGTCCACCGACGGCCTGTTCGGCGAACTGTTCGCCACCGCGCTCCAGCGGCGCGGTGTCCGCGGCATCGTCATCAACACGGGTATCCGCGACACCCAGGAACTGCGGGAGATGGGCTTCGCCGCCTGGTCCAGGGCCGTCTCGGCGCAAGGCACGGTCAAGGCCACCGGCGGCTCGGTCAACGTGCCGGTCGCCGTCGACGGCCGGGTGATCCGCCCCGGCGACGTGATCGTCGCCGACGACGACGGCGTGGTGGTCGTCCCCCGCGAACAGGCCCGGCAGGTCGCCGAGGCGTCCGAGGCCCGCGAACAGAAGGAGGCCGCCACCCGCGCCGCCTTCGTGGAGGGCCAACTCGGCCTGGACCGCTACGGCTTGCGCGAGAAGCTCAAGCAACTCGGCGTCACCTACCAGTCGTACGACGAGTACACCGCCGGGGAGCGGTCGTGACCGGCACCGGGGAGGTGCGCTGCACGCTGATGCGCGGCGGCACCTCCAAGGGCGCCTACTTCCTCGCCGGCGACCTGCCCGCCGACCCGGGCGACCGCGACGGCCTGCTCCTGCGGATCATGGGCAGCCCCGACCCGCGCCAGATCGACGGCCTGGGCGGCGCCCACCCGCTGACCAGCAAGGTCGCCGTCGTCTCCCGCTCCGCCGACCCGGAAGCGGACGTCGACTACCTGTTCCTCCAGGTCGCCGTGGACGCCCCCGAGGTCACCGACCGGCAGAACTGCGGCAACATCCTCGCCGGGGTGGGCCCGTTCGCCGTCGAACGCGGACTCGTCCCGGCCGGCGACACCGAGACCTCCGTACGCATCCGCATGCGCAACACCGGTGAACTCGCCGTCGCCACCTTCCCGACCCCGGGCGGGCGCGTCGACTACACCGGAGAAGCCGCCATATCCGGCGTGCCGGGTACCGCCGCCGCGGTCGTCATCGAGTTCCCGCAGGGGGCCGGCCCTCTGCTGCCCACCGGCAACGTCCGCGACACCGTCGCCGGCACCGAGGTGACCTGCGTCGACAACGGCATGCCGGTCGTCCTGATCCCCGCCGCCGCGCTCGGTGCCGACGGCTACGGGACGCCCGCCGACCTGGAGCAGGACACGGCGCTCGCCGGCCGCCTCCGCGAGATCCGGCTGGCCGCCGGACGGCTCATGGGCCTCGGCGACGTCGAGAACTCCACCGTGCCCAAACTGACCCTGCTCGCCCCGCCCCGGGACGGCGGCGCGGTCGCCACCCGCACCTTCATCCCCGTGCGCTGCCACACCTCGATCGGCGTCCTGGGCGCCGCGAGCGTGGCCGCGGGCCTGCGGGTGACCGGCGGGGTGGGGGAGGGCATCGCCCGGCTCCCCGGCTCCGGGGACCGCGTGCGGGTGGAGCACCCCACCGGGTTCCTGGAGGTCGACGTCGACCTCGACCCGAGTTCCCCCGTGGTCCGGCGCACCGCCGTCGTACGCACCGCGCGCAAGATCTTCGACGGCACCGTCTTCCCCCGGCCCGCCGCGACGGCGGCCCCCGCGACCCGCTCCGGAGGCGACCATGACCCCGCCGCTCGGTGACATCGCCCACGTCGGCCACGCCCAGCTGTTCACGCCCGACCTGGACGCGAGTGCCGCCTTCTGCACGGACTACCTCGGCCTCACGGTCAACGGCCGGGACGGCGACACGGTCTACCTGCGCAGCTACGACGACTACGAGCACCACAGCCTGGTCCTCACCGCCCGCGACCGGCCCGGCCTCGGCCGTCTCGCGCTGCGCACGTCGAGCGAGGAGGCCCTCGGGCGCCGGGTGGCGGCCCTGGAGGCCGCGGGGCGGCCCGGGAAGTGGGTCGAGGACGAGCCGGGCATCGGCAGGCTCTACCTCACCGCCGACCCCGACGGGCACGAGCACGCCCTGTACTGGGAGAGCGAGCACTACCGGGCCCCCGACGCGCTGAGGCCGGCGCTGAAGAACCAGCCGCAGGCCAAGCCCAACCGGGGAGTCGGCGTACGCCGCCTCGACCACGTCAACTTCCTCGCCGCCGACGTCCTCGCCAACGCCGAGTTCCAGGAACAGCTCCTGGGCGCCCGCCCGACCGAGCAGATCCGGCTCGACTCCGGCCGGATCGCGGGCCGTTGGCTGACCTTCACCAACAAGTCGTACGACGTCGTCTACACCGAGGACTGGACCGGATCGTCGGGGCGGCTGCACCACATCGCGTTCGCCACCGACACCCGCGAGGACATCCTGCGCGCCGCCGATCTCGCCATCGACACGGGCGTGTTCATCGAGACGGGCCCGCACAAGCATGCCATCCAGCAGACGTTCTTCCTGTACGTCTACGAGCCCGGCGGCAACCGGATCGAGCTGTGCAACCCGCTCACCCGGCTGGTGCTGGCACCCGACTGGCCGCTCGTCACCTGGACCGAGGCCGAGCGCGCCAAGGGCCAGGCCTGGGGCCTGAAGACCATCCGGTCCTTCCACACGCACGGGACCCCGCCGGTCGACTGAACCGGCCGGCCGACAAGGCACCGGGCCGACGGGCCACGACCAACCTCGACGAGGGGCGGGTCCGCGCACACCACCGCGCGGGGACCCGCCCTCCGTTGTCGCCCCTGCATGGCCGCAACGATTGTCAACAAAAGCGTTGACACTCTCCCGCGGGGTCCTTAGCGTCGCTCCATCACACGTCCCCGGCGAGAGGGAACAACGATGTCCTCCTCACCCGCGCTCTCCGCCCGCGGCAGCGGACTGGCTCTGCTGGTCGTCGGCCTCTGCTGGCTGGCCGTGCTCTTCGACGGCCTGGACATGTTCATCTACGGCTCGGTGCTGCCCCACATGCTGGAGCAGAAGGCGCTCGGCCTCACGTCCGGCCGGGCCGGCGACCTCGGCAGCTACGCCACGTTCGGCATGCTGGTGGGCGCACTGGCGGCGGGTACGGTGGCCGACCGCATCGGCCGCAGGAAGCTGATGCTCTCCTGCGTCACGCTCTTCTCACTGGCCTCCGGCCTCTGCGCCGTCTCGGGCGGCGTCGCCGTCTTCGGCCTCGGCCGGACCCTGGCCGGCGTCGGCCTCGGCGGCCTGCTGCCGACCGCGATCAGCATGGTCTCCGACTACGCCCCCCGGGGCCGGGCCGCCCTCACCATCGGCCTGCTGATGACCGCCCACCACGCCGGCGGCATCCTCTCCGCCTACGTGGCCCTGTGGATCGTCGAGCCGCTCGGCTGGCGCGCCGCCTTCTGGGTCTGCGTGGTTCCGCTGCTCTTCGTCCCGGTGCTGCTGAGGTACCTGCCCGAGTCGCTGAGCTTCCTCCTCGCCCGGGGCCGCACCGAGGAGGCCCGGGCGCTGGCCGGCCGCTACGACGTCGAACTCCCCGCCGCACCGGCCGGCCGGCCCGCCACCGCCCGCTGGGAGAGCCTCGCCGGCCTCTTCCGCGGCCGCGAGTGGATCCAGACCCTGCTGTACTGGCTGGCGTCCTTCGGCGGACTGCTCCTCGTCTACGGTGTCGCCACCTGGCTGCCCACCCTGATGCGCGGCGAGGGCTACGAACTGGGTTCGGCGCTCACCTTCGTCGTCCTGTTCAACCTCGGCGGCATCGTCGGGATGCTGGTCGCGGGCCGGGCCTCGGACCGGTTCGGCGCCCCGCGCATCTCGGCGATCTGGTTCGCGCTGACCGCGGCCGGGGTCTTCCTGCTCAGCGTCCACATGCCGCCGGCGCTGACCTTCGCGGTCGTCTTCCTCACCGGCGTCTTCCTCAACAGCGCCCAGACCATGATCTACGCCACCGTCTCCATCGGCTCCGCCCCGGCCCACCGTGCCACCGCGGTCGGCTGGACCTCCGGCATGGGCCGCTTCGGCGCGGTCTTCGGCCCCTGGCTCGGCGGTCAGCTGCTCGCCGCGGACAAGGGCGACTGGGGCTTCACCGCGTTCGCGCTCGCCGGGCTCTCCTCGATGGTCTTCATCGGCGTGGCGGCCCTGCGCACGGCTGCCGCCGGCCCCGCCGGGCCGAAGCTCGCCCCGGCCCACTGAGCGCGACGGCGCCCGCCCCGACGGGCCGGCCGCGGGTCACCGCCCCCGGCGGGACAGCCACGCGGCCGTCACCGCGCCGGAGACGTTGTGCCAGACCGAGAAGACCGCGGCCGGCAGCGCCGCCAGCGGGCTGAAGTGGGCCGTCGCCAGCGACGCGGCGAGGCCCGAGTTCTGCATGCCGACCTCGAAGGCCATCGCGCGGCTGCCGGGCTCGCCGAGCCGGCCCAGGCGCCCCGCCCCGTACCCGAGGGCGAGGCCCAGGCCGTTGTGCAGCACCACGGCGACGAAGACCAGTCCGGCGGCCGACTTGATGGCGTCCGCGCTGCCCGCCACCACGACAGCCACGATCACGGCGATCGTCAGCGCGGAGAGCCAGGGCAGCCCCGGCAGCGCCCGCTGCACGTACCGCCCCGCGACCAGCCGTACGACGACACCGGCCAGCACCGGCAGCAGCACCGTCTTCAGGATGTCGGTCACCATGGACCCGGCGTCCACCGGGAGGTACTCGCCGGCCAGCAGCAGCGTCAGCGGCGGGGTGACCAGCGGGGCGACCAGCGTGGAGACGGTGGCGACGGAGACCGACAGGGCCACGTCGCCGCGGGCCAGGTAGGTCACCACGTTGGAGGCCGTGCCGCTGGGCGCGCAGCCGACCAGGATCACACCGGCCGCGAGCTGAGGGGGCAGGTCGAGCAGGTGGGCGATGGCCCAGCCGAGCCCCGGCATGATGACGTAGTGGGCGACCAGGCCCAGGGCCACCGCCCAGGGACGCCTGGCGACCCCGCGGAAGTCCTCCGGGGTCATGGTGACGCCCATGCAGAACATCACGACGCCCAGCAGGTACGGCACCGACTCGCTCCACCCCTTGAAGCTCCCGGGGAGGAGGAGGCCCAGGGCGCCGGCCACCAGGACGAGGATCGGGAAGACGGTCACGGCCCGCCGGGCGTTGCGGTCGGCGGTGACGTCGTTACTGGGGCGTTCGGGTCGTTCGGTTCGCACCGTGCGAGGTAACGCCTCCGGACGGCGGGACGCAAAGCCGTCTCGCGATGTGATCATCCACCGGGTTCCGCGGGGGCCCGTCCCGCGCACCGGATGGGGTAGGCTTGACCAGCGCGATCACGGCGGAACGCGGATCGCGCACCGGGACGTGGCGCAGCTTGGTAGCGCACTTGACTGGGGGTCAAGGGGTCGCAGGTTCAAATCCTGTCGTCCCGACTGGAGACGGTCGCGGAGAGGTCCGGTTTCGGAGACATCCGAAACCGGACCTCTCGCCTTTCCCGGGGTTCCCGGAGTGTTTCGAGGCACCTCAGGAGAGGTCGATCCAGACCTTCCCTGGCGCGTCGGCGGCGGCCTCGAAGGCTGCCCGTACGTCGTCCAGGGGGTAGCGGTCGCTGACCACCGCGCCCAGCCGGGGCCGTGTGCCGGACCCGAGGGCGGCGATCGTGCCCGCGAAGTCACCCGGGTGGTCATAGATCATGCTGCCGACGATCCTGAGCTGCCCCGCCACCACGTCGCGGGGGGAGACACCGAGCGGTGCGGTGTTCATCCCGATGAGCACGGCGGTGCCCTGCCGGGCGAGTCGCCGCAGTCCCTGTTCGGCGACCCCGGGGGCACCGGACGTCTCGAAGAAGTAGGGGACGCCGTCCCCGTCCGGCGGCAGCGGTGTCGCTCCCAGTGCGCGGGCGCGGTCCAGCCGGGCCGGGTTGGGCTCCTGGACGAAGACCGTCGCACCGTGCTCGACGAGGGCCCGGCACAGCAGCAGGCCCTGGGAGCCGGCACCGGTCACCAGGCAGCTCTGCCCGGGGGAGATGCCCGAGCGGCGCAGCGCCGCCCGGGCCACGGTCGCGGGTTCCACGCAGACCAGGTCCTCCGGCGGCAGGCCCGCGGGGACCCGCCACACGAACTCCGCGGGAGCCACGACGTACTCGCTGAGCAGACCGGGGACGGTCAGTCCGACCGCGGCCCGGCCGGCACAGGCCGACGTCCTCCCGGCCAGGCAGTCGGCGCAGGCCAGACAGCAGTAGTCCGGTTCGACGACCACGTCCTGACCGGCACGCAGGCCACCGACCCCGGCGCCCACCGCCTCGACGCGGCCGGTCCCCTCATGACCGAGGATCCACGGGAGGTACGGCGCCGGCCTGCGCCCCGCGTACACCGCGAGGTCGGAGCCGCACAGCCCCGTGCCGCGCATGCGGACGAGCACCTCACCGGGGCCGCAGGCCGGCTCCGGCACGGACACCACCGACAGCGCGCCGGGCCCGGTCAGTACGGCGGCCCTCACGGCGCCACCCGCGGTGCCGTCGTCGTCCCCGTCCCCTCCTGCGGGACCCGGAAGCGGTTGATGGCCCCGAGGTGCCGGGACCGCATCTCCTCGTCGCGCACGCCCAGGCCCTCCTCGGGAGCGAGACACAGGACACCGACCTTGCCCTGGTGGAGGTTGCGGTGGACGTCGTACACGGCCTGCCGGGTGTCCGCCAGGGGGTAGACCTCGGAGAGCGTGGGATGGATTCTTCCCTTGGCGATGAGGCGGTTGGCCTCCCAAGCCTCGCGGTAGTTGGCGAAGTGGGAGCCGACGATGCGCTTCAAGGACATCCACAGGTAGCGGTTGTCGTAGGTGTGCTCGTAGCCGGTGGTGGACGCGCAGGTGACGACGGTGCCGCCCTTGCGGGCGACGTAGACGGAGGCGCCGAAGGTGTCGCGGCCGGGGTGCTCGAAGACGATGTCGGGGTCCTCGCCCCCGGTGAGTTCGCGGATGCGCCTGCCGAGGCGCTGCCACTCCTTGGGGTCCTGGGTGTGGGAGTCCTTCCAGAAGCGGTAGTCCTCGGCCGAGCGGTCGACGACCAGCTCGGCGCCCATGCTGCGGCAGACGGCGGCCTTGCGTTCGCTGGAGACGACGCAGACCGGAGTGGCGCCGCCGGCGAGCGCCAACTGGGTGGCGTACGAGCCGAGTCCGCCGCTCGCGCCCCAGATCAGGACGTTGTCGCCCTGCTTCATGCCGGCGCCGTTGCGGGAGACGAGCTGGCGGTAGGCCGTGGAGTTCACCAGTCCGGACGCGGCGGCCTCCTCCCAGGTGAGATGGGCGGGCTTGGGCATCAGCTGGTTGGACTTCACCAGCGAGATCTCCGCCAGCCCGCCGAAGTTGGTCTCGAAGCCCCAGATGCGCTGCTCGGGGTCGAGCATGGTGTCGCCGTGGCCGTCGGCGGACTCCAGCTCCACCGACAGGCAGTGGGCGACCACCTCGTCACCGGGCTGCCAGGCGTTCACGCCGGGCCCCGTGCGCACCACCACACCCGCGAGGTCGGAGCCGAGGACGTGGTACGGCAGGTCGTGACGCTTGGCCAGAGCGGACAGCCTGCCGTAGCGCTCCAGGAAGCCGAAGGTCGGCCGTGGCTCGAAGAGGGCCGACCACACGGTGTTGTAGTTGACCGAGGAGGCCATGACGGCCACGAGGGCCTCGCCCGGTCCCGGCCGGGGAACCGGTACCTCCTCGACATGCAGCGACTTCCTCGGATCCTTCTCGGCCGAGGCCGTGCCCTCGAAGATTCCGGTCTCATCCTTCCGGATGACGACACCGCGAGCGAATTCGGGAAGGCGCACACCGAGCCAGTCCCGCCCGGAAACGCCCTCGGTGAGGATCGCGCTGGTCAATTCGTTCACGCCGGGAACACTAGAGAGGCGCCGCCGCCGTGTGAACCCCAGTCCTCATCGGCCCGCTGAGGGGGTACCCCCTTCTTTTCGCTTTTCCGCGCTGTTGATCCGCGCCGGTGATTCAGGCCTCGGCGAGATGAAGGAGATCGCGCAGGCGGCCGATGATTCCCGGAATCTGGGAAACGGTGCGAGCGGCGCCGAAAACGATGTGGTCGGGGCGGACGAGAAGGGCGCGTGCTCGGACCGACCGCAGATAGGCGTAATACGTTCCGTCGGTGTCGACCGGGTCCGGGGAAGACGTTCCGGCCGGAGCGAGGACGACGACGCGGGCCCCGATCGCGGCGAGGAACGCGCGGTCCGCGTCACTGAGCGCCGGGACCGGATCGGCGGTGCTGAGCAGGACGAAGCCGTGGCCCACGACCTCGTCGAAGAGGCCGGTGACGGCGCCGGCGGTGACCCGGCCCTGCGGCACCGGCTCGCCGACCGGTGGGGGAGAGGCGCCGCCGGGCGCGCGATGGAGCACACCGGCGCGGAGCGGGACCGGCTCGGGCGCGCCGGACCGGGGGCCGGGCACGAGGGCGGCGTCGCGGTGGGCGGCGTCCGCTTCCCCGGTGACGCAGACGACGCGCCCGAGGGCGACGGCGGTCTCGACGGTGGCGCGGACGTGCGGGACGCGTTCCTCCGCGTAGGTGTCCAGCAGCGCGCCGGAGGCGACGCCGCGCAGCACCAGGTCCAGTTTCCATGCCAGGTTCACGACGTCCCGGATGCCGGAGCACATGCCCTGCCCGGTGAACGGCGGCATGGAATGGGCGGCGTCGCCGGCGAGCAGTACGCGCCCGCGGCGCCACCGGTCCGCCCACGACGCCCGGAACCGGTAGACGGCCCTGCGCTCCAGAGCGGCGTTGTCCGGCCGGACGTCGAAAGCCTTCAGCAGCCGCCAGGCGGTCTCGTCACGGTCCAGGTCGCCGAGGTCCTCTCCGGGCAGCCGCATGAACTCCCACCGCCGCCGGCCGGGCCCGCTGGCGACGACGGTGGTGGGGCGGGCGGGGTCGCAGATCTGCAGGTTGGTGGGGGAGAAGGTCCGCGGTGCGGCCAGGACCACGTCGCAGAGCAGCCAGTCGTAGGAGAAGCCGAGGTCGGTGACGCCGGCGCCCGTCCGCCGCCGCACGGTGCTGTTGGCGCCGTCGCACCCCACGACCCAGGAACCGGTGACGCCGGCGGTCGCGCCGTCGGCGGCGGTGTAGGTGACCTCGCCGTCCTCGGTGACGTCGGTGACGGTGCACCCCGTCCGGACCTCGATGCCGGGCAGCGCGGCGGCACGCTCGCGCAGCACCGCCTCGAGGGCGGGCTGGTGCATGGTCGTCACGTCGGGCCAGCCGTACCGGCCGGTGGCGGCGAAGTCCACCCCGATCAGCGTCCGGCCGTCGGCGGTGCGCCAGTCGTAGCCGTCGGCGGCCTCGCCGATCCGCGCGAACGCCCCGCCCGCGCCGGCCCGGGCGAGGCTGCGCGCGGTCTCCCCGTCGAAGCTGGTGGCGCGCGGCAGCGGGTAGGGCCGACGCTGCCGCTCCAGCACGACCACCCGCCGCCCGGCGCCGGCCAGCAGGAGCGCCAGGGTCTGGCCGATCGGTCCGTAGCCGACGACCACCACGTCGGCGTCCACCCCGCGGTCCCGCACCGCGGTCAGTCGGCGACCAGGCCGAGCAGCGCCCGCGCGGCCAGCCGGTAGCCCTCGGTGCCCAGCCCGAAGATCACACCGGACGCCACCGGACCGGTCACCGACGCGTGCCGGAACTGCTCCCGCGCCCAGACGTTCGAGATGTGCACCTCGATCCACGGCCGCGGATAGGCGGCCAGCGCGTCCCGGAGGCTCCAGCCGGCCATCATCAGCGCCCCCGGATTGACCACGGCGCCGGCCGTGTCCGGATTCGCGTTGACGGTCCGCACCAGATCACCCTCGGAGTCGTACTGGTGCGACCGCACCTTCCAACCGCGCTCCGACACGACCTCGGCCACCGCGTCCTCGATGTCGGCCAGTGTGTCCGTGCCGTACACCTCGGGTTCCCGGCGGCCGAGAATTCCCAGATTGGGTCCGTTGAGAAGAAGTAATTTGCGCACCCCGTGAACGTAGCACCCGGCTGTCCTCGAAATGCCGGGACTGCATGGAACAGGGGGTCTTACGGGGGCAGGTAAGGGGGCATGACGAGAGGTTTTCACCCTGGTTATCGTGCGGGCCGAGAATCATTCGAGGAGGGCTGGCGAACAATGCTGGACAAGGAACTCGACCTGGATTTCCCGGCGTGGCCGCAGTACGACGACACCGAGCGTGCCGGGCTCGTCCGTGCCCTGGAGCAGGGACAGTGGTGGCGTATCGGCGGCAGTGAGGTGGACGAGTTCGAGCGCGAGTTCGCCGAGGCGAACGGTGCCCCGCACGCGCTCGCGGTGACGACCGGGACGCACGCCCTGGAACTGGCACTGCAGGTGCTCGGCGTCGGCCCCGGCACCGAGGTCGTCGTGCCGGCGTTCACCTTCATCTCGTCGTCGCAGGCCGCGCAGCGACTGGGCGCGGTGGCCGTCCCGGTCGACGTCGACCTGGACACGTACTGCCTGGACCCCGAGGCGGTGGCGGCGGCGATCACGCCGCGCACCGCGGCGATCATGCCGGTGCACATGGCCGGTCAGATCTGCGACATGGACGCCCTCGGCAAGCTGTCGGCGGACTCCGGCGTCCCGCTGCTGCACGACGCCGCGCACGCGCACGGCGGGCGGTGGCGCGACCAGGGCGTGTCGGCGCTGGGCACGATGGCGGCGTTCAGCTTCCAGAACGGCAAGCTGATGACCGCGGGCGAGGGCGGAGCGGTCACCTTCCCGGACATCGAGCAGTACGAGACGGCGTTCCTCCGGCACAGCTGCGGCCGCCCCCGCACGGACCGCACCTACCGGCACCAGACCTCCGGCTCCAACTTCCGGATGAACGAGTTCACCGCGAGCGTGCTGCGCGCCCAACTGGCCCGGCTCGACGGCCAGATCGACACCCGGGAGCAGCGCTGGCCGGTGCTGGCCGGACAACTCGCGCGGATCACGGGCGTGCTGCCGCAGGCCACCGACGACCGGTGCACCCGCAACCCGCACTACATGGCCATGTTCCGGGTGCCCGGCATCTCCGAACAGCGGCGCAACGAACTGGTCGACGCGCTGGTGGCCCGCGGCCTGCCGGCCTTCGCGGCGTTCCGCGCGATCCATCGCACCAAGGCGTTCTGGGAGACCGGGGCGCCCGACGAACCGGTCGAGGCGATCGCCCGTCGGTGCCCGAACAGCGAGGCGCTGTCCACCGACTGCGTCTGGCTGCACCACCGGACCCTGCTCGGCACCGAGGAGCAGATGCACGCCGTCGCCGAGGTCGTCTCCGACGCGCTGGCGGCGTCGTGACGCTGCGGCTCGCGATGGTCGGCTTCGGCTGGGCGGCCCGCTCGATCTGGTTGCCGCGACTGCGGCGGCAGCCGGGCCTGGCGGTGACGACGGTCGTCGACCCGGACGCGGCGGCCCGGGCGGCGGCCGAGGACGACGGAGTCGGGACGGTGCTCGACCGCCCCGACACCCTGTCCGCGGCCGACGTCGACCTGGCGGTCGTCGCCGTACCCAACCACGCCCACTGCGCCGTGGCGGCCGCCCTGCTGCGCCGCGGCATCGCCGTCTTCCTGGAGAAGCCGGTGTGCCTGACCGAGACGGAGGCCGAGGAGCTGGCGTCGGCGGAGAAGGAGGGCGGCGCCGTACTGATCGCGGGCAGCGCCGCCCGGCACCGCCCGGACGTACGCGCGCTGGGCGGGCTGGCGGCGGACATCGGCCCGATCCGGCACGTCCGCCTGGACTGGGTGCGCGCCAGTGGAGTCCCCGGCACCGGGTGGTTCACGCGGCAGGACCTGTCCGGCGGCGGCGTACTGGTCGACCTCGGCTGGCATCTGCTCGACGTGCTGCTGGCCGTGCTGGGCCCCGTGGAGTTCGACGACGTGGTCGGCACGACCGGCACGGACTTCGTCGGCCGCTCCTCGGCACAGGCGGCCTGGAAGGACGCGGCCGCCACGGGCGCGGTCGCCGACGTCGAGGACACGGTGCGCGGCTTCCTGGTCGCCGCCGACGGCACGTCGGTCGCGCTGCACGCGAGCTGGGCGTCCCACGCCACGCGCGACACGACCACCGTCGAACTGCACGGGAACGCCGGTACGGCCAGGCTGACCTGCACCTTCGGCTTCAGTCCGAACCGGGTCGCCGAGCCGGTACTCACGCTGACCCGGGACGGCGCGAGCGACGCGGTGCCCTTCGCGGCGGAGCCCGTCGGCGCCGAGTACGACCGGCAGGTGGCCGCGCTGACCGCGCTCCTCGCGGACCCGGCGAGCAGGGGCCGGGCCGTGGACGACGCACGCTGGACGGTGCGGCTGATCGAACGGCTCTACGCGTCGGCACGGGGGAGGACGTCATGCGCGGTGGCCTGACCCCCCTGCCCACCAGGGCGATCGTGTTCGACCTGGACGGTGTGCTGGTGGACAGCGTCGGCGTGATGCGGGAGGCGTTCACGGTGGCCTACCGCGAGGTCGTCGGACCCGGCGAGCCGCCGTTCGCCGAGTACAGCAAGCACCTCGGACGCTACTTCCCGGACATCATGCGCATCATGGGGCTGCCGCTCGCCCTGCAGGAACCGTTCGTGCGGGAGAGCTACCGGCTGGCCCACCGGGTCAGGATGTTCGACGGCGTGCCGGACCTGCTGCGTTCGCTGCGGGCCGACGGGTACCGCCTGGCGGTGGCGACCGGCAAGAGCGGGCCGCGGGCCAGGTCCCTGCTGGACGGGCTCGGCGTGCTGAAGCAGTTCGAGCACGTGCTGGGGTCGGACGAGGTGGCGAACGCCAAGCCGGCGCCGGACATCGTGCTGCGGGCGATGGAACTGCTCGGTGCCGGCCCGGACGAGACGATGATGATCGGCGACGCGGTGACCGACCTGGCCAGCGCCCGTGCGGCGGGCGTCACGGCCGTCGCGGCGCTGTGGGGCGAGAGCGATCCCTCCGACCTGCTGGCGGCCGAGCCGGACGCGGTCCTGCACAAGCCCGGTGAACTGGTCGCGCTGTGCGGGGGTGGTCCCCTCGCGTGACGGGACTGCCGAGCGGGTCGCCGTCGACCTCGGCGACCGCTCGTACGACGTGCACATCGGTCCCGGCGTGCGCGGGCTGCTGCCGGACCTCGTCGCCGGCACCGGCGCGCGCCGGGTGGCGGTGGTGTCGGCACGGCCCGAGGGCTGGGTCCCCGACTGCGGCCGGCCGACGCTGCGGCTCGACGCCGTGGACGGCGAGCACCACAAGACGCTCGCCGAGGTGGAGCGGCTGTGCCGGCGCTTCGCCGAGTTCGGCCTGACCCGCTCGGACGTGATCGTCTCGTGCGGCGGTGGCACCACGACCGACGTGGTCGGTCTGGCCGCGGCGCTCTACCACCGCGGCACGGCCGTCATCCACCTGCCGACCTCGCTGCTGGCCCAGGTGGACGCGAGCATCGGCGGGAAGACAGCCGTCAACCTGCCCACCGGAAAGAACCTGGTCGGCGCGTTCTGGCAGCCGGCCGCGGTGCTGTGCGACAGCGAGTTCCTCGACACACTGCCGCCCCGTGAACTGCTCAACGGCTACGGCGAGATCGCCCGTTGCCACTTCATCGGCGCCGACGGCCTGCGCGGGCTGCCGCTGCCGGAGCAGATCGTGGGCAGCGTGCGGTTGAAGGCGTCCGTGGTGGCGGCCGACGAACGCGACGGCGGCCTGCGCCACCTGCTGAACTACGGCCACACCCTGGGGCACGCGATCGAGAAGGCGACCGACTTCGCGGTGCGCCACGGCGAGGCCGTCGCGATCGGCACGGTGTTCGCGGGCCGGCTCGCCGGCGTACTGGGCCGCGTCCCGCCCGACCGGGTGGCCGAACACGAGGCCGTGGTCGGCCACTACGGGCTGCCGACCGCACTGCCGGCGGGCGTGGACGATGGCGCGCTGGTGAACCTGATGCGGCAGGACAAGAAGGTGACCGTGGGTCTGGCGTTCGTGCTGGACGGCCCGGACGGGGCGGAGTTGGTACGCGGCGTGCCCGAACGGGCGGTCACCGAAGCGCTGGCCGCGATGCCACGCGCCGAAAAGGCAGCCGGAAAGCGCCGGTGAATTCCGGGAGGCAGTCCGGAAGGCAGTCGGCGGGCGCCGCAGGGCTGCCCTCCGGCACGCGCCTGAGCTGCCGGTTTCGAGGGGTAGGGGGTGCGGAAGCGGAAATGAGGGGTGGCTGTCCCCGCGGTGCCCGTAGTTAGCATTCGGTGGCCGATGGAATTCCCGGCCGGCTTCGTCCACAAATGCCAATCACCTCGACGCAACACCTCGACGCAACACCTCGATTCAAGCATCTCGACTCAAGCATCTCGACGAAAAGTGTGGGTGGCATGCTGCGCGCCGAGTTGATCCGTCCTCTCCACGAACTCCTGCGGGACCAGAGCGCTCGATTCGGCGACAAGACCGCCTTCCGGGACGCCGACCGGGCAGTCGGCTACGCCGAGTTGGAGGCGCGCACCCGCCGCCTGGCCGGACATCTCGCGCAGGCGCGACTGCGGCCGGGCGACCGGATGGCGATGCTGCTGGGCAACCGCGTGGAGATGGTGGAGAGCTACTTCGCGGTGGTCCGCGCCGGCGGCGTGGGCGTGCCGGTCAACCCGCAGGTCTCCGTCGCCGAGTTGGAGCACATCCTCACCGACAGCGGCGCCACCGTGATCGTCACCGACCGGGCCTGGCTCGCCCGTCTCCCGTCGCTGCACCACAGGATGACCGTCCTGGTCGTGGGAGACGGACCGACGCCGCCCGGCTGCCTCTCGTACGAGCGGTTCGCCACCACCGAACCGGCCGTCCCGGCCCCGGACGACCAGGGCCTGGACGACATCGCGTGGATGCTCTACACCTCGGGCACCACCGGCAAGCCCAAGGGCGTGCTGACCACGCAGCGCAGCTGCCTCTGGTCGGTGGCCGCCTCCTACGTACCCGCGCTGGGCCTGACCGACGCCGACCGCGTGCTGTGGCCGCTGCCGCTGTTCCACAGCCTCGCGCACATCGCCTGTGTGCTGGCGGTGACCTCCGTCGGCGCGACGGCCCGCATCACCGACGGCCTGTCCGCCGCGGACGTCCTTGACGTGTGGCGGGAGGAGGAGTCCACCGTCGTCGCCGGTGTGCCGACGCTCTACCACTACCTCGCCCGCGCCGCCGGGGCCCCGGGCTTCACCGCACCCCCGGTCCGCGTCGGCCTGGTCGGCGGCGCGGTGGCCACGGCCGCGCTGCGCAGGTCCTTCGAGGACGCCTTCGGCGCGCCGCTCGTCGACGCCTACGGCAGCACCGAGACCGCGGGCTCGATCGCCATCAACTGGCCGACCGGGGCCCGGCCGGAGGGCTCGTGCGGGCTGCCCGTGCCGGGACTGGCGGTGCGCCTGGTGGACCACGCGTCGGGGCAGGACGTGGCCGACGGGGCGGAGGGCGAGGTCTGGGTCCGCGGTCCGAACGTGATGGTGGGCTACCACAACCAGCCCGCCGCCACCGCCGAGGCGCTGGCCGGCGGCTGGTACCACACCGGCGACCTGGCCCGCCGCGACCGGGCCGGCCACCTCACCGTCACCGGCCGGATCAAGGAGCTGATCATCCGGGCCGGTGAGAACATCCACCCGGGCGAGGTGGAGGAGGTGGTCCGGCGGGCGCCGGGAGTGGCGGACGTCGCCGTCGCCGGCAAGCCGCACGACGTGTTCGGCGAGGTGCCGGTGGCGTACGTGGTGCCCGGCCCGAACGGCTTCGACCCGGCGCAGGTGCTGTCGCTGTGCCGGGAGCGGCTGTCCTACTTCAAGGTGCCCGAGGAGCTCTACGAGATCCAGCAGGTGCCGCGCACCGCGTCCGGCAAGGTCACCCGGCGCAGGCTGCTGGACGGCCCGGCCCGGCTGCGTGCGGTGGGCAACGTCTACCACGAGGCCCTGCTCCAGCTGGACTGGGTCCCGCTGCCGTCCGTGTCCGGCGGCCCGCCCGCGCCCGGCCGCTGGTCGGTCCCGGGCGACGCACCGGACGGTCTGGCCGCCGGCCTGCGGGCGGCCGGCGTCGAGGTGTCGACGGACGCCGGGCCGGACGTCGTGGTCCTGGTGGCCGACGACCGGGCACCGGCCGCCGGACAGGTGGCGTGGCTGCGCGCGGCACTCGCCGAGGACCGCCCGGAGGCGGCCACGGTGCTGGTGCTGACCAGCGGCGCGGTCGCCACGGGCGCGGGCGAGGTCGTCGGGAACCTGGACCAGGCGGCGCTGTGGGGTGCGCTCCGGTCGGCGCAGGCCGCCGGCGGCCACCGGGTCGTGATGGTGGACCTGGACGACTACGACGACGCGGCTGCGGTGGCGAAGCTGCCGCTCGTCCTCCACAGCGGGGAGGGCCAGGCCGCCGTCCGCCCGGACACCGTGCTCGTGCCCAGGCTGCACCGGCTGCTGGTGGACAACGCGGCCGGGCGCGACGACGCCGGCGAGCCGGCCGGTGGCGCCATCGTCACCGGCGCGCACACCGAGCGGGGCACGGCGGTCGCACACCACCTGGTCGCGGCCCGGGGTGTCCGCCGGCTGCTGCTGATCGTGCCGCCGAGGACGGCCGACCTCACCGCGGAGCTGCGCACCCGGCTGGCCGAGGCCGGGGCCGCGGTGGACGTGGTCGAGTGCGACCTGTCCGACCGGCCGCAGCTGCGACGGGCGGTGGCCAGGGGCGGCGGACCGGTGGGTCTCGTCCTGCACGCGTGGGATCCGCAGGGCGGTGCCCCGGTCGAGCAGGCCGTCGCGGAGGTCCGGGCCCTCGGAGAGCTGGTGGCCCGGCCGGGGTCCGGGGCGTTCGTGGTGTTCTCCGCCGCGGGCGGCGTGCTCGGAGCCCCGGAGTCCTGGGAGTCGGCCGCCGTCGCCGCCTACTTCGACGCCTACGCACAGCGGCTCAGCTTCCGCGGCGTGGCGGCGTCCTCCCTGGCCTGGGAGACGCGGGAACACGGGCCGGACGACACGGCGGCCGCGCTCGACGTACGCCGGGGCCTCGGCGTGCTCGACACCGCCCTGGCCCTGAACCGGCCGCACCTGATCGCGGCCGAACCGGACACCGGCCCCCCGGCCGGGGACCGGGTGCCGCACGTACTGCGGGACGTGGCGGACCCGCCCGGCACGTCCGCGGACACCCCCGACCCGGCGGAGCTGCGGGACCGGCTGGCCGACCTCGCCGCGGCCGACCGGGCCCGCGAACTCCTCGACCTGGTACGGGAACGGACGGCGGCCCTGCTCGGGCTGGACGGGCCGCGCGCGGTGGCCGCGACGACGGCCTTCACCCAGCTGGGGCTGACCTCGCTCAGCGCCGTGGCCCTGCGCAACGGCCTGGGCGACGCCACCGGGCTGCGGCTCCCGGTGACCGTCGCCTTCGACCACCCGACCCCGGACGCGCTGGCCCAGTTCCTGCACCGGCGACTGGGCGGCGAGCCGGAGCACACCGCCGACGCCCCGCTGCCGCCGGCCGACGCGGACGAGCCGGTCGCGATCGTCGGCATGGCCTGCCGGCTGCCCGGCGGCATCGAGTCGCCGGAACAGCTGTGGGAGCTGGTGCTGGCCGGCGGTGACGCCATAGGCGAGTTCCCGGCGGACCGCGGCTGGGACCTGGACGCGCTGTTCCACCCGGATCCGGACCACCCCGGCACGAGCTACAGCCGGCACGGTGGGTTCCTCGACGGCGCCGGCGGGTTCGACGCGGCGTTCTTCGGGATCTCGCCGCGTGAGGCGCTGGCGATGGACCCGCAGCAGCGGCTGATGCTGGAGGTGTCCTGGGAGGCCGTGGAGCGGGCCGGTCTCGACCCGGCCTCGCTGCGGGGCCGGCCGGTCGGCGTCTTCACCGGCGCGATGCACCAGAACTACGGGGTCGGCGCGGCCACCGACGGCGTCGAGGGCTACCTGCCGACCGGGCTGTCCGAGAGCGTCCTGTCCGGGCGCGTGTCGTACGCGCTCGGCCTGCGGGGACCGGCGCTGACGGTCGACACCGCGTGCTCGTCGTCCCTGGTGGCGCTGCACCTGGCGGCACAGGCGCTGCGGAACGGCGAGTGCTCGATGGCGCTGGCCGGCGGCGTCACGGTGATGGCGATGCCCGACTCGTTCGTCGGCTTCTCCCGGCAGCGCGGCCTGTCCCCGGACGGCCGGTGCAAGTCGTTCTCCTCGTCGGCGGACGGCACGGGGTGGTCCGAGGGCGTCGGCGTCCTGGTGGTGGAGCGGTTGTCCGACGCCGAGCGGCTGGGCCACCGGGTGCTGGCCGTCGTGCGCGGGACGGCGGTGAACCAGGACGGCGCCTCCAACGGCCTGAGCGCGCCGAGCGGTCCGGCACAGCAGCAGGTCATCCGCCGGGCGCTGGCCAACGCCCGGCTCTCCGCCGCGGACGTCGACGCGGTCGAGGCGCACGGCACCGGCACGGTGCTCGGCGACCCCATCGAGGCGCAGGCGCTCCTGGCGACGTACGGCCGGGACCGGCCGGCGGACCGGCCGCTGTGGCTCGGGTCGCTGAAGTCGAACATCGGTCATGCGCAGGCGGCGGCCGGCGTCGCCGGTGTGATCAAGACGGTGCTGGCCCTGCACCACGGCGTGCTGCCGCGGACCCTGCACGTCGACGAGCCGACGCGGCAGGTGGACTGGCCGGCGGGCGCGGTCGAGCTGCTGACGGCCCAGCGCGAGTGGCCGGAGCTGGACCGGCCGCGCCGCGCCGGGGTGTCGGCCTTCGGCGTGAGCGGCACCAACGCGCACGTCATCCTGGAGCAGGCGGGGCCGGTGGAGCCTGTGCAGCCGGTAGCCCCGGTGGAGCCGGTCGGTCAAGCGGGGCAGGCACCCGCAGCCGGGGGCGCGGTGCCGCTGCTGCTATCCGCCAAGGGGCCGGCGGCGCTCGCCGCCCAGTCCCGGCGGCTGAGGGACTTCCTCGCCACCCGGCCGCAGCGTTCCCTGGCCGACGTCGGCTGGTCGCTGGCGACCGGTCGCGCCGCGCTGTCCGACCGCGCCGTGGTCGTCGCCGCCGACCACGGCGAGGCGCTGGCCGGCCTCGACGCCCTGGCGGCGTCGGAACCGGCGGCCGGCGTCGTGACGGGGGTCGTGGCCGAGCAGACCGGCCGCACGGTGTTCGTGTTCCCCGGCCAGGGCGCCCAGTGGACCGGCATGGGCACGCAACTGCTCGCCGAATCCCCGGTGTTCGAGGCGAAGCTGCGGGACTGCGCGACAGTGCTCGACGAGCTGACCGGCTGGTCGCTCCTGGACGTCCTGGCCGGGGCGCCCGGCGCGCCGTCGCTGGACCGCGTGGACGTGGTGCAGCCGGCCTCGTTCGCGGTGATGGTGGCACTGGCCGCGCTCTGGGAGTCCGTGGGAATCGTGCCGGACGCGGTGCTGGGGCACTCGCAGGGCGAGATCGCCGGGGCCTGCGTGGCGGGGGCGCTGTCGCTGCGCGACGCCGCGACCGTGGTCGTGGGGCGCAGCCGCGCGATCGCCGCCGGACTCTCCGGGCTCGGCGGCATGGTGTCCCTCGCGCTGAGCCCCGAGGACGCGACGACGCTGATCGGACAGTGGGACGGAGCGGTGCAGCTGGCCGCCGTGAACGGACCGGCCGCCGTGGTGGCGGCCGGTGACCCGGCCGCACTGGACGAGCTGCTGGCGGTCTGCGGGCGGCGGGGCGTACGGGCGCGCCGGATCCCGGTCGACTACGCCTCGCACACCTCCTACGTCGAGCGGATCGAGCGGGAGGTGCTGGCCGCGCTGGACGGGATCGCCCCGCGCCCCGCGACGGTGCCCTTCTACTCGACGGTGACCGGCGGGTGGCTGGACACCGGCGTGCCGGACGCGCGGTACTGGTACCAGAACCTGCGGCGGCCCGTCGGGTTCGCCCCGGCCGTCCGGGCACTGGCCGACCAGGGGCACGACGTCTTCGTCGAGGTCGGACCGCACCCGGTGCTGACCACGAGCGTGCTGGACCTGCTCGACGGCGACGAGCGGCCGGTGACCGTGGCCGGCACGCTGCGCCGCGACGACGGCGGCCTGCGCCGGTTCCTCACGTCGCTGGCCGAACTCCACGTGCGGGGCGTCGGCACCGACCTGCGCGCCGCGTTCGGCAGCAGCCCGCGGACGCACGTACTGCCGACGTACGCGTTCCAGCACGAGCACTACTGGCTGGCCCCGGCCGGTGCCGACGCCGTCCTGGCGCTCCCGGACGGGGCCGTGCTCACCTCGGCCCTGCCGCCGTCGGCCGGTACGGCGCGCCTGCTCGACCTGGTCGTCCGGGCCGGGGACGGGGCCGGGAGCACGCTGGTCGAGCAGCTGGTCGTGGAGAACGCGCCGGACCCGGCGGGCGCGGAGGTACGCGTGGTCGTCGGCGCCGCCGACGAACGGGACCGCCGGCCGGTCACCGTGCACGGCCGGCCCTCCGCCGAGGACGGCTGGGTCCGGTACGCCACCGGCACACTCGCGAGCGCGGCGGGCTCGGCACCGCCCCCGGCCCCGGCCGGTGAGGTACTGGGCGAGGCGGACGTCGACTCCGGGCTGTTCGCCTCCGCGCTCGAACTCCTCGGCCCGGTCGCGGAGTTCCGGGGCGTGCGGGTCCTCGCCACGGGCGCGGCCAGGGTGCGGGTACGCGGCGCCGGCGGCGCGCTGTGGCTGACGGACACCGGGGACGAGACCGTCGCGTACGCCGAGGCCGTGCGGCCGGGCGAGCCGGAGGGCGGCGTCGACCTGCGCGACGCGCTGTTCGAGGTGGTGTGGCAGCCCGTCGCCGACGCCGCCCGGCCGCCGCGCGCGTTCGACACCGTCGACCTGAGCACCGGGTCGCCGGACGTCCGGGACGCCGCGCACCGGGCGCTGGCGGTGGTGCGCCAGAGGCTGGCCGGGCAGGCGGAGGACCCGCTCGTCATCCTGACGCCGCCGGTCACCGAACCGGCGAGCGCCGCGGTCTGGGGGCTGGTCCGGTCCGCGCAGTCGGAGCATCCGGACCGGTTCGTGCTGGTCGCCGCCGACGCGCCCGCCGGGCCCGACGTACCCGCCCGCGCCGTGGCCACCGGTGAGCCACAACTCGCCCTCACCGCAGGGCAGTTCACCGTGCCGCGACTGGCCCGCACCCGTGCGGCGGCCCAGGACGTCCGCCCGCCCGCCGGCACCGTACTGGTCACCGGCGGCACCGGAACGCTGGGGCGCCTGGTGGCCCGGCACCTGGTCGAGACGTACGGCGTCCGGAACCTGCTGCTGGTCAGCCGCAGCGGCCCGGACGCCCCGGGGGCCGCCGAGTTCGCGGCCGGCCTCGACGCCTCGGTACGCACGGTGGCGTGCGACGCGGCGGACCGGGACGCGACCGCCCGCCTGCTCGCCACGGTCGAACCGCCGCTGAGCGCGGTCGTGCACGCGGCCGGCGTCCTGGACGACGGCGTGATCACGGAGCTGACCCCGGACCGGATCGACGCCGTCATGCGGGCGAAGACCGACGCGGCGACCGTCCTGCACGACCTGACCGCGGGCCTGGACCTCGACGCGTTCGTCGTCTTCACGTCGGCCGCGTCGGTGTTCGGCAACCCCGGCCAGGGCAACTACGCCGCCGCGAACGCCGCCCTGGACGCGCTGGCGGTCCGATGGGGGGCCACGTCCGTCGCCTGGGGGTTCTGGGCCCACCGGTCCGGGATGACCGCGCGGCTCACGGACACCGACCTCGAACGGACCCGCCGCACCGGCATGCTCGCCCTCTCCGACGAGCTGGGGCTGGCGCTGTTCGACGCCGCCCTGGCGGAGCGCGGGCGGACGGTCGTGGCCGCGAAGCTCGACCTGCTCCGGCCGCGCGACGAGGTCCCGGCGCTGCTGCGCGGACTCGTCGCGCCCCGCCCCCGCGCGGTGCGGCCCGCCGCGGACGCGGTGCTGGACGAGGAGGCGCTGCTCAGCCTCATCGGCAAGCACGCCGCGCAGGTGCTGGGCCACACCGACGGCACCGCCGTCCCGGCCCGGCGGCCGTTCCGGGAAGCGGGCTTCGACTCGCTGACCGCCGTGGAGCTGCGCAACCGGCTCGTCGCCGCGACCGGCCTGCGCCTGCCCGCGACCCTGCTCTACGACCATCCCGACCCGCTCCGGCTGGCCCGGCACCTCGGCGCCCGGCTGACCGGCACGGCCGCCGAGTCGCCCGCCGAGCAGCCCGCCCCGGCCGCCGGGCACCGCATCTCCGCCGGTGACGCGGCCGACGAGCCGATCGCGATCGTCGGCATGGCCTGCCGGTTCCCCGGCGGTGTGGACGGCCCCGACGACCTGTGGCGGTTCGTACGGGACGGCCGGGACGCCGTGGGACCGTTCCCCGAGGACCGGGGCTGGGCGACCGCCACCCTGTTCGACCCCGACCCGGACCACGAGGGCACCAGCTACACCGACAAGGGTGCCTTCCTGGCCGACGCCGCCGGATTCGACGCGGACTTCTTCGGGATCTCGCCGCGCGAGGCGCTGGCCATGGACCCGCAGCAGCGGCTGATGCTGGAGATCTCCTGGGAGGCGTTGGAACACGCCGGAGTCGACCCGACCGCGGTACGGGGCACCCCCGTCGGCGTGTTCACCGGCGTGAACGTCCAGGACTACGCGCTGCGCCTGCACCTCGCGCCGGAACTGGTGGAGGGACACCGGATCACCGGCGCGTCGAACGCCGTGCTCTCCGGCCGGGTGGCCTACGAGTTCGGTCTGGAGGGCCCGGCGCTGACCGTGGACACGGCCTGCTCGTCGTCGCTGGTCGCGCTGCACCTGGCGGCGCAGGCGCTGCGCGGCGGCGAGTGCTCGATGGCGCTGGCCGGCGGTGTCACGGTGCTGTCGAGCGCCGATCCCTTCGTGGACTTCTCCCGTCAGCGCGGATTGTCCCCGGACGGCCGCTGCAAGTCGTTCTCCTCGTCGGCGGACGGCACCGGCTGGTCCGAGGGGGCCGGCGTGCTGGTGGTGGAGCGGCTCTCCGACGCGGAGCGGCTGGGCCACCGGGTGCTGGCGGTGGTGCGCGGTTCGGCGACCAACCAGGACGGCGCCTCCAACGGCCTCACCGCGCCGAGCGGTCCGGCGCAGCAGCGGGTGATCCGCCGGGCGCTGGCCAACGCGCGGCTCTCCGCGGCGGACGTCGACGCGGTCGAGGCGCACGGCACCGGCACGGTGCTCGGCGACCCGATCGAGGCCCAGGCCCTCATCGCCACCTACGGGCAGCAGCGGCCCGAGCCGCTGTGGCTGGGGTCGGTGAAGTCCAACATCGGGCACGCGCAGGCGGCGGCCGGTGTCGCCGGGGTGATCAAGACGGTGCAGGCCCTGCGCCACGGCGTGCTGCCGCGCACCCTGCACGTCGACGAGCCGACGGCCGAGGTGGACTGGTCGGCCGGGTCGGTGGAACTGCTGACCGAGGAACGGGAGTGGCCGGAGCGGGACCGGCCCCGGCGGGCCGCGGTGTCGGCGTTCGGGGTCAGCGGGACCAACGCGCACGTGATCCTGGAGCAGGCGGCCGACGCCGTACCGGAGCAGGCGGCCGGCACCGGCCCGGAGCAGCAGGGCGCCGGCACCGGACCGGAGCAGGGCGACGCGGGGGAGGCCGCGACGGGGACGGCGATCGTGCCGTGGGTGCTGTCGGCCCGGTCGGAGGCGGCACTGCGCGGCCAGGCCGAGCGCCTGGCAGCGTACGCGGCCGCACACCCGGACGTCGGTCCCGCCGCCGTCGCACGCGCCCTGGTGGAGACCCGCGCCGTGCTCCGGCACCGGGCGGTCGCCGTCGGCGCCGACCGGGAGCAGCTGCTGCGGTCGCTGGACGACGGCGTCGTCCGGGGCGTCGCCGTGCCCGGGAAGCTCGCGGTGCTGTTCACCGGTCAGGGCAGTCAGCGGGTCGGCATGGGCCGCGCGCTGTACGAGCGGTACCCGGTGTTCCGCGCGGCCTTCGACGACGTGTGCTGGGGCGTGCGGCCCGCCTTCGTCGCCGGGCATTCGGTCGGGGAGCTGACGGCGGCGCATGTGGCCGGTGTGCTGTCGCTGCCGGACGCGGCGGTGCTGGTGGCGGCGCGGGGCCGGCTGATGGACGCTCTGCCGGGCGGCGGGGCGATGGCGGCGGTGGCGGCCGGTGAGCGCGCCTGGCGGTCTCCCACGCCTTCCACTCCGCGCGCATGGAGCCGATGCTCGCCGAGTTCCGGTCGGTGGCGGCCGGGCTCACCTTCCACGAGCCGAGGATCCCGGTGGTGTCCGACGTGACCGGCGGGATCGCCGGGGCGGACCGGTTCACCGCCGACTACTGGGCCGAGCACGTCAGGGCGGCGGTGCGCTTCCACGACGGCGTCACGGCGCTGCGGGAGGCCGGCGCGGCCACCTTCCTGGAGCTGGGACCCGGCGGCGTACTGACCGCTGTCGCGCAGGAGGCCGACGGCGACCGGGCGGCGTTCGTCCCGGCCCTGCACCGCGCCGAGGACGAGGCGCTCGACCTCGTCACCGCGCTGGCCCGGCTGCACGTGCGCGGCGTGGACGTCGACTGGCCGGCGTTCCTGGGCGGCGGCCCCGCGCCCCACGTCGACCTGCCGACCTACGCCTTCCAGCACCGCAGGTACTGGATCGACCTGCCGGGCGACGTGCTGCCCGCGCGGGCCGAAGCGGTGCTTCCGGCGCCGGAGACGGCCAAGCGGACCGGGCCCCGGCGGACGGGCCCGGAGCTGGTGCCCGCCCTGGTCGCCGAGGTGCTCGGGCACGGCGACGGCCGGGACATCGACCTGGACCGGTCGTTCCAGGACCTCGGGTTCGACTCGCTGAACGCGGTGCGGCTGCGCAACCGGCTGCAGGAGGAGACGGGCCGCTCCCTGCCGACCACGCTGGCGTTCGACCATGCCACACCGGCCGCGCTCGCCGCGTTCCTGGCCGACGGCGACGGCGGGAGCGAGAGGGAGGGGGACGCCGCCGCCGTACCGGCGCCGGCCGGCGCAGCCGACGAACCGGTCGCCGTCGTGGGCATGGCCTGCCGGCTGCCGGGCGGTGTCGAATCCCCCGACCAGCTGTGGCGGTTGGTGCTCGACGGCCGGGACGGCATCGGCGACTTCCCGACGGACCGCGGCTGGGACCTGGAGAACCTGTTCCACCCCGATCCGGACCACCCCGGCACGACGTACGCCCGCACCGGCGGATTCCTGCACGACGCCGCCGGGTTCGACGCGGACTTCTTCGGGATCTCGCCGCGCGAGGCGCTGGCCATGGACCCGCAGCAGCGGCTGATGCTGGAGATCGCGTGGGAGGCGTTCGAGCACGCCGGGGTGGACCCGACCTCCAAGCGGGGCAGCGACGTCGGCGTCTTCGCCGGTGTGGTCAACCACGAGTACGGGGTGCGCGCCGGCCGTGTCCCCGCCGAGGCCGAGGGCCACCTGATGACCGGCGGCGCGGGCAGCGTCCTCTCCGGCCGGATCTCCTACGTACTGGGCCTGGAGGGGCCGGCCGTCACCGTCGACACGGCGTGCTCCTCGTCGCTCGTGGCGCTGCACCTGGCGGCGCAGTCGCTGCGGGCCGGCGAGTGCTCCATGGCGCTGGCCGGCGGCGTGACGGTGATGCCGAGCCCGGACGCCTTCGTGGAGTTCTCCCGGCAGCGCGGCCTGTCCCCGGACGGCCGGTGCAAGTCGTTCTCCTCGTCGGCGGACGGCACCGGGTGGTCCGAGGGCGCCGGAGTGCTGCTGGTGGAGCGGCTCTCGGACGCCGAACGGCTGGGCCACCGGATCCTGGCGGTCGTCCGCGGCTCGGCCGTGAACCAGGACGGCACCTCCAACGGCCTGACCGCGCCGAGCGGTCCGGCGCAGCAGCGGGTGATCCGCCGCGCCCTGGCCACGGCCGGACTGGAACCGGCCGACGTCGACGCCGTCGAGGCGCACGGCACCGGCACCGCGCTGGGCGACCCGATCGAGGCGCGGGCCCTGATCGCCGCCTACGGCCGGGGCCGCGAACGGCCGCTGCTGCTGGGGTCCTTGAAGTCGAACATCGGGCACGCGCAGGCGGCGGCCGGTGTCGCCGGGGTGATCAAGACGGTGCAGGCGCTGCGGTACGGGGTCCTGCCGCGCACCCTGCACGTCGGCGAGCCGACGGCCGAGGTGGACTGGTCGGCGGGGTCGGTGGAACTGCTGACCGAGGAACGGGAGTGGCCGGAGCTGGACCGGCCGCGGCGGGCGGCGGTGTCGGCGTTCGGGGTGAGCGGGACCAACGCGCACGTGATCCTGGAACAGGCGGCGCCGGCACCGGCGGCGGGCGGGCCGACGGCCACCGAACCGGCGGCGGGCGGGTCGGCGGTGCCCGAACAGGCGGTGCCCGAACCGGTGGTGGCCGAGCCGGTGGCCACAGAACCGGCGGCGACCGAACCGGCCGTTGGTGAACCGGCGGCGACCGAACCGGCCATGGTCGTGGTGTCGGCCAAGGGCGCGGCGGCGGTGGCGGCCCAGGCGCAGCGGCTGCTGGCCCTGGACGCCGATCCGGCGGCCCTGGCGAGGGCGCTGGCGGCGTCGCGGGCGACGCTGCCCCAGCGGGCGGTCGTACTCGCCGGCGACCGGGCCGAACTGCGCGACCGGCTGGCGGCGCTGGCCCGCGGCGAGACGCCGCCGGACACCGTGCGCGGCTCCGTCACCCGGGGGTCGACCGCGGTGCTGTTCACCGGTCAGGGCAGTCAGCGGGTCGGCATGGGCCGCGCGCTGTACGAGCGGTACCCGGTGTTCCGCGCGGCCTTCGACGACGTGTGCGGACTACGTGGCCGGGCACTCCCTCGGGGAGCTGACGGCGGCGCACGTGGCCGGGGTGTTGTCGCTGCCGGACGCGGCGGTGCTGGTGGCGGCGCGGGGCCGGCTGATGGACGCTCTGCCGGGCGGCGGGGCGATGGCGGCGGTGGCGGCCGGTGAGCCGGTGGTGTCCAACGTGACCGGCGGGATCGCCGGGGCCGGTCGCTTCACCGCCGACTACTGGGCCGAGCACGTGCGGGCGCCGGTACGGTTCGCGGACGGCATCCGGACGCTGCTGGACGAACGCGTCGACACCTTTCTCGAACTGGGGCCGGACGCGGTGCTGACGGCGGCCGGACCGGACTGCCTGACCGGGCAGCCCGACGAGGACGTCGTGTTCGCGGCGGCGCAGCGTCGCACCGGCGACGGCGTACGCACCCTGCTGGCGGCCGTCGGCACGCTGCTCGCGCGAGGACGCCACATCGACGTCCCGGCCCTGCTCGGCGGCTCCGTCCGCCCCGCGGACGCGCTCGAACTGCCGACCTACCCCTTCCAGCGCGACCGGTACTGGCTGGAGCCCGCCGCACCGGAGGCCCGGCGGACCGACGACACCGACGGGCGCTTCTGGGCGGCGGTGGAGGCGGAGGACCTCGCCGCGGCGACGGAGGCGCTCGGCGTCGACGCCGCCCCCGAACTCGCCCCGGCCATCGGCGTGCTGGCCGACTGGCGGCGCCGCCGCGCCGAACGGTCCGCCGTGGACGACCTGCGCTACCGGGTGAGCTGGAAACCGCACCGCGGCAACGGTCCGGCGGCGCCGGACGGCACCTGGCTCGTGGTCACGACGGCGCGGGTGGAGGACCCGGCGCCGCTGCTGGCCCGGCAGGGCCTGCGCACCGTCACGGTGCAGGTCGAACCCGGCGCCGGTCCGCTGACCGAACAGCTCGGCGCCGCGCTGGCCGACGACACCGTGACGGGTGTGCTCAGCCTGCTGGCCCTGGACGACCGCAGGCGACCCGGATCGCCCCTGCTGACCGTCGGCACGGCGGCGACACTGGAACTGGTCCAGGCCCTCGCGGAGCTCAAGGCCCGGCAACGACTGTGCTGCGTCACCAGCGGCGCCGTGAGCGTCGGCACCGACGACCCCGCGCCGGCCGTCGAGCAGGCGCTCGTCTGGGGCCTCGGCCACGCCACCGCCCTGGAGCACCCCGACCGCTGGGCCGGCCTCATCGACGTGCCGGCCCGGCTGGACGACCGGTCGGCACGGGCGCTGGTCGCCGCGCTCGCCGGCCTGGCCGACGAGGACCAGGTGGCCGTCCGGACGACCGGCCTGCACGTGCGGCGCGTCGTGCCGGCGCCGGCGGAACCCACCGCCCCGCCCGCGCACATCCACGGCACCGTGCTGGTCACCGGCGGTACCGAGGGCCTGGGGCGGCACGTGGCCAGGTGGCTGGCCGGCGCGGGCGCCGAACACCTCGTGCTGACGCTGGACGGCGACCCGGGCGCGCCGGACGTGGCCGCCCTGGCGGACGAACTCGGCGAACGAGGCGTCGGCGTGACGCTGACGACCGCGGACCCCACCGACCGGGAGGCCGTCGCAGCCCTGCTGGACGGGGGAGTGACCGGGGTGGTGCACACCGCCGACCTGGTCCGCACCGGCCCGGTCACCGGCATCACCACGGCCGAACTCGACGCCGTACTGACCGCCAAGACCGGGTGGCTGACCGCCCTCGACGACGCGCTCGGCGACCGGCCGCCGGAGCTGTTCGTGGCGTTCTCCTCCGTGGCCGGCGTCTGGGGCGGCGGCGGCCAGGGCACGCCCGGCGCCACCAACGCCGTCGTCGACGCGATCATGCGGCGCCGACGGGCGCGCGGGCTGCCCGCCACGTCGGTGGCCTGGGGAGTGATCGACGGGTTCGGGGTGGCCGCCGACCCCGAAGCCCGGGAGCAGCTGCGCCGCCGCGGTGTGCTGCCGATCGCTCCCGAAGCGGCGGTCGCCGCGCTGGCCCACGTCACCGGCGGCGACCCGGTGGTGGCGATGGCGCGGATCGACTGGCCCGCGTTCGCCCCCGCGTTCGCCTCACTGCGGCCGAGCCCGCTGATCGGCGACATCCCCGGCGTGCGGGCGGCGATCGAGGCCGCGCGGCCGGAACCGGACGAGGGCGCCGCCCGGCGCCTGGCCGATCTGCCCGAGGCGGAACGGGACCGGGCGCTCACCCGACTGGTGCGCGAGACCACCGCGACGGCGCTCGGACACCAGGGCGCCGGGGCGATCGGCCCGCGCCGGGCGTTCCAGGAGATGGGGTTCGACTCGCTGGCCGCGGTGAGCCTGCGCAACGCGCTCGGCGCGGCACTGGGCATCAGCCTGCCCGCCACCCTCGTCTTCGACCACCCGACACCGGCCGCGCTGGTCGAGCACCTGCGCACCGAACTGGCCGGGCCGCCGGAGGCCGAGGTCGACGAGGCCGAGCTGCGCCGGGCGCTGGCCACCGTACCGGCGAGCCGGCTGCGCGAGGCCGGTGTGCTGGACGTCCTGCTGGACCTGGCCCGCACCGACGGCGCACCGGCCCCCGCCCGGGCGGTGGTGGACAAGGTGACGGACAAGATCGAGCAGATCGACCGGATGGACGTCGCGGACCTGCTGCAACAAGCGCTGGAGGGCACGCAGCCATGAGCACCACCGAGAACGCACAGCTCGTCGACGCCCTGCGGGCCTCGCTGAAGGAGAACGCGCGGCTCACGCACCGGTACGACAGCCTGCGGGCCGCCGCGGCCGAGCCCGTCGCGATCGTGGGCATGGCCTGCCGGCTGCCCGGCGGTGTCGAGTCGCCGGAGGACCTGTGGCGGCTGGTGTCGAGCGGCGGCGAGGGCATCACCGGCTTCCCGGACAACCGGGGCTGGGACCTGGACAACCTGTTCCACCCCGACCCCGACCATCCCGGCACCAGCTATGCCGACGAGGGCGGCTTCCTGCACGGGGCCGGCGAGTTCGACCCGGGCTTCTTCGGGATCTCGCCGCGCGAGGCGCTGGCCATGGACCCGCAGCAGCGGCTGATGCTGGAGATCTCGTGGGAGGTCTTCGAACGGGCCGGCGTCGACCCGACGGCGCTGCGCGGCAAGGACGTCGGGGTGTTCTCCGGGATCGCGTTCCACGACTACGGCGCGGACCTCTCGGCGGTGCCCGAGGGCCTTGAGGGGTTCGTGCTCACCGGCGGGGCGGGCAGCGTGCTGTCCGGCCGCGTCTCCTACGTCTTCGGCTTCGAGGGACCGGCGGTCACCCTGGACACCGCCTGCTCGTCGTCGCTGGTGACCCTGCACCTGGCCGTACAGGCGCTGCGCTCCGGCGAGTGCTCGATGGCGCTGGCCGGCGGCGTCACGGTGATGGCCGCCTCCGACGCGTTCGTGGGCTTCTCCCGGCAGCGCGGGCTCGCCCCGGACGGCAGGTGCAAGGCGTTCGCCGCGGCGGCGGACGGCACCGGGTTCGCCGAGGGCGCCTGCGTCCTGCTGGTGGAACGCCTCTCCGACGCCCAGCGGCTGGGACACGACGTCCTGGCGGTGGTACGCGGCTCCGCGGTGAACCAGGACGGCGCCTCCAACGGCCTGACCGCGCCCAACGGCCCGTCGCAGCAGCGGGTCATCCGGCGCGCGCTGGCGGGCGCCGGTCTGAAACCGTCCGAGGTGGACGCCGTCGAGGCGCACGGCACCGGCACCGCGCTCGGCGACCCGATCGAGGCACAGGCGATTCTGACCACCTACGGCCAGGACCGGGAACGGCCGCTGTGGCTGGGCTCCCTCAAGTCGAACATCGGCCACACCCAGGCGGCGGCGGGCGCGGCCGGCGTGATCAAGATGGTGCTGGCGATGCGGCACGGGGTGCTGCCCCGGACCCTGCACGTGGACGAGCCGACCCCGCAGGTGGACTGGACGGCCGGCGACGTGGAGCTGCTGACCGAGCAGCAGCCGTGGCCGGCGACCGGGAGGCCGCGCCGGGCCGGGATCTCCGGGTTCGGCATCAGCGGCACCAACGCCCACGTGATCGTCGAGCAGGCGCCCGAACCGGCCGCCCCGGAACCCGCCGCTCCCGAACCGGCCGCCCTGGAACCCGCCGCTCCCGGACCCGCCGTCGCGGAACCGGTCTCGCCCGGTCCGGCCGGTCCCGAACCGGCGGACAACCGGCCGGTGTTCGCCACCGCGCCGGCCCCGCTGCTGGTGTCGGGCCGCGGGGAGTCCGCGCTGCGCGCCCAGGCCCGCCGCCTGCACGCGCACCTCGACACGCACCTCGACCCGCACCCGGACCCGCGTCCGGACGGCGCGTCGGACGTCTGCCCCGGTGACCTCGGCCCCGGTGGCCTCGAACCCGGTGGCGTCGAACTCGGCGACGTCGCCTGGTCGCTGGCGACCACCCGCGCCGTGCACGACCGGCGGGCGGTGGTGCTGGCCGACGACCGGGACGAGGCTCTGGCCGCACTGACCGCGTTGGCCGAGGGCACTCCCTCGCCGTCCCTCGTGCCCGGCAGCGCCCCCGACGCCGATCCGCAGGTGGTGTTCGTGTTCCCGGGGCAGGGCTCCCAGTGGCCCGGCATGGCAGCCCGACTCCTGGACGAATCACCGGTGTTCGCCGACCGGATGGCCGAGTGCGACCGCGCCGTCGGCGAACTGGTCGACTGGTCGGTGCTGGACGTGGTGACCGGTGCCGCGGGCGCCCCGTCACCGGAGCGGATCGAGATCCTGCAACCGGTGCTGTTCGCCGTCAACGTCTCACTGGCCGCCGTGTGGCAGGCGGCCGGTGTCGAACCGGCGGCCGTCGTCGGGCACAGCCAGGGCGAGGTCGCCGCCGCGTTCGTGGCCGGGGCGCTGAGCCTGGAGGACGCGGCGCGGACCGTCGTGCTGCGCAGCGCGCTGTTCGCCGCGGAACTCGTCGGCAGGGGCGCGGTCGTCTCGGTGGCCCTGGGGTCCGAGGAGGTGGAGCGGCGGATCGCCGCCCACGACGGGCGGCTGGCGCTGGGCGGCCGGAACAGCCCCGCCGCCTCGACCGTCGTCGGCGACACGGAGGCCCTGACGGAGTTCGTCGCGCGGTGCAAGGCCGACGGGATCCGCGCGCAGGTCGTCGGCTCCACGGTGGCCTCGCACTGCGCGCAGGTCGACCCGCTGCACGACCGCATCGTGGAGATGCTGGCCGGCATCGCCCCCAAGCCGGCGCGTGTCCCCTTCTACTCGACGGTCGACGCCGCCGAGGTCGACACCGAGTCGCTGACCGGCGAGTACTGGTTCCGCAACGCCCGCTTCCCGGTCGAGTTCGACCGCACCGTCCGGGCCCTGCTGGCGGACGGGCACCAGCACTTCGTCGAGTGCAGCGCGCACCCGGTGCTCACCGTGGCGACGCAGGCCACGTCCGAGGACTTCGGCGCGGAAGCCGTCGCGGTCGGCTCGCTGCGCCGCCAGGAGGGAGGCGCCCGGCGGCTGCTGACCTCGTTCGCCGAGGGCTTCGTACGCGGTCTGCCGGTGGACTGGGCGGCGGTGCTCGGCGGCGGCCGGCGCGTCGAGCTGCCCACGTACGCCTTCCACCGTCAGCACCTCTGGCTGGAACCGGCCGGCGGCGCGGTGGACGCGGGCGGCCTCGGACTCGGCGGCGCCGGGCACCCGTTGCTGGGCGCGGTCGCCGAACTGCCCGAGTCCGGCGGTGTGGTGCTGACGTCGCGGCTGTCGCTGCGGACGCATCCGTGGCTGGCGGACCACGCGGCGGCCGGGACCGTGCTGCTGCCCGGCGCGGCCTTCGTGGAGCTGGTGGTGCGCGCCGGTGACGAGGTGGGCTGCGGAGTCGTCGAGGAGCTGGTGCTGGAGGCGCCACTCGTCCTCGGCGCCCGGGACGCGGTGCGGCTGCAGATCGCGGTCGGCGCACCCGAGGCCGACGGCCGCCGGCCGGTGACCGTGCACGCGCGGCCCGAGGACGGCGGACCCGGCGCCGCCTGGACCCGGCACGCCGGCGGCACGCTGGCCGCGACGGCACCCCGGCCGGGGACCGGCTTCCAACAATGGCCGCCCGCCGGGGCGGTCCCGGTCGACGGCGACCGCGTCACGGGCGCCTACGAGGAACTCGCGGCGCTCGGCTACGGCTACGGGCCCGCCTTCCGGGGCCTGAAGGCGGTGTGGACGGCCGGTGCCGACGTGTTCGCGGAGGTCGAACTGCCCGAGGCGGTCCGCGGGGACGCGGCGGCCTTCGGACTGCACCCCGCGCTGCTGGACGCGGCCATGCACGCGATCGCCTTCGGGCCCGGCGCCGACGCCCGCCTGGCGCTGCCGTTCGCGTACCGGGACGTCGCCCTGCACGCGGGCGGGGCCGCGGCACTGCGGGTGCACATCGCCCCGGCCGACGCCGGCACCGACGCGGCGACCCTGCGCCTGGCCGACGCCACCGGCGCGCCGGTGGCCACCGTCGGGGCCGTGGTGTCGCGCGCCGTCGAGCAGGCGGCGCCCGAAGCGCAGCCGGTGCGGGAGCGCATGTTCCGGGTCGGGTGGGAGCCCGTCGCCGCCGGGGCGCCCGACGCGGTGGCCGACGCCGCGTTCGACCCCGTGCCGGTGCACGGCGCCGACGACATCCGGGAACTGGCCGAGACCGCCGACTTCGGACTGCCGGAACTGCTGCTGCTCCAACTCCCCGGCGACCGACCCGGCGACGGACCCGGCGACGGACCCGGCGACGACGTGACGGCGCTGACCACCCGCGTCCTCGGCCTGCTCCAGGCCTGGCTGGCGGAGCCGCTGCTCGACGACAGCCGCCTCCTCGTACTCGGCGAGGGCGGTGTCGCGGTGCACCACGAACGCGAGCTGACCAGCGTGGCCACCGCCGCCGCGTACGGGCTGCTGCGCTCCGCGCAGGCCGAGAACCCCGGCCGGGTCGTGATCGTCGACAGCGACGGGACACCTGCCTCGGCCACCGCTCTCGCGGCGACCGCCGGCACCGACGAACCGCAACTGGCCCTGCGGGACGGGCAGGCGTACGCGCGACGGCTGGTGCGGGCCGCCGGTCCCGAACGGCTGCGCGTCCCGGACGGGCCGGCGCCGTGGCGGCTGCGGCCCGGCGGCGACGGGTCCCTCGAACACCTGGCGGCCGTCGAGGCCCCGGCGGCGACGGCGCCGCTGGACCCCGGACAGGTACGGGTCGAGGTGCGGGCGGCCGGACTGAACTTCCTGGACGTCCTGGTGGCCCTGGGGGTCCGGGACGAGGCGGGCCTGGGCAACGAGGGCTCCGGCATCGTGGTCGAGGTGGCGCCGGACGTCGCCGGACTGGCCGTCGGCGACCGGGTGATGGGGCTGTTCCCGGACGCCGTCGGACCGCTGGCCGTGGCCGATCACCGCACGGTGGCCCGGATGCCGCGGGAGTGGACCTTCGAGCAGGCGGCCTCGGTGCCGATGGCGTTCCTCACCGCCTACTACGCGCTGCGCGACCTCGGTGAGGTCGCCGCGGGCGAGTCGCTGCTGGTGCATGCCGCGGCCGGCGGCGTCGGCATGGCGGCCGTGCAGCTGGCCCGGCACTGGGGCGTGGAGGTCTACGCGACGGCGAGCCCGGGCAAGTGGGCGGCCGTGGCCGCGTGCGGGGTCGACCCGGGCCGGATCGCCGGCTCCCGCAGCCTGGACTTCGAGGAACGCGTCCGCGACGCCAGCGGCGGCCGGGGCGTGGACGTGGTGCTGAACTCGCTGGCCGGCGACTTCGTGGACGCCTCGCTGCGGCTGCTCGGTGAGGGCGGCCGGTTCCTGGAGATGGGCAAGTCCGACCTGCGGGACCCGGCCTCCGTCCCGGGCGTGGACTACTCGGCGTTCTCGCTGTTCGAGGCGGGCAACGACCGCATCGGCGAGATGCTCGGCGAACTGGTCGCCCTGTTCGAGCAGGGGGTACTGACCCCGCTGCCGCTGACCGTGTGGGACGCCAGGCTCGCCCCGGCGGCGTTCCGCCACATGAGCCAGGGCCGGCACATCGGCAAGAACGTGTTCACGCTGCCGCGCGACCCCGACCCCGACGGCACGACACTGGTCGTCGGCGGCACCGGATCGCTGGGGCGGCAGGTGGCCCGACGGCTGGTCACCGAGCACGGGGTGCGCAACCTGGTACTCGCCGGCCGGCGCGGCCCGGCGGCCGAGGGGGCCGCGGAGCTGACCGCCGAACTGGCCGCCCTCGGCGCGACCGCGCGCGTGGTGGCCTGCGACGCCGCCGACCGCACGGCGCTGGCCGGCCTGCTGGCGTCGCTTCCCGCCGACGCCCCGCTGACCGGGGTCGTGCACGCCGCGGGGCTCCTCGACGACGGCGTACTCACCGCGCTCACCTCCGAGCGGCTGGCCGCCGTGCTGCGGCCGAAGATCGACGCCGCGCGCAACCTGCACGACCTCACCCGGGACATGGGCCTCGCGCGGTTCGTCCTGTTCTCCTCGGCGGCCGGCACCTTCGACGCGCCGGGTCAGGGCAACTACGCCGCCGCCAACGCGGCCCTGGACGCCCTGGCCCAGCAGCGGCGGGCCGCCGGCCTTCCGGCCACGTCGCTGGCCTGGGGCCTGTGGTCGCAGGTCACGGAGATGAGCGCCCACCTGGACGACGTGGACCAGAAACGCATGGCCCGCGGCGGCATGACCGGCCTGACGGCGGCCGAGGGACTGGAACTCCTCGACGCCGCGCTGGCCGAACCCGACGCCGTACTGGTGCCGGCGGCGATGGACTTCGGGGCGCTGCGCACGCAGGCGGCCTCCGGCGCGCTGCCCGCCCTGCTGCACACGCTGGTCCGGCCGGGGCGGCGGGCCGCCCGGAGCGCCGCCGCGGACGTGGACGAGCTGGCCGCCCTGCTGGCCCGGTCCGGCCCGGCCGAGCGGGAACACCTCGTACTCGGCCTGGTACGGCAGGAGGCGGCGGCGATCCTCGGCCACGGCTCGCCCGACCTGGTCGAGCCGGACCGGCCGTTCCGCGACATCGGGTTCGACTCGCTGACCGCCGTGGAGCTGCGCAACCGGCTGACCGGGCGGACCGGCGTACGGCTGCCCGCCACCCTGGTGTTCGACCACCCCACCCCGGCCGCGATCACCCGCTTCCTGCTCGGCGAGCTGGGCGCCGGGGCGGACGGCACGGAGACCCTGCTGGCCGAGCTGGACCGCCTGACTGCGGCGGTGGACACCGCCGACGCGGAGGCGCACGCCCGTGTGCTGGCCCGGATGCAGGCGATCGTGCGGCGCTGGGAGGCGACCGGTGCGGCACCGGCGGGCGAGGAGACCGGCGTCGACCTGGAGACCGCCGGCGACGACGAGATCTTCGACCTCATCGACCAGGAGTTCGGCACCGCATGAGCCGCGCCGACCGAGGAGAGGGACCACCGGCCATGGCCGACGACAAGCTCCGTGACTACCTGAAGCGGGTGGTGGCCGACGCCCGGCGGCTGCAGAAGCGCGTCCGGGACCTGGAGGCCGAACGCACCGAGCCGATCGCGATCGTGGGCATGGCGTGCCGGCTGCCGGGAGGTGTCGCCTCGCCCGAGGACCTGTGGGACCTCGTGACGGCCGGCCGCGACGGCATCAGCGGATTCCCCACCGACCGCGGCTGGGACCTCGACGCGCTGTTCGACGCCGACCCGGACCGCCCCGGCACCAGCTACGTACGGGAGGGCGGCTTCCTGCACGACGCCGGCCGGTTCGACGCGGGACTGTTCGGCATCTCACCGCGTGAGGCGTTGGCCATGGACCCGCAGCAGCGGCTGATGCTGGAAGCGTCCTGGGAAGCCCTGGAACGGGCCGGAATCGACCCGCGGTCGCTCGCCGGCGCGGACGTCGGAGTGTTCAGCGGGTACTGCGGGCACGACTACGGCACCGACCTGCCCGAGGTGCCGGACTCCCTGCAGGGTTTCATGATGACCGCCGACGCGGGCAGCGTGCTGTCCGGCCGGATCGCCTACACGCTGGGCCTGGAGGGCCCGGCCGTCACGATCGACACGGCGTGCTCGTCGTCCCTGGTGGCGCTGCACCTGGCCGTGCGGGCCCTGCGGGACGGCGACTGCGCCATGGCGCTGGCCGGCGGGGTGACCGTGATGGCCACCCCGAGGGCGTTCGTGGGCTTCGCCCGGCAGCGGGGACTGGCCGCCGACGCCCGCTGCAAGGCGTTCGCGGCCGGCGCGGACGGCACGATCTTCGCCGAGGGCGTCGGCGTACTGGTGGTGGAGCGGCTGTCCGACGCTCGGCGGGCGGGGCACGACGTGCTCGCGGTGGTGCGGGGCACGGCCGTGAACCAGGACGGCGCGTCCAACGGGCTGACCGCGCCGAGCGGTCCGTCGCAGCAGCGGGTGATCCGCCGGGCGCTGGACGACGCGGTCCTCGCCCCGGCGGACGTCGACGTGGTCGAGGCGCACGGCACCGGGACGGCACTCGGCGACCCCATCGAGGCACAGGCACTGCTGGCCACCTACGGACAGGGCCGCACCCGTCCGCTGCTCCTCGGCTCGCTGAAGTCCAACATCGGCCACACCCAGGGCGCCGCGGGCGTGGCCGGGGTCATCAAGACGGTGCTGGCCATGCGGCACGGCGTCGTGCCGCGCACCCTCCACGCCGACGAGCCGACGCCGCACGTCGACTGGAGCGCGGGCGCGGTGGAACTGGCCGTCCGCCCGCAGCCGTGGCCCTCGACCGGGCAGCCGCGCCGGGCGGCGGTCTCCGGCTTCGGCGTGAGCGGCACCAACGCGCACGTGATCCTGGAACAGGCCCCGGCGACCGGCGCCGCGGAACCGCAGGCCGAGCCGGACCGCACCGTCCTTGTCCTCTCGGGACACGGGAGCCGGGCGCTGCGGGCCCAGGCCGGCCGGCTCTCCGCCCGGCTGCGGGACTCGGCGGCGCCGACCGGTGAGGTGGCCCGGACCCTGGCGCTCGGCCGGGCGGCGCTGCCGCAGCGCGCGGTCGTACTGGCCCGGGGGCGCGACGACGCGCTGTCCGCGCTGGACGCCCTGGCGGGGGGCGCCGGCCATCCGGCCGTCGTGACCGGCGAGACCGCCCGCGGCCGGCTGGCCATGGTCTTCCCCGGCCAGGGAGCGCAGCGGGCCGGCATGGGCCGGGACCTGTACGAGCGGTACCCGGTGTTCCGGCAGGCGTTCGACGAGATCTGCGGGGAACTGGACCGGCGGCTCGGCACGGACGTCCGGGACGTCGTGTTCGGCGACGCGGGCGAGCTGATCGGGCGGACCGTGTTCGCCCAGGCGTCGCTGTTCGCGCTGGGGGTCGGCCTGCTGCGGCTGTGGGAGTCGTTCGGCGTACGGCCCGACGTGGTCGCCGGCCACTCGGTCGGGGAGGTGGCCGCGGCGCACGCGGCCGGCGTGCTGTCCCTCGCCGACGCGATCACGCTGGTCGCGGCCCGCGGCCGGTTGATGGAGGCGCTGCCCCCGGGCGGCCTGATGGTGTCGGTGCGCGCGCCGGAACCGGTGGTGCGGGCGGCGCTGGTGCCCGGCGCGGACGTGGCCGCGGTCAACGGGCCGTCGTCGGTGGTGGTCTCCGGCGACGAGCGCGCGGTGTCGCGGGTCGCCGACGAACTGGCGGCCGCGGGCCACAAGACGAAGCGGCTCACCGTGTCGCACGCCTTCCACTCCGCGCGGATGGAACCGATGCTGGCCGAGTTCCGGGACGCCGTGTCGGCGCTGGAGTTCGCGCCGCCGCGCCTGCCGTTCGTGTCGACGGTGACCGGCACGGTCCTGGAGGAGGCCGGCGCCGAGTACTGGGTGCGGCAGGCGCGGGACACCGTCCGGTACGCCGACGCCGTCGGGGCCCTGGCCGGCCGCGAGGTGCGGACGGTGCTCGAACTGGGCCCGGACGGCACCCTGTCGGCACTGGGCCGGGACTGCTCGCCGGACGAGCGGATCGCGTTCGTGCCGAGCCTGCACCGCGACGGCGACGTCCTCCGGGCGGTCGCCGCGGGGCACGTGCGCGGCCTCGCCGTCGACTGGCGGGTGCTGCTCGGGGACGGCCCGGCCCACGCCGACCTGCCGACCTACGCCTTCCAGCACGAGAACTACTGGCTGTCCGGCGACCACGGCGACCACGGCGGCCCCTCGGCCACCGGCCATCCGCTGCTCGGCACCTTCGTCGACCTGCCCGGCACCGGCGGCGCCGTGTTCGCCTCCCGGTTCTCGGCGCGGTCGCAGCCGTGGCTGGCCGACCACGTCGTCGGCGGCGAAGTCCTGCTGCCCGGCGCCGCCATGGTCGACCTCGCGCTAAGGGCCGGCGACGAACTCGGCTGCGGCGCGGTCGAGGAGCTGGTGATCGAGGCCCCGGTCGTGCTGCCCGCCGACGGGGCGCTGGAGCTGCGCGTGAGCGTGGGCGAGGCCGGGGACGACGGCCGCCGGGCGGTCGGCGTGCACACCAGGCCGGACACCGACGGCGCGCCCTGGACCCGGCACGCGCACGGCACCGTACGGCAGCGGCCGCAGGCCCCGGACCTCTCGTTCGCAGCGTGGCCGCCGGACGGCGCGGTCGCCGCCGACCCCGCCGACCTGGACAGCCTGTACGACGACCTCGGCAGCGCCGGCTACCGCTACGGGCCGGTGTTCCAGGGCGTCCGCGCCGTGTGGACCCTGGACGACGCGGTGTACGCGGAGCTGTCGCTGCCGGCCGACCACCACGACCGTGCGGCTTCGTTCGGGCTCCACCCCGCCCTGCTCGACACGGCCCTGCACGCCGCGGCCTTCCTCGACCGCGCCGGGCTGGCGTCCCGCCGGACGACGCTGCCGTTCGCCTGGCGCGACGTCGCCCTGTACGCGCGGGGGGCGACGGCGCTCCGCGTCCGGGTCACGGCCGGCGGCCCCGACGTACTGCGGCTCGACCTCGCCGACGGCGACGGCAGGCCGGTGGCGTCGGTCGGTTCGCTGCTGTCGCGGCCGGCCGCCGGCCAGGTCGGTGCCGCCCGGGTGCGGGACGCCCTGTTCCGCGAGACCTGGCCCGTCCTGGAGGCCGCGCCCGCCGCGCCGGTCACCGCCGTCCCGGTGGCGACCGCCGCCGACGTGCGGCGGCTGAACGGCGACGAGGTGGCCGCGCTTGCGGTGCCCGGGACCGGCGACGTCCGGGAGCTGACCGCCCGGGTCCTGGCCGTACTCACCGCGTGGCTGGAGCTGCCGCCGGCCGACTCGGCCCGCCTGGTCGTGACGACGCGCGGCGCGGTCGCCGTCGACCCGGCCGACGCCCCCGACCCGGCCGGGGCGGCGGTGTGGGGGCTGGTCGGCTCCGCGCAGGCCGAGAACCCGGGCCGCATCGTGCTGGTCGACTCCGACGGCTCCCTCGACGCGCCGTCCCTGCCGTCCCTGCCGTCCCTGCCGGACACGGACGAGGCGCAGCTGGCGGTCAGGTCCGGGCGCGTGCACCGGCGCCGTCTGGTCCGCGCCGAGCCCGCGAGTCCGTTCGCGGCGGACCCGGCCGGGACGGTGCTGATCACCGGCGCCGGATCGCTCGGCGGCACCGTGGCGCGCCACCTCGTCACCGCACACGGCGTACGGAACGTGGTGCTGGCCGGCCGCCGGGGCGGAGCCGCCGACCTCGTCGCCGAACTGACCGCTCTGGGGGCCACGGCCCGCACGGTCGCGTGCGACGTGGCGGACCGCGAGGCGACCGCACGGCTGCTGGCCACGATCGAGCCGCCGCCGGCCCTGGTCGTGCACACCGCCGGTGTCCTGGACGACGGCGTGGTGACGGCGATGACACCCGAGCGGCTCGACACCGTACTGCGGCCGAAGGCCGACGCCGCCGTCGTCCTGCGCGAACTCCTGCCCGCGGACGCGAAGCTGGTCCTGTTCTCCTCCGCCGCCGGGCTGTTCGGCAGCCCCGGCCAGGCCAACTACGCGGCGGCCAACTCCTACCTGGACGCGTTCGCGCGCCGGCAGCACGCCGCCGGCCGGCCGACCGTGGCCCTCGCCTGGGGCATGTGGGCGCAGCGCGGCGGCATGACGGCCGCGCTCGACGACACCGACCGGGCCAGGCTGGCCCGCGGCGGCGCGGCAGCCCTGACCGCACCCGAGGGCATGGCGCTCTTCGACGCCGCCCTGGGCGCCGCCGAACCGGTGCTGGTGCCGATGAAGGTGGACCTCGCGGTGCTGCGGGCCCAGGCGTCCGCCGGCACCGTGCCCGGCCTGCTGCGCGACCTGGTGCCCCCGCCGCGGGACCGGACGGAACCCGTGCGCGCCGACGGCCCCGCCGACCGCCTGGCCGACCGGCTGGCCGCCGCCACCGGCGCCGACCGGTCCAAGCTGCTCCTCGACGTGGTGCGCAGGGAGGCCGCGGCGGTGCTGGGCCACACCTCGCCCGCCGCGATCGCGCCGGACCAGGTGTTCACCGACATCGGCTTCGACTCGCTGTCCGCGGTGGAGCTGCGGGACCGGCTGGCCGCGCGCACCGGACTGCGCCTGCCCGCCTCCTTCGCCTTCGACCACCCGACACCGTCGGAACTGGTCGAACACCTCAGCGGTCGGCTCGGCGGCGGCCACGACGACGACCGGGTGCTGGCCGAGCTGGCCCGGCTGGAGTCGGCGGTGGCCGACGCCGGACCGGACGGCCCGCCCACCGGTCTCGGGACGCGGCTGCGGGCGCTGCTGGCCCGGGTCGAGACCGCCGCGCCCGCACCGGCGGGCGACGTGGCCGCCCGCCTGGAGTCGGCGTCCGCTGCCGACGTCCTGGCCTTCATCGACGACGAGTTCGGCCCGGAAGACCCCGAGGGAGAGTGACCGGAGCAGTGGACAGTCAGAACACGGCCGGCGGTGACGAGCGGCTGGTCAAGTACCTCAAGCGGGTGACCGCCGACCTGCACCGGACCAGGGAGCGGCTGGCGCGGGCGACGGCGGAGCGGTCCGAGCCGATCGCCGTCGTGGGCATGTCCTGCCGGCTGCCCGGCGGCGTCGCCTCGCCGGAGGACCTGTGGGACCTGGTCGCCGGCGGCCGGGACGCCGTCACGGCGTTCCCGGACAACCGCGGCTGGGACCTGGACTCCCTCTTCCATCCCGACCCGGACCACCCCGGCACCAGCTACGTGCGGGCCGGCGGCTTCCTCCACGACGCCGACCGGTTCGACCCCGGCTTCTTCGGGATCTCGCCGCGTGAGGCACTCGCGATGGACCCGCAGCAGCGGCTGATGCTGGAGGTCTCCTGGGAGGCGTTCGAACGGGCCGGTATCGACCCGACGACGCTGCGCGGCACGGACGTCGGCGTCTACTGCGGTGCCCTCAACCAGGACTACGCGACGCGGCTGGACACCGTGCCCGAGGGGGTCGAAGGGCACCTGGTGACCGGCGGCGCCGGCAGTGTGCTCTCCGGGCGCGTGTCGTACGTGCTGGGCCTGGAGGGCCCGGCGGTCACGGTCGACACCGCCTGCTCGTCGTCGCTGGTGACGCTGCACCTGGCGGCGCAGGCGCTGCGCGACGGCGAGTGCTCGATGGCGCTGGCGGGCGGCGTGACCGTGATGTCCACGTCCTGGGCGTTCGTGGGAGTCTCCCGGCAGCGCGGCATGGCCGAGGACGGGCGGTGCAAGTCGTTCTCCAGCGACGCCGACGGCACCGGTCTGGCCGAGGGGGCCGGCGTACTGCTGCTGGAACGGCTGTCCGAGGCCGAGCGGCTGGGGCATCCGGTGCTGGCGGTGGTGCGCGGCTCGGCGGTCAACCAGGACGGCGCGTCCAACGGGCTGACCGCGCCGAGCGGTTCGTCGCAGCAGCGGGTGATCCTGAAGGCGCTGGAGGCGGCCGGGCTCGCGCCGTCCGACGTGGACGTGGTGGAGGCGCACGGCACCGGCACCGCGTTGGGCGACCCCATCGAGGCGCAGGCCCTGCTGGCCACCTACGGCCAGGGCCGGCCGGCGGACCGCCCGCTGTGGCTGGGTTCGCTGAAGTCCAACATCGGCCACACGCAGGCCGCCGCCGGGGTGGCGGGCGTGATCAAGACGGTGCAGGCGATACGGCACGCGCAGCTGCCGCCGACGCTGAACGTCGCCGAACCGACCGGGCAGGTCGACTGGTCGGCCGGCGCGGTGGAACTGCTCACCTCGGGCCGGGACTGGCCCGAGGGGGCCGGGCCGCGTCGCGGGGCGGTGTCGGGCTTCGGGGTCAGCGGCACCAACGCGCACGTGATCATCGAGCAGGCGCCGCCCGCTCCCGACCCCGCCGGGGACGCGGACGCCCTCGACCCGGAGGCCGTGGGCGGCGGCATCGTGCCCCTGGTGGTGACCGGCCGCGGTACGGCCGGCCGTACCGCCCGCGCCGCCCAACTGGCCGCCTGGCTGACCGACGGACCCGAGCAGCCGGTCGGCGACGTCGCGCGGGCCCTGATCCACAACGTCGCGGTGCTGCCGGACCGGGCGGTGGTGCTCGCCGGGGGCGGGCCGGGCACGCCCGGGGCGGGCGAGGGCGCCGAGGACACCCCCGGTGCCGGTCGCGGTGCCAGTGCCGCTGCCGGGCCCGCCGTGTCCGGCGCGGAGGGGGTGGGCGCATCCGCGCTGACCGGGACCGCTGTGGACGGGCCGGCCGCGTCCGCCGTGGACGGGCTCGTCGCGCTGGCCGGTGACCGGGCCGCCGCCGGTGTGGTCCGGGGCGACGGGCCGCTGCTCACCGGCGACGTGGCGTTCGTCTTCCCCGGGCAGGGCTCGCAGTGGCTGGGCATGGGCGCCGAACTCCTCGCGTCCTCGCCGGTGTTCGCCGCCGCCATGGCGGAGTGCGACGCGGCACTCGGCGACTACGTGGACTGGTCCGTGATCGACGTGATCCGCCAGGACCCGGCCGCCCCCGACCCGAACCTCATCGAGGTCGTACAGCCGTCGCTGTTCGCCGTGCACGTGTCGCTGGCCGCTCTGTGGCAGCACGTCGGCGTCCGGCCGGCCGCGGTGGTCGGGCACAGCCAGGGCGAGATCGCCGCCGCCGTGGTCTCCGGCGCGCTGTCGCTGTCCGACGGCGCCCGCGTCATCGTGGCCCGCAGCGCGCTGCTGGCCGAGGAACTGCTGGGCAAGGGTGCGATGGCGTGGATCGGCACGTCCGCCGACGACGTCGAGGATCGCCTGGCGCAGTGGGCCGACCGGCTGTCGGTCGCCGGCCGCAACTCGCCCCGCGCGGTCACCGTGGTCGGCGAGACCGAGGCGCTGCACGAACTCGTGGCCGGCTGCGAGGCCGACGGCATCCGCACCCGGATCGTCGGCTCGTCGGTGGCGTCGCACTGCGCGCAGATCGAACCGCTGCGCGACCGGCTGCTGGCGATGTTCGACGAGGTGACCCCGAGGGCGGCGCGGGTGCCGTTCTACTCCTCGGTCACCGGCACGGTGATCGACACCACCGGCATGGACGCGGAGTACTGGTACCGCAACGCCCGCGAGCCGGTCGACCTGGAAGCGGCCGTGCGCGCCCTGCTCGCCGACGGCTACGCCTTCTTCGTGGAGCTCAGCGCGCACCCGGTGCTCACGGTGCCGGTGCAGGAGACCGCGGAGGCGGTCGGCGCGGACGTCGCCGCCGTCGGTTCGCTGCGCCGCGACGACGGCGGCCCCCGGCGGTTCCTCACCTCCATGGCCGAGGGCTTCGTGCGCGGCCTGCCGGTCGACTGGTCCGTGCTGTTCGACGCCGGCCGCAGGGCCCACGTCGAGCTGCCGACCTACCCGTTCCAGCAGCAGCGCTACTGGCTGGCCGGCGGCGAGGCGACCGGAGACGTCGGCCGCCTCGGACTCGGCGGTGCCGAACACCCGCTCCTCGGCGCGGTGGCCGAGGTGCCGGAGTCCGGCGGTGTGCTGGTGACGTCGCGGCTGTCGCTGCGGTCGCAGCCGTGGCTGGCGGATCACGCCGCGGCGGGCACGGTGCTGCTGCCGGGCGCGGCGTTCCTGGAGCTGGTGGTGCGCGCCGGCGACGAGGTGGGGTGCGGCGCCGTCGAGGAACTGGTCGTGGAGGCCCCGCTGAGGCTGCCGCCGACCGGCGCGGTGCAGGTCCGGATCGGTGTCGGGGAGGCGGACGGCTCCGGGGCCCGCCCGGTGAGTCTTCACGCCCGTGCCGAGGACGCCGGCCCCGGCGCGCCGTGGACCCGGCACGTGCACGGCACCCTGACCGCTTCCCCGCCCGCCGCCGACTTCTCGTTCGCACACTGGCCGCCGGCCGGGGCGACCCCGGTCGACGAGGACCGCCTGGCCGGTTTCTACGACCGGTTGGCCGCCGCCGGATTCGGCTACGGCCCGGCGTTCCGCGGCCTGCGCGCCGCCTGGCTGGCCGGTGACGACATCTGGGCCGAGGTCGAGCTGCCCGAGGAGCAGCAGGCCGACGCCGCGCGGTTCGGGCTGCACCCGGCGTTGCTGGACGCGGCCCTGCACGCCGGCCTGTTCGCCGCCGGCGACGAGCCGGAGCTGGCGCTGCCGTTCGCGTACCGGGGTGTGTCGCTGCACGCGCAGGGCGCGTCGGCGCTGCGGGTGCGCCTCAGCCCCACCGGCGACGACTCGGTCCGCGTGCAGGTGGCGGACGGCTCCGGGGCACCGGTGGCGTCGGTGTCGTCCCTGGTGTCCCGGGCGGTCGAACCCGCCCGGTTCGCCGACAGCCCGACCGGTGACCAGGTGTTCCTGATCGACTGGGAGGAGTACGCCCCGCCCACCCCCGCCCCGACCGCCCCCGCGGCGGCCCGGCCCACGCCGGTGACGACCGCCGCGGACCTGTCCGCGCCGACCGGCGGTGTCCTGCTCCACGACGTGCTCCCGGAGCCCGGCCCGGCGGCAGAGGCGGCCCGGGACCTCACCGCCCGGGTCCTGGAGGTGCTCCAGCAGTGGCTGGCCGACCCGGCGTTGAGCGAGAGCCGCCTGGTGGTCCGTACGAGCGGAGCCGTGCGGGTCCGGGACGGCGAGACGCCGGACCCGGCGCTGGCGGCGGTGTGGGGCCTGGTCGGCGCCGCGCAGTCGGAGCACCCGGACCGGATCGTGCTGGTCGACAGCGACGGCTCGCCGGCGTCGGACGCCGTGCTGCCGTCCCTCCTGGACGCGGACGAACCGCAGTGCGCCGTGCGGGACGGGGTGTGCTTCCTGCGCCGCCTGACCCGCGCCGACGCCGCCGGGACGGTGCTCCCGCCGGCCGGTGAGCCGACCTGGCGGCTGGACACCCGCACCACGGGCACGCTGGAGGGGCTCGCCCTCGTGCCCGCGCCGGAGGCGGCCCGCCCGCTGGAGGAGGGCCAGGTGCGGGTGGCGGTCCGCGCCGCCGGCATGAACTTCCGCGACGTGCTGATGGCGCTGGGGATGTTCCCCGGCAAGATCGACATCTGCCACGAGGGCGCCGGTGTGGTCACCGAGGTCGGACCCGGCGTGCCCGACCTCGCCCCCGGCGACCGGGTGATGGGCGTCTTCCCGGGGGCGGGCGGCCCGGTCGCCGTGGCCGAGCGGTTCGCGCTGGCCCGGATGCCCGCCGGCTGGACCTTCGAGCAGGCCGCCGCGGTGCCCGCCGTCTACCTCACGGCGTACTACGCCTTCACGGACCTCATCGACCTCCGCCCGGGCCAGTCGGTGCTGGTGCACGCCGCCGCCGGCGGCGTCGGCATGGCGGCGGTCCAGCTGGCCCACCACTTCGGCGCCGAGGTCTACGGGACCGCGAGCCCGGCCAAGTGGCCGGCGGCGCTCGCCGCCGGCGTGCCGGAGGGCCGCCTGGCCAACTCCCGCACCCTGGACTTCGAGCGGCAGTTCCTGGACATGACCGACGGCCGGGGCTTCGACGTGGTCCTCGACGCCCTCACCGGGGAGTTCGTGGACGCCTCGCTGCGACTGCTGCCCCGCGGCGGCCAGTTCCTGGAGATGGGCAAGAACGACGCCCGCGACCCCGAGGACGTCGCCGCGCGGTACCCGGGCGTGACGTACCGGGTCTTCGACATCGCGGAGGCCCGCGGTGCCCGCCTGCAGCGGCTGCTGGAGGAACTCCTCGAGCTCTTCGACCGGGGCGTGCTCACGCCGCTGCCGGTGACCACCTGGGACATCCGGCAGGCACCGGCCGCCTTCCGGTACATGGCGCAGGCCCTGCACGTCGGCAAGAACGTGTTCACGCTGCCGAGGAACCTCGACCCCGACGGCACGGTCCTGGTCACCGGCGGCACCGGCACCCTGGGCGCGATGCTGGCCCGGCACCTGGTCGGCGCGCACGGCGTGCGCAACCTCGTGCTGACCGGACGGCGGGGACCGGCGGCCGAGGGCGCCGCCGAACTGGCGGCGGAACTGACCGGAATGGGCGCGCGGGTGCGGATCGTGGCCTGCGACAGCGCCGACCGGTCGGCACTGGCCGCCGTGCTGGCGTCGATACCGGAGAAGGCGCCGCTGACGGCGGTGCTGCACGCGGCCGTCGTACTCGACGACGGCGTGGTCACGTCGCTGACCCCCGAGCGGCTGACCGCCGTACTGCGGCCGAAGATCGACGCGGCGGTCCACCTGCACGAGCTGACCAAGGACCTGGACCTGGCCGCCTTCGTGCTGTTCTCCTCCGGGTCCGGCGTGTTCGGCAACGCCGGCCAGGGCAACTACGCGGCGGCCAACGCCTTCCTGGACGCCTTCGCCCAGTGGCGGCGCGCACAGGGCCTGCCGGCGGTGTCGCTGGCCTGGGGGCTGTGGGCGCAGAGCGTGTCGGCCGGCGCGGCGGCGCACCTCGGCGAGACGGACCGCGAACGGATGGCCCGCGGTGGCGTCGTGGGCCTGTCGGCCGAGGAGGGCACGGCACTGTTCGACGCCACCCTGCACGCGCCGCACCCCGTGGTGCTGCCGATGAAGCTCGACTTCACGGCACTGCGGGCCGAGGCGGCCGACGGCTCCGTGCCCCCGCTGCTGCGCCGGCTCGTCCGGCAGGGCCGGCGGACCGCGCGGGCCGGGGGAGGCTCGGACGCGCTGGCGGAGCGGCTGGCCCGGGCCGGCGCCGCGGACCAGGAGCAGATCCTGCTCGACCTGGTGCGCCAGGAGGCGGCGGCGGTGCTCGGCCACTCCTCGGCCGCCGCGGTGCGGCCGGACCTGGCGTTCAAGGAGGTCGGCTTCGACTCGCTGACCTCGGTCGAGCTGCGCAACCGGCTCGCCAACCGCAGCGGCCTGCGGCTGCCGGCGACGCTGACCTTCGACAACCCGACGCCCACGGCGCTGGCCGGCTACCTGCGGTCGGTGCTGTGCCCGGAAGGGGGGCCCGCACCGGACGACGGGCCCGGGGTGCCGGAGGCGGAGCTGCGCCGGGTGCTGGCGACGGCTCCGCTCGACCGGCTGCGGGACCTGGGAGTGCTCGACGCCGTCCGTCCCCTGCTGGACGACGCGGTCGAGGGACCGGCCGACGGCGCCGCCGAGGCGCTCGCGGGCATGGACGTGGACGACCTGGTGGCCAGGGCGATGAGCAAGGCGGGGAAATGACACGGACGACGGACACCGAGGTGGTGGAGGCCCTGCGGGCCTCCCTGATCGAGAACGACCGGCTGGAGCGGGAGAACCTCAGCATCCGCGCCGCGAGCACGGCCCCGATCGCCATCGTGGGCATGGCCTGCCGGCTGCCCGGCGGCGTCGGCTCGCCGGAGGAGCTGTGGGAGATGGTCGCCGGCGGCGGGGAGGGCGTCTCCGAGTTCCCCACCGACCGCGGCTGGGACCTGGACAACCTGTTCCACCCGGACCCGGAGCACCCGGGCACCAGTTACGCGCGGGCCGGCGGCTTCCTGCACGAGGCGGGTGAGTTCGACGCGGCCTTCTTCGGGATCTCGCCGCGCGAGGCGCTCGCCATGGACCCGCAGCAGCGGCTGATGCTGGAGATCTCCTGGGAGGCGTTCGAGCACGCCGGCGTGGACCCGCTGTCCCAGCGGGGCCGTGACGTGGGCGTGTTCACCGGAGTCACCCACCACAGCTACGCCAGTGGCCTCCAGCCGGTGCCCGAGGAACTGGAAGCGGTGATGGGCACCGGCGTCTCGGCGAGTGTGCTGTCCGGGCGGGTGTCGTACACGCTGGGGTTCGAGGGTCCGTCGGTGGCGGTGGACACGGCGTGTTCGTCGTCGCTGGTGGCGCTGCACCTGGCG